>JAGQYM010000070.1 GCA_020436085.1 Cyclobacteriaceae bacterium
GTCATAGAGTTTCTTTTCTTCAGGTGACAAACAGATATCATCTGCTGGTGGAGTTGGGCTGCTGAATAGTAAAAGGGAGGAGAAAATGATGGTGAAACTCATGGCTAATTCGATTGCAATAAGCTTGTAACGATAAATATGCCAGAAAGGTCTTTAGACTCACATTTTACGCGATTTTTTTTAATTTCGCCCTTCCTCTCGAGTCGGTTTCATGGGAGGGACATTGGCTTACACTCCGAAACAAGTAAGGGCCGCTGGAAGAACTTACAACTTTAACAATTAACCCAATGAGCGCTAAAATCACAATCAGTAATGGAAAGCTAAATGTGCCGGATAATCCAATAATTCCCTTCATTGAGGGTGATGGCACTGGCGTAGATATATGGCCTGCTTCAAAGAATGTATTCGATTCTGCTGTAACTAAAGCCTACGGTGGTAAGAAGAAAATTGAATGGCAGGAAGTTTTCGCAGGCGAAAAGTCGTTTAACAAATCAGGTAGCTGGCTGCCAGATGAAACACTTGACGTATTTAGGGATTGCCTGGTTGGGATAAAAGGACCACTCACTACACCTGTGGGCGGTGGAATGCGGTCACTTAACGTAGCACTTCGTCAGGAACTGGACCTATATGCCTGTGTGAGACCCGTGCGTTGGTTTTCAGGCGTGCCTTCACCAGTTAAGGATCCTCAAAAAACCGATATGGTCATCTTCCGTGAAAACACAGAAGATATATATGCCGGGATAGAATTTCAGGAAGGAACCGAAGACAATGCGAAGTTTTTGAAACTGTTTCAGGAAAATTTCGGAAAGCGCTTTGAAAAGATAAGATTTCCAAAGACTGCAGGTATCGGGATTAAGCCTGTGTCGAGAGAAGGGACAGAACGCTTGGTTAGATCGGCCATCGAATACGCAGTTCAGCATAAAAAGCCTAGCGTAACATTAGTGCACAAAGGAAACATCATGAAGTTTACCGAAGGTGCTTTCCGCGACTGGGGGTATGCACTGGCTAAGAATGAATTTGGTGCAACATTGTTAGATGGCGGTCCATGGATGGAAATAAATTCAGGGGGACACAAGATCGTGGTGAAGGATGTGATTGCTGACGCGTTTCTGCAACAGATTTTATTGCGTCCGGATGAGTACTCTGTAATTGCCACGTTGAACCTTAATGGTGACTACGTGTCGGATGCATTGGCTGCGATTGTAGGAGGAATTGGAATCGCACCAGGTGCAAACATCAACTACTCGACTGGCCACGCAATTTTTGAAGCAACACACGGAACTGCACCAAAATATGCAGGTCAGGATAAAGTGAATCCAGGCTCGGTCATTCTCTCCGGTGTGATGATGTTGGAGTATATGGGATGGCAGGAAGCTGCTGACTTGATTGTAAAAGGTCTTGAGTCATCCATCTCCTCTAAAAGGGTTACCTACGATTTCCACAGACTGATGGAGGGTGCTACATTGTTGAAGTGCTCTGAGTTTGGTCAGGAGATCGTGAAGAATATGTAATTAATAATTCTATCAATATTGAAACCCTGGCTCAAATCAGGGTTTCTTTTTTTATAGTAAATCCAAAAAACATGAATCGACTGCTGATAATACTATTTGTAGCGACATCATTTAGTCAGGCAATATCACAAAAGAGAGCTCGCGACTACGGAATTAAAATTGGTGTGCTTGCATCGGGCGCCAATAATGCGATCACAGATGTAAAAGGTGTAAAGGTGGGTCATGTCACATTGATTGAAGGTGATAATGTTCGAACTGGTGTCACAGCCATATTACCTCACAATCAAAATGTTTTTCAAAATAAAGTACCCGCTGGAGTTTTTGTTGGAAATGGTTTTGGCAAACTGGCAGGCACCACTCAGGTAGAGGAACTCGGGAATCTTGAAACACCAATAATTCTTACCAATACACTGAGTGTTGCCCAGGGTATAGAAGGTGTCATTGATTACACATTTTCTTTTGATGAGAACAAAGAGGTGCGATCAGTGAATGCGGTGGTTGGAGAAACAAATGATGGTGGATTAAATGATATTCGTGGAAGGCACGTGACCAAGGCGCATGTTTTAGAAGCCATCAGTAACGCGAAAAGTGGAAGAGTAGCTGAGGGATCCGTGGGCGCAGGCACTGGCACAATTTGTTTTGGGTTCAAAGGAGGGATAGGAACTGCATCGCGCGTCTTACAAAAAGAATTGGGCGGTTACACTGTTGGCGTGCTTGTACAAACCAACTTTGGAGGAGTGTTGGAGATTGATGGAGTTCCAATTGGAGTTGAGTTAGCGCAGTATTCATTTAGATCTCAGGTGGAAGGATCACCCGATGGCTCTTGTATGATGGTAGTAGCTACCGATGCACCCCTTGACGCAAGAAATTTGAAGCGTGTGGCCAAGAGGGCGATGATGGGACTTGCGAAGACTGGCGGCATCGCATCTAATGGCAGCGGAGACTATGTCATCGCTTTTTCTGCTAACGAGTCAGTTCGCATACCCTACAACACAACACAGTCAACCGGAACTTTTACATTCCTTCACAACGACTACATAAGCCCAATTTTTATGGCCACGATCGAGGCCACAGAGGAAGCGATCATTAATTCACTGTTTGCTGCCACTGAGGTGGGTAAGTTGAGTAATGGTGATTCGGTAAAGTCATTGCCAGTGGAGAAGGTGCTAGATATTATGAAGAAGTATAATCGACTGAAGTAAGTCACTGCAAAAATCTTATCAGGCTTAAAGCAGCCGCCTCGTTTCTGTCGTTGCTATTTCGTTTATCCAAACGACCTGTGGCATGTCACGCATTGATGTGATGCAATTGCCCGACAGGTAAATCTTGCTTTTCAGTTGAGTGTGTGAGATCCGATCAAGAAGGAATAATTACCGACTCACAAAAAATCCAACCTCACTCACAAAAGTCGGGATAACGTCAGAGGTCATAAACGACTATTTTATTGGGATTTAATAATCACTAGCAGCTGCTTACTGCAATTTCAATTAAATGGTATGAAGAATTCGAAGAAGTTGGTTAAGTCCCTAATGACAAAAGGTAGAAATATTTTTTTCTTATTGATGCTATTTGCCTTCTCATCTTGCCAGCATCAGGAAGGTTTGGATTGGCTAACCAGTCTTAGTTCCACTCCAACACTGCCCGCCCCAGAAGGTGTTTTCGAATATAATTTTGAAATTTCTAACGAGCGGGGAGATTTTGATTTTATAGCTGACCCTCTTCAAAACAACGAGAGCATTGATTTGTTTTTAATCGCTCTCGATGCCTTTAACCCGGCAGCAGGTAGTTTGGTTCAAATCAGGGAGATGAGTGGAGAGCAGACCGGCAGAGTGATTTTTCAAATTGTAGAGGATAGCGATAGCCCAAACTTTATTTCATACACCATTGATAGCGAAACCAATGAAGTCAGTTTTAGGGTGGTCTATGAGTCAAATAGCTATACCGGCAGTGGGTCAGTGACCAACATAACAGCTATAAATGCTTCGTTATACATTAGCGCTACCATATCCCCCGGACCATTTACCGGGGATGCTGACGATGATGGAGTGAATAACGACTCAGACAATTGTCCTGACGCTGCCAATCCTGACCAACAAGATACAGATGGAGACGGAATTGGTGACGTCTGTGATGTTTGCTTTGGAAACAACGACAGTGGAGATGTCGATGCAGATGGATACTGCGCTAATTTAGATTGTGATGATAACAATTCGAATTTCAACCCTGGGGCTATTGACGTAGCCGGAAGCGGTGTTGACTCAAATTGCGATGGTCAATACTTGTGGTTCGTGGATAATGACGGAGACACCTATGGATCATCAACAATCGTTTCCTCTATTAACTCAAGTCCTGGCGTAGGTGAATCAGCTACCAGTGATGATTGTAACGATAGTGATCCGGCTTTTAACCCCGGGGCGACCGAAGTAGCTGGAAGCGGTGTGGATTTAAATTGTGATAGTCAATACTTATGGTTTGTGGACAGTGATGGAGATACCTACGGGTCCACAACCACTGTTTTGTCTGCCAATGCCAGCCCAGTCGTGGGTGAATCGGCTACCCATGATGATTGCGATGACAATGATCCAGCTTTCAACCCCGGTGCTACCGATGTAGCTGGAAGTGGTGTTGATTTAAATTGTGATGGAAAATATTTGTGGTTTGTGGATAATGACGGAGACACTTACGGATCATCAACAACTGTCTTATCTGTCAATGCGAGCCCAGCTGAGGGAGAATCAGCTACCGATGACGATTGCGATGATAGCGATCCAGCCTTTAACCCTGGCGCAACCGATGTACCTGGAAGTGGCATGGATTTGAATTGTGATGGACAATATTCATGGTATGCGGATGCTGACGGAGATACCCATGGATCAACTACCATCGTTTTTTCCACTAACTCGACCCCTGGTGTGGGGGAATCATCTTCCGATGATGATTGCGATGATGAGGATGTTGATGTTTATCCAAATGCTCCGCCATTGCCTGATGGTAAGGACAATGATTGCGATGGAATTGTAGACAAGGTAAGTCAAATAATCACCTTTGAACCTTTGGCTGGCGTAAGTGTGACCAATTCGCCATTTACGCTGGTTGCAACATCCTCCTCAGGACTTACCGTTACATTTTCCAGTAGTAATTTAGGCGTTGCTGCCATCACTGGAGATCAAGTGACAATTACGGGCGCTGGAGAAACGGTGATCACAGCACTTCAGGTGGGCGATGAAGGATATCTCCCTGCAACTGCCATAGACCGTACGCTGGTCGTTTCTAAGCTGGATCAAAGTGTCCAATTTGATCCAATTGAAGATCGTACATTTGGTGAGAATCCTTTCGTTTTGAATGCTATCTCTACATCGGGACTCTCACCGGTGTTTACTTCAAGCTCAGGTCGTATTCAGATTTTAGGAGAGGTAGTGACTATGCTGGAAGCGGGCAGGGTAACTATTGCAGCCAATCAGGCGGGGGATAATATATATCGCCCGGCAGAAGAAGCAACTCAAAGTTTTTGTATCAATCCGCAAAAACCCGAGATATCCATTTCTGGTCGAAACACTTCGTCTCCTACACTAACGTCAAGCAGTGAAGATGGCAACCAATGGTTCTTAAATGGAAATGCACTGCCAGGTGAGACTGGTGTGACGCTTGCTGACGTTCAGCAAGGAGCCTATTCTGTACAGATCTCCATTGATGATTGTGTTAGTGAGCTTTCTGACGTCAGTGTATTTGTTATTACTGGAGGAGATTTCCCCGAGCGTGATACTAACCTGACGGTGTATCCCAATCCCGTGGAAGATCGCCTGTATTTGAGCCTGCAAGGTTTTGGAAGTACAGGGGCCTTACAATTAGCTGTCTACGATCAGATGGGGAGGCTGATGTATAGCGCAAGGGCTCAAGCCAATTCATTGGTGGAGCTCGATGTGAGAGGGTATTCCACTGGCAAGTATATGTTGCGGGTGGTGAAAGATGAGATCATTATTAATCGCCAGTTCTTAAAGAGATAATAGCATGTTGGACTACAAATTGAAGAAAACCATATTGGTATTGGCGATGTTGCTCACTCTGTTGATGTCGTGTGATACTGAACCCGAAATTTCTCGGCAAGAGGAGGTGACGGCCCAATTAATTTCGGGGGGAGCGCTATGGAATGTGAAGGAAGTCACCATCGATGACGTAGTAGAGAATACTTTGTTTGCCAATTTGTCAATTCAGTTTGAAGAAGGTACTTACTCAAGTACTAATGGAGGATTGGTTTGGTCTCCTACGGGCACGTGGTCATTTGCTTCTGAAGATGCGACCTCTTTTATTAGAGAGGATGGGGTTGAGGTACTGATAGAGAGCATGACCAGCGATGAGTTGATATTATCTCTTGATTGGCCTGAGACCACGCTGGATGCTGACAAGGGGAGGACAACTTCAAGAAAAGGTAGGCACAAATTCAGATTTGGAAAATGACTTGGTTCAACCCGCTGTTGAGTTCCTGATCTCAAATTTAGTTTCCAATCTGCTAAATTTTACCCCTTCAAGTCATCAATTCGCCTTTTGCGAGAGTTTATCGATACATATCACCAGATCAGGTTTTAAAAATTAGGGATTAACCATAATTTTAAAAGAGGCCAACTGATATTGGGGTGAGTAACAGCAGACATTCAATTTTTATTAGCCGCCAATCGACATTCAAAATTTCGCTGACAGCGATCCTATTCTTCAGTGCTACGTATTTGTCCATCGCTCAAATACAGCAAAGAGATAGTTTGATTGAAGTTTATAAAACACTCCAAGATGGAGCGGATAAAATAAACAGCCTGGTTCACCTTTCGGAATGGTATAAAGAAGCCGACTTCACCAAGGCGACCTCGTTGGCAGACCAGGCTGTTAACTTGGCTGGCTCTCTGGGGGATGAACGACTATGGGCACTCACCTTAACTCATCGCGCGATGCTCTATTGGGAGAATGGTGAATATAAATCTTCAATCCAGTTGAATGGCCAGTCAATCAAATTGCGGGAACATCATGGTGATAGTGCTGGGGTGGCAGATAATTTCTTTTCAATTGCGATGAACTACTACTATAGTGCAGACTATTCAGATGCAATTAAGTTTTTTACTAAAGCACTTGATAGCTATCGAGCGCTGGGAAATAGGAGACAGGAGGCCGAAGCGTTAAAGAGAATTGGATTTGTGTATCACTGGATGGGTGACTACCCCAATGCAATTCCACATTTGGTTGAGTATTCAAGGGTTCGAAATGAGTTTGAAGGGTATATAGGTCGCACTGCAAACCTGGGTAGTACTTCACCCTACTTTGACAACAAAGAGTATTATCAACTTGAACTGGAGATGCAGCTATCGGCAAAGGAAGAACTTGCAACGGTTGGAGATAGAGAGAAGTTGCTGCTTACGCTTCTGAATATCGCGGATACTTATAAAGAACTTGGTCAACCTGCCGAGGCATTAGAGTACCATAAAGAAGCAGTCAAGCTAAGCCGGGACTTGGGGCGATTTCCTAATTTGAATTACTTAGGAAACGCATACCGATCGGTAGGTAAGATCGATTCAGCGATCGCCATTCATCAGTTTTATTTAGAGAATGGAATTGGAAAACGTAATGCCATCGATCTGATGTGGACCAGGTTTTTGCTGGGCCAGGATTATTTTCAAGCTGGCAACTTTGACCTTGCGCTCCGTTATTATTACGATGGTCTGAAGATAACTGTAGCTATGGGAAATAAACTTGATGTTGTAATCAATCTTCTAAGAATAGCTGATGCACATGTGGCCAATGGTGAGCTGACTGTGGCAAAGAGCCGATGTGAAGAAAGCTTGTCCCTTGCGAAGAAAATCAAAGTGTTTCCAAGGCTGAAGGATGGATACCTCAAGCTTTCAAAAATTGAGTCACAGTTAGGAAATTATGATGAAGCCTATCGTTTAATGGAGCGCTATAGGGTGGTGTCGGATTCACTCACCGAGGGAGAGGCTAGCCTCCAACTCGCAAGAACACAGGTGCAATACGATCTTGACAAAAGAATTGCCGATATAGAGAACCTTAAACAGGAAGCTGAGATAAAGCAAGCAAGAATTGAAAAACGGGATTGGATGATCGGTGGCTTTGTTATTATTATTCTATTGGTTGTCTTGCTCGCATGGTCTTCTTACAGGCGATACAAACAAAAAGAGAAAGCCAACGAGATATTGACGGAACAAAAGCGCCAAATTGAAGTACTGCTTGCTGAAATACATCATCGTGTGAAAAATAATCTACAAGTCATTTCAAGCCTGCTTAGTATTCAATCTGACGAACTGAAAAGCAAAAGCGCGCGGATGGCTGTGTTGGAGGGACAAAGCCGCGTTCAGGCGATGGGATTAATACATGAGAATATTTATAAAGCTGAAAACTTTGCGCATATCAAGATGGCTGGCTATATCTCAAAACTGACTGATAGCCTGCTGCTTTCTTTTGGACTTCATAAGCAGGTTACAGTTTCTGTTGAGTGTGATCCCGTTGCTGTAGATGTGGATACAGCCATTCCTCTGGGTTTAATTATAAACGAACTGTTCACCAATAGTCTGAAACACGCGTTCAAAAATATTGAGAACCCCCGGATCAATTTGAATTTGAAAATTGATCGCAATCAACTTTTACTTGAAGTGAGTGACAATGGACGCGGCTATCTGATTAAATCGGATAAAGATTCATTTGGACTCAAACTGGTTCGGGAGTTAACGAACCAATTAGGCGGTAGCATTGAGTTTGCAGGCGAGTCAGGCTTTCAGACAACTGTACGAATTACCAAATTCAAATTAGCGGCATAATTAAATAAGCCGGTACCTGATAAGAAGAATTTTGGGCTGTGTTATAGTGAAGCAATTTTCCTCATGAGTTCATCGCGCACCTTCCGGCTTACGGGGATAAGCGTTTCGCCAATAACTACTCCATTATCTTCAATTCGGTCAATGTTGTTGAGATTGACAACATAACTACGATGGGTTCGAAGGAACTCAGGACGATCAATTTTTTCCAGGACAGTATGCAGGTTCATGGCAAGAATAAACTCTTTGTTTCCCGCATGAAGATTGCTGTAACTCCCGTCTGCCTTGATATACTTTACATCACTTAGCTTCACTTTTTCGAAAGACTTCCCTGATTTAATGAAGATTGAGTTATTAATCAGATAATGGATGGGACCAGTAGGGTTGTCTTCAAATGCAGCTTGTTCGTCAGGTCTTGCAAATATTTTCTGTGAATAGTTGTGTAGCGCTAATTCAATTGACAGGTGCAGATTCTGAAAATTAAAAGGTTTTACTATATAAGCATGTGGCGCAGTTCGTTTGGCTCTTTCAAAGGTAACTGAGTCTGTATGAGCTGTCACGTAAATAAAGGGGATGTCTACCAGTTTTCTTATTACTTCTGCTGCTTGAATACCATCCATATCATCACCTAGTCTAATATCGAGTAGCACTAAGTCAGGCACACTGAGTTTGACGGCTGCAATGGCCTCTTCAGCAGTGCGACTGATTCGAATGACTTCGTACCCCAACTTTACGAGGTTCCTTCGGATATCTTCCGCTACAATAAATTCGTCTTCGACCACTAGAATTTTGACCTTATTCATCCCACGGTGATTGTGTGTATTTGTTGAATTTCACTAGCTCATTGAAGTCTTTGGTGTAATTATTCTCCCGCCAAGCTGGTTAATGAGTTCTTTTGCTGGCAACAATCCAAAAATTTTCAATGCGCTATGCTTTTCAAATCCAGTCGCTATTGCCGCTGGATTCAAGCCTCAGGCTCTTAGGTTCATCAAGATACAATCTTATACCCATTCGTTTGCTATCGTAGTTGGTAAAACATGTTTTGAGAATGATGATAGTGGTTGTTTGATAGTAAATCCCATATTAGAATGACATGCCTGTCATTTTTGAGCAAAACTGCTTAAGCGTAATGAATCAATATTGTTTCAATTCTAAATTCAGTTGAGACTCGTTTTTGCGTTATTCTGATTGGGGAAAATCAGAATTATTCTAATGGGCTGCTTTGTTGAGAAAAATGCTATATGCTATACCAGCTTCAATGTGGATTTCTTTTAAGCCTGTAAAACCACACTTCACAAAGAAATACCGCAACCTCACAAAGAAATGCCTGCTTGTAGTAGTGTTATCTCAAAACATGAAAACCATAGTAGTGACATTTATTTCTTAGTTAAGACAGTTGCCATTTGCAAAAAACCAAATCTAGTTATGGAAGTCAAAACAAAAATTTCAATCGTCAGGTCTCTGATGTCAATTATGCTACTCTCATTTATTGTGACAATTTTTTCTTGCAAGAGTGATGATGATAGCGTTGATATAAAGAACAGAGTGATAATTAATGGAAAAACATTTGAGTTGGTGTCCGGTTTTTTCGATTCTGACCCGGATCCAGCTTTGTCTGCCGATTCTCCTCCATTGTCGGGATACCAGCAAGAGTTGTTGTTCATTGGACCAGGGTTGACCATGAATAATGCTACGGGAATTGTGTCTGGCAGTGGAAATGCCATAGTGTTTGATCCCTTCACCACTGATGACACTATCGAGTCTGGAAATTTTGAACTTCCGGTTCCGTATGAGGAGAAACTCGGTTTCTTACTTGATGCCTTTAGTTGCGAAGGTTATGATTCAAGCACCGAAGAATGCGATGTGGAGTACGAAGGCGATTCCGGAACATTAACCGTTGCTATTTCAGGAGGCGTTTATACAATAACATTCATCGGTAAAATGACCTATGAAGATGATGATGAGAATGAAGTATCTACGGATGTGGATTTGTTCTTTGAAGGTACATTGACAGGTGTTGATTTATAGGTTGGAATCACTGATGAATGTCTCATAGCCGGAAATCGTGCATGCGTATTCGATTATTAAGTACAATCAGTTTGCTTGTGGCTTGGGGGACTAGCCCCCTTTTTGGACAGCAAGTATTAATCACCAATGTACGCCTGGCCGGTGACAACGTAGTGCTGTCCTACAACCTATCGGATGAGAAGATAGAGAGACGTTACGCACTTCATCTATACACCTCAGGCGATAATTACATTCAGCCATTGCAATTGGTTTCTGGCGATATCGGTATCGACATTTCTGTCGGTGATAACAAAGAAGTGATTTGGAATGCAAAGGAAGAATTAGGTGATGACTATAGTGGAGACCTGGCACTTGAGCTAAAAGGAACGGTTTACATTCCCTTTATCTATCTCGATGGATTTGATGACTATAAGGTTTTCAAGAGAAGCAAGCCCTATGATGTCACTTGGTCTGGAGGTCGTGGCGACAACGTACTCAGCTTTGAGCTTTACAAAAATGATCGGAAGATTAAAGTATTTGAGGAGCGGCCCAATGTCGGAAACTCAACGATTGTGATAGGTACGGATGTTAAACCAGGACGGGGTTATCGACTGAAGATTAGTGATAGTCGCAATAAAGATGAGGTGATCTTCACCGACTACTTTCGCGTTGCCAGAAGAATTCCCCTTGTACTGAAAATAGGAGCTTTGGTTGGAGTTGGAACACTGGTGACAGTCCTTTCTCAAAGCGACAAGCAGGAGCCCATCATCGAGGCACCACCAAAACCCAATCGATGATGAAGCACACTAAAATTGGATTTTGGCTTCTGCTGCTCTTGGCCCCGCTGACACTCGCAGCTCAGGCGCCAATTATTACTCATATGCAAACCACTGCCGCAAGCGCTGGCGAGCAAATCACTATCTATGGAGCAAACTTTCAGGCGGTGGCTGGCAATAATACTGTGAGTTTTGATGGCGTAGCCGGTACGGTAAATTCTGCGACTACCAAAGTATTAAAAGTAACTGTGCCAAGTGCTACTGCCGGTCCGGCAAATGTAAGAGTAACAACCGTGGGTGGTAGCTCTCCTAACATCACCAATTTCAGTATCATATCAGTCAATATGGGCGGTGCCTTTGAGGCAGCCACTTTCTTCGACATTGGTAATCCAGCACGCGAGATAGCCGTAGGAGATTTATCTGGAGACGGTATTGTCGACATCATCACTACAGATGCTAACTCAACGTCATTTATATTGACCGGTGATGGTGATGGCACCTTTACCGATGGTCCCAATCTGGGTACTAACAGTACCAGTACAGGTATTACCCTGGCTGACTTCAATAAAGACGGACTTCTTGATATTGCAGTCACCAACTCGGCCATTTCGGGCACTGTGAGTATTCGTCTTAACACTGGAAGCAATACCTTTGCCTCTCCAGTTACTTATGCAATCGGATCATTCCCGGTTTTTGTTCGCTCAGGTGATTTCAACAGTGATGGAAATATTGATCTCGTAACTTCCAATTACCTCGGTGACAACATCAGCCTGATACTCGGATCAGGGTCTGGTACATTCGGATCAAACACAGACTTTGCAGTAGGTGATGGCCCGGGCTATTTAGCAGTTGGCGATTTTGACAATGACAACAACCTTGATGTAGCTGTCACTAATTCAAATGATGACAACGTCAGTATTTTAATTGGCAACGGTTCAGGATCATTTGCCAGTGCAGTTAATTACTCAATTGGCAATAATCCGCAAGGCATTGGTGTTGGCTACTTCAACGCAGACACCAATCTTGATTTGGCAGTGGCCAATGATTTTGATGACAATGTGGGCATATTGTTGGGTGCTGGCGATGGTACGTTTGCAACTGCAACGCACTTTACAGTTTCCGACTCGCCAAAAGGATTAACAGTAGTTGACGTAAATGGCGATGGTCTTGCTGATGTAGCCACCTCAAATGGTAGTGCGGCCGGAAGCACGGATCGAGCAAGTGTGCTTATCAGCAATGGTGACGGTACATTCAAAACCTTTAAGCCATATGCGGCTGGTCCGGATCCTGGATCAATTGCTTCCGCAGACTTTAACAATGATGGGATGATGGACATAGTAGTGTCAGGGAACCATGCCACCAACAATATCAGCATCATATTGAACGATCAGCCTATCGTTAACACGACCACCTCAATCACATCCATAGATCCGCCATTTGGAATTCCCGGTCAGCATGTCACTATTCACGGTAGTGCATTTGACAATACACCAACAAATAACACTGTGACATTTGATGGAGTGACCGCCAATGTGATCATAGCATCAGAGTTTGAAATGACTGTTGAAGTACCGTTGGCTACTTTGGGTACCAATTCTGTGGTAGTATCCAATAGTAGTGGTACGTCAGGTTTAACCAATAACTTCACTGTAATTATTCCTAACAAACCCAGTTCTTTTCCTTCTTTCAATAATTATACAACAAGTGATTCGCCCCGTGGAGCAGCAGCCGGTGACTTTGACAATGATGGGGATATTGATCTTGCTGTGCCAAGTAGCACTGGCAATCACGTGCAAATCCTGACCGGTAATGGGAACGGTACTTTCAGTGCTGGTGGCACCTTCGCGGTTAACAGTTCACCCTATGCTGTTG
>JAGQYM010000071.1 GCA_020436085.1 Cyclobacteriaceae bacterium
CAAAGAATCGACTCGTAACAACCCTCTATCGAGTTGCTACGGGTCCGCTATCAAATTACATCCATTCAAAGAACGTTCTTGAATCGATCTTACCCGATTCAAATTGAGGTCAAAAAAACCTTGGTGATCCGAGCCAAATCCCCGACTGAGACGGCCCTATTTTTCAAAATGGATTGCAAAGGTAATCCTCGCGCCCAGATAAAGCAAGAGACCCTAAAAAATTTTCCCTTTTTTAAGGTTTAAGGTAAATCGTTTGCAAACGGTCGGGACCGGTAGAAATGAGTGTGATCGGCACTTGTAATTCTTTCTGCAAAAAGGCGATGTATTCTGAAAGCTCACGAGGCATGTTATCTTCGGATATACCCTTTAGCGGGACATTCCAACCCTTAAGTTCCTCATACACAGGCTCTATCTTTTCGTTAACCAATTCATACGGCAGGGTATCAGAAATCTGACCATTGGCCAACTTATACTTTGTGCAAACTTTGATCACTGGAAAAGTATCCAACACATCTGCCTTCATCATCAACAACTGTGTAACTCCGTTGATCATGATAGAATATTTTAATGCAGGTAAATCCATCCACCCGCACCTGCGTGGCCGTCCAGTAGTTGACCCGAATTCGTTACCCGCTTTTCGCATCTTTTCTCCTTCTTCATCTATCAGCTCTGTTGGGAAAGGGCCGCTTCCTACCCTGGTGCTATAAGCTTTGAATATTCCGTAAACTTCACCAACGTGATGAGGGGCTATTCCTAAACCTGTACACGCTCCCGCGGTGACTGTATTGGAGCTTGTAACAAACGGATAGCTTCCAAAATCGATATCAAGCAAGGATCCCTGTGCACCTTCAGCAAGAATCGATCGGCCTGACTTGATTTCTTTATTCAAAAAATATTCGCTGTCAATCAAATTGAACTGCCGGAGAAAATCGATGGCCTGTTTGAACTGCGCATGTAGTTCATCCCAATTGTACTCGAGATCGTGATTTTTCAGGATTGCAAAATGTTGGGATGTTAACTTCTTAAATTTCTCCTCAAAATTTTGTGATAGCACGTCTCCAACCCTAAGACCCTGGCGTCCAATCTTGTCTTGATATGAAGGTCCTATTCCTTTGAGCGTACTTCCTATCTTATTGTCTCCCTTCTCTTTTTCGTAGGCCTGATCCAACAACTTATGGGTTGGTACAATTAGCGTTGCCTTTTTTGAGATGAATAGGTTTTGTTTTACATCCAATTTGAATTTATCCAGTTTTTCAATTTCCGTTTTGAACACCACCGGATCGAGGACAACACCATTACCTATTACATTCTTGGTGTTAGCTCTAAAGATTCCTGAAGGAATCTGATGAAGAACGTGCTTGATGCCATCAAACTCAAGAGTGTGGCCAGCATTTGGCCCGCCTTGAAAACGGGCGATGACATCGTATTTCGGTGCCATAACGTCCACGATCTTACCTTTCCCCTCATCGCCCCACTGCAAGCCCAATAGTACATCAACTTTCATTTCGCTAAGATGGATAATAGTGGATTGTTATTTTTTGGACAATGAGATTGCCTCATCTTCAGAAGTCACAACCTGAAAGATTGCGTTCAGTTTGGTAATGGCCAGGAGCTTCTTCACGCTTTCGGATGGGTTCATTAGGTAAACCTCTCCGCCTTTGTTTCTGAATTTCGTAAGGATAGTGATCAACACGCCAATACCACTACTGTTGATGTACCTCAGTTCAGAAATATCAACAATGCACGTAACAACCTTATGACTTACTGCCTCATTCACTGCTTCTATGAGCTGGGTTCCATTGTCTTCTCCGATAAGGTCTCCTTCGATTCGAAGGATGAGCACATTAGTTTTAATTTCCTGTCTGAAATTCATTGATTCGTATTTGAGATATAATTCTTCAATCTTCTTAATCTATACAATCAAACTACCTGCTGTTTATTCTCACAATTTTTCTTCGTGCAGGCGGCATAAAGTATAAGGGAATGGTGCAACACATTGAAATGCAGGAGCTCCTCCACTGTATTTTGAATGTTCTGTATTCTTGGGTCGCAAAATTCTGTCACTTTATGGCAATCGGTGCAAATAAGATGGTCGTGCTGTTTATATCCAAACGACTTCTCGTATTGTGCCAGGTTCTTACCAAACTGATGTTTACTCACAAGGTCGCACTCCACCAACAAATCCAGCGTATTGTAGACTGTTGCTCTGCTCACTTGATAGTTTTTGTTTTTCATGTTGATGTAAAGAGATTCTACATCAAAATGTCCATCAAGTGAATAGATTTCTTCCAGGATGGCGAACCGCTCTGGAGTTTTTCTCAGCTCTTTGCTTTCAAGGTAAGCTGTGAAAATCTTCTGTACTTCTGAATATATATTCTGATTAAGTGGCATTGCTTGTCGACCTGCAAATATAAGGGTATTGCAAGAACAAGACCGTCTATTTGCCAGAGGTCATTCTCACCAATTTTTCTCTTGCCTGTTGAAAATATGCCTCTTGATTGCTCACGCTGTTGGAACCATAGGCAGCCTTAATTCTACCCCAAGACAAATCCAGTACTTTGAGTAATGTTTGAGCGGATTCCTTCTGGGCAGCGGGGTCTGTCGAACCAACTTTTCCTATCCACACCGGCCCTGTGTGAGCGAAAGGATAGCTATCCATTTGCGGCCACTTGATACCGGAACCATAAACGCGGGCGGCTACCCAACCACCTTTTGGGATCGTAATTTTTCCTGAAAATTTCTTTGAACCATTTTCCTGCGATTCCCTAGCAGTCCATACCACTTTACCATTAACCAGAACTTCAATTTTTTCAAGCTTACTCTTCGTATAAACCTCCATTTCCCACGAAACCTTACTCATGGTTTGCTCAATTGCTTCTCCCGGCTTTCTCCCTTGTACTGTCAATTCTATCATTGGCCCGTTCGTTACCACGGTTTTGTTCTTGCGAATGGCATCCAAATATGAGTCCCAGTCATTTTTATCGCCCGTGTTCACCATGATGCGGGTTGTGCCCACGGCCATGCATCTGGCATATCCCGGAAAGGCATCTGTACCAGCGGTAAGGGCGATCGGGATTCCGAGGTTTAAAAATTGATGATACATCACACTCGAACCTATCTCATCACTCCACAGACAAGCCACCTCCAGCGCGTCAAGGTTTTCATTCACCACGTCTGCAACCAAGCCGATTGGCACTCTTGACATACTGGTCTCATTGGCCAATGGATTTCTTTCCGATATCGGATGTACGTATGCTCCAATCTCACCTTTAGTTCGGCCATACTTAAGCACTTCGTCATTTGTTCTATCATCAAAAGTATGCGTCTCATAAAGTATCGGTCCCCAAAACCACGGGTAGTACAATTGGTTATTACCGTACAAACCGATGTGGCCGTGAAAATGTGACCTGATCTCCTGACCGAACATGATTTTTGGGAATTCCTCAGAATACCAATTGATGTACTCCAAGTCTTTCAGTTGAAAATGGAGGTTGGCAACCATTGGAGTGGCGAAGTCTAAGTCTTCTCCTTTCATTATCGGTTTTAGATCAGAAGGCTGCAATTTGTACGGGCCACCATAGTTGAGATGAAAATGATGATCACCAGAGTACCAACCAGGTTTATCCCAACCTTTATCAAGTGTCAATGCTACTTGCTTTTGAGATTTTGAATCAATCCAGTCTGACTCTGTAGACGAAAACAAACCTTTGCTTGCCTTGATCCTAATCTTCTGTGCCGGTACGTCAATGGTAAATTGGCCATCAGTATAGAAATAGACTTCACCATTTTGTGAGTCAAAACGCGGAAGAACGTTTTTTGGAATTATCGGGTGCCCATTTTCGGCAATGATTGAAACTCTCGCATTCACTTTGTCATTTCCCTCTGAAACCACCACACTAACTTTATTTAGATCAGTACCGAAATCCCAATTGTCGACTTCCAGTTTTTGGGGCGTACCTCCGTCTGCCGAAATCTCGTACATAGCGAAGTCTAGACTTTTGCCTGACATCGAAAAGAGGATTGAATTATTTGCACGGTTCCAGCTTGGGTAAATCACATAATACTCATCATCAAACAATTCAAGTTTTGGAGCGCCTGATTTCGCAGCTTTAAGATAAAGGTTCCATGTCAAGGTGTTTGACCAGTTTAGTGCAAGTTGATCTCCTGTTGCATTGGTATCTATCCACAGTTGTGATAAAATTCTTCCTTCGTCAATAACTGTAGTGGTTTTATTTTGGCCATTGTAAAGTTTAATTCGATCAGCAACACCTTCGGATTTGGAGATAAAAAAATAACTTCCTTCACTACCAAATGGGACTGGACGCATTTCCATCCCGTCATTGACCGCGGTAAGCTGCTCACTCTTGCTTGCTGCAATTTCGTAGCGCCAAATATCAAATGTGCCTTCTTTCGATGAACTGTAGTAGAGATACTTGCCATCTGGAGAAAAATACGGATCCAGCTCTGATGAATTGGGATGATCGACTTTCACAACTTCTTTACCATTCAGATCAACTATTAACAAATAGGTTTCACGGCCGGTATCTCTAACAAATGCAATTTGATCTCCTGAAGCTGACCACGTGGGTAGAAAATCCATCTCGCCACTATTCGTCAATCTAGAAGCCTTCTTTTGCGACTTGTCATAAATCCAAATCCAGCCATACGTTGAAAATGCTATGGCCTTTCCATCAGGAGATGCAACTGGCGAAACAGGTCCATTCGAATAAAATGGAAATTCAAACGCCTCCAGGTATATGTGATGGCGGTAGGTATCTACTTTCGGATATCGATTCGAAAACTGGGCTACAGCGACATGCGCTGTTAGCGAAATGAGTACTGCTGCGATTGCATATCGCGTGCCAATAAAATGAATCATTTGATCTATGCGTTTACCTTTTCCTGATTTGCACTGTCAATATTTCGCGAGTCGAACCTATTAACTGTGACAACACCCTCCACCTTCTCGAGTTTTCTAATGAGAAAATCGAGGTGACGGGTGTCATTGACATACAACATAATCTCGCCATGGAATATGCCGCTGTCAACGCGGAAAGATATGGAACTCATGTTTACCTTCAGTTCCTCTGAAATAATTTTTGAAACATCGTTGATTAACCCAACTCTATCGGTACCAATGATCTTTAATCCTGTCAAAAACGCCACTTCATGCTGCGAAGTCCACTTCGCTTTGATCACCCTGTTGCCATGATTGGCGAGAAGTTCGGTCGCGTTCGGACAGTTTGAACGGTGAATTTTGATTCCTTCATTTACTGTCACAAAACCGAACACTTCATCTCCTGGAATTGGTGTGCAGCATTTTGCCAGTTTGTACTCCACCACATCCATATCTTCACCTATCAATAGGATGTCATCGTACCGTCCTTTTGCTTTTGAAATTTCTTGTTCAATAGTTCGGGCGTCATTGATTTGAGGTTTGGACTTAATCGGTGACGCTGGCTTGTAGTCTTTGAATCTCTTTAGATCGTTGACTGTGATTAGTCCCTTACCTACTTTGAAATTCAGATCAAACTGAGAATTAACTCGGAAGTACGCCCGCATCTTTTCAAACATCTGACTGTTCGGGTCAACTTTTATTTGCTTGAGCTTTCGCAACAAGATTTCCTTACCCTCTTCAGCAACGGCCTTCTTATCCTCTTTTAAAACGTCTTTAATTTTTGACTTTGCTTTGGAGCTAACCACGAATCTCAGCCAGTCCTCTGTGGGATTCTGTTTGGCCGAGGTCAAAATTTCGATCTGGTCGCCATTCTTCAACACGTGATTGATAGGCACCAGTTTCTGGTTCACTTTCGCCCCTATACATCGTGCGCCTACATCAGTGTGGATTTCAAAAGCAAAGTCTAGAGCCGTGGCACCATTAGGAAGTGTTTTCAATTCTCCCTTAGGGGTGAACACGAATATCTCTTCATTAAAAAGATTACCACGGAAGTCGTCAACAAATTCAAGAGCAGAAAGATCTTGTCGCTCCAATAGTTCTCTAACGTGCACCAACCATTTTTCAAGGTTTGATTCGTGGGTTGAGTTTGAGTCTTTGTATTTCCAATGAGCCGCATAGCCTTTCTCGGCAATCTCATCCATCCTACGAGTCCTTATCTGCACTTCAACCCATTGACCGTTCTTCGCCATCACAGTCGTATGAAGAGATTCATAACCATTTGCTTTTGGCGTGCTTATCCAATCTCTAAGCCTGTCTGGGTTTGGAGTGTAGTAATCCGTGACAATTGAATATACCTGCCAGCAACATGACTTCTCCTGATCCAGTGGCGCATCCAAAATGATACGTACAGCAAACAGATCGTAAATTTCTTCAAAGGGAATATTCTGCTTTCGCATCTTATTCCAAATGGAGTGAGCTGACTTCGGTCGGCTTTTTATGTCATATTCGATTTTTAATTTATCGAGTTCATCTTTGATTGGGCTAATAAACGCTTTGATGAATTTATTTCGTGACGCACGAGTGTCGTCAATCTTGCCCATGATTTCATCGTAGACGCCTTCCTCGGTAAAACGGAGATACAAATCTTCAAGCTCGCTCTTGATTGCGTTTAACCCGAGTCGATGCGCAAGCGGTGCGTACAAGTAAATTGTTTCTGAAGCCACCTTCAATTGCTTGTTGCGTGGCATGCTGCCGAGCGTTCGCATGTTGTGAAGGCGATCCGCCAGCTTTATCAGGATTACCCGAACATCTTCTGAGAGGGTAAACAACATTTTGCGGAAGTTTTCCGCCTGGGCTGAAGTACCATATTCAAATACACCACTGATTTTAGTAAGGCCATCTATGATGCGGGTGATCTTTTTTCCGAACATTCTTTCGATGTCCGACAATTCTATATCTGTATCCTCCACTACGTCATGAAGAAGAGCGGAGATAACAGACGTGGTGCCTAGGCCAATTTCCTCGACACATATTTCTGCAACAGCAAGGGGATGGAAGATGTAGGGCTCTCCGGACTTTCTTCGCATGTCCTTGTGTGCCTCCAGCGAAATGGTAAAAGCTTTTTTGATCAACTTGGCATCTCCGGGCTCAAGTATAGGCTTGGCTTTGCGTAACAGCCTGCGGTATCTGTTGATTATTTCTTTTTTCTCCTCTACTGCGTCAATGACCACAAATACGAACGTTTTTAATCGATGAAACTTCTCCTAAACCAGCTATTTGGATAACGTTAAAACAGGGTTTTCAATTTCCCTGGATTTTTGAAAAAATTGATTAATCGTAACAAAATATCTATAAATTTGCACTCCTTTTTTGACAGGCAGCCCGCTTTTTAGGGTATTGAGCTGGCACAAAAAAGCGGGTGTGGTGAAATTGGTAGACATACCAGACTTAGGATCTGGCGGAGCGATCCATGGGGGTTCGAGTCCCTCCACCCGCACAACAACAGAACCCTCGTTCCCAGATAAATAAGGCTGGCATCGAGGGTTCATAATTTTATTTGAAACACAAACCAAAGGATCAACTTGGACATCACATTAGACAAAAAAAGCACCACTGACGGTCTTATTAAAATTACGCTATCAGAGAGTGATTATCAACCGAAAGTGGAGGAAAAAATAAAGAGCTATGCTCGCAAGGCAAGCATCAAAGGGTTCCGTCAGGGCAAAGTACCGACAGGCGTGATCAAGAAGATGTTTGGTAAATCAATTCTTGTTGAAGAAGTAAATCACATTCTTTCACATTCGGTAAGCGATTACATCAAGGATAATAAACTCAGAATCCTTGGTGATCCCCTTCCTAATCAGGAAAAGGCAAATCAGATTGACTGGGATTTGCAGAAAGACTTTGAATTTGAATTCCAGATTGGAATGGTCGATGACTTCACATACGACTTGTCGTCAAAAGTAAAGTTGAAGTCGTTTCCAATTGAGGTTGATCAAAAAGTAATTGAGGATACTATCTCTGATCTTACCAAGAGGTTTGGAGAAGTAACGCACCCGGAGACAAGCGAGGCTACAGACAATTTGCACGGACAGGTTGTTGAAGTTGGAGGCGAGTCCCCTGTTGGAGCGCATCTTGAATTAAGCAAGTTGGACAAGAAGGCACAAGCGTTGTTCGCTGGCAAGAAAAAGGACGATGTAGTTGAGTTTGATATCCGCAAGGTATTCGAGGATGATGAGGCAGTTGGAAACTTTCTCGGCTTATCAAAAGATGATGCGAAGTCAAAAAAAGGAAAGTATTCATTTACCGTTACTTCGATTAGTCGTGTAGCACCCGCAGGTTTGAATCAGGAACTTTTCGATCGCGTGTTCGGAAAAGATGCAGTGAAAAACGAAGAAGAGTTCACCAGCAAGGTAAAAGAAACCATATCTGGTAACTATCAGAGAGAGACAGATCATTTGCTTGAACATGAAATTCAGCACCACTTCGTAGAAAATACGAACATCAGTATGCCCGATGAGTTTTTGAAGACTTGGCTTAAAAACTCAGGCGGTGAAAAAATCACAGATGATGTGCTGAGCAAGGAATTTGCACAGTACAAGGACTCATTGAAGTGGGATTTAATCAAAAATAAAATCGCGGAAGATCTAAAGATAGTTGTTGAGGCCGCTGAGGTGAAGGAGAAAGCAAAGCAGATGTTTCTTGAACAATTTGGAGGTCAGGCTTTTGCAGCACAACTCGGGGATAAACTAGACGCCATCGCTGATAATTACCTAAGCGATCAGGAGGGCAAAAACTTCATGAGACTTTATGATCAATTGAGAAGTGAGAAAATCATGAAGGCAATCAGAGAAACCATCAGCATCTCTGAAAAGCCCGTAAGTCTTGACGAGTTTAGAAAAATCGTTGAAAAACATAACCATTGATTAGCCCGAGCGAACCATTGGCCTCTTTTCTCAGTTTAACGTATTAGCCCTGCATCAGGGCTTTTTTATTGAGGATTTCTTGCTAAAATTGAAAGCCTAGAATAATTAGCCAGAAAAAACGACTAGACTAAAAAACGAATTATATGAATTCAAAACATGACTTTAGAAAGTACGCAGTTCACCACATGGGAATGAGTGGCAATATGGTGGACGACTATGCGCAAAAAATAGATAACATGACCCAGTACGTAATTGAGGAACGTCCTGGCAACTTCCGTGCAATTGACGTATTCACCAGACTCATTTCCGATAGGATCATTTTCCTCGGTATGGGCGTTGACGATCAGATTGCAAACCTGATTACCGCACAACTCCTCTTCTTAGAATCTTCAGACCCCAAAAAGGACATCATTATGTACATCAACAGCCCGGGTGGATCGGTTTATGCGGGTTTGGGGATTTATGACACTATGCAATATATAAACCCTGATGTAGCTACAGTTTGCACAGGCCTTTCTGCATCAATGGCAGCTGTTCTTTTGGCATCTGGAGCGGATAAAAAGAGGTCTGCATTGCCACACGCAAGAATCATGATACACCAGCCGATGAGCAGTATGCAGGGTCAAGCTTCTGATATGGAGATATCGCTCAGACAAACACTCGAGGTAAAGAAAGACCTTTACGCTATTCTGGCTAAACACAGTGGGCAAAAGTTCGACAAAATCGAAAAAGACTCTGATCGCGACTACTGGATGAGAGCAGAAGAGGCAAAGCAATATGGACTGATTGATGAGGTGCTCGAACGCAAGAAATAGGCGTCAAAAAGAGTTTCCCTTTTAATTGGTACATTTGTAGTTCTAATCGCTGAAGTCCATGGCTGAGGTTACCTGTTCGTTTTGTGGAAGGAATAAGAAGGACGTAGACCTGATGATTTCAGGTATTCACGCCCATATTTGTGATAAGTGCGTAACACAGGCCAGCCAGATTCTTCAGGAGGAAAAGAAAAACAAGACCGAGGCTGGAAACCTTCCCAATTTTAAACTGATCAAGCCGCGCGAAATCAAGAAGTTTCTTGATGAGTATGTAATCGGCCAGGATGAGGCCAAAAAAGTCATGTCGGTGGCAGTTTACAACCACTACAAGCGACTGATGCAAAAGAAGGTTGACAGCGAGGTGCAGATCGAAAAGTCGAACATTATAATGGTAGGCGAAACCGGAACCGGAAAGACCTACTTAGCAAAGACACTAGCAAGGCTCCTTCAAGTTCCTTTTTGCATAGCCGATGCCACCGTATTGACGGAAGCAGGCTATGTAGGCGAAGACGTAGAAAGTATTCTTACCAGATTGCTGCAAGCTGCAGACTACAACGTGGAAGCGGCAGAGCGGGGAATCGTATACATTGATGAAATTGACAAAATAGCCCGCAAGTCAGACAACCCATCCATCACCCGCGATGTGAGTGGTGAAGGCGTGCAGCAGGCGTTGTTGAAGCTGCTGGAAGGAACGGCTGTAAACGTGCCACCTCAAGGCGGAAGAAAACATCCTGATCAGAAAATGATCACGGTAAACACGGACAATATTCTGTTTATCTGTGGCGGTGCATTCGAGGGAATTTCAAGATTTATTGCGAGCAGGTTGAATACACGGCCTCTAGGTTTTGCGGCCACAGCAGATAGCCTGAAACCTGGTGAAATTGATAAAGACAACTTGTTGCAGTTCGTGTCTGCGCTCGACCTAAAGAGCTTTGGACTTATCCCCGAGTTAATCGGACGTTTGCCGGTGCTTTCTTATTTGAATCCTTTGGATAAAGAGGCTCTGCGCAAAATCTTAACGGAGCCCAAAAATGCACTCGTCAAACAATACAAGAAATTGTTTGAGATGGAGAGCATCGAATTGGATTTCAAAGATGGCGCTTTAGATTTCATTGTTGAAAAAGCGGTCGAGTTCAAGTTAGGAGCCAGAGGCTTGAGATCAATTTGTGAGGCGATTATCAATGACGCTATGTTCGAGCTGCCTTCTGAAAAGACAAATGACAAGTTGTCTATCAATAGGGCTTATGCTGAAGAGAAATTCAGCAAGTCGCACTATAGCAAGCTGAAAGTAGCTTAAACTCCTTCTTTAAGATATCCTACCATTAGCCGTGCAGCATTTTCGGATGCTGAGCCTGTGTCAAGAATAGACAATAGCTCTTCATAGTCGTTCGCCATTCGGTCTCTGTAAAATCCATCTTCAACAAGTCTCCTCAACTCTACAATCACGTTGATAGGCTTCGCTTCTTTCTGCAAGAGCTCCCTAATGGCCTCCCGGTTTAGAATGAGATTGACCAGTGACACAAATTGCACCTTGATCATAAGTTTTGCGATGGCGTATTCAAACCGATTCGCTTTATACACCACGACCTGTGGCACCTTAAAGAGCCCGGTTTCCAATGCAGCTGTGCCTGAAGTAACTATTGCAGCATGGGCATGTGACAGCAGGTCATAGGTTTCATCAAAAACAATTTGAACATTTGAAAATCTGAGTAATGGCCGATACATGTGCTCAGGCATTGATCTGACTGCGGCTACTACAAAATGATAATCCGGATTAGCTTCAATAACTGTAGCCATTAGCGGAATGATTTTTACCAGTTCACTTTTTCGACTGCCGGGTAGCAATGCAACCAAATGTCCATTCGTAGCGATCTTATTTTTTTGCAGGAAGTCAGGTTGAGGTTTAAAGGCCTTGATTGCATCCAGCACCGGATTGCCAACGTAATCCACATCCCAATTAAATCTTTTAAAGAAATCCTTTTCAAAGGGCAGGATGCAAAACATTCGATCGACATTACGCTTAAGTTCCTTTGCGCGCAGTTGATACCATGCCCATACCTTAGGTGAAATGTAATAGTAGTTCTTCACACCATTTGTCTTGCAAAATTTTGCGATACGCTTATTGAACGCCCCGTAATCAATAAGGATCACAACATCAGGTTGATACTTCAGAATATCTTCTTTGCATTGCCTTAGTCTTCCTAGCAGAGTTCTGAGATTAAGGAACAGCGCAACCAACCCCATGAATGCCATGTCCTGATAGTGAATAAAAATATCTAACCCCGCTGTCCGCATATAGTCTCCACCGAAGCCACGGAAGACGGCATCCGGATCTTGCTTCCTGATCTCCTTCATCAGATTGCTTCCATGCAAATCACCGGAACGCTCGCCTGCAATGAGATAGTATTTCACAGTAGCGTGATTTTATTCACCAAAATATTCAACGTAGTTGCGAGGAGTTTCATAAAGACGAAGGGAATGCAGGGATCCGAATTTGCTAATGCCCGGGATTTGTGGTGAAAGTATCTTCCAAATTTCCATTACCAAAACTTCACAACTGGCAAGCTTACCCTTCATAAAATCTACATCCACATTTAGGTTCTTGTGATCAAGCTTATCGACCACTTCACGTCTGATCAATGTGCTAAGCTTTTTTAAATCGATAACAAAACCAGTCTCAGGATCAGGTTTACCTTTTACGGTCACGATGAGATCAAAGTTATGCCCGTGCCAATTTTCATTAGCACAAGGGCCAAACACCTCGACATTCTTTTCGGGAGTCCAGGCCGGGTTGTACAATTTAT
>JAGQYM010000072.1 GCA_020436085.1 Cyclobacteriaceae bacterium
ACTATAGTGATCGCACCTGGCACCAGCGATGGGGACGAAGAAGACCTTACTTTGCGATTGGCGCTATCCTGGCTTCCCTCGCTCTTTGTCTTATGCCTAACGCGTCATTACTCTGGATGGCGGTTGGAGTGCTTTGGATTATGGATGCGTCTATCAACATCAGCATGGAGCCCTTCCGCGCCTTTGTGGGTGATCTCCTCCCTCCTTCGCAGCGTACTGCAGGATTTGCTATGCAGAGTTTTTTCATTGGCATTGGTGCTATCATAGCTTCCTTCCTTCCTTGGATTTTCACGAATTGGTTTGGTATATCAAACGTTGCCGCACCTAGTGTGATTCCCGACTCAGTCAAGTATTCATTTTATCTGGGCGCTACGATGCTCTTCATTACTGTAATGTGGACAGTGCTCTCAACAAAAGAGTATCCACCTGAAGAAGGTTCCAGTGAGTTGCTCAGAAATCGAGATCAGAGAAAAATAGACGAGCCTGAAAAATATGAGGCATTATTCGAGAAACTTGGGATCATCCTTCTAGGAGTTGGTGGTGGCTTCTCTTTACTAGTCTATTTTACAAATCTTGAAAAGGAATTGTATGTACTTGGATTAGGCTCAGCGATTTTCGGGTTCGTTCACTTTCTTGCTGCTATCTACATCGGTCGGGGGCAAACTTATTTAGGACTTGTTAACATCGTTAAGGACTTTCACTCTATGCCAAAGACAATGGTTCAATTGGCATACGTTCAATTCTTTTCCTGGTTTGCATTGTTCGCCATGTGGATTTATACGACATCAGCTGTTACAAGTCACATTTTTCACTCAACGGATCCAACGTCTCAAGCATACAACGATGGAGCTTCTCTGGTTGGTAATTTGTTTGGTGTTTATAATGGTATTGCCGCTATAGCCGCTCTATTCCTTCCTATTCTAGCTAAGTACACAAGCCGCAGGGCTACGCACTTTATCGCTTTGGTTTGTGGCGGATTGGGACTGATTTCCTTTTATTTTATTTCTGATGCTTCCTGGCTGTGGTTTTCGATGATTGGTGTGGGAATAGCCTGGGCGAGCATCTTGTCAATTCCCTATGCCATGCTCTCGGGTAGCTTGCCTGCTGAAAAAATGGGCTACTATATGGGCGTATTTAACTTTTTCATTGTGATTCCTCAGATCATCGCAGGAACTGTTTTAGGCTTCATGCTCAAACACTTGTTTGGAGGACAGCCTATCTTCATTCTCGTTGCAGGGGGTATATCAATGTTTGTTGCCGGGGTGTTTTCGATGATCGTAAAAGATGAAGACGAGATCGAGATTAAATCCAAAGCAGTCCTGTAATAATTTAATATCCCATTCCCTTTGACAATTCTCCAGTTCTACTTTCCTTTGCCATCGTTACGGAAATGACCAAAGTTCAAAACATACATCTGCATCACCATCATCTTATGTTTAATAAGCTGAGTGGAGAGAGTATGTTTTGATAAACAAATATTTAAGTATCAAAAAGGCTTGCCACTCGGCAAGCCTTTTTTGTTTTAAGGGTTTTACAAAAAAACGACAATGGACCGACTAAGAATAGCAATTCAGAAATCAGGAAGACTTCAAGAAGGGTCGCTTGCACTGTTAAAGGAAAGTGGACTTGTATTTTCAAATGGACGTGAGCAGTTAAAAACACAGGTACGCAATTTTCCGGCAGAGATTTTATTCCTGCGGGATGATGACATACCACAATACATCGAAGATCATGTAGCAGATGTCGGAATCATCGGAGAAAATGTCAGGCTTGAAAAGGGTAAGAACAACGACCTTATCAAAAGATTGGACTTTGCTAAGTGTCGCCTGTCAGTAGCAGTTCCAAAGGCTGAAGAGTACAAAGGGATTAATTTCTTTCAGGGAAAAAATATTGCAACCTCCTATCCGAATATTGTACGTGAGTTCCTCGAACAAAATAAAATCACCGCTGGTATCCACGAGATCAGCGGTTCGGTGGAAATCGCGCCAGGCATTGGATTGGCGGATGCGATTTGTGATATCGTAAGTACAGGAAGCACACTATTGAGTAATGGACTAAAGGAAGTAGAAGTTGTGCTACAGTCCGAGGCCGTGCTGGTGGCCGACCCAGAGATATCAGAAGCAAAAAAAACGGTTCTAGAAAATCTACTTTTTAGAATCGAAGCAGTTCAGTCGGCAAAGAACAACAAATACATTCTGCTAAACTGCCCTAACGATTCTGTAGAAAAAATAACCAACGTAATTCCCGGGATGAAGAGTCCAACGGTGATGCCTTTGAGTCGAAAAGGATGGTCCTCTCTGCATTCGGTAGTAAATGAAAATGATTTCTGGGAGAAGATTGATCTGCTTAAATCTTTCGGTGCGGAGGGAATATTAGTAATACCAATCGAAAAGATGATTTTATGATGAGAGTAATTAACAACCCTGCCAGGTTGCAATGGACAACGCTCTGTCAACGGCCCTCTATTGAATCGGACTTTCTTGAGGGAGCTGTTAGAAATACTTTGCAGCGAGTGCGCAATTCAGGTGATCGCGCCATACTCGATTTGACTGATCAGTTTGACAAGATAAAGCTGAACTCTTTAACTGTGATTGATACAGAGTATGATGAGGCGCTAAAGTCTATTCCAAAGTCTTTAGCGAACGCAATCGATTTGGCGATCAAGAATGTTCGCGCATTCCACGAACGACAGACCGATCCCGGCTACGAAATCGAAACGATGCCTGGTGTAAAATGTTGGCGAAGATCCAAGCCAATTGAAAAAGTTGGGATATATATACCCGGAGGAACGGCACCACTCTTTTCAACTTTAATCATGCTGGGGGTTCCAGCAAAAATCGCTGGCTGCTCAAAAATCGTGATATGCACACCGCCAGATCAAAACGGTAAAATACCTGCTCCAATATTATATGTCGCAAAAGTTCTCAGCCTTGATTGCGTGTTTAAAGCTGGTGGGGCGCAGGCCATTGCCGCGATGGCATATGGAACAGAAACCATTCCGGCAGTAAACAAAATTTTCGGGCCTGGGAATCAGTATGTCACCAAAGCGAAGCAACTCGTGAGCATGGATGGTGTGGCAATTGATTTGCCAGCAGGGCCTTCCGAAGTGCTGGTGCTGGTAGATGAAAATGCTAATCCGGATTTTGTGGCGGCTGACTTGCTCGCACAGGCTGAACATGGACCGGACAGTCAAGTCATACTTGTAGCTAGCAATTTGGAGATCGTTGAAAATGTAAATCGAGCGATAGAGGCGCAACTCAAGGAGCTACCTAGAGCTGAAACTGCAACGAAGGCGCTAGCAAATAGTTTAGCTGTAACGTTTGATAATAGAAACGATCAAATCGACTTCATTAATGAGTATGCTCCAGAACACTTGATCATTAACACAAGTGATTCGATCGATATTGCTGATCGGGTTGCAAATGCAGGTTCTATCTTTCTTGGAGCCTACACGCCAGAATCAGTCGGAGATTACGCCTCTGGAACTAATCACACGCTACCGACCAGTGGATATGCAAAAGCTTATAGCGGAGTCTCGCTCTCGAGCTTTCAAAAATTTATTACCTACCAGGAGATTACCCGAAAAGGTTTGGAGTTAATTGGTCCAGCTGTTGAAAGGCTCGCGGAAGCCGAAAGTCTGGAGGCACACAAAAGATCTGTAACTATAAGGCTAGGGAAATGAAATTTGATGTTAGAGATATTGTAAGAGCGAACATCTTGAAGCTCGAATCTTACAGCAGTGCGCGTGATGAGTTTAAAGGTAAGGCTAATATTTTTTTGGACGCCAACGAAAATCCATTTGAAGGTGCGTACAACCGATACCCTGACCCACTTCAGATAGAACTTAGGAACAAAATCGCTGAAATCAAGAAGATTGACTCGGAGCAAATAGCAATCGGAAATGGTAGTGATGAGCTTATTGATTTACTGTTTAGAATATTTTGTACGCCCGGTGTTGACAATGTCATTATCCCTCAACCAACATATGGAATGTATAAAGTCAGTGCGAGAATCAATGACATTGAGATAAGAGAACCATTGCTTTCAGACGAATTCGATATTGATGAAAGTAGAATCGCACAATCAATTGATCAAAAAAGCAAAATCATTTTTTTATGCAGTCCTAACAACCCAACCGGAAATCTGTTAATAACTGAGAAGATTACAAATCTCCTTTTGAGTTTCAGCGGCATCATTGTAGTTGACGAAGCCTATATCGACTTTGCAAATTCAGCGAGCCTGACTACTTCTTTGGCGAAACATTCCAATCTGGTTGTTCTACAGACCTTATCAAAAGCTTGGGGATTGGCCGGCTTAAGAATCGGAATGGCATTTGCCAGCAAAGAAGTCGTGACTCTCATTAACAAGATCAAGCCGCCTTACAATGTCAATTCTGCTTCTGCGCAGTTGGCTCTCAATTCTCTCCAAAATATCGAGCGGAAAGATGAAATTGTGAGAAATCTAATTACAGAACGTAAGCGAATGGAAAGCTCTCTTGGTGACCTCAGTTTCGTTCAAAAAGTATTCCCATCGCAAGCAAACTTTTTCCTCGTACAGATGAACAACGCAAGGAAGTGCTATGAATATCTTTTGAAACATGGAATTGTGGTGAGAGACCGATCCAACGTTGTACAATGTGAAAATTGTCTTAGAATAACCATTGGCACTCCGGACCAAAACAAAAAACTGCTTGAGGTCTTAAACGATTTTAACTGAAATGAAAAAAATATTATTTATTGACAGGGATGGCACTCTGATTCATGAGCCACCAGATGGTCAAATCGATAGCCTCGAAAAGTTGGAATACATTCCAGGTGTTTTTACATGGCTGGGTAAGTTAGCACAACACGGTGGATTCGAACTTGTGCTCGTAACCAATCAGGACGGATTGGGAACATCTCGATTTCCTGAAGAAACGTTTTGGCCAACTCATGAAAAAATGATCACTGCTCTAGCGAATGAGGGCATTTTGTTTTCTGCACAGCATATCGATAAGTCTATGCCAGAAGAAAATAAGCCGACAAGAAAACCCGGCATCGCTATGCTTACCTCCTACATCTCACCTGACTACGATCTGAAAAATTCTTTTGTCATCGGAGATCGGTTAACTGATTTGGAAATGGCCGCAAACCTTGGTTGCAAGGGAATTCGATTGAGTAAGGAATCAGCAACTGGTTCACTTCCTGGAGTGTGTCTTTCGAGCTGGAAAGACATCTATAATCACATCATGTTCAGCGACAGAAAGGTATCTGTCAACAGGCGCACCAATGAAACAGACATCAATGTTAATTTGAATCTTGATAGAACTGACGAAGGCAAAATACAAACCGGAATTGGGTTTTTTGACCATATGCTTGAGCAAGTGGCGCGCCACGGGCAATTGAGTCTTAATATCACAACGAAAGGAGATCTTCATATTGATGAACACCACACCATCGAAGATACGGCACTAGCTTTGGGCGAGGCTTTTAGGAAATCGCTAGGCAACAAAATTGGAATCGAACGATATGGTTTCTGCCTACCGATGGACGATTGTTTAGCTCAAGTCGCACTCGATTTTGGGGGCAGGCCATGGTTGGAATGGAACGTCTCATTCGAAAGAGAAAAGATTGGTGAAATGCCAACGGAAATGTTTTATCATTTCTTCAAATCTTTTAGCGATCAGGCACAATGCAATCTGAACGTCACAGCAGAAGGCAACAATGAACACCACAAAATCGAGGCGATTTTCAAAGCATTTGCGCGGGCAATCAAGATGGCCAAGACCCGGAATAAGGATGAGGCTGGAATTCCATCTACCAAAGGGAACTTATGAAAATTGCCATCATTAAATACAATGCAGGAAATACGCAGTCGGTGGCTTTTGCGCTCGATCGCATCAAAGTTGAATATGACATAACCGACAATCCAGAGGTTATCACCCGAGCAGACAAGGTTATTTTTCCGGGAGTGGGCGAAGCCAGCTCGACCATGAACTTTCTGAAGGAACGAAAGCTGGATAAGCTGATTCCAAGCCTGAAACAACCGGTACTAGGAATATGCCTTGGTATGCAGTTGATGTGTGAATACTCTGAGGAGAATGCGACTCAGTGCCTGGGTATTTTCCCTTTTTCAGTGAAAAAATTTAATGCAACCCACGTACATAAAGTACCGCACACAGGATGGAATAGCCTGACGCAATGTTCGGGATGGTTGGGTTCACAGTTTGACAATACCTTTGTGTACTTTGTTCACAGTTACTATGTGCCCCTGAATGGGTATACAGTAGCACGAACTGAGTATATTGCGCCCTTTTGTGCGGCCCTTGAAAAGGACAATTTTTTTGCCGTCCAGTTTCATCCGGAAAAGTCTGGCGAAACAGGAGAAAGGGTGTTTAGGAAATTTTTAGAACTATAGTTTTGTTTTTGTTTTAATGAAGATTATTCCTGCGATAGACCTGGTAGATGGTAAGTGCGTAAGACTCACCCAGGGCGATTTCAACAAGAAAAAGATTTACAGAGAATTTCCGGTAGACGTGGCCCGGGAGTTCGAAGATGCCGACCTCGAATACCTCCATCTGATTGATCTGGACGGAGCCAAAAAAGGCGAAGTCGTCAACTGGAAAGTGATAGTTGAAATTCTCGAAAAAACAGCGCTTAAAGTGGATTTCGGAGGTGGCGTAAAAACTACTGAAGAGGTGGATCAACTTTTAGAGTTGGGTATAAACCGAATCAACATCGGAACTGTGGCCGCTCGCGAACCAGAAAAATTAGAGAACTGGATGAGAGAGTATGGTTCGGAAAATTTTATCCTAAGTGCTGACGTGCGTGGTGACTGTGTGCAGATAAATGGCTGGCAAAACGATGCTGATCTGTGCATCTACGATTTGGTTACTCGCTTTGAGCAGGCAGGTCTGGAGTATCTGGCATGTACCGACATCGGCACAGATGGAATGCTGAGTGGCCCTAATTTTGGGCTCTATAAAAAACTAAAAAACAGATTCCCAAATCTTAAGATCATCGCAAGTGGTGGGGTTTCATCAGTGGATGACCTTGTGCAGCTTCAGTACATTAAAGTGGACGCGGTGATTGTAGGCAAGGCGCTCTACGAAGGCAAAATAAAGCTTGCCGATCTTAAACCATTAACTATCTAAGGCTTTGTTAGCCAAAAGAATCATCCCCTGCCTTGATGTAAAAAACGGCAGAACCGTAAAGGGCATCAATTTCGAGTCTTTGAAAGATGCCGGTGATCCCGTTGAGCTTGGCTTTCTCTATTCACAACAGGGCGCAGATGAACTTGTGTACCTTGATATCTCAGCATCGCAAGAAGGAAGGAGTACATTCACAGAGCTTGTAAAAAAAGTAGCAGCAAAAATATCAATCCCCTTTACTGTGGGTGGTGGGGTAAGCACCGTTGAAGACGTTGAAAAACTTCTAAACGCTGGCGCAGATAAAGTCACTGTCAATACAGCCGCGATCGAAAATCCAAACCTGATCAATACCCTCGCTGCTCACTTCGGCTCGCAGTGTATTGTTGTTGCGATTGATGCAAAATTTGAATCGGGTAAATGGGCTGTCTACTCACACGGGGGTCGAAAAAAGACTCCATTAAACCTAATCACATGGGCAAAGGAAGTGGAAACCCGCGGTGCGGGTGAAATTCTTTTTACAAGCATGAACCATGATGGAACCAAAGATGGTTTTGCTGTCCAGGCCCTAAGAGAACTTTCTGACGCTGTTACTATCCCGGTCATCGCCTCTGGCGGAGCAGGAAGTATGAAGCATTTTAAGGAAGCATTTGAATTGGGAACAGCTGACGCTGCCCTGGCGGCCAGTGTTTTTCACTTTGGTCAGATTTCATTACATGATTTGAAAATCTATCTGCGAAAAAATGACATTGCGGTGAGGAACTGAGGAATGATAGACATAACCAGCATACAATTTGACAAAGCGACCGGCTTGGTTCCTGGCATCGTTCAAGACAAGGATACTGGAAAGGTGCTGATGTTAGGATACCTAAACCAGGAGGCCCTTCTAAAAACTCTTGAAGACAAAAGAGTTACATTCTATAGCCGATCAAAAAAACGTCTATGGACCAAAGGGGAAACATCAAGGAACTACCTGGAGGTTGATGAAATATTGCTGGATTGTGATCAGGACGCTTTGCTCATCAAAGTTCATCCACTTGGCCCTGTTTGTCATACCGGAACCGACACATGCTTCAATGAGAGCAACTCCGAATTTAGTCTCAACAAACTCGAAGAAGTAATCCGCGAAAGGATAAACAATCCAGTCGAGGGTTCATATACTGCGAAACTTCTGAAAGAAGGCATCAATAAAATTGCCCAAAAAGTGGGAGAAGAAGCGGTGGAACTTGTGATTGAATCAAAAGATGAAAACAAAGAGCGATTGCTCAATGAAGCTGCCGACCTGATGTATCACTACCTACTGTTGCTTGCGGCAAAGGATTCATCGCTAAAAGAGGTAGTTAACGTGTTGCAACAAAGGCACGAGAAATCTAAATCCTAACTTGTCGCTCACCTTACATCCTATTCCGCCCGGATGTATTCTGTATTGCTGCTTAATCAGACAATTTCTATTTTTCCTTTATGGAACAAAAAACAAAAACCATCGATGGTTTCGACTTCATCGCGTACAATCGCGAAACTTTTTCGCCTGAAGAAATGGTGAAACGCAGCGCTGAATTTTATCATTGGATGAATGAGCGTAGAACAGTACGTGACTTTTCTAACCGACCCGTTCCAAAAGAAGTTATCGACAACCTCCTACTCACCGCCTCCACTGCTCCATCAGGGGCCCACAAACAGCCATGGACATTTTGCGTGGTGAGTGACCCAACCATCAAATCTGAAATAAGAAATGCAGCGGAAAAAGAAGAGTATGAGAGTTATACCAACCGCATGCCTCCTGAATGGCTTGAAGATCTAAGACCATTACAAACGGATTGGCACAAACCTTTTTTAGAAATTGCTCCTTATCTAATTATCGTTTTCAAGCGTACGTTTGAGTTTAAGTCCAACGGAGAGAAAAAGAACAACTACTATGTAGCGGAGTCCGTAGGATTGGCATGCGGAATGCTTCTGGCTGCCATTCATCAAGCCGGTTTGGTAGCGCTTACGCATACTCCAAGCCCCATGAACTTTCTTACTAAAATTCTAGATCGTCCGGAAAATGAGCGACCGTATTTATTGATACCAGTCGGTTATCCAGCTGATGAAACGTATGTACCTAAGTTGGAGAGAAAAAAACTAAACGAGATAGCTATCTTCTATCCGTAAGCTTGCGCAAAGCTGCGTCTTCTTTTTTTGGATAGATTTTGAGATAGGAAAGTTTGTAAGTGATTGTTTTTCTCCTAACAATTTCTGTTAGCACACCATCAAGGATATCAAACTCAGACATTACAAAAGAATAAGAGATACCTGTCGTTTTCGGTTCGTAATGTTTATACACAAAGGCATTACCTTCTGCCAAGCTTGTGAATTCCCCCACAACCGGATATTTACCAGGTATCTTGGAGGCAAGCGAAACTTCCACGTACTCTCGGTTAGGATGTTCGGAATCTTTAATGATGACAACTTTGGCATAGTTGTCTTTCCGAACAATCACTTTTTCACGATTAGGGTTAGCTAGAAATCCTCCTCTCCTTGAAATGATAGCCGACACCGAATAAATTCCTTCAAGCTTCTCCATTGGCTCCGAGTCCTTCATAAGATACCTCTTCACCATTCCTTCGAAATCAATTTGTTCAGCAAATGGCGAAGCTTTCTCCTTTCGTGACTTTGAACTTAAAGGCTGAACAACCTGAGCGCTGCAGAATGCAAAACTCAGCGCAAACACCACAACCAAAATCACAAACTTCCTCATGCCAACTTTGATTTGAACGCTAGAACGTAATGTCTTCGTAAACGCAATTTACACATTTGCGACACGACAGCCGACCACGTAGAGCCGTTGGTTTGAACATCGATTTCCCCATTAGCATACGCACGCACTCCTGTATACCTTCAGTTATTGAAGGATGAGGATGCACACACTCGGCCAACTCCTCAATTCCTTTGTTCATTGAGATTAAAACCGCAACAGCCTGAATCGCACTGGACGCATGATTTCCAACTACTTTCATGCCAAGTATTTTCATTTCATCGTCATTGGTGACGAGAAGTTTAATGAACCCCTGAGTGTTTCGCTTGGCAATTGCACGTGGTATCACACTATATTCTAAAGTCACCACTTTGTAGTCCAATCCCTTTTCGCGCGCCTGCGTTTCGTTTAGTCCAACGCCCGCCACCTCAGGACTTAAAAACATTATGGTGCTAATATTTTCGTATACCAGTTTTCGTTTTGGGGAACCAAAAATCCGCTCAACTGCATACCTACCCTCCAGTTCACCCACATTAACCAAAGAGATATCTGCAGTAAGATCACCCACAGCGTAGATATTAGAGACACTAGTTTGAGTGTCGTGATCCTCAATGCCGCGCTTATCAACTCGAATGTCTACTTTTTCATCCCACAACTTCTCGTAGTTTGGAACACGGCCAACTGAAACCAGTGCTTTCTCTACATTGAACACTTCCCGCGCACCCGAATCATATTCAAGTTCATACTCCACCTGACCCTTAACGATCTCCATGCGTATTAACCTCGAATTTCGATGAACATGAACTCCATTGTTTTCCATGTTGCGCTCAATGATGTTCACTACGTCAGCATCCTCGAAGGGTAAAATTCTTTCACCTTTGTCAATCAGGTTTACTTTTGTTTTTCCAAAACCTGAAAAGATAGTTGCATACTCACAACCAATTACCCCCGCTCCTACGATCACCATGCTCTCAGGAAAATCAGTCATACCCTCAATCCCATCACTGGTCATCACTATCTTTTCATCAATCGGGAGTTCGGGTAAATAGCGAGGCCGACTTCCTGTTGCCAGAACAATATAGTCACCCCAAACCACCTCGGTCGAGGATCCATTCACAACTTCTACCTCATTTTGACTCCGCAACTTTGCTGTGCCCGTCTTGAACTCCAGTAGTTCAGAGTAATTGGAGTTTTTTAGTTGCTCCATATGCTCCTTGAGGATTGACATTCGTTCACCAACAGCACGGACTACCTCTTCTTTAATTTCGCCATAGTTTACACTGGGCGCTTTTATGCTGAATCGCTTAAGATTTCGTCTGAATGCGGCAGTCTCGCGCGACAGCTCCCACCAGGTTTTTGAAGAGAGAGCACCATTGGTTACACCAGCGCCACCCACGCGGTTCCTTTCAATCAATAAAATCTTCTTCTTAAAGTCCAGTGCCCGCATCGCAGCAGCGTAACCTGACGGACCTGCACCAATTACAACGAGATCGTATTTTTTCATACTATAAAGCCAATCCTATACGGTTCTAAGTTAGAAAAATTAGGTCACTACCCATAGAAATCACAAATCATCCAAGGTTAAGATTTGGTGATTGGCAAATGAATCCCGGCCACCATGCAGCGGATGCTGCCCCCACCGCTTTCCTCGATTGTCGGAATCCCGACAACCAATGGTTCACAGTGTTTTTCGATTTCGAGAATTTGGCCTGGCAATAGTGAATCAAATGCCGTTTGGGACATCAACAGAAATCGTTCATCCTGATTATTTTTTGCTTCAAACATATTGCCAGCAAACGAATTCATCTGCTGAAAACTTAACGCCACGACTTTGTGTCCAGTTGAAGCCAGAGATCCTAAAACCAACTCTTGGTCT
>JAGQYM010000073.1 GCA_020436085.1 Cyclobacteriaceae bacterium
TTGGTCGTTCGAAAGTCATCGTAAAGCGCTGTATTTCTTGAAGAAAAAAACCACACTACAAGAAGGGCTAACAGCAAAAAATTATCACTGGCGATCATCGGTCGCCACTGTTTGAATTGAACGATGTAACTAATGGACAGTTGAAAAGCGATTGTTAACGCCAGAAAGTCGGTAACAACCCGTAAAATATGTAGGGACTGGCGATATAGCTGCATAGATCTCTTGGCAGTCCTCTGAGTTCTCAAATTTATCCCAAAATCACGACAAATCTCACTAAAAAGCTCACTTGGAACCGCTTACAACCTGTTCCTCGATCCATTTATATGTCACGTCAATTCCTTCCCGGAGCATCAGACGTGGTTCCCACTCGAGTTTGCTCCTCAACAGCGCATTGTCGGAATTTCGCCCCCGCACACCCACAGGCCCATCAATGTGTTTCAATGTAAGTGTTTTTCTTGCAACGTCCATTGTTATCTCAGCCAGCCGATTTATAGTAACCATTTCTTCTGAACCAATATTAACAGGGCCTGTGAAATCTGAAAGCATTAATCGTCTGACAGCCTCGACGCACTCGTCAACAAAAAGAAATGATCTAGTTTGTTTCCCATCGCCCCAAATCTCAATTTCTCCGCCATCAGATGCCTCGGCAACCTTTCTGCAGATCGCTGCTGGGGCCTTTTCTCGTCCATCCTTCCAGGTGCCATAAGGGCCGAATATGTTATGGAATCTTGCGACACGCACCGATAGCCCATAATTCCGATTGTACGCAAGGAACAATCGCTCACTAAAGAGCTTTTCCCAGCCATATTCGCTGTCCGGCGCCGCAGGATATGCGGAATCCTCTGAACATTTTGGATTGTCCGGATCCTCCTGATTATAGGCTGGATACATGCACGCTGAAGAAGAGTAAAATACTTTTCCAACCTTTTGCTGATGACACAAGTGAATGATATTGAGATTTATCGTAGCAGAATTATGCATTACGTCCGCATCGTGATCACCAGTGAAGATATAACCGGCTCCGCCCATATCAGCCGCAAGCTGGTAAACTTCATCAAACGGCCGGTCGAGAACCTCGCGGCAGACGGTTTGATCTCTCAAATCACCGACGACAAACTCATCGGCATCTGTTGTTTTGTATTCGTGATGTTTTAGATCAACTCCTCGAACCCAATAGCCCTCTTTCTTCAGACGAGTAACCATGTGTCCACCAATGAATCCACCGGCACCACAAACCAAAGCCGTTTTACTCATGTCATCTAATCCTTTTTATCAGGTGAATATAAATGTAGGAATTCTGCAATCAAAAGAATAATGAATAAAGGCACAACATAAAGGTATCTTCTCCACAACCTCTTGGGCTCGCTCATCATTCTATATAACCATTCAAAACCGGAATTAATGATCCATCTCGGAGCATGAGGTTTTTCCCCCGTCAAAAAATCAAAGCCGGCTCCGACCCCGATTAACACTGGCGCGTCCAGCTTATCCCGGAACTGATGCATCCATTTTTCCTGCTTTGGGCAACCCAAACCACACCAGACAACATCGGGCTTGGATTCGTTAATTAGATTCACAACATGACTTTCCTCATCCGCTGTCAAGGCTCTGAACGGCGGACAATACAGACCGACTATCTGGATGCCTCGGAATCGCTCTCTTAACACATCAGCAAGCTTTTGTGCGATGCCAGGTTTTCCCCCATATAGAAAGTGTCTGTAGCCTTTTGAAGGACTGATGCTGAAAAACAGATTCATAATATCTGGTGCATAAACCTTTGCAATACTCTTATGACCTTTAAGCCTCCCAAGCCATACCTCAGGCATTCCATCGGGCGTAACGAGACCGGCTTTGTTGTTTATCATCATGAGCTCCCGATCACTTTGCATTTCGACAATACCATGCGCGCCCGTCAATACTACGTAATCCTGAAGTCCTGTCTGTATCCAATATTCCATTGTTTCAATTGTTGTTGACAAATTTACGGCATTAATTTTGACGCCCAATATTTTAAACTCGCGAAGCACCTGTTACTCCTGATTACGTATTTCAATTGAATCAATATGCTCAATTAGGCCCTTTATCCTTTTAGCCCAACTGTGATTCGCGACCATTGACTCTCTGGCCTCCAGTCCCATATCAGGGAGTGAGTGTCTCATTTCATATGCTGAACGAATTGCTGATTTCAGATCCAATACATTCCCAGGCTCGAATAAGAATCCATTCTTCCTATCAGAAATAACACTTCTGGCATCATCGAAAGCAGAGGCAATTACAGTTTTTCCCATCGACATGTATTCATATATTTTGAGAGGAGAGTGATACATCAGCCCAATCTGCATCTCAACTTGACCTGAGTAACAGACATCAAAACCCATGATGTATTCTGGAACACTATCCCAGGCAACTCGACCTTCAAAATGGACGAGTTTGGCGATCTTCGAATTTCTCGTCTGTTCTTCCAAGCCTGACCTGACAATTCCGTCACCAACAAAGACCAAATGGATTGCAATCCCTTCCGAATTCAGTTCGTCTGCTGCTTGAAGCAGCATCTCAAGACCTTGGTAATCATACATTCTGCCAACAAATCCTATCGTGAATCCATCAAATATCTTATTCGGCTTGTACTTTGCTGGGTCAAAAACCTCTGTATTGACTGCGTTTGGCATTACAAAAATCTTTGATGATGGGATGCCAAGTTCAGCTATCAAAAACGCTTTGATCGTCTCAGTTACGCAAACGATTGTATCACAATTCTTATAACACTTGACCTCCAATGACTTCGCAATTTTATCCAAAACCAGGCTATTCCGCTCATGTTTAGCTTCGAAATAGAGAGGCCCATTTGTTTCCAATATCCACATCACGCCTCGTTTCTTGAAAACGGAACCAAGAAATTGGAAGGTTGCGACTCGCTCATAGACAAAATCTACCCTGGAATCAATAACTTGCCATGCAATCTTACTGTTAACCCAGCCCAAAGCGAGTCTGACGATGTCAGCAATTAATCTTGAAACGAAGTTTCGAGAGATTGCGTGTTCCGAACCTTCTATGACCCAGCTCTTTGGCACATGGTTCCCGACAATAAACTCGTCAACATCCCAGCCCAATGATTTGAAGCCAAGAACGAAACCCAAAATGTGGGATTTTGGGCCACTCATTTCGGCTTTTGGGTGGGTTGAAATGCGAGGAGCTCCTGAAAGATAACCAATCCGCTTCTCGCGAATATGTTCGGGTGCAGTCAATCTCATTTTCTTATAAAGATTCGCGCCATCGACGGCATAATCCAATAACTGTTTCTACCTAAAATCATACTTGTAATCGTTAGATACATTCTTTTTAGCGGATTTGGCCGGATCAAATGCCGTCGTTTTTCATCAGGACCATACGGTAAATAGATTGGATACTGTTCAATGTACTCGAGGACACTGTCAAATGTAAGACATCTTGAGATCGGTCGGAACTTCTTCTTTATGATTCTGAAATCCAAGGGAGAGAGAAACTCATTTCCTTCATCGAGGTGACCCCGGCGAAAAATTCTTGCAACTGTTCTTCGATACCGCGGCGCTAACCAGTGAAGAAATGGAATTCTAGTATCATGAGCAATAATTGGAAACCATTTATTGGGTGTGGTTATAAGTAAGAGATTTGATGTCGAGGACACAATCTTCGAGAGAGACTTGCCGATCCGCTCTTTCCCAACATGTTCGAGTGTTTCAATACAAACGAATACATCCACTTCATCTTCCGCTAATTCAATTTGGTCCAGCGCCGATAAGCGATACTCAATCTTGTCATTGACCCCGATCAGAGCGCCTATACATCTAGCTGCCTCAAGTCTCTCAGAATCGACATCGATTGCAATCGCCCTTTTTCCTCCGGACATTATATAGGCAAAAGCAAACCACCCGAATCCACAAGCACAGTCAGCAAGAAGTGAGTCTTCAATCTTGATATGCTTTCTAAGGGAAATAAGATACCTTCTTTCAAAAAACTCCAATGTTCCGTTGATATCCAAATCCCGATAGATCGACTTCGCTAGGTGCGGCAACTGAAGGATTGCCTCAGTAATATCCTTACTTAGTTTGTGAATCACCTTATCGACTCCGCAATTGATCTTCGTATTTGTTTATTTTCAAAAACATAACAAAAGTCAGCATAATGCTGGCATCGCTCATCACACTTGTTGTGACCGTGAGAACTGAAAGAGCAAACCAAATCAAAAAACTCGACAGTTTCAAACTTCCCACATGGAATGCAATTAATAACAACGTCAGGTACGACAAAATCAAACCAACCAAGCCAATCTCTGAATAAAATGTAAACACTTGTCCAGTATTAGCAACGACATACTCTCTTGAGGTAGGATCATAATATCTGGATGGACCGTCGCCGAACCAGTTTATCGGCTGAGTCAGATAGTAAATTACGGCTACTTCCCGAGAATACGTTCCTTCCAAAAAGCGCATTTCCGCTTCAGGGGTTATATTTTCAAACTGCATCTTGGAAATTGAATCTGAAATATTTTTTTCAAGATTAGCGGCCAATCCAGAAAAATGGAGCAAGCCAATTAGGAAAACCACTGAAACAGCAAGACTCATAAAAGTTTTCAGTTTGAAATTCCTGATCAGGTAGATTGACCACCCGATAAGGAGAACAAAATGCATGATTTTAGCGTTAGCAATCAGAATCGTAAAACTTAATATCGTTAACAACGCTAGCTTATGTTTTTTCAACACCTGCTTCGAAAATAAAGTCGTTACCAGCATACAAAACATAAAAAATGCCAATGCAGGATCGTCAGCCGTAAAAAAAGTTCCAAAGTCAAAGTCCTCCTCAGCGATGAATATTGCGGAGGAGGAAATCAAGCTGCGATACGCCATTTTTTGGAACAGAATGACCGGCAGTTGGACAACCGCAAGTAACGTGCACCACTTGAGAATCCGGATCCAGTTTTGTTCATTAATCGTAACTTCAACCAGATAATACATACTGAAAGGGATGATTATAAACCGAAAGAACAATAAGAGGTCACGCATTGAGGAGCCATTGATACGGGCAGAGAGCATGACAATTACCAGTAGAGACACAAAAGCCCAAGAAACACTATCCATCGCAGGCCGCTTCTTGAATAGAAAAACGAAAGGCAGGATAGAGACATAGGCCATTCTGAATGGAAAACCAAGGAAAGACAACCCCCCCCCAACAACAAAGAGAAGTAGAAAACATGTGATGAAAATGGGAGAGATCACACCAATTTTCCGTTATTCTTTGCCGAATTGAATAGCCCTCTAAGAAAATGGCCTGATATCCTCAAAAAGTCACAGACAAAGAATACTGCAAAACTAAGAATGGACCTTGCACTGTTCCATGCAAAGTACCATCTGTACTTGAGCCGAAAATTGGATCGAACGCCGAAAAAGTAGGTATAGAAATCGGAAAATCTATACTGCTCGCTGGTATTAATATTCGTACGAAATGATTGAGCTCGCGTGGTTCTGACTAACGCATCATATGAAACAACCAAAGAATATCCGGCAAGACAGGCCCGACGTGGAAGTTCCGTATCACCGCATTGAGCGAAATGTACATCATCAAAAAGACCAATGTCGTGAAATACCGACACAGGATAGAGTGAACCCCTGCCATTCACAGTGGAAACATCAGTAACAAATTGACTTGGGAAGTCATCCACTTTGCAGTTCCTATTGAGAACCACAACTTTTGCGCTGATCCAGTCAATCTCAATGCCTCCGTTTATAATAATATCGGGAGCATCGTCCATCACCTCCAAGCTGCCGATTATTGAATTAGCTCTAGCCTGTGCTGCTGCAAAGATGTTGAATAGGTACTGTTCGTGTACTACCAAGTCATCATTCAACAGAAGAACGTAGTCCGACGCATTAGCCTCTTTCAAGGCATACTTTATGCCCAAGTTAACTGCACCCGTCCAGTACAAATCTCCACCACCTTGCAGCAAACGAACCCAGGGGAATTCACTAGCGATCATATGCGATGTTCCATCGCTGGAACCGTCGTCAATAACGATAACAACTCTTTTGGGATACGTTTGCTTCGACAATGATTCGAGGCAACGCCTCGTTAACTCTTTGCGGTTGTACACCGGAATAACAACATAAATTGTATTTCTAACTTTCACAGCTTCCTCGTTTTCTTTTTATGGCCTCTTTCGGCACTTCTGAAGAACTTCGGGGATCATGATGGAGTCTCAATTGTCTTCTACACTACACTTGGAAAGTCTCAACTCCATCTGAAACGAGCACCACTCAACCTTTTTCCTCCGTATTGGTCAAATGCAAAAATCTGACTAATTTCAAGCGTTCCAGAATGGCCAATAGTTCAGGGTCATTTCCACTGGTAAGTCTACTCTTAATGTTGTCGATAAAATACAAAGTCCCTACCCACAAAAGCGCAACAATGAATCCCGTCAGGAGAACAAGAATGGTTTTTCTAGGTTTGTACGAATGGTCAGCGGCACGAGCACTATCAAGAATCAAGAGCGTTGGAGTATCCTTCGCTTCTTGGATCTTCGCTTGTTCATACTGTGGAACCAAAAATTCCACAATCCGTTGGCATATCTCCACACTTCGATACAATCTCACATATTTCAAAGTAATTTCGGGTGATTTCTCAAAAGGAATAATAAGGTCGATTTCCGGACTCCCATTGAAGAGCTTCCTTTCAAGCTTCCTCAGAGCTTCGACTTTAGTCTCCAATTGAAGATATTCTGGGTGATTGGGGCCTGCTGTCTTTAACAACACATCCTTTTCAACATTGGCTTCTTCGATCTTTGCTAAGACACCGGCCATCGACTCAATGGAGACTTTTGTCTGCTCGCCAAGCTCAATTATTCCGAATTGTTTCCTGAATACGTTTAGCGAATCCTCTGCCGACGATAAATCTGCCAAAGCTCTGTTGTATCTTTCCTCGATAAAGATCCTCGTAGATCGTGCCTGTTCGGTACTCATTTCACGGTTGATTCTGTCCAGTTGCTGTACAGCATAGTTCGTCATTTCGGCGGTTAGCTGTGCGTCCTTCGGGTGCCGAAGTGAAATCGATATCGTACCCAGCTTACGATCAGAATCTATGAGCATGTTATCTTCCAAGATTTCCATCATGTCATCCAGGCTATCGACACCAAACTGGTTGATCAAATCATAGGACTTGATCAGATCCTCTCTTAGGCGGCGACTATTAAGTATGGCGATGTATCTCTGCGATCCCGGCGTCGATCCTATACCCAACAAACCGCTGCCTAATTCCGTTTTCCCAACAAGAGCACTAAGGGATGAAAGGCCCTCGCTCGGTTGGACAACTGTAGCCGTTGATTGGTACCACTTGTCCATGAAGACTATACTGAAAAAAGCCATCGTAGTCATTGACAAAAGGACAACGATTATCAATCCTTTTACATTTTTTAGAACTATGTCGATGAAATGGACTATTGACAATATTTGTTTCCTTTTTGGACTGAGGTTTTGATGGTTTCTGCTCGTTTCCGCTAGTCGAAATCAAATGACGCTGATAGCTGGCTCCTCGAAATTATTGAATTTCAGAGACTCTTCCCTGATAAATAGGCCGTCTATCTGAAGTGGCACATCATCTTTTGGATTACGCAATTGATTTAATACGCCCATGAATCTAAAACCGCTACAAACCAAAACTGAATATATATCATCAAACAGTGGTTGCTTGTCGTACAAGGGTCGAAAGGACAATTCACATAGAACTGCATCAGTCCTTTTTAGCGTCTCAACCGCTCCTCTCAACACAAGGTGTTCCGAACCCTGAACATCTATTTTCATCAAAATCGGGTGGTCAATATTTACGTCCGTCAAGATACCGTCAAGCCTGCGCGTGCTGACATTCTCTTTGACACTCTCCGCCGAATGGGGGAATGCCTGCTTATGCAAGTCCCCCATCTGAAGAAGCGAACTCGAATAGTCATATGAGCTACGATGTATAATCGAATCACCATCCATGTCAGATAACGCAACATTATAAGCGTGAAAATTACTGAAGTTCCTACCGCGCTTGCAAAGAGCGTCATAACAATCCCTCAGAGGTTCAAATGCAAAGATAGCCGAGTCCGGAAAAACATACCTGATAGCCGCCGAAAAGTGTCCCCGATTTGCGCCAATATCAATTACTGTTTTCGGAATTATGCCCCATTTCATAAGGGAATAGGTCATCGAATATACCTCAAAATAGTGACCATTTAGTCTCGCTTTTAGGCTGCCACTGACAGACGATATGACCTTCAACTGATCGATTCGGCGAATCAACCACCTCTGGAATGTTGTAAGGAATGAGATTCTCATTGGCTATTGACTTCGCGATTGAAGAAGAATTCTGCGTTTCGGTTGATTCTCTCCAACTTGCGGCTCCCCAACAGGCGACACAAGATTGTCTTAGCTACCATCCGCCCAGTTCCATTCTTGATTTGTTGATCTGACTTGCAATCGGCACTCCACAACCCAGGAGCCCCCTCACGTATCAGATGCTGGTTATTCACAATCTGCATATATCCACTCACTCTCCAGATTTGCAGACAAAAACGTAACTCTGTCCAAAAGCTCTGCCGAAGGAAGATAAACGTTCAAGTCCAAAACGAGTGAATAGTCCATGCGGCATAATATATGTCCATCGACTAAAATCACGCCCATAGTACGCATCAATAGTGAGACCTGCTTGATGGATAAGTGACTGCCAATGAGGGAAAGAAAGGAATCGTTCATCCCCAAAGGGTTTCGTCTGTTTTCTTTGATTTGGAACGTCAAAGATGATCCACCTTGATACTCGCCCCTGCTCTTGCAGTGCCCTGACTATTGATTGATCATCAAAGTGCTCCAAAACACCCTGATGAATGGTGAGATCAAAACTCAAACTCTCCCATGGTAGAGCGAACATGTCATGATGCATGACATTTAGCGAACCTGAGAGCCCTCCCCGATATCTTTCTTGAATTCTATCAATAAGTGACTTGTTAACATCAACGGCGGTTACATTGTAGCCCTGATCTGCCAACATTACTGAAGTTGTGCCACTTCCGCATCCCACTTCCAATACATTACTACCGGGTTTAAATCGCCGATTGATTGTCCAAATAAAGTAACGTAATCGGATTGCATTGTCAAACAAGCTGTCATCCTGTAAAAATTCATCCCAAGTTTTAACGGGCATAGGATTTCTATTCCTTTCTGGATCGAAAATGATGAAGAAAATACAAGAACACGACCGCTGTAACAACACAGGCCGTTATTGTTTTCAGCGCCCAATTTCTACTGTCGAATATGTCCACAGTTGTCTCATTCAATAGCAGTACAAGCGTCCATGCTACTAGCACAACCGAGACCCACTTCCAACTGATCGCAAGTGGATATAGACGGTGCCCTATTACCACCATTCCAATAATAATCGAAGACCACCCAATGAGCCACGACCAGGCGGTTCCGTTAGCACCAAATGTGGGTGTGAGAGTGATATTGGTGACGATGCAGAGGAGAGCGCCTACGCCGTATATGAGAGCGAAGAATCCTGTACGCCCTGACAAATAAATGCCAATCGCCGCCGGATACTCCATGACGCTAATCGCGCGAACCAATACAATTAGAGGGAAAATTGTCGTTGCCGGCCAATATGCTTCGGCCGTAAACATTCGGAACAACAGCGGGGTCAACATGGACAAGAAAAACGCCGCGGTCAGCGAGAGTGTGAATACCAAAACCCACATAGTTGCATATACCTGCGCTGGACGATGCCACTTTAGAATGCGGAACATCAGCCCTCCCCAGGCGACACCAAAGGGTTGCGTAATTCCCATTTGAAATATGCCGCTGACTTTCAAAGCAGCACCAAACAACCCTACTTCATAAAGGCTACTTTCTTTCTGCAAAATAAAACGACCTGTTGCATCCATAGCCATTGCCATAAAAGAGCTCCAGACTAATGGTAGGCCATACTTAATCATTGGTCGTATCAGACTGAGATTAGGGCGGAATTTCAATCCTTTCGACCCAATAACCCAACTCAACAGTAGGCCCACGGAACTCCCAATCAGTCGGGCTGCAAATACTTCACCTATTCCGCCACCACGGATTGCAATCAAATAATAACTACACCCCAGAATAACGGTGCTTTTGAGAATCGAGGTGCTGGAATATGCAAAAATCCGACGCTTAGCCCGAAAATCAGACAAAAAGGCTCCGTGAATGACTTCCGTAATTACAATCGGCGTTACCATCCATGCAATTGAACCTGGGAGAACACTCGCGTACACACCGCCTGCCACCCAAACAATTGTCAGAGATAAGACAATACCGTTGGTTGCAGAAGAAAGCAGTGTCGAGACAAGAGTTGATCCCAAGAGACTCCCGTGATCAGCGGGCTGCATTCCTGAAAACCATTTTAGGTAAGACGTGTTGAAGCCTAACTGGCTGGCAGAAATGACCACCAATAGGCCAATTTCTATCAGAATGAACACTCCAAACTCAGCGGGCCTTAAATATGACGTGTATAGTGGCACCAGTGCGAAGTTGATTAAACCAACTCCAGCACCGCCGAGCAGATAGCCAAAAGAATCTTTGAAGAGCGTTGCAACTCCTTCACGCAATTGCTGCTGAGAATCTTTTACTTGGTGGGAGGTTTCCAAAGAGATTGATTTAGTTGTGTTTCTCGATGAGTGATTGCCAAACAAGAGGAATCTCATGCTCTGGGACGATTACGGTTTAGTGATACAGGCGTTGTAGATTTCCGTGTTAGGATAGAGCGGATTATCGAACTGGCAGAGCCTTTTCCATAAGGATTATCTAAAGCACTCATGTTTTTGTATTTCACGAGATCATTGAGTAAGCTCTTGGCTGTTTCCGCAATTGCGACCCTTTTCGCCCCCACCAATTTTGCCGTCCCGGCCTCCACACCTTCCATTCTCTCCGTCACATCCCGCATAACGAGAATTGGTTTACCGAGGGAAGGGGCCTCTTCCTGAACGCCTCCTGAGTCGGTAATAATAAGAAAAGAT
>JAGQYM010000074.1 GCA_020436085.1 Cyclobacteriaceae bacterium
TCATAAGAAGCACTCAACAATCGAGGTAGACAAAATAAAAGAAAGTATTCAAAAGTCATTCGAATCCATTTATTCTGAAATTGAAGGACTAAGCAAATCTCACCCGACTTATGAACCAATTGATAAAATCAAAGATGAATTAACGAAACTCTTTGATGGCAAGATTGGCAAACCATATCCTAAAGAAAAACTTAATGACCTATTTAAAGAGGGACAAGCAAGGTACGACAATGAAATTCCACCAGGTTACAAGGACAGAAGCTCAAAAAAGGACTCGCCAAAACAAAGCTTGTATGGAGACATAATTCTTTGGAAACAAATAATCGACAAAGCCAAGGCTGATAACATGCCAATTATATTAGTTACAGATGACCTAAAAGACGACTGGTGGGATAAATTTAAAGGTGAAACTCAAGGGCCGAGAAAAGAACTTCTAAGGGAGTTTTTAGATGAAACTGGACAAAGAATTTACATATATCAGGCAGATAAATTTTTAGAATATGCCAATAAACTAAAGATTGGTAAAACCATAAGGGAGGAGGCAATAAAGGAAATAAGAGATGTTAGGATAAAGGACGAACAACGTCTAAAAGAATTGTCATATTTTTCTGAGTCGATAAAAAAACGGATTGAAACTCGGCAAAACTACTTCGAGTCTGAAGAGTTCAAGAAAATGCTTGACAGGCTCTCCGAACAAAAAGAGACACGAAGATTAGACCCAGAAACATTAAAGCGAATTCAAGATAATCTTGATAACCATTGGACACGGGCTCTTAAATTCAATTATTCGGATGTAATTGATAATCTTGCTGTTTCTTACCCATTCACCGACCAACAAAGAGTTGGTATACAGCGAATGATTGAAACTTATGCAAACAAGAAAAGTGATAACAAACCAACTAGAGAGGGTACTATTGAGGACAAGCCTAATGAATAATCTATATGGGCACTACACAGCACAGGCTATGGGCCATTGCGGGTTTCGGGTTAATTTAATGATTTGTGTAAAGTGTAATGGATGATCTTAAAACAACCTTAGCTTTCCTTGGACCATTCATAGGAATATTTGTTGGCTGGCTTTTGACTCGCAAGAGTGAACGGGATCGGGTGGTCAGAGAGGACAAAAGGAAGATCAAACGAGTTGTTTATTTACTTCTCGAAATACGGTATCAGTTGAATCTCTTGAGACAAGACGAAGACTTTATAACTATATACATAGAGACTTTGAAGCAAAAGTTTGGTGACATTGCGGAGTTATCAGATGAAGATACAGCACGTATCATGGAGAAACTGAAATTAATGATAGATGAACTTGGCCTGGTAATTAGCGATAAGAAAAAGGTGAACACCCAAGCCAGTTTCTCTGATGCAGTAAACGGACTATCCGAGGTTGATCCCGTTCTTGCATACAGGTTGAATGGCAAAGACAGTGTGCATGAGTTCTTTGACGAATGGGAGGTTATTTCCAAAAAATCATTGGACGACATGATCGCAGACAAGCAGGATATTAAGAATCTGTTATTGCATTTTAGACCGAAATTTTTGAATGAAGCGATTTTGGACATCGATGCAATATTGTTGGAAACTGCCGAGTTGGTTGATAAACGAACTAAAGAAAAGGTAAAAACATCGATCGCTGAGAGGGGCCTTGATGAAAAGAAAATTCAGATTTATCAAGCAGTTGAACGGGTGTTTGGTTGAAAGGAAAATTGCTTCCAAGGCAGTATATACGCCCCCCTTGCTCTTGTTGGTCTTCCCGACCAACAATCAACAATCTCTCACAATATGAATCCTACCACCTGCGCTTGCGTATACCCAATACACCTAGCCCAAATAATCCATGAGGTATTTTAACCTACTGATACTACTCTTCACTTTTTCACTGCAAGTCGCGATAGCGCAAGAAAACAGTCAAAGCCCCTACCTCGGGCAGACTCCAACGGGACAGGTTGCCAAAGCTTTTGCTCCGGGCATCGTTTGCACAGACTACTACGAATACAGTGGCGTATTCACATCTGATATGAAAGAGTTTTACTTTCTCAGAAATGGTGGGAAGTATGAGGCACAAACATTTGTGGTGAGTGAATACAAAGATGGCCAGTGGGTAGAGTCTGTGGTGTCACCGCGGGTGGGTCAGCCTATCTTCTCCCCTGATGGCAAGACGATGCACCTGGGCAAAAGATATAAAGAACGCACTGCGACAGGATGGTCGGACGTGAAGTCGCTGGAAGAGCCTTTCAAGGATATTGCCATTATGCGCCTTTCCGCTTCTGCCAACGGCACTTATTATTTTGATACGTTTGACCGAGAGAATCTGAGCTTTCCGCTTCGCTACTCCCGGGTAGTTGACGGCAAACATGAAGAGCCGCAAGTGTTGAGCAAGGCGATCAACACAGGGACCTATCTGAGCCATCCTTTCATCGCACCTGATGAATCCTATCTGTTGTGGGACGCAAAAAGGGAGGATGGCTTTGGTGACTCTGACATCTACATCAGCTTTCGACAAGCTGATGGTTCGTGGGGTGATGGCATTAACCTCGGAGAAAATATCAATACAGAAGCGTGGGAAGCAGCAGCCACCGTGACGCCCGATGGCAAATACATTTTCTTCAATAGAAACATTGGCTCTGACCAATACGACAATGTAGACATTTACTGGGTGGATGCGCAGGTGATTGAGAGGCTGAGGAATAGATAACTTTGGATACTTTGTCGCACGCGTTTCAAACGCGCGCTGGCGGTGTATTTTCTTAGCGTCCTTCGCGCCTCAGCGGTAAAAATTATCACCGCAATGGCGCAAGGGCGCAAGGGTGCGTAACAATTTACATTTCCAGTCGTCTTGAAACATAATCTAAACATATACACCAGGTATGGCCGGTAAAACGCTAGAAAACTACAAGATCAACGTGAAGGTGAAGTTAGCCTTATTGTGGACTGCTCTTATGTTCCTTTACATCTATGCAGACTACTTCGAGCTCATGACCCCTGGCAAACTGGAGTCGATGATGCAGCTTAAGACTCCGATGGGACCTACGACACCTGGCTTGCTTACCATCTTTGCTGTGCTCCTCATCGTCCCCGCCTTAATGATTGTCCTTTCTGTTTTTCTTGCACCTTTACTAAGTAAATGGACCAACATTTCTGCCGGTGTAGTATACGCAGCCATTTCTGTTCTCATTATCATCTCCAGCTTCGGCAGCGAGTGGCATCGATTCTATGTGTTGTATAATGTCATCGAACTCGGTGTTTTAGTGACTATAGTCTGGCAAGCATGGACTTGGCCTGGCGAGGCTGAGTCCGCTTCGCGTCTTTAGCGTGCTCTGCGGTAAAATATTAAACCGCAAAGAACGCTGAGGTATACAAAGGGATTCTTTCATCAATGTTTTTAACTAACTAGCTTTCGCATAAGAATAATGCTGTTCAACATAAATCAAACACGAGTAGTTAGTCTTCTAGTTATGTTGTAGAAATTAATAAGACATGAATTATAAGATTTTGAGATACGGACAGATCACCGATGCAGGCATCATCGTATTGCGATTGTGGTTGGGCATCACCATGGTGAAGTACAGTTTTCCGGTTGTGTTCAGTAATGGCTTTGCAGAGTTTGGAGATTGGCTAGGATCTATGAACTTCCCCCTTCCGTACTTTCTCGCCTATTGTGCCAAGGGAGGCGAGTTCATAGGAGGAATATTGCTTATCCTCGGACTGTTCACGAGAATATCTTCCGTGTTTATCATCATCAACATGGCGGTGGCTGCCTTGATTGTTGGTCAGGCAAAGATCTTTGAAGGCGCAGAGCTGGCGTTTACTTACCTGCTCATCGCCACGATGGTATTTTTGTTAGGGCCGGATCGTTTGTCGCTGGATACGATTGTTGGATCGGGAAACAATGAGCGAAGGTTGAGTTGAAATAAAAATTCGATTGCAGCACAACCGCCTAGAGCGTGGAGGCTAGAGAGGATTCTCAATTTACAATCGTATATTTGTTTCATGGAGACCCTTAAAATCGATATCGTTAATCCAAAGGCAAAAAAGATTATCAAAGAGTTGGCTGATCTGAAACTAATCACCATTCGTGATGCAAGTTCAACAAAATCTTTTACCTCTCTGCTGAAAAAGCTTAGAAGTCGAAACCCAGATATTTCCTTGAATGAGATAACGAAGGAAGTGGAAGCAGTCAGGTCGAAAAGACATGGCAATTAAGACTAACCGTGTTGTTATTGACACCAACCTTTGGATTAGTTTCTTGATAACAAAAAATCACAAGAAATTAGATTCGAAGATTAAATCTGGAAACGTAAGGCTTCTTTTTAGTCTTGAATTACTTGAGGAATTTCTAGTTGTTGCCAATCGTCCAAAATTCAAGAAATACTTTGAAAAAGGTGACTTAGAGTTGTTATTGGACTTATTCGATGTCTATGGCGAACTAGTAACAGTCAGAACTGACATCAAAATCTGCAGAGACCCAAAGGACAATTTTATCCTTTCACTAGCCAACGATGGCAAGGCTAACTTTTTGGTTACCGGTGTGACAAGGATCTGCTTACGATTAAGAAAATTGGTCGAACTAAAATTATTGGGTTCTCCGAGTTCCTAAAACTAACTTAGCTTCGATTTTACCTTTCGAACTTATTCAGTGTAGCCAGCACTGCGTCTTTATAAGAACCTCCTAAAGGTATCTCCACATTGTTCACCTCGACCTGTGTTCCGGTGTAAGACTTGATCTTGTCCATCGACACAATATAAGACCGATGCACCCTGATGAAGTGAGATGAAGGTAAAGCCTCTTCCAGGTAGCTGATTTTTTGGTAGCTAATGATCATCCCTTGTTTAGTGAATATCTTTACGTAGTTGCTCAAACCTTCGACATAGAAGATATCCTTTAGAAAGATCTGTACCATCTTTTTATCCGCCTTCAGATAGATGTAGGCCTCGTGATCATCTTTCGGTTCTGACTGGGAGGCGAGTTCTTCAAGGTTGTGAAGACGAAGCACCTTGTTAACACCTTTTACAAATCGCTCATAGGAAATAGGCTTGAGCATGTAGTCTATCACGTCAAAATCAAAGGCGGTCAGTGCATGCTCCCGGTACGCTGTGGTAATGATTACTTTGGGTTTCTGTGATGCGATGGATTTCAAGAAATTCAATCCACTGATGTGAGGCATCTCAATATCCAGGAAGAGCAGGTCTATTGACTGCTGTTGCAATATTGAATTTGCCTCAATAGCATTTTTGCACACTGCCACCAGTTCCAGCTCACGCAAGGGCTTGATGTAGCGCTGTAGGATGTTCTGCGCCAGTGTTTCGTCATCTACTATTACACACTTCAGTTTCATGCTGATGCTAAATCTATCTCGAGTTTCACATAGTACTCCTGCCCTTCTTTCCCATGCTCCAGCCGATGTCTGTTTGGAAACAAGATTGCAAGCCTTCTAACTACATTGGCTATCCCCACACCTCCTGACTCCTGCGGAATGGTTGGGCCTGTGGGAATACTGTTTTCAATTTTGAAAAAGAAGAGGTCTTTTACCACGCTGATGTTAATGTTTACCCATCCACTGTCTGACTCATGTTTCATGCCGTGCTTAAAACTGTTTTCAATAAACGGAAGCAACAGCAAGGGAGGCATTAAGATATCTGTGTTACCGTTGATGCTCAAGTTACACGTGAACCGGTCTCCGTACCTTATTTCCTCGAGTTCAATGTAGTTTTTGATATAACGGATTTCCTTTGACAGTGGGATGGTCTCTCCCTCACTTTCGTACAATACAAAACTCATCAGCTCAGAAAGCTTCAACACCACCTCTGGCGCTCGCTCCGATCGCTCCTGAGTAAGTGCGTAAAGGCTATTGAGTGTATTGAAAAGAAAGTGTGGATTGATTTGAGAGCGAAGAAATTTCAGCTCGGACTCCAACTTTTCCTTTTGAAGTTCTTCTGTCTTTTCACGCAGTGTGAACACATGGTTTAGCACGGAGAAGCTCAGTATAAAGATCAACGGTGAATTGATGATGACACCGGCCTGAAGTATTTTATATGGAATCCAGTAGGTGACTACGTCCGATGTACTGGGGTACAGTGCCGGGTTTATATAGTAAAACATGATTGCACGTTGGATGAACGCAGCAACGATCAATGAGGCTACGGTGACGATGGCATACTGTATATATTTTCTTTTGAGCAGCAGCTGTGGGAAGAAGATGAAATAGTTGACGTAAACCACCATGAGCCTTAGCGGCAGATGGGCCATCTCTACGTAGAAGGCGCGATCGAACCGGTTGCTGTATCCCCCATCGGTGATGGTAAAAATCGCAGTGTAAACTGCCCAGAACAGTAGGTGAAGGAGGAAGTCTTTACGTGTGAATTTCATTTAAGAAGTAACGTAACAAGAGCAAATGTAATGCGCTCAATCCATGAGCAAAACTTCTCTTGTTTGGTGTACCAAAACGCGCTATTCACATCAAAAGATATCGATTTGGCATTAACGTGCTTTCATGGCCTTGACAAACTCGCCATCGGGAAACTTTTCCAAATAGGATTCGCTAATCTTTCTTGCGACTTCGTTTCTGTGGGACAGCACACAAATCTTGTGAAGCAGATAATAGTGGGATTCATTCTCCTTGTCGAAGTTGGGTGAATAGCTAAGAAAATGAAAAGCGAGGTCCAGCAACTCGCTATCCTTGAGGTTGTGTAAAAGGTCGTTGCACCTTCTCAAATCTGCCTTGTAGTCGGTGGTCAGTCTGGGCAAGTATTCATCTTCGAGTTGCTGACGTCTGGCTTCATATACACCGACCAAAATCTCGGTAATCATTTTGCTTAGGAATTTGTTTTCAGGATACTGTCGCTTTAAGGCCAAACAATGATACAGGCAGTAGTCAAACTGTTTGTCTTCAAAAGCTGCAATGGCCGACTCAAACCGCGCGACAATCCTGATTTCATCGCTAATCACTTGTTGCAAGCGATCATCTGATTCTACCAAACCGGCAAAGTCCCAGGTTATCTCTTTTATTCTTTTCTCGGTTTCGGGATGGGACGCGATGGAGTCTGCTTTAAAAAAGAGTATGAATTTTTGCTCTTGCTGAAATGCTGCTGACCTCTCGGCTGCCCACAGTGGATCAAAAGGATACCGCGGGGTGTTCAGTGGGGTAAAAATGTCATTCCCGAGGATTGGCCAGACGTCCTCACGAAGGTCAAGTTTGTCCAAGGCAGTCTCTGCTGACTTTGTATTGTATCCTGCTTTGTCTAAAAATAAAACAGCGAGTGAGTCAGCTTCTATTTCAATTTGTCTTCCGAATCGGCTTGACTCATAATTGGAATCGATAATTTCTTTAATTCTTTTCACCCTCACTTTTCCCTTGAGTGTCTTACCGAGCAAACGACCTGTCTCTGCCTCGATGTTGCTTTCTTTTGCTCCCAGAAGTTTAATGGCAGCATGATTGCGTTCGTAGTGCGCCAGCTCATGAGCAACGACAAATGCAAGTTCACTTTCGTTATCCAGTATTGAGAGCAAGCCGGTTGTAAATATGATTGAGCCTTCAATGGAGCTGGCTGCATTGACTACCGGGGACCTGAGCAGGAATAAACTGCCAGGGGTACATTCAAGCCTATTGCTATGAATGAGTCTCTGATAAGTCTTCTCGAGGAGATAGTTTAAGGGCGGATCTTTAATAAATCGTTTATCCTTGAACAGTTCTTTGATGGCCTCGTTTGCCTCGTAAATTCTGTTTTCAATTGGAAAGGCGCTGGCTCCCATTCGGGCCATTTGAATTTCGTATCGGTCGTCAATGGCGAGAAGCATCTCTTTATCTGACTTGTCATAGGTTCCTCTTTGGATGTAATTGTCGTCAAATTGAGCGTGCGCCAATATGCTGCTTAAGCCAAGAATGAGTATGGTGATGAGGGCATGGCAGGGCATGTGGCAATTTAATCAGAAAATACCGACCCTTAAAGTCTACTGAAATACCTTGACGTAATCCACCTCCATGCGGGCCCGGGTAAGGTCAGGGCTTACGGGTCCACCGAAATTGCCTCCGATGGCGAGGTTGATGATGATATAAAAAGGGCTGTCAAAAGGCCAGGTGTCTTTGTTTTTCTCTTCCGGTTGATAGGTATAATACTCTTGGCCATCTACTGATACCGTGATCCTGTCTTTGTTCCAATCTGCGGCATAGATATGAAACTCTGCATCGTAGGTGGGCAGATCAATCATGCCGGTATTTATGGTGTTGCCGGAACTGCTTTGCGTGTGCATTGAACTTTGGATTACGCCAGGGCGTCTGCCTACATGCTCCATGATATCGATTTCACCTGCTGCTGGCCAGCCTATCTGATCTATTTTGTCATTTAACATCCACAGCGCGGGCCACGTGCCTACACCGGAGGGAAGTTTTGCTTTGAACTCTATGCGACCGTAGGTGAAGGTTTGCTTTCCCTGGGTTGTGATGCGTGCTGATGTCCATACACTGTCGGTCTTTAATGCTTCGATGACTAACACTCCATTTTCTATCCGAACATTTCTCGGATCGTCAGTGTAAATTTCAAGTTCGTTGTTACCCCATCCACATACGTTTGGGCAGCCATCGCCATATTTATAATTCCAACTGAGGGTATCAAGCTGACTGCCGTTGTCAAACTCCTCGGACCACACGAGCTGAGGAGATTTGCGCATGCATCCCGCGAAAGACAAAATCAAAGCAAGGGTCAGTATCAGGTATTTCATTTCTTCGTGTTCATCCAGTTGACTGCTGACTCTACGAGGTCTGGCAGAATATTTTTTTTCGGAACCTTGAATGAGTGGTCAGCATTTTCGAAAATATTAATCGTTCCCAACTTCAGACCTTTGACCACTTTTTTGATCATGTCAATTTCTGCCAGTTTATCTTTTGTGCCCTGAAGAAAAAGCATGGGCACCTTTACGTCCTTCAAATGAGCGGCACGGTCGATTGAGGGATTGCCAATTGCATGTAGTGGGAAACCAAAGAACACGATGCCGTTGAGATAGTCGGGACTCTCTTTTGAAAAACGTTGTGAGGTCATCCTTCCACCGAATGATTTACCACCAGCGAAGATTTTAAGTTTTGGAAACTGCTCGTGGGCATAGGCGACTACCTGACTCACTGTCTTCTCCGCAATGCCGGGAGGATCAGGTCTTCTACTACCCTTTTCCATATAAGGAAAGTTATAACGAAGCGTTGCAACATCCCGAGTGTAAAACTCTTCAGCAACATCCTCCATAAACTTATGGGTCATGCCTGCTCCTGCACCGTGGGCTAACACGAGTAGCGTCTTTGCTTTTGGAGGTACCATGGCTAGTGCAGAAACGTTTCCCAGCTTTTCCGATACCTCGATAGAATGTTTTGTGCTACTCGCCATGCTGTAATTTATCGTTTTTCACGCGAACTGAAGAAGATTGGAACCAAATAATGCCACGATTGTCTATCCATCATATCTTAGAGAAGTGAAATTCACCAAGAACATCTATGCGCAACCAAAACAACAGAGTAGCTATCCTGGGTAGCCTTCGCATTCCATTTGTAAAGTCATTTAAGGAATATACCAGAACCACCAATCAGGAAATGTTGACGGCCACACTACAGGGCATTGTCGACAAGCATAAACTCAAGGGAAAGTTGCTGGGTGATGTTTCATTCGGTGCGGTCATGCATCCGTCAACGGAATGGAATTTTTCCAGGGAGGTGGTTTTGGGTACTGACCTTCATCCTAATACTCCTGCGTTTAATGTTCAGCGTGCGTGTGGAACGAGTCTTGAGACGATCAACCTGGTTGCGTTAAAGATTTCAGCGGGGCAGATCGACTCGGGCGTTGCTGGTGGCAGCGACACCAACAGTGATCTACCGATCATGGTGCAGCGCAAGCTGGCCTGGAAACTAATTGACCTGAATGGCGCGAAGTCATTTGGTCAGCGACTGGGAAAAATATTCAAAATTGGATTTGGTGATCTCAGTCCTGCATATCCTGCAGTAGTGGAACCGAGAACGGGCTTGTCGATGGGGCAGCACACGGAGAAGATGGTAAAGGAATGGAACGTGACTCGCGAGGAACAAGATCAGCTGTCACTGGAAAGTCATCAGAAAGCAGCAGCTGCCTACAAAGAGGGCTTCTATGATGATCTACTTATTCCATATAAAGGAGTAACAAAAGATACTATCGTGCGCGACAATACAACCATGGAGCAGTTGGGGAAACTGAAACCTGTATTTGACCGAAGTGGTGCGGGATCGCTGACTGCTGGCAACAGTACGTTGCTCACCGATGGTGCAGGTGCGGTCTACCTCGGGTCGGAGCAATATGCGAGAGAAAATAACTTGCCTATACAAGCATTCTTTGCGGACTGCGAAGCTGCGGCTGTTGACTTTGTGCATGGAGCAGGGCTACTGATGGCTCCTACCCTTGCGGTTGCACGTTTGCTAAAGCGAAACAATCTGACGTTACAGGATTTTGACTTCTATGAAATTCACGAGGCATTTGCAGGACAGGTGGTCTGTACATTAAAGGCCTGGGAGAGCGATGACTATTGCAGAAAGGAACTTGGTGCTGATAAGGCATTGGGCTCTATCGACAGATCGAAGATGAATGTAAAAGGTGGAAGTGTGGCACTCGGTCATCCGTTTGGGGCTACGGGCGCTCGTGTGGTTGGAACGATGGCGAAGT
>JAGQYM010000075.1 GCA_020436085.1 Cyclobacteriaceae bacterium
GACGGTACATTCAAACGGAAGTTACCGTCTACATCGGTAACCGTACCGTTAGTAGTTCCTTTCAGAACCACGTTCACGCCAGGTAAAGATGAGCCATCTTCCGAGGCCGTTATCTTACCTGAAACCACTCGCTCCTGAGCCCATGCACTGAGCACAAAAGCAAATGAGAAGCATAACAGTAAAAACTTCTTCATAGGTTTTTGTTTAGTTGAGTAATAAGAATTCAAGACCCCAAATTAGGGTATAAATAACAAAAAGAAAATACTACCAATAGAAAATGTATTTGACCAAAATATGCCCAAAAGGGCCATTTATAGAATATTAATGGGCGAATAGGTGATCATATAGGTATCAAAAGTGGTATTAAATCAACTAAAAATACCCCACGGAACCCCCCAAAATGAAGTATATATTAAGGTGTTGAATGCCATTTTTTGGGCAAAAAAAAGCCCTCTTCGCAATGCGAAGAGGGCTACTAAAATCTATAAGGTGGCTAAGCCTGCCCTTCTACGGAAACAAAAGACTTATCCTTCTTTCCTTTTTTGAATACTACCACGCCATCAGTCAGGGCAAACAAGGTGTGATCCTTACCCATACCAACATTAACACCAGGATGGTGCTTGGTACCGCGCTGGCGCACTATAATATTCCCCGCGATCACTTTCTGACCACCAAATACTTTTATGCCCAATCGTTTACTTTCCGATTCACGGCCGTTCTTTACTTTACCTTCACCTTTTTTATGTGCCATGGTCCTATAAAATTACTTTCCTGAAATCTTTTCGATCAAAAGTTTTGTGAACTGCTGACGGTGGCCATTCTTCACAGCATACCCTTTTCTTCTCTTCTTCTTAAATACAATCACCTTGTCACCCTTTACGTGCTCAAGAATCTTACCTGAAACACTTGCACCATCAAGCATAGGCGCTCCCACCTCTACCTTACCTTTATTATCTATCAGCATCACCTTGTCCAATTTAATGGAAGCACCAGCCTCACCCTCCATTTTAGGAGCATAGATATACTGGTCTTTCTCAACTTTGAACTGCTTACCTGAAATGTCCACAATCGCGTACATAACTCTCAATTTTAAAAATGGAGTGCAAAGATAGAGGTTAGCCACAGAAAAACAAAGCAACCTCATATTAAGAAATATGGCCATTTAAGCCCCAAAAAGGGTTTTTCGAGATCATCCCTTACTTCTGGAATAAAGCCAACACCAAAACTTTAATCAGGTCAAGCTAAAGCCCCTCGATTGCCCGCCTCTAACCTGCTTAAAAACCTCTTTAACTGGGATCGGAAAACGCAAAAAAATGAGCTGAAAAAAATCTGATTTTTTTTCACTTAAGCCTTCCCTTTCGAAGCTGTCTTTAAGTCGATGAAAATGAATTCCTTCACTCAAAATGATCACGGATTATAGGACAACACTACTCGTGTAGGGTGACCGATGTCCTTTGAATTTTATGCTCCATTTCAAATATTTGTCTTCTTGCTGGAATTCAGTTTTGGATATCCTTCTTTGACTGGATTCCCTTGCTCTACCCCGGTAGTGTTTTTAATTTTTTCTAACCTATAACGAGACGTGTACAATGAGTCAGACCATGAACGATGAACCTATTCTAAGGGAGAATAAGGACAGGTTCGTTCTTTTTCCTATTAAGCACCATAATATTTGGAAGTTTTATAAACAAGCTGAAGCCAGTTTTTGGACCGCTGAGGAAATCGACTTGAGTCATGACTTGAAAGACTGGGCAAGCTTAAATGATGGTGAAAGGCACTTTATTACTCACGTATTGGCCTTTTTTGCGGCCAGTGACGGTATAGTAAACGAGAACCTAGCAGAACACTTCGTTTCCGAGGTTCAGTACACAGAAGCCAAGTTTTTTTATGGGTTCCAAATTGCAATAGAGAATATCCACTCGGAAACATATTCTCTACTCATAGACACTCTAGTCAAAGACGCTAAAGAGAAGGACAAGCTTTTCCATGCCATTGAAACCATGGACTGCGTGAAGAAGAAAGCCGACTGGGCATTAAGGTGGATTGATCAGGGGAGCTTTCAGGAACGACTCATAGCCTTTGCTGCGGTTGAAGGGATTTTCTTTTCAGGTTCATTCTGCTCTATTTTCTGGTTGAAGAAAAGAGGCTTGATGCCTGGCTTGAGCTTCTCTAATGAGTTGATCTCTCGTGATGAAGGACTTCATTGCGACTTCGCGTGCCATCTGTACACTGATCATGTGGTGAACAAGATGCCTGAAGAACGCGTGATTGAGATCATCAAAGATGCCGTTGAAATTGAGAAGGAGTTTGTAACTGATGCTTTGCCCGTCAATCTCATTGGTATGAATGCAGAGCAAATGAGACAATATATTGAGTTTGTAGCCGACCGTTTGCTGAACGAATTGATTGGAAAGAAGGTTTATAATGCTACAAACCCGTTCGACTTTATGGACATGATTTCATTGAGAGGAAAAACCAATTTCTTCGAGAAAAGAGTGGCTGAATACCAGAAGGCTGGCGTGATGAATAGCACTGAAAAAGATTCATCCCCTAAGTTTTCGTTGAACGAAGATTTTTGATAAATTGAAAGACATTTTTTAAACTATTTTTTCACCCCCAAACAACCCAACATGCTCGTAGTAAAACGTGACGGACACCGCGAGTCCGTAAAGTTTGATAAAATCACCGCGCGGATTGAAAAGCTGTGCTATGGCCTGGAAACCAAGTTTGTGAACCCGGTTGAAGTGGCTATGAAGGTGATTAACGGTTTGTACGATGGAGTTTCGACCCAGGAACTTGATAACCTGGCTGCCGAAATAGCGGCTACGCTTACCACCAAGCACCCTGACTTTGCCAAATTAGCGGCAAGGATTGCAGTTTCTAACCTGCACAAGACGACCAGTAAGTCCTTTTCGAACACCATGAAAAGGCTATATCAATACATTGACCCCAAGACAGGGCAAAATGGACCCCTTATTTCGAAAGAGACGTGGAGAATTATCAAAGCCAATGCAGCTGAATTGGATGCAGCAATCATCTACGATCGCGACTTCAGCTACGATTATTTTGGCTTCAAAACTTTAGAGCGCTCCTACCTGATGAAAATAGACGGAAAGGTAGTGGAGCGCCCTCAGCACCTGCTTATGCGCGTAGCAGTTGGAATCCACGGTGAGGATATCCCTGCTGCCATTGAAACTTATAATCTGCTTTCTGAAAAGTGGTTTACTCATGCTACCCCTACCCTTTTCAATGCGGGTACGCCTAAGCCTCAATTGTCTTCGTGCTTCCTGCTTACTATGAAGGATGATAGCATTGACGGTATTTATGATACACTTAAGAATTGTGCTAAAATATCTCAGTCAGCTGGTGGTATCGGTCTAAGCGTTCACAATGTGCGCGCGAAGGGATCCTACATCAAAGGAACTGGTGGTACTTCTAATGGTATCGTTCCTATGCTGAGGAACTTCGACATGACTGCTCGCTACGTGGATCAGGGCGGTGGAAAGAGAAAGGGTAGCTTCGCTATCTATCTTGAGCCATGGCATGCTGACATCTTCGACTTCCTGGATTTGAAAAAGAACCATGGAAAAGAAGAATTGAGAGCTCGTGATCTATTCTATGCTTTGTGGATCTCAGACTTATTCATGAAGCGCGTTGAGAACAATGAGATGTGGTCGCTCTTCTGCCCTAACGAGGCACCTGGCTTGGCTGAGTGCTGGGGTGAGGAGTTTGAAAGACTGTACGAGAAATATGAAAATGAGGGTAAGTTCCGCAAGCAGGTAAAAGCCCAGGATCTGTGGTTTGAAATTCTTGAAGCTCAAATTGAGACTGGAACTCCTTACATGTTGTATAAGGACGCGGCTAACCGCAAATCGAACCAGAAGAACCTGGGTACGATCAAGTCAAGCAACTTGTGTACTGAAATAATCGAGTACACCTCGGCTGATGAGGTAGCGGTTTGTAACCTTGCCTCTATTGCCTTGCCAAAATTTGTAACTGAAGACGGCAAGTTTGATCACCAAAAACTATATGAGATCACTAAAGTAGTGACCAAAAACCTGAACAAGGTGATTGACATCAATTACTACCCAGTTCAGGAGGCGCGTAACTCTAACATGCGTCACCGTCCAATTGGTATTGGTGTACAAGGATTGGCTGATGCCTTTATCCTGCTTCGCATGCCATTCGATTCAGAAGAAGCGAGAGGACTAAATGCAGATATTCACGAGACCATCTACTTCGCAGCCATGGAAGCATCTATGGAACTGTCGAAAGAGCACGGTCCTTATGAGACATACAAAGGCTCACCTGTTTCAAAAGGAATCTTCCAGTTTGATATGTGGGGAGTTACTCCAAGCTCAGGTCGCTGGAACTGGGAAGGTTTGAAAAAAGAAGTGAAGCAAAATGGTGTTCGCAACTCATTGTTGCTGGCTCCTATGCCAACTGCTTCTACATCTCAGATTCTAGGAAACAATGAATGTTTTGAGCCTTATACTTCAAACATTTACTCAAGGAGAACACTTTCAGGTGAATTCATCATTGCGAATAAGCATTTGATGAAAGATCTGATCGATCTTGGATTATGGAATGAAAACATGCGTCAGAAGCTGATTGCTGCTAACGGATCTGTTCAGGCTATTCCTGAAATCCCGCAGCACATCAAGGACATTTATAAGACGGTGTGGGAAATCTCTCAAAAGGCAATCATTGATATGTCTGCTGACAGAGGCGCTTATATCTGCCAGTCACAGAGTCTCAATATCCACCTTACTGATCCTAACTTCGGTAAACTGACTTCTATGCACTTCTATGCCTGGAAGAAAGGATTGAAGACAGGTATGTACTATCTGCGTTCAACTGCTGCTGCTGATGCCATCAAGTTTACTCTTGATAAGTCCGCACTTGCGCAGCCTACAGAAGCAAAAGCCAAAGTAGAAGCCGACAAGGTTACAGTGACAGAACCGATAGTAGCTTACGCTTCAAAAGAAGACTACGATCAAAAGCGTTCCGATATGGCCTGCTCGCTGGACAATCCAGATGCATGCGAGGCATGCGGTAGCTAGCAGTCATCAAGCAGCTAAAGAAAAGCCCGATCATTCATCGGGCTTTTCTATTTAATCGATTCTCAAAGTTTTCACCGGGTTGACCATAGCCGCCCGCATTGCCTGATGGCCAACCGTTAGAATTGTTATACCCAACACCACTATAGCAGCAATTATAAATAACAGTGGATCAATTTTCTCACGGAAAGGAAATTGGTTCAGCCATTGCTCCATTCCATAGTAGGCCACGGGAATACCGGTCATAAAAGAAATCGTCACCAGTTTCACAAAGTCTGATATGAGCAAAATCAATATGCCTTTGCCTGTAGCGCCAAATACTTTTCTCACACCAACTTCCTTTGAACGTTGTTCAGCCATGAACATTGCCAGTCCATAAAGACCCAAACAGCCGATGGATATCCCTATGGCAGCAAAAAAAGAAAAGATAGACATAAAGCGATCCTCTGCCTGATATTGCTGATCAAATGTCTCATCCAAGAAACTGTATTCGAAAGTTTGATTAGGTACAGTTTCATGGTAAATCTTCTCCACTTGTTCCATCACATCAGAAAGGTCTGAAGAGGCAATCTTAACAGAAAGAAAAAATTTAGCTCGCGGATGCATGAACATGCTAAAGGGCTCTATGGCTGAATTGACACCTGAAAAATGAAAGTTCTTGAGCACTCCTATTATCCTGCCCTTCTTTCCGCCCCAATCCTCGTCCAGCCAAAGTTCCTTTCCGATAGCCTCTTCTGCATTTTGAAACCCCAACGGACTTAACGCAGCTTCGTTAATCATAAATCCTTCCGTGAGATCTGAAGGAATTTCTTTATCAAATGTTCTCCCGGCCGAAAGCCTTAATTGGTATAAATCAACGTAGTCATAATCCACCACCACCTGACCAATTACTACCTGTGGGTCAGCCTTATCCCAACCGTTAATGATTGTTCTACCACCAACCCGATGACCAGGAACGATATTAGAAAACGAGGCACCTGACACCCCAGAAATGTTCAGAAGTTGGTCCTTGGTTGCTTCAGTGGCTCGCTTTATTAACAGCACATGTTCTTTATCAAAACCCAATTCCTTTTCTCTCAGGAACTTCAGGTGATCAACTATAATTAGTGTACCTGCGATTAATGATACCGAGATGATGAATTGAAAGACAACCAGACTCTTACGCAAAAGAGCTCCACGCGCTGATCCCTGAAAATTCCCTCTTAGCGTTTCAAAAGGTTTGAATGCTGATAAAACGAAAGCTGGGTAGCCACCAGCCATTAACGTAACCAAAACAATAATGCCTACTAACGTGGACCAGAAAAGCGGATTGCCAATTATATCCAGATGCTTACCCGAATAGTCGTTAACAACCGGAAGCAATAAGTACACAGCCAAAACTGAAATGGCGGCAGCGAAAATATTCATCACCAATGCCTCTCCTAAAAATTGTCGAGCAAGCTGACCTCTTAGTGCTCCCACCACTTTTCGAATCCCGATTTCCTTTGCTCTTTTCATTGATCGAGCTGTGGCCAAGTTCATGAAGTTGATGCAGGCCATGGCCAGAATAAAAACTCCAATAACGATGAACAGGTACATGTAAGAGGCCTTGGCATTACTTTCTCCTGCCAGATGTGAGTGCAAGTGTATTTTCGAAAATGGTATTACAGCATGTTCCTGAATGAAACCAATCTCCTTCTCAAAATCGGCAACGTATGGCTTTGTGAAATATTTAATCTTATCCTCTACAGAACTTAGCGTTGCATTGGGTTTGAGTGTAAAAAAAGTATAGTATCCATACTCAAACCATTCATTCATAGTCAGGTTAGAGGGTTCTTTTAACTTCACAATGAAGTCAAGCTTTAGATGAGTTTTGTCAGGATAATCACCCATCACTCCCGTCACCTTTAAAGAAAGCGTGTCCGAACCAAATATGTGAAGTGTTTCGCCAATTACATTTTCTCTGCCATAATACTTGCGCGCCATCTTTTGTGTAATGACGATTGAATTGTAATCGGGAAGAAGATTTGTTGAGGAGCCTGAAGTGATCGGAATCGCCAGCACTTTAAAAACATTCGAATCTGCACGATAAAGCACCTCCGGAAAGTGTAAGGCAGTTCCATTCTTTTCGATATTCACCCAACTTCTTCCGAGTCGTGTTACTTGATCAATTTCCGGAAAGTCTTTCTTTAAATAATCACCGATGAAGTAGCCGACCCGTGGGTACATGTTAGATGATCCGTCCGTGGTCGATCGCCAACCTCCATTAAGACGATATATCGATTCGTTGTTTGAATAATAGTTGTCGTAGGTAAGCTCATCATACACGAATAGAAAAATTACCAGAGAACAAGTGATCCCAAGTGCGAGCCCAAATATGTTTACGATAGTATAGGCTTTGCTTCGTATCATTTGCCGGAATAAGATCTTAACATCGTTCAGCTTCATTAGCGAGGTTGGTTATGAATGGTTGATCGATACCTGATCAGAATACACGGCTAAGCTACACGAGAGGTTTTAGCAAATAATGCTCAAATCGCACCGGCCTTAATTTCATCCACAACACTTGGGTCAAGCAAGGTCGTAGTATCACCAAGGTTGGATGTGTCACCCTCCGCTACTTTTCTTAGAATCCTTCGCATGATCTTTCCAGAGCGCGTTTTAGGTAGCCCGCTTACAAACTGGATCTTGTCTGGCTTGGCAATTGGGCCAATAATTTTGGAAACCGTTTCGATGATTTCTCTACGCAAATGATCCACCTCTCTTGGGGTGTCATAGCAAGTAACAAAGGCATAGATACCCTGTCCTTTCACATCGTGTGGGTAGCCAACAACGGCAGTCTCACAGACGGCAGAATGTTCATCAATAGCACTTTCGATTTCAGCGGTTCCCAGGTTGTGACCAGAAACAATGATAATATCATCTACGCGACCTGTAATTCTATAGTATCCATCCTCATCTCGCTTACAACCGTCACCCGTGAAATATTTTCCAGGAAATGTTGAAAAGTAAGTGTCTTTAAATCGCTGATGATCGCCATAAATGGTACGTGCCATGGACGGCCACGGAAATTTCATAGCAAGACGACCTTCCACACCGTTGCCCTCTACTTCTTCTCTGCTTTCACTCATAATAGCTGGCTGAATTCCGGGCATTGGGAAAGTGGCAAATCCAGGTTTAGTCTTCGTTACCCCAGCAATCGGAGTAAGCATAAATCCACCTGTCTCCGTTTGCCAGTAGGTATCTACAATAGGGCATCTGCCTTTTCCAATATGTTTATCATACCAATGCCAGGCCTCCTCATTGATCGGTTCTCCAACGGTACCTAAAATTTTCAATGAAGAGAGATCGTGACGATCAACAAATTCAAGAGGTGCTTTCTCTAGTGACCGAATGGCAGTCGGTGCTGTATAAAAAATCGAAACCTTGTGCTTCTCCACTACTTGCCAAAATCTTCCCCAGTCGGGCCAGGAAGGCACACCTTCAAACATTACGGTAGTTGCTCCTGCTGAAAGGGGACCATAAATGATATAAGAATGACCGGTGATCCAACCGATGTCAGCTGTACACCAATAGATTTGACCTTCTTTATATTGAAAAGCTGTCTTGAAAGTGTAATTGGTATACACCATGTAGCCACCACAAGTGTGAACCATTCCCTTTGGTCTTCCCGTTGAGCCAGATGTGTAAAGAATAAAAAGCAGGTCTTCCGCGTCCATTTCTTCCGCGTCACATTGCGTATCGACTTTTTTGATTTCATCATGCCACCAAAGATCTCTTCCAGCTGTCAGGTTAAGTTTTGAATGAATGTGATCAACTACCAAAACTGTTTTCACATCAGGACAATCTTTGACAGCTTCGTCCACGATTCCTTTAAGGTCGATTGTTTTTGCTCCGCGATAACCACCATCTGAAGTCAACACGATTTTGCAACCGGCATCAGTAATTCTATCCACCAAAGACTTTGATGAAAAACCTGCAAACACAATTGAGTGAACTGCACCGATACGGGCACAAGCAAGCATTGCGTAAGCCAATTCAGGAATCATTGGCAGGTAGATGCACACTCTGTCTCCTTTCTTTACGCCAAGATTCTTAAGCATGTTTGCTGTACGACAAACATTCTCGTGCAATTCTTTGTACGTGATGTGCTTTGCTTCAGCGGATGGATTATTCGGCTCCCAAATAATAGCTGTTTGTGATCCTCTTTTTTCTAACTGACGATCAAGGCAGTTTTCAGTGATATTCAGTTTACCATTGATAAACCACTTTACTTCGGGTTTGTTGAAATCCCACTCTAAAACTTTGTCCCATTTTTTGCGCCACTGAAAATCTCCCGCGACTTCG
>JAGQYM010000076.1 GCA_020436085.1 Cyclobacteriaceae bacterium
ATATCAAGGCGGCACGCTAACACTCATTTCTTTTCATTCAAAAAAATCTAAAATAATTTAGAAAACATTATGTAGTTAAATAGCTACACGTATATTTGTAGTCAAATAGCTACATAATGAATCTGAGACGAGACGTATTTCAGGCTATTGCCGACCCTACGCGCAGGGCTATACTTATGATGGTGGCCGCTCAGTCCATGACCGCGGGAGCAATCGCTGCTAACTTTGATACTGCAAGGCCTACCGTTTCAAAACACCTCCAAATTCTTACTGAGTGTGAATTGTTGGAGCAGGAGCAGAACGGGCGAGAAATGCTCTATCACCTCAATCCAAAAAAAATGAAGGAGATCGCAGATTTTGTTGAACCCTTTCGCAAACTATGGGATGACAGGTTCAATAAACTGGAGGCTGTAATGAAGAAATACAAAAAATAGGATGGAACAGAAAACCAAAATACACGCTGAAGAGGGCAAGCAGGATTTAGTCATTACCCGGGAGTTTGACTTACCATTAGAGTTGCTTTTCCGCGCCTATGTAGAACCAGAAATTGTTGAGCAATGGATGGGCACAAAAGTGATCAAGTTAGAATGCAAGCCGCATGGTGGCTGGCAGTTTGTGACAACAGATCCCATGGGCAATAAGCATGGGTTCAATGGAGTAATTCATGAGTTCGAAGTTAACCAGCGAATTACCAGGACTTTTGAGATGGAGAACACTCCATTTCCAGTGCAGCTTGAGTTTCTAGAGTTTGAGAAATTGACCGATGACACAAGTAGGCTGAAAATGCAGATCGTCTATAAAAGTGTGGCCCATCGCGACCAGATGTTGCAGTTACCATTCGCTAAGGGTATTAACATGGCGCACAACCGACTGGAAGAAGTTGTAAAAAAATTAGATTAGAGAATATGAAGAAAAGAGACAAGATCATTTACTGGATTGCAACGCTTTGGCTTGCTTTGGGAATGACGTCAACGGGAATCGTTCAGTTGATGAGAGTGGAAGTGGAAGTCAATGTAATTACCAAGTTGGGATACCCAATTTACATTCTCACATTGCTGGGCATCTGGAAAATGTTGGGTGTAATCGCAGTCCTGGTGCCCAGGTTTCCGTTGGTGAAGGAGTGGGCTTATGCCGGTTTTTTCTTTGCCATGTCAGGCGCGGTATTTTCACACATTGTAGTTGGCGATGCCGCGATAGAACTTTTCGGCCCATTGTTGTTAATTGTGCTAACTATAGTTTCGTGGTACTTTCGTCCTGCGGAGAGGAGATTGTTACCCGGAAGATCCGCTTGAAATAAGATTTTAAAACACTAATAAATTTGCATATGGCCAAGAGTAAGACCTCAAAAACCCTGTCGGCTCAAGAGCAAACAAAGCTGTTTGAGTTGTTGAAAACACGTTTCGAGAAGAACATGAAGCGACATCCGAAAATGGATTGGTCGGCCGTGCAGAAAAGACTTGACTCAAAATCCAATAAGCTCTGGTCGCTCAGCGTGATGGAAGAAACAGGAGGGGAACCTGATGTGGTTGGACTTGATAAGAAAACAGGAGAATATATCTTCTTCGATTGCGCTGCCGACTCTCCGAAAGGAAGAAGGAGCCTTTGCTATGATGGAGCGGCTCTTCGCTCAAGAAAGGAACACAAGCCGAAAGACAGCGCTATGGAAATGGCTGAAGCGATGGGCGTTCAACTCCTTACAGAAGAACAGTATCAGGAATTGCAAAAGCTGGGCGAGTTTGATTTAAAGACTTCAAGTTGGCTGGAAACACCTGCAGCCGTCCGAAAACTGGGTGGCGCCATCTTTGGCGACTGTAGATTCGGACGCGTATTTGTTTACCATAATGGAGCCGAGTCATATTATGCGGCCAGAGGATTTAGAGGAGTGTTGCGGGTTTAGAATGTTGTTGGTATCAGCGATCAAGCGAAGACATCAATCATATCTCTTAACACAGCAGCTGCGGTACCCATCGGGTCGGCTTCGTAGTTTTTCATTGAGATAGATTCGTACAGATCTGTTTTTATTTTAATTCCCATTTCCCAGCCGGAGCAGCTAGCCAGGAACGAGTTCGCTGGAACAGATTCGGGTTTCACGCTTAGTTGCCACTGCCCATTTATTTGCTGGGCCGTTGCGATTAGTTTTATCGCATGGTTGCTTGATCGGGCAGCCGAAAGTTGTTCTGCCGTCACGTTGTCGATTCCTTCTAGTTTTATTTCTTTGATGGCTCCACTGAAGTCTGTTGCGGATCTCATAATGATGTAGAGCTTGTTCGCAGTGTCCTGACCGCTGATGTCGAGTGAAGGATCGGTTTCGGCAGCACCAATTTTTTGAGCTTCAATGATCGCGTCCTGCATCATTCTACCCTTCTCCATTTCCTGAAGAACAAAGTTCGAGGTGGCGTTGAAAATTCCTTTTATTTCGGTGATCGAAGCAGCTTTCAGATCTCTTTTCAAAACATTGATTACAGGCAGTCCACCACAAACGGTGGCGCTGTAGCCAATCCGCGTATGGTTCTCTTTTGTTGACTTCATGAGGCCATCAAAGTCCATTACCAATGGTCCCTTATTAGCCATCACTACTTTCCATCCACTATCAATCGCGCTCTTTACTGATGATAGTCCGGGTTCTCCTGTATTCAGATTGACAGGCGAAGCTTCTACTAATAATTCGGCATTGATGTGTTTGATGATAGAACTAGTGACAGCGTTGGGAATGTAGCCTGCCAGATTTACCGTACTCAATCCATTGGGCCTTAATGAATATAATTCATCGATATCGAATCCTTTTTTGTTAACGGCAATACCTTTGGAGTCCGCTACGCCACAGATACTGAACCTGATTCCATGTTGCGATTGAATATGCTGCTGCTTGATTTTCAGGATATGCAGCAGACTTCTGTTGACGTTGCCCAATCCAACCAACACCACACTGACTTCACGCATGTTTTAGTGTCATGCGTTAGCCATTTCTTTCAATGCACCCACAAAGACATCAAGTTCTTTAGTAGTCGTGTATATGTTTGGCGTGATACGGCATCCATGAACGTTGGCCCCGTCAATTGCGACCGTATAAATTTTATACTTCTTCAGCAAGGTATCAGCCAGATCATGTGGTTTCATTCCTTCTACACCCACGTTGGCGATGCCGCAAGACCGATGTGCGTCAATTGGAGTATTCACCACTATTCCCGGAACCTTCCTCACCTGGTCTGACCAGTATCGTTGCAAGTAGCGCAACCTTTCCTCTTTTCTCTCTCGTCCGATTTTTAAATAGATATCAATTGAATTGGCGATAGCAAGGTCGGTGTACACGGGATGGGTACCAATGTGATTGAGTTGATAGATATCCTGCTCTTCGCCTTCGCCCTCTGCCAATAGCGGCCACACCTTATTGACGTTTCCTTTTTTAACATAGAGGAAGCCAGCACCCAATGGTACTCCTAACCATTTGTGCAAACTTGTTCCGTAGTAATCACAATCAAGGTCAGCAATGGAATAATTGATGTGTGCGAAAGCGTGTGCGCCATCTACCATTACCTGGACACCTTTTGCATGCGCCATGTCACAGATTTTCCTGACGGGAAGAATGTGTCCCGTAATGTTGATCATATGACAAACCATCAGCAGTTTAGTCTTGTCTGTGATAGCGTTGGCATAGAGTTCCACAATTTCTTCATCAGACTTGGGGTGATTAGGAACGGATACAATTTTGTTAACCACCCCATATCGTTTTGCGACCAGCTTGAATTGATTAAGCATGGCCCCGTAGTCTTGTTCCGCCATTACAGCTTCGTCACCTTCTTTCCAATGCATTCCGGAAATTACCAGATCGAGAGATTCGGTCGTGTTGCGAGTGATCACGAGCTCTTCCTTACTGCATCCCGCCAGTTCAGCAAGCTTGGCAGCCATGGCTTTTTTGTTATCCCATTGCACCGTTCGCATGTAGTAGGAGCCTTGGTAGTTTACTTTGCGCACATGACCAATTAACGTCTCCAAGGTTTCCTGGGGAAGAAAACAGTAGTATCCGTTTTCAAGATTGATGTAGTCTGGTTTTAGTTTGTAGCCCGCTCTTATTTTTGCCCAGAAGTCTTCGTCTTTGGCAAGTTCAGCCGGGTGTATGTGTTCGACTTTGCTAAGCAGGGACTCCATTGCACTTACGGTGGGCGAAACACCCAGGCCCATGAAAGTAAGATTCTTGAGAAAGGTTCGTTTGTCCATGACAGGTGGGGTTAGGATGTTTTAAGTTAGAGAGATCATGGTAATAATACAATTGCAATAATTGAATGCCTACTTCCGGGTGTATTCGGTCGCTTTGCCGTCCTCAATTCGCACCAGTTTTGACCGGTTTCCTTTGTCATCCAATACGAACTCAATGGTTTGGTCAGAATGTGATTCTGATCTGAACTGCATGTTTTTGTAGGGTGCAAAGTATTGGGGGAGTGAAGACTGAATGAACAGCCTGGTCTTTTCAAGGTTGATAGTGACTTGCCCTGACGAACTGGTATAGGTGCCGATTAGCCTCCTAAGAAATTCTGGATTGGTAAGCTGTTTATCAAAAGTCCGGGTGAAGACAACATCTTGTTCATCAAGATTGATTGTCACCGTTTGTATCCGGCCTTGTGCGTCAGTTGCAAATTCAAAATTCCACCTTCCCCAAACTTCGTCATTGTCTGACACAAACCGATCATAGTGATAATGGCTTAAGGGAAGATCCACGGTGTGGTAGCTAAACGATAATTGCCCTTTAGATTCCTTTATTTCCACCACACCATACGCAGGACTTTCATAAGCACCGGCATATTGCGCGATTGGATGCGATGGTTTTGTGTTAGCAATTCTATCGGCATCTGATTTTTTTCGATTTTGCCTGCTTGTCTCCCTTCGTTTTGCATAGCCATCGTAAGTTCGATCACTCCATGGTGTTTGTTCCAGCTCGAGAAGTTTGTCATAGAAGATGTTTCCAATCACTACTGGTAATACGCTTGCATGTTCACCATTAGTGAATACGATCACACCCAAACTGTCTGCCGGCATAAATGAAACCAATGAGTAAATGCCTCCAATTGCCCCACCATGTTCGGTGCGATAGTGACCTTTATAACTCATAGTGCGTCTGCCCATTCCATAAATTGAATTTAAAGACTCGTAGTTAGTGCCCGGCACATATGAGTCAATGGTTGCTGGTGTCATTGTTTCTCGAATTATTGAGGATGGAATGACAGAAGAATTTTCGTACTCACCACCATTCATGTGAGCAATTAACCAGTGCGACATGTCGTTGATACTCGAGATGATGGAGCCAGCAGGGCCAAGAGCTGTGTTCTTCGTGTACATCGGGTAGGGTGCAAGCGTTGCTCCCTCCAGTTTTTCATAGTAGGACTTCATGTAGTTTCCAGACTTTTGCATGTCTTCGGTGAAGAAGGTGGACTGAGTCATTTTCAATGGAGCGAAAAAATTTTCTCGAGTGTAGTCCTCCCATGTCTGCTGTGTGAGCAATTCGATCACACGTCCTGCAGTTATGTACATCAGGTTGTTATATAGGTATCCCTGACGAAGCGGGAGACTTGGTTCCAAATATTTTATGCGTTCGAAGATTTCCTGCCGCGTGAAGTCAGCTCCCAGCCAAATGAAATCATGACGGGACAGACCCGTGCGATGTGAGAGCATGTCACGAATGGTTACGTTCTTATTGAGGTCATCGTTGTAAAACTGCACTTGTGGGCAATAGTCCCTAATAGGTTTGTCCCAGTTGAGCAATCCCTTCTCCACAAGCAGTCCAATACCAGTTGAGGTAAACAGCTTTGTGTTCGATGCAATTTGAAACTGGGTTTGTGCTGTAACGGGAAGTTTGTTTTCCACATCACGATAGCCAAAACCCTTTGACCATACCAGTTTGTCTTTCACGACTACGCCCACACCTGCACCAGGCACATTCCATTTCTTCAAGACAGCGTTAATGGTTTCGTCAATTCCCTTTAGTCGCGCTTCGACAGGTAGCTCTTGCGCCTGGGCAATGAAACAAAGGGCAAGGAGGGTCAAGATCAAATGGATTCTCAAAGTTGTTTTCATGACGGGCTGATTAACCTAGTCATGAAAAGTAACTTATTTCCTGACCCTCTGAAAGAAGGAAATGATGGCCGGACAGCTTTAAATCGCTTCGGCCACCGGTTGACTGTTTTCAGGTGTGAGTGTTGCCGTATTGGATTTTGGCTTTTCTACCTCTTTGTTGATGAAGTACATCAGTAAAATGGAAATCATCATGGTAGCAATCACCACAAAACCGAGCAAGTCATATCGCTGAAGTGGCCCATTGTCTACCTGAACGACAATCATGCCCGCAACCGCTGCTGCTACACCTCCTGATATTTGTTGGATGGAGGAGCTTATACTCATAAATGCACCACGATCCTGCGGCTCCGGAATACCAGTCATAAGGGCAGATGCCGAGATCATACGTGAAGAGATACCAACAAACATGATCATGCTCATGGCAACGACTATCCAAAGTGGAGTGATTCCGAAATGGGTGTAGATGGCTACCACTGCCATGCTCAAAAGAGTTCCGGCTACGAAAATCTTGTACTTGCCGATCTTGTCACTCCATTTTCCTATCAGCGGACCAAATGCGATAGAAGTTATTCCGGTAATCCCATACAAGATCGGGAGTTGTTCAAGTGTAAGTCCTAGGTTATGAATACTGAACGCACTTCCAAAGGGCATTAGCATGTAACCACCGGTCGCCAATAGGGTAGTGGCGAGAAACGCCTTTAGATACCTGGGCACAGAAGCGGTGCGAATAAAATGCTGAAACGGGTTCCGATCATTCTTTATTTTCAAGTGATCCGTCACCGGTTTCATGTAAGTTGAAATCAAAATGCCCGCAAGAGTTCCTACGATGGCAATCATCCAAAAAGGTGCATGCCATCCGAAGTTATTAGCCAGTATCAGACCAATCGGAAGCCCTAATACCTGTGCACCGGCAAAGGCCATTTGAACAAAGCCCATCACACGACCGCGCACTTCCAACTTGAACAAATCGGTGATGATGGCGAAGCTAATGGAGCCGATTACCCCGCCAAAAATTCCTGTGACAACTCGTGCTGCCAGTAGCATTTCGTAGGTGGGTGCCAACGCGCAAAAAACGGTGCCCAACATAAAACCAGTATAGAAGAACATTAATAGCTTTTTGCGATCATATTTATCAGCAAAACCTGCCGCCATAAGGCCAGAAGCACCTGCACTAAAAGCGTAGGCCGACACCACCATTCCAAACTTAGAAGGGGGAATACTTAACTGATCCATCAGCATGGCGCCAAGCGGTGACAATACCATGAAGTCAAGCACGATGGTAAACTGCAGGAATGTCAACACCGTGATGATGAATACCTGGTAAGGGGAGAATATTTTACTTGAGAAGAATTTCATTTCTTTTGATTCATTAATCGGGCAACTCTTCGCATTGATAACCTGCGAGGCGCACCATCTCTATTATTTCATTGGCATGCTCGCGAAGACTCTCTATCCGCAACACCTTGTCGATATCCTCGATATCAACTGACCAGTTTAAAACAGATGCAGATTTATCCATCAAATGAGAAATCGCTTCGATGTCCGCAACCGAATTCAGGTTTGTTCGGAAAACGAAAATGTTTATCGATAACTTATTACTTTGTTGAGATTGTGCGAATAGAGATGAGTACATACAATCAGGGTTTTAGCGCCTTGAGAACTAGTTCTAATGTTTGAGTCATTTGCCTGGTCGATAGTTCATATTTATCGTTCACATAACTTTTTCCTTGTGTGTGGAACCTGATCAATTGGTATAATGGCGCAAACGCTACAGACCAATAGACTTCAAATGGGAGTTTGATAATTTCCTTTTTTTCAATTGCTCCGCATACAAACTGACTCATCTTCACTTTGAAATCTCCACCAACTTTTTTCATCACATCGTTGTACAGTTGTGAATAGCGCAGTTGTTCAACAAATTCTACCTTAATGGGGTTGTCAATGAAATACTGAGCTCTGTTTTTCCATTGTGTTTTGAGGCCTTCACCAAAAGACATCTCAGGAGTGAAATTCTTCAGACTGTGCTCAAGCATGTCTCTGGTCACTTCTGCACCTACACTTACTATCAAATCTTCCTTATCCTGGTAGTAGACATAGATTGTGGCAGGAGACACTCCAACTGCTTTCGCCAGTTTTTGAATGCTGAATCCATTTAGCCCTTCCTTGGCGATCATCGTGATCGCCTCTTCCTTGAGGGCATCAATTTTCTCTTCGTCCCTTGTTCTCACGCGGCAAATATAAATGAATGTTCATTTAGTTATCAACTAAACCCAAACATTTTTAATTCACTTTAAGCTCGATTTGATGGGCTAGTTCTTTTGGATGAACGTGCCGGTGGAGGAACTGAATTCGAGTTGGGTAGTGATAGACTCGCCCGAATCTGCTGAGTATTGTGTGTGCTTGATCACCCGCCCGATTTGCGGCAAGCGATAGTATTCGCTGTAGCCTTCAGCAACTGAGATGGCTGGCAGAACATCTTTAGATACGTCCGTGAATTCATTGTTTTGCCACACAAAGAACTTCGGAGCTGATCCCAGGTATTGGTCCATATGTGGAGGGTAGCTTCCGAACCCGCTGACTGCGATTATGTAGGAGTTATCAGGTTTCCTAAATAGGGCAACTTCGAAGGTATATAGCCCCTCACCGGTTCCCTCGTCCTCAATATTCAAATATCCGTTCTTAATGTCTACAGTTGAGGGATAAAGACGAATTTCATCCAATGAACCCGAGTAATCAAACTCATCTCCCAGATTTTCGACACAAACATATTTGCCATCGTGCTGCACGAATATATAGTAGTCATCGACTTGGTTTTTCCACTGCAGTAGAGCGAAGTAGTCAATGATGTTTGTCGGGTTTGCAATCGGTGGTTCTTCAGGAGCATCGTTTTCGACAACAGCTTCAGCTTCCTGGTCATTGCTTTCCTGAGGTGTTTCTTGCTTTGACCCACCGCAGGCCAAAAGAATAAAGAACAGTAAGAAAGGAGTGTATTTCATAGCGTTAGGGAGTTGA
>JAGQYM010000077.1 GCA_020436085.1 Cyclobacteriaceae bacterium
GGTGAAAATTTCAGCGTTCTATTTCTGCTTCGCTATACAGTAGGTGATAAGCTGTGCCTCCGGACCTAGAGCTGTCGACAATTTTACGTCAGAACCAAAAACCGAATCCAACCACTTTATCCCATCCCAGGGCGACAGGGCGAGCAATTGCTCCTCAACTTCAGAATACTTCATTAAGTGCGCTTTACGACACAAAAATATATAATCTCTATAGAAACGGTATACTAAATACAATATTTATACTACTCCAGGGCTTATGATGCTGAAAACCAAATAGTTGAATCAGTAGGAGACGGGCTGCCTCATACCTACTTGTTGTTGAAATTGCTCAGTTTGATCTCGGTGAGCTTGCGCTTGGTATCAAGCGGAAAGTCGCCTTTCATTACCCAATCGTAGTAGGAAGGCTCGTCTTTTAAAACCTCCAGAACAGCCTTGTTCTTATGCTTTCCGAAATTGATAATGGCTTCTCCCTTTTCATTTCTTACCATCCTGCCAGCCAGGTCGATCATGCTTGAAGTCGTCAATTGGTGCAGCACCTCCATGTCATTCTTTATCACACCAACTTCCTTTCCGAGCGTATCGGTAACTGATTCGCTGTCGTAGCGGCTGACCTGTGATATCAATACCTCCATGGCCGCATTTGTGTCAGCCTCCGCTGAATGAGAATCTTCCAGATCCTTTTCACAGTAAAACTTGTAGGCAGCAGACAAGGTTCTCTTCTCCATCATGTGATAGATTTTTTGAGAATCGATGATCCGCTTTCGCTCATAATCAAATTCAACTCCCGCTCTCAGGAACTCTTCAACCAGCATGGGCACATCAAACTTGATGATGTTAAAACCTGAAAGGTCAGCCCCCTCGAAGAACTTCGCGTAGTCCTTCGCAACATCTTTAAACGCAGGCTTACCCTCCACATCCTTATCATATATGCCATGAAAGATCGAAGACTCTGCTGGAATAGGAATGCCCGGATTGATTATAGATGACTTCTTTATTACTTCGCCATTTGGCATTAGTTTGATCACCGCGATTTCAATGATCCTGTCGTGGGTAATGTTTGTGCCCGTGGTCTCAAGATCAAAAAAACAAATGGGCACCTTCAGATTTAACTTCATCGAAGTGCTAGTTACTAATTTTTTGTGTGAGGCTATGCAAATCCAGACCGTTGAAGTGTCCGGAACTCATCATGACCAATGATTTGTTCGCCCAGTCCTGAGATAAAAGAAAATCCGATAGGCTGGCCGAGTCAGTAAATACATTCAACTTCGAATCGTTGAACGCCTTCTTAATATCTTCTTCAGTGATAGGATCTAAATTTTTCTTTGCGACAACTTCAGGATTGAAATACACAATGGCCGTATTACAACCCTTCATCGTGTCTTTGTATTCAGGGAGGAATTTTTTATTCACACTACTGAAAGTATGCAACTCAAGACAACCTGTAAGTTGCTTTGAGGGGTAGAGTTCTTTTACAGCATCTACCGTGGCCTTTACTTTGGAAGGAGCGTGTGCAAAGTCTTTAAACACAACCGTTGAGTTAGACTCAAATATTTTTTGCAGCCGACCCTTCGCACCTTTGAAACCGGGCAACGCCTGGTAAAACTGTTCTGATGTTATCCCGATCTTTTTCAACAGCTCTTTGGCTGCCGATATGTTCTGGAGATTATGTTTTCCGAAAAGCTGCGTTGGCGTGCGATCCGATCCCGTGCTCGTGAGGTAAACAACCTGATTCTCTGTCGTATAACTATGCGTTTTGTATGGAATAGACTGAACATCTGCTCGCTCGATCTTTCCTATCGTTTCTGAAATCGCATCCTCACTATTGTAAACAAGCGTGCCACCCTTTGGAGTTGCATCTGCCAGCAGTTCAAACTGTTTTGTGTAGTCGTCTTTTGTAGGAAATACATTGGCGTGATCCCACGATATCCCGCTTAAGATCGCCATGTGATGCTTGTATTTTAAAAACTTGGCAGTCGGATCAATAGCAGAGCAGGGGTACTCGTCACCTTCAATCACAATCACCGGTGCATCACTGAGTTTCACAGTATCTTCAAGGCCTTCAACCTGCGCTCCAATCACGTAGTCGAACTTTCGATTATGAAACGCCAGCACGTGAACAATGATCGCAGTAATAGTAGTCTTCCCATGACTGCCACACACCACAATGCGCTGCTTGTCCTTTGATTGCTGATAAACGAATTCAGGGAACGAGTACACGGGAAGCCCCAGTGACTGTGCTTTGGCAAGTTCGGGATTGTCTTTCCTGGCATGCATGCCCAGTATCACCGCATCATAACTGCTGTCCAGCTTGTCGGGAAACCAGCCCATTGATTCCGGTAGCAGTTTGTATTTGTCGAGTTCGCTCTTCGATGGGTCTTGAATGTCGTCATCAGACCCCGTCACATGATGTCCTGCCTTATGCAAGGCAATTGCCAGATTGTGCATTACGCTGCCTCCGATAGCAATGAAATGAAATTTCTGAGGGTGAGACATCCTGCCCTAAGTTAACAGTTAAAGACTAAGTTAAAAAAAGTGACTGAAAAACAATGAGTATCAGAGCTTAGGGATAAAGTTGAATACTGTTCCTTTCACCGACATACACTTGAGTCAAAAAAATTAGTGGCCAAAAGTAGAATAAAAACTTTTAGCTGCGCAATTTATTCACAATTTGATTTGTTTATTGAATGTTGACAAGTTGTGGAGACGGATCGGATGATGGCATCATGCATTCATTAGGTTTGTTGCCCATTAAATGAAACTACGTACAACAACCACAGTATGGAGCAACGATCAACGTCATTGAGGCCTAGTTCCGCGTACAGCGGAGGGAAGTCTGGCAAAGCTTTAGTGAGAGATCTCACTGAAAGTCTTGGCAAACTTCCGCCTCAGGCGCTTGACCTAGAAGAAGCTGTGTTGGGTGCGCTCATGCTCGAGAAAAATGCGCTCACCGCAGTAGTTGAATTCCTCCGCCCCGAACATTTTTACTCAGACGCCCACAGCGAAATCTATAATGCCATCATCGACCTGTTCAAAGCTTCTGACCCTGTCGACATGCGCACCGTGGTAGCGCAGTTGAGAAAAAATGGGAAACTCGAAATCATAGGAGGCGCCTATGCAATAGCCGAACTTACATCCAAAGTAAGCTCCGCAGCAAACATCGAATACCACTCGCGTATCATCATAGAGATGGCCATCAAGCGCAACCTGATCGAAATCGCATCGCAGGTTCACCACGATGCCTACGAAGATACCAACGATGTATTCGAACTCCTCGACAAGACCGAACAATCAATTTATAAGATTGCAGATTCAAACCTGAGAAAGAATTACGACAACATGAAGTCGTTAATGTTTCAGGCTACAAAAGAAATTCAGGAGAAGAGACATCACAAAGACGGCCTCACCGGTGTGCCCAGCGGTTTCTCTCGCTTGGATAGAATTACTTCCGGCTGGCAGAAATCAGACCTTATCATTATCGCAGCTCGCCCTGGTATGGGTAAGACAGCCTTCGTGGTGTCGGCCCTGCGCAATGCATCGGTTGATTTCAATTTTCCTGTCGCGATCTTCTCTCTCGAGATGGCGTCTATTCAGTTGGTAAACAGGTTGATCTCAGCAGAAGCCGAACTCGAATCAGAAAAAATCAGAAAAGGAAATATTCAGGAGTTTGAATGGCAACAATTGTTACACAAGACCAACCGCCTTTCTACAGCCCCGATATTTATAGATGATACACCCGCTCTTTCTATTCTTGAGCTTCGTGCGAAATGCCGCAGGCTCAAAGCAGAACACAACGTGCAATTGATCGTTGTGGATTATCTGCAGTTGATGAAAGGAGAAATTGGGGGTAACCGTGAACAGGAGATTGCTTCAATCTCACGAGCACTGAAAGGTGTGGCTAAAGAACTAAACGTACCAGTGATAGCCCTGTCTCAGTTGAGTCGTGGTGTGGAAACACGCGGTGGCGACAAGAGACCTCAACTTTCCGACTTGCGTGAGTCTGGTTCCATCGAACAGGATGCTGATATCGTAATGTTCCTCTACCGACCTGAATACTACAAAATCACAGTGGATGAAGATGGCATGCCAACACAAGGCATGGCAGAAGTGATCATCGCCAAGAACAGGAACGGCTCGCTCGACAACGTAAAGCTGAAGTTCATCGGCAAGTACACCAAGTTTGCTGATTTTGACGGACCCGGCAATGAGAATCCATTCTCAGGCATGGTCACCAGAGAAAGTAGATTGAATACTTTTGATCAGAAGGATGAGCCTCCAATGCCGGACGATGAAACTCCGTTCTAGGAGATAACCCGGTCGATTTATTTACACTATCCTAAAATCTCATTTATTATCTTTGATGAAGGAGTAAATCCTCATTCATTGGCTTTAATTTCTCACGTGCGGATCGGTGTTGTTCTTGTTATTCTGTTGGTAGGTACGACCGCCAAAGCTCAATCAGCCCGAGTTGACAGTTTGAAGCAAATTCTCTTGCACACCGATTCTATGTCGGTTCGATATGCTCACACGCTGCTGATGATATGTAATGACTGGCTGGAACACAGTCCGGACTCGGCACTTTCCTTTTGTCAGCAGGCGCTGGCTGCGAAGGTAACCACTGACTCCCTAAAGGCGCAGACGATGATCAAGACATCTACCGCCTATAGTCACAAAGGTATTTACGATCAATCCATGGAGCTCGCACTGCAAGGCTTGAGGCTAGGAGAGAAGATAAGGGACACGCTGGCCATCGTTGACGCACACACCAATCTCGGAATAGATTTTTTCATTCAGGAAGACTACGAAAAAGCACTTGGCCACTTTGAGCTGGCAGAAAGCCTCTCAGCAAGCGTACACGACTCCATCAGGCTCGGTCACTCAATCAACAATGTCGGGCTCATAGTTGGATCACTATCCGATTACGAAACAGAAATCAAGAGATACAAAGAGGCGCGGGAAATCTTTGGCAGAATAGGAGAGCGTGAAGGATACGCCAACACCATCATGAACCTCGGCACCGCCTATTCTACACTAGGACAATTTCCCGAAGCCATTTCATCCTTCGAGGAGGCACTCGCGATTTATCAGGAAATGAAATACAGCGCTGCGGAAGAACAAGCCTACATCAACCTTGGAGAGACTTATCTGGAGATGCAGGAATATAGAAAGGCGTTAGATGCAATCTATATGTCGCTGGAGATTAGCAAAAGATTCAACTACCGACTGGATGAATTGTACTCCATCGAGTTGCTGGCCAAAATTCATGCAGCAATGAAACGATACGACAGCGCATACTACTACAACCGCGAGTTTGTGCAATTGAAAGATTCTCTTTTTAATGTGGAGAAGCAGAGTATCCGCTCTGATATGGAGGCCAAGTACGAGTCCGAAAAGAAGGAACAAAGAATTCGCCAGTTGCAACAGGAGACACTAATCAAAGACTTGCAGGTGAGGGAGGAACAACAATGGAGAAATTCATTGATCATGCTTTCAGGATCATTTGGTATCATCGCCATACTCTTTTTCAATCGCTTTCGCACAAAAAAGAAAACATCAGACTTGCTTAATAAAAAGAACGAAGAACTCAGGCAACTCAATGGATTGAAAGACCGGATGTTTACAGTCATTTCCCATGATCTGAAAAGCCCTTTGTCTGCGTTCAGCAACCTTACGCGAAGTTTGGCCGAGAACGTGAAGCAAATCACTCCCGACCAGATAGAACAGTATTTACTCAACCTCAATCAGTCCTCACAAGATCTGTCTCGACTGCTGAATAACCTGCTGGAGTGGGCACTCACTCAAACCGGATCAATGGTGTACAAACCAGAGGTCGTTAACTGTCAACAAATGGTGGACGAAGTGATAAGCCAACTGAGCCCTTCGCTTAATGAGAAATCCATCCGCATAGAAAAATTTATCCCTGATAACCTCACCGCATATGCCGATCGCAATATGGTGATCATTGTCATTCGCAATCTTGTGTCCAACGCGATTAAGTTTTCCAACGAAGGTGGGGTGATCACTATTTACGCAGGACACAAATCGAAGGTCGTAACACTTGGGGTGAAAGACACAGGTGTTGGGATCAGTACTGCCGATCAAAATAAATTATTTAAACCGGAGGAAGACGTTCATTCCGTTGGAGATTCTTCAGAGAAAGGAACAGGTATCGGTTTGCTTCTGTGCAGAGAGCTAATCGAGAAAAATGGAGGGAATATTTATGTAGAAAGTAAGTTAGGTGAGGGGAGTAATTTTTATTTTAGTCTTCCTGAATCTGCACCATGACGCCAACTAACATCATACTTGTAGATGATCATCGCATCGTTCGTGATGGCATAAAAGTGATGTTGCTCGGCTTGCCGAGGTTTAATGTTGTTGGAGAGGCTGGAAATGGCACAGCCTTTTTCGAGCTTCTCAAAAAGCAATCAGCAGATGTCGTTGTGCTTGATCTGAAAATGCCTGGCGAAAACGGAGCCGTCATTGCAGAAAGATTGAAACGTGAGAGTCCTGCCACCAAAATTTTGATCCTGACAGCAGAGATGGACGAGTCCCTCATCCGGCACTGCTTCAGAGCCGGAGTTGAAGGTCTCATTTCAAAAGAATCGGGTAAGGAAACATACCTGGAGGCACTTGAGTCGATCGCAGACGGCAAGACCTACTACGGAGGCCAGTTTTCCGCACTGCTTTATGCCAGACAAGAAGAAACTACTACCCCAAAACTCAGCACACGCGAGATCGAAGTACTCAAAGGATTTGCAAATGGAAACTCTTACAAGCAGATCGCTGCCGACCTGAACATCAGCACCAGAACAGTAGAGACACACAAGAAGAATATCCAGGATAAGCTGGGTGTGACCACTACTGCGGAGCTGGTGAAATACGCCCTTAAAGAAGGAATCATCCTTTGATCAAGAGCCACTCCGGAATTTTCCGGATACAAAACCACGATTTTTCCTGATGGATTGTAACGTGGATGAGCCGCTACTTTGTAGTGCCTTGTTCAACGAAATGCTCCATGAAAAGAAAACTACTTCTGGTAGGTGGTACCCTATTGCTTGCACTGTCGATCAACCGGGCTTCGGCACAAAACTCGGTTGGAATCGGCATTAAAGACCCCAATCCCAACGCAGTCCTCGAATTAGTTTCCCCTGATCACAACCAGGGCTTGCTGGTTCCACGAATGACCACCGCTCAACGAAATGCAGCTTCTTTTGTTGGGAGTCTGGGTGCGACTGATAAAGGACTAATGGTTTTTGATTCTGAGGAGAATAGCTTCTACTTCTGGAACGGATTAGGATGGGCACTTATGGATGCTCCCGAGCTTCCTCAGGATCTTCAGTTGAGCGGAACAACTCTGACCATCACAAATAATGACAATGCCACCCCCATTAGTCTCGCTCCGTTTTTAGGTACCAACACCGATGAACAAACTTTGTCGTTAGCAGGTACCACACTCGGCATCAGCAATGGCAACAATGTGGACCTCTCAGTTTTGCAGGATGGCTTTGAAGCCAACACAGACAGTCAGACGCTGAATTTCGTGGGTACCTCCTTGTCTATTTCCGGTGGCAATAGTGTGAACCTTGCATCACTGGATACAGACACAGACAATCAAACACTGAATCTCGCAGGAAATGTGTTGAGCATCTCGGGAGGAAACAACGTAAACCTCTCGTCAGTCAACTCAGACAATCAAACGCTAAACCTTGCCGCGGGTACATTGTCAATATCCGGTGGCAACAGTGTCAATCTTAATTCGATCGATACCGATGATCAGACTTTAAATTTGGTTGGATCAAATCTTTCTATTGCTGGCGGCAATACTGTCAACTTAAGTTCAATTGACACAGACACAGACGACCAAACGCTGAATCTGGTCGGAAGCAACCTTTCCATCTCTGAAGGAAATACAATCGACATTTCATCGATCGACACAAAATTAACAGAAGCGGAAGTTGATGGATTTGTTGCAAACAATGGTTTTCTGACAGCAGAGGTAGATGGAAGCATTACGAATGAGATTCAAGACCTGAACCTGGCCGGAAATATTCTTACCATCACCAACAATCCATTGGCTACACCTATCGACTTGTCACCTTTCTCCGGGACTAACACAGACAATCAAACGCTCAGCCTGGCTGGAGGAAATCTATCCATTACAGGTGGCAACACGATAGATATCAGTTCCATTGATACTGATACCGACACAGATGATCAAACGCTCAGTCTCGCAGGTTCAACCTTGAGCATTGCGGATGGTAATAGTGTGAACTTATCTTCCATCAACACTGATAACCAGAACCTGAATCTTGTGGGGAGCAACCTTTCTATTTCTGGCGGCAACACAATAGACATTAGTTCAGTTGACACCAACCTTACTGAAGCGGAGGTAGATGCATTTGTATCCAACAATGGATTTCTCACCGCAGAAGTTGATGGTAGCATCACGAATGAGATACAAGATTTGTCGCTAGTGGGCAACATACTTAGCATTACCAATAATGCATTGGCTACACCCATCGACTTGTCACCTTTCTCCGGGACTAACACAGACAATCAAACGCTCAGCCTGGCTGGAGGAAATCTATCCATTAC
>JAGQYM010000078.1 GCA_020436085.1 Cyclobacteriaceae bacterium
GGTACCCAACAGCGCACGCAGGTAGCCATTTGGGAAGCAGATGGAATCACAGAAGTATCATGTAACAGATATACCAATAATGGAGATGATGTCGTAGTTGGAGCCACTAGTTTGACACCGGGTCTTACATATTACATTTCCGTTGACGTACAGAACGGAGGGTACTACGGAACATTCACACTGTGCTTGAGTGATGCACTTGATTATGACTATCACGAGGGCGCTTTTGAGATAACAGATACAAATAATTGGTGCTCAGCAGACGCAGCTTTCACTACAATAGGAGGTACCTCTGACAAGAACAGAGCATCTTGTTGGAATACGAATGGAGGAGTGACGTTATATAACAGATGGTTCAAATTCACCGCGCCAGCTAGCGGGTTTATCAATGTGACTGTAGATGTGGGAGGTTCAAAAGGTACTCAACAGCGAACACAGGTAGCCATTTGGGAAGCAGACGGTACCACGGAGGTTTCTTGCAACAGATATACTAGCAATGGTGATGATGTTACCGTAGGTGCGATCAGCCTAACCCCTGGTAGCACCTATTATATTTCTGTCGATGTGCAAAATGGTGGATACTATGGAACATTTACTTTGTGCGTTGACGATGAACCCGGATATGACTTTTATGAAGGAGCCCTCGAGATCACGGATCTAAACAACTGGTGCTCAAGTGATGCCGAATTTACTACGATTGGAGGGACTTCTGACAAAAACAAGGCCTCTTGCTGGAATACAAACGGAGGTGTGACGCTCTACAATAGATGGTTTAAATTTGTTGCGATTAGTACTGTTGCGACCATTACCGTTGATATTGGCGGCAGCAAAGGTACCCAGCAGCGTACTCAACTTGCTCTGTGGCAAGCTGAAGGTACAACTGAGGTGGCTTGTCAGCGGTACATAGCCAATGGTGATGATGTAACTATTGTTGCCCCAGGTTTGACTCCAGGAAACACCTACTACATTTCAGTTGACGTTCAAAATGGAGGGTATTATGGAACCTTTACACTTTGTGTGAACAACGTCAACAATACCTATTATTCATTTGCAGATGGCAACTGGAATTCACCTGGTTCGTGGTCAGCTACCGGGCATGGTGGACCGGCAGAAACCATTTTCTTCCCAGTTGCCGGAGACGTTGCAAACATTGAAGGTCACACTATCACCGTTGGTGCAAACGCTGATGTCGCGGAAATCGATCTGAATGTGGCAACCGCTAACACCGGGCTGATTGTAAGCAACGCTGCGCTTAATGTTAGTGGCAAGATCACTCTGATTAACTCAGGTAACAACTTTACCGGTAGCATCACCATTCAGAATAATGGTACAGCATATATCAATGACAATCTTGTGCTTACTCGCGCTGGAGGAAATCAATCTTTTGGAGTAACTGTAGCTAGCGGCTTACTCACCGTTAATAAGGATATTAATTGGAGTAGCACTGCTGGAACCACTGTTGACAACACATTTATAGTAAATAACTCAGGACAATTGACCGTCAACCGGGATATCAACTTCACATCCACGGGAGGTAGACTCATTCAGCTCCAGGCAAACAATACTAGTACTATCACAGTCGCGCGTGACATCACTTTTTCAGCGACCGCTGCAGGGCAAGAGCAAATCCAATTGAATAATAGTGCTCGATTGAGGATAGGTAGAAATTTTGTACGGGGAGGTACACCCTACGGTGCCTTGATTTGTAATGGCAGTTCCGTAGTTGAACTCTTTACTAATACTTATTTGCAAACGCTGGGCGGTAGCGCTGGATCAGGTGGAGATTCATTTCTTTACAACAACCTTATCGTCAACAATACACGACTTACAACACCACAGGTGACCTTAGGAGGTGCCGTCACAGTAAATGGAAATTTAACACTTACCTCTGGCGTAATTAGTACGACTGCTTCCAATATCCTTAACCTTACAAATACAACAAGCACAACCATCGGTAGCACTTCCAGTTATGTGGATGGCCCAATGACCTACGAAGTAGCATCAAGTACTCCTAATACAATCAGAAACTTACCTTTGGGTGACAATGGAAGTTATAGACCAGCTATACTTTCAGTATCTCATGCTGACGCATCCACAGTGGTTTATACTGCCGAACACTTTATGCAGTCGGCTGGAGATCTTGGATACACACTTCCAGGTACAATAGACAGAGTGTCGGGAGTTCGTTACTGGAATATTTCTAGATCAGGAGCAGCAACTCCTTTTACAGCGCGTGTTACATTGTATTATGGTATTGGTTCAAGTGACGGAGTTACCGATCCTACCAATTTGCGTGTTGTGAAAACAAACGGTGCTGGAACTACCTGGTTTGATGTGGGAGGTACCGGATCAGCTTCTGGTACAGGTACGATTACATCAAATTCCTTTTCATCTTTTAGCACAATCACACTCGGAAATGCGGTAGGAGGCACAAATCCGTTACCGGTTGAACTTAAGTATTTTAACGCTAGTCGTGTTGCTGAGGGAGTAGTGTTGGATTGGGCTACGGCATCTGAGTTGAATAATGATTATTTTACTATTCAACGTTCAACAGATGGATCTGAATTTGCCAACCTGATAGACGTTGAGGGATCGGGAACGAAGTCAGACGAGACAAATTATCAATATATTGATGAGATGCCGTTAATGGGTATATCATATTATCGTTTGAGGCAAACAGACTTCGATGGTAGTCAATCCTATTCGGAAATCATAAAAGTTAAAGCCGACCTGTCTCTTGCGGGTGTGATTTTGACACCCAACCCCATTGAGAAGGGAATAACCCCGCGACTGATTGTAAATGGATTGTCGCCAAACGAACCTGTGAGAGTGCTGATCAATGATATGTTAAGTCGTGCGATGAACAAATTCGATCTCATCACCAATGAGCATGGCAGAATAAACGTAGAACTCGATTTGACTAACCTGCCTTCGGGCGTTTACCTGATGACAATCCAAAATCAGTCGGGCAGGATCGGCCAGCGGCTTGTTGTTCGATAAAAGTTTACTTCACTATCACCTCATTATTGGAGTAATCCATGTCAGGTAGATAACGTTTCGGATCAATCGTCACCTTTACAATGTTACTCTTTGGTTGCTCCACAGTAAATGTGTATGTAGGCTCAACCCAATTCCAGGTTTTCTCAACCGACCAACTTAAGGAATCGCCTTTGAAGCTCTTCTGCCCAAGCATTTCATTCAATGGCAGATAAACACCTTTTTTTGTGCCATCTTTTAGTTCAAGCACCACTTCTATTGGCATTGCCATGTCACCGATCCGCTTCAAGTCAATTTGTGTTTGATTGCCCTTACTCTCTATTTTTTCGATCCCATAGTCAATGTGTTTCGTTGAGAGAATCCAGTCGCGATAAAACCAATGCAATTGAAGGCCAGACTCCTTTTCAAGCACCCTTAGAAAATCATTAGGTTCTGGATGTTTAAATTTCCAGGTGTTGAAATACTTTCTCATAGATCGATAAAAGACATCATCACCGATCAGATATTTGAGTTGATTGAGGAACATGGCACCCATGCTGTATGCCGCAATCCCGTAAGCGGTATTAGTGTTGTAATGATCAGAGTGCTGCCCCAATGGCTCTTGCAATCCTTTTCTTACCAACAAGAAGTAAGCTTGGTACGCACTTCGTTGCGGATCAATTTCTTTAAACATTTCACCCATCGATTCATTGCTCGCAAAATCAGTGAAGCCTTCATCCATCCACGGATAAAGTGATTCGTTGTTACCCAAAACCCCCTGAAACCAGGCGTGCGCAGCTTCGTGCGACATCACCCCAACCAGGCTTCCAAGGCTGCGCTCACCGGTGATCAACGTGCACATCGGATACTCCATGCCGCCATCGCCTCCCTGAATAACAGAGTAAGTTTCGTAAGGGTATTTGCCGTAACGTTCATTCATAAACTGGAAATGCTTCACGCCATAATCCATAAGCTTTGTCCAGTTTTCAGTTGTCTTTTCTCCCGGTTGGAAAAAGAAATGCAGTTGCGGACCATTCGGCATCTGAACCTTGGTGTGCCGATAGTCAGGGTCAGCCGTCCATGCAAAATCATGCACCTTCTTCGCTATGAAATGCCAGGTGAGTTCATTTTTACTTTTCTTGACTGAAACCCCCTTATCTTCATATCCATGCCCGATTTCGTTGGCATTCTGCAATACACCTGACCCGGCCAGAGTAAAATCTGGATTGACTGTTATCTTGACGTCATAGTCTCCCCATACTCCGTGGAACTCTCGAGCGATGTATGGATATGCATGCCATCCTTTGAAATCATACTCTGCTATTTTTGGATACCATTGTGTCATTGAGTAGGCGATGCCTTCCTTATTGTCGCGGCCTGACCTTCGTATCTGAATTGGCACCTGCGACTCAAACTTCATTTTGAAAGTTGTTTTAGAGTGAGGATAGATTGGCTTAGGCAAATTTACCTCAAGCAGAGTGCCATTGACTTCGAACTTCGTATCAGAGCCGTCTTGAGTTAAAGACAAGATGTGTTGATACCCGATTTCTGAATCTGAGAGTTTTGAAATACGATCCCCCACACGTGGGTCCGGGTCGGGTAGGTTTCTTGAGCGAACATCCATCATGCTCCCCGGCTGAAAGGCATTGAAGTAAAGATGGTAGTATACCTTCGTTAACGTGTCATTAGAGTTGTTGTGGTAGATCACCTGCTGGTCGCCAGCAACCTTGTGAGTTTTAGTGTCAAGGCGAACGTTCATGGTGTACTCCGCCTGTTGTTGCCAACGATAGTCCTGTGCAAAGGATACAACGACTGTAAGCAGAATAGCAGCTAGGGCAAAACGTATTTTCATAAAGGATGTATAAGAATGAAAAGTATCAAAATGCATTTTAACAGACAAACCGTCCGTAAGAATGAGTCTGTTACTTTTTAAACCTCAGGTATTTCGTGATGCTGGCCGATATAAAGCCGCTGTTGGAAAGAAATGTTTCCTCCTCCGGGAGTGCCTTGGGAATGTTGAACGTGTAGGAGAGAAGGAAGTTCCAATTCTTTACAGAAACGCTGAGCGGTGCTGAGAAGGAGTAGTTCATTACCCCAAAACCTCGTGCTTCTGTTTCATACGTGGTAGGGAGTCCAAATCTCTCTCTTATAGCCGCCTGAATAGGTGGGTAGGACTGAAGGACATAGTAACTCTCCTGACCTAGCAGCAGGTTGAATGATGGATAGAAGAGAACTCGATCTAATTTACCCCAGTTTCGTTTTTCGAGATTTAGCATCACACCAGGCAATATTCGGTGGCCAGTTTTTTCACCAAAGAGCAGCGTGTAGTCCAGCCGAAACGTTAGCGGTTTCACATCGAAGAAATTGGAAACACCGATGCTGTTTTTGTAACTGATCACCACGCTGTCGCCCAGGTTTGAGTAGAGGTATCGACTGTATTCGCCAAGAAATGACCACCAGTGTGTTATCGCGCCTATGTAACCACCAGACAAAACCGTCAGGTAATATTTTGGATCATACTCGGTGCTCCAATATCCAGAAACGTCCAGGTAGGCTCCACTTTTATGATAATACGAGATACCAGGGCTCAGACCAAACTGGCTGATGCCCAGACTTCTGTTGGCTGATGCAGCGTTGCTGGTGTAGCTGAGGCGAACCGCCAATTGCGATGAATTTGAAGCTTCAAGTTGAATTAAGCTATCAATCAGATTAAAAATAGAAAGTGAGTCTTCAAGCGAAAGAAGTTCCTCAAAGTCGCTTTCAAGCAAAGTAGAATCACTCTGCTGCGCTCGCAATGGAAAAGCAGCACCACAGATGACGATTGCCAGGCAGGTGAATGAGCGGAACAAGGATCAAGGATTATTTTTTCGATCACGTAATTTTGGATTGCGGTCGCGCAGGTTTTCCCTGCGCTGTTGCAAATCCCTTCTTTGTTGAAGTTGATTAAGTATCATGCGTTGAAATTCTTTTTCCGCATTTCTGAGATTGAGAATTTGTTGGGCAGAGATGACGTCCATCATTCTTCTTGAGTAGTCTTTTTCCAGGTCCAACTCCCGCTGCTTAATCTTCAAGCCAAACTCGACAAGCTCTTTTTGCTTATCAGGATCCGTATTGTCGGGTCCGGCTGCGCGCTGTGCCTTTCTAAACTCACTTACCAGTTCTCCACGCTTCTGACTGAACTCGCGGTAAATAGGCCAGAACTTTTCAGCCTGTTCGGGGGTTAAACCAAGGCGCTCAGAGATGAGTCCGATTTTAGCAGCCTCAATTCGCTCTCTTGCTTTCGGATCTTGTTGCACCACATCTTCGTCCTGAGCCCACAGCAATCCCGTAGAGAGCAGACCAATAAGTAGAGTACCAATTAATTTTTTCATTTTGTTACAATGTCTATAATTCCAGTTCCAATCCATCCACATATTCCTCCAATAAATCGTTATCAAATTCTTCATATAGAATCTCTTCGTTCAAGGCATTAACGTCAAGTTCGTTGAGATCCAAATTATCTAATAGCTCGTCAGTTGAGAGGTCAGTATCTATCAGGTAATCTGACAACTGCTCAGTGCTTACACTTGCAAGTAAATCTTCAGGTGAGCCCTGCGGATCGTTTTCACGAAAGATGAGAAAGACAGCAAGACCGATTGCCAGCAAAGGCAAAGCCACCTTCAATGCCAAACCATACGCTCCAATCGTTGATTGCTTCTCTTTTGCAGCAACCCTGGACTGGATGACTCCCGGGAGTTTGTCAAAATACCCCTCCGGAACCTCGAAAATGTTGTTTTTCGGTATGTCTTCGAGCTTTTTCATTGTTGGTTTGACATTTGAAGTTCTCAATAGTTTAATCCTGAGTCAAAAAATCCTCGATTTTCTTTGTCGCATGGTGGTAGCTGGCTTTGAGCGCTCCCACACTGGTTTTTGTTATCTCTGAAATCTGCTCATACGACATATCGTCATAGTATTTCATGTTGAATACCAAGCGTTGTTTATCAGGCAGTTTCAGCAATGCTTTCTGCAGTTTCTTCTGTATTTCGTCACCCCCGATATTGGGGGCAGTGTCAAGCTTATTGCTTAGTTCTTTGCTAACGTCCTCTAACGGAAGAAAGAACCGTCTTTTCTTCTTGTTCAGGAAGGAGAGGCACTCGTTGGTGGTGATTCGGTAGATCCAGGTAAAGAGCTGCGCGTCTTCCCTGAAACGGTCGATGGCTTTATGTACTTTGATGAAGACCTCTTGTGTAACATCATCGGCATCATCATGGTCGATTACCATTTTCCGGACAAGCCAATAAACTTTCTGCTGGTATTCCCTTACCAGTAGATTAAAGCCATAACTCCTTGTTTCAGGGTTACGAATCTTGGATAGTAATTCGTGGTCTTCCAAAGACGTGAGGCTGGATACTACGGTTTAGATTTCCTCTTTGACCAAAGGTTTAATCAGGATATAAGATAATCAAAAACTGTTGAGCGAGTCCACCAATTGCTCAAATTGTTCCTTAGAATGAGCTGGGAAGTTGGCAAACCGGAGTTGGTAATTCTTATGTTTTCCATATCCTTCTCCGGGGTCAATTCCTTTGTTATTAAGATGGTGAATGACAGAGTTGGTATGCTCGCCACAGTCCGCGATAACTACAGTAGATGATTGATACTCTTTTTTACCAACGAATGCGTTGATTTTTTCGTGAGATTGAAGGGCTTGGTATAAAATGGTTGATTTGTACAACGTTTCTTTGCGGATCGCATTGATTCCTCTTCTGTTCATATCCTCAGCGATTTTTCCCAACACATAAATGGCAACACTGTTCGGAGTTTCGGGGGTCTGATTCTTTTTTCCGTTGGCGAGATAGCTCGGTAACGAATGATAGGTCCCAATGGAATGTCCTTTGGCAAGCAATTGTTCAGACTTGGCGATACATTTTTCATTGACGATCCAAACACCAAGACCTGGAGGCATTCCAAATCCTTTTTGAACTGAAAAATAAACCGAGTCAATCTTATTATAGTCGAAGTCAACAAAAGGAATGGAGGAGACGGCATCAACACAAACAAGCGCTGATGGATTAAGCTCCTTCATACCATAGATAAAATCAAGCGGAAGGCTAACTCCTGTGCTGGTTTCGTTGTGCGTAATACCAATGATCTCCCCATCAACTTTTATAGGTTCACTAAATCCATCTCCATCTTCAGCAGTAATACTTTTTGCATCCTTGTTAAGTTGAAGACCAGCCTTGAAAAATTTTTCAGAAAAGGCGCCATTAACAAAGTGTGTCGACTTTTCAGCCACCAGATTCTGAACAATTCGTTCCCAGATCTCTGTAGCAGAAGCTGTAAAGAAGATGTGGTGAGAAGTGGGAATAGAAAGTAACGCGCGCAATTGTTCCTGAGTATGCTGGTAAAACTGTTCGAACATCTTACTGCGATGGGAGAGAGAGGGTATGCCTTGCCGAAAAGCCGCGCGCGTATGATCTTCAGTGGTGAAATAGAGTTGAGAAGGGCCAGGAGAAAAATTTACAGTCATGATGGCGCAAATGTAGCAGTTCAGGACTATTCACGGGGCT
>JAGQYM010000079.1 GCA_020436085.1 Cyclobacteriaceae bacterium
CTCAAACACCAACAGGTAATCTGTTTTCCCTTTAAATGCCTGTTTCGGTTCCTTGTCAAAGCCTCTCTTGATGTCCTCAGAAACTGCAATTTCCTTTATCGTGTCCGATGGAAAATTTAATGTAAGTAAGTCACCTTTTCTAGTAACTGCTAGTCTTCCACTTCTGTGTGAGAAGAATTGAATCTCGTCACCTTCGTGATTCTCGTGATTAAATAATACAAACGCTGCAGCCAGTGTGGCATGACCACAGAGATCAACTTCTACTGCCGGTGTAAACCATCTGATTTCGTATTGATCACCACTCTTTACATAAAAGGCGGTTTCCGCCAGATTGTTCTCCATGGCGATGTTCTGCATGACGTGATCCGAAGGCCATTCGCTGAGTGGGCAGACAGCGGCAGGGTTTCCTGAGAATACTTTCTCTGCAAATGCGTCAACCTGATATAGTCTTTGATTCATGTTTAATTACTTCCAATTCTGCAATCGGTCCAGATAAAGATAGCTCTCAACAAACTTCCTGTGTTCCGGGCTTGTCATTGTTTCGAGTAGTTCCAAAGCGGAGATGTAACTCGCAAGGTTTCCATTTGAGGACAAGAACTTTCCATCGCGAATAAATGATACGAGGCTATCATCTTGCACCTGCAATGCAGGATAATCCTTCTGAAGCTGATCGCCACCACCAATCCACGTTACAATTTTATGACCATCTGCAATACCTGAAGCGCCAATCAGTTGAGCTCCGCCACAATTACTAACGGTGTACTTAGTTTCTGCATTCTTCGCACGGATGAAATCGACAATTTTCTCATTGTGTACTTGTGAGTACATATCATAGGCGCTTGGAACGAACAGTACCTCTAGTTTTGGGCAACCGTCAAACGTATAATCCGGAACGAGCCGAAGCCCCTGCTCTGTGGTAATGGGCTTTCCGTTTTCGGCAACGGTCACCACATTAAAGAGCTGCCTTCCATCTTCAGTGGGCTTTGCGAATACATCTGATGCAGCCACAACCTCACTTTGGAGAACTCCATTATACATCAGTAGTCCTATTGTGGGCAAGTGGGCTCTAAATGGTTTTAAATGGGTCGTTAGGGTATCAGCTGGCTCCGGATCAACTCCTGAATCTGTTTGATGTTGAGAATTTGTGCATCCACCTAGCAGGACGATAAAAAACAAAACTCTTGTGAAGACTCTCATCTCTCTTTACAAAATACGTTATGTGAGCTCGCGAATATCTAAATTTTGAAAGACAGTTAGCCCATTCGGGTCAGATATCTACACGAGGTCAATAAAAACAAAAGCATCAACCCGAAACTTTCAGATACCTAAAGAGATTTTGTCCCTCACTAACCCACGTTCCGGTAAAGCCCTTTGGGAGAACAAAAAAGTCCCCACGATAAAACGTTTGAGTTTTACCTCCGGCAGTCGCAAGAGTAAGACTTCCACCCAATACATGAATAAATAAATCCTTGGCATTGTCTTTTATCTCTTTCATCGTTGGCTCTTCTGCTTCAGCAGCTATCTCCAACTCCACACCAGCATGAAGTACATCACTAAACTTATTGTCCTCTTGCGGGGTTAAACCAACTCCGGAAATTAATTCTCTATTCAATAACTTTGGCACTTTAGTTTGAGAGCTCAGTGTGGTATCAGCCCTCCGCCTTGAAATCACAGAAAGCTCCAGGTGATATTTATTGCCATTGTTTGTCCACTTTCCAGAAAAACCCTTTGGCACAAAGATGTAGTCACCGGCACTGAATGATAACCGGGCCCCACCACTTGGCTCCACATCCGCTCTTCCACTGATGTAGTAAACAAATTCATCGATTGGAAAACTGGAAATATCATTGGCCGCAGTTTCGCTTGAAAGAATGTACACATTTAAGTCTGCCCCGGAATAGATTGTCTTTTGGAAATATTCTCTTTCTGGAAAGGCACTCAATTTCTGTTGTGGAATATCCAGTCCAGATAAAAACCTATCATCAATTTTAAAGGGCTCAGTAGCGATCGCATTTGATGATTGAGCATTTAATGCTCCTGACATAGCAATCAATACCACTAGAAAAAGGATTCTGTTCATACTAATAATTCAAATTTTTGTGTGATTATGAATTATACGGAGAACAGTGAAAAAGGCTTCACAAATTCTTAGGCAGTTCATAGTAGAGAACCAGCGCGCCAGAACCAAAGGTTTTGGTTTTGAAGAGCTTAAGTACAGACCGCTCCGTTATATTTTTGAATAACGGCAAACCACTCCCGGCTATCACTGGATGAACACAAAGGTGCAGTTCGTCAACTAGGTTCAGCGAAATAAGATCTGATATCAGGCCCGGGCTACCAACCAAAATATCCTTACCTGATTGATTTTTGAGTGACTTTACTTCATCTTCGAGGTCGCCTGTCGCCAGAGTGGTATTATCCCAGGCAAACTTGATGGGATTCTTTTTGTACGTATTCGAGAAGACAATCTTTGGAATATTCTGAATTGCGGCTGCGAAATCATCTGTATCCTTATTACCGGTTGGCTCTTTAATTATCATCGGCCAATAGCTTTCCATTAGTTGATAGGTTATGCGCCCGTACAAGATAGTACCGCCATCATTCAACATATCAGTAAAATGCTGATGAACCTCATCATCTGCTATCATCCCTGTGTGATCACAGAACCCATCGAGTGTCATGTTGATTCCTGCAATTAACTTTCTCATTTCAATTCAGTTGTTGAGGCTCCTCCTTAACGCAATTAAGCTTGCCTTGCCACCAATTGTCTCCTTTCTAAAAAGTAGACAACCGTTAGAATCACTATCAAATACACTATAAATATCCAAAATGTATTCATGCTTCCTGTAAATTCCGGCAAAATTAAAAGGTAGTTAAAAGCAGCGTTGGCACTGATATGCACAAGGATTGACGTAAGTACACTTCGGGTGTAATAATAAATCCAACCCATAAAAAGCGCTCCTAAAACTATCCAAAGCAGAAACACCATGAAGTTCATTTGCAAAGGTACTCCCGTTCCGATCAGGTAAGCTGGAAAATGCCAAAGTCCCCATACAAGGCCAAGGATGAGGTTAGAAGAAAAAACGCTGAACTGTTTCATTAATCTGGGAAGCATGAAGCCTCTCCACCCGTACTCTTCTCCAATAGCAATTACTACGATCACTACCATCTGTGGAAGCAATTGAGTTGTTCTAAGATGAAATACTGAAACATCAATGCTCAGTGAAGTGAGCACCGCCAGTGATGCCAGCACCGGTATTCCAAAGAGTGAAAGTACAAACCACTTCAGACTGGTTTTCTGGATGGTTTGCTTGATGAACAACTCTTTTACTCCACTCCTGCCACGAACACGAGCCGTCATGATTAGCGCCACAATGGACGGGCTAAGTACCGTCAGAATGGAGAGGTTTGAGTTGCCAATTTTGTAAGAGATAAAACAGATCAGCGTGCTCAGTATTATCACTATCACTGAGAACTTGACCACTTCCTTTTGTTCCATTGAGTCTAAATTTTCCTATTGATTGCAAGCACCATATGAACCGCCCAAAATAGGAAAGCACTCCAAATACTTAACTGGTGGTTAAAATAACCTGGTATTCAATCGAGTAATTTCGTGATTCTGTACCAATGGAACCGCGTTCTACATCGTTTCTTGGAGCTTAAGAAAACGCACTGCATTGTTGTAAAAGATATCCTCGGTTTGTTCGGCATTTAAAAAAGGAGCTTGATTAATTGCTTCCACGGCAGCGCCAATCTTTTCCGGCCACACCATCTGATCTGATCCAAACATTATCCTTTTGCCAAGACCAGCACGGATAAATCCTTCGAGATAATCATAAAATGCAGTTCGAGGTATCACCCAGGTTATTGTTGACATATCGACATACAGTTGGGGATACTGGTACATCATTGCAATCATTTCCTCCCGGTACGGATAGCCACCATTCTCCACAAAAACACGGAGGTCAGGATGCTTAACAAGAACCTCTTCCAGCAACACAGGGTTACCGGCACCAGATCGGAAGTGGGGCATATACGGCCCGATTCCCAACGTGTGAATAAGGACAGGAAGATTGTGTTCTTCTGCAAGTTGGAAATAAGGCTCCAATGATGGATCGTTAGGCGATAAGCCCATAAGTTGGGTTCCGATCTCCCCCATTCCTTCAAAACTGCCAGACTTATACTCTTCCGTTAACTTTTCCAATTCAGAACTTCCTGTTTTAAGGATAAAGGGCGATGCAATAAATCTTTCAGGATCAGACTTCCTCCATTCCTGCACAGCTGACCAATCCACACCACTTAGAAAGGCCTTCGTAATATTATTGTCGTCCATGACTTCTACTGTTTTATCCCTGAGATCAGATGGGTCGACAGTTGCCTGCCCATCGCCCTGGCATGGCGCAGGTCGGCACAGTGCAGGAGTTCCCGCGGGTACTTGATGTGGAAGACCCGTGTGCAAGTGCATATCAATGATTTTGCCACTGTACTTTTCGTCCTTCTGATCTTGAATGCTGCCTTGTGCCTTTTGATCTGTTTGGTTACAACTAAGAAGAACGAAACTCAGAAAACCAAGAATTAAAATTTTGTTTTTCATGATTGATGGTTTGATTGGATTCGAATTTGTTCATACGCTCGTGTATACGATTTTGGCATTCCGGTCGGAATCGCCCTACGTGACTGAACTAAGTTTAAATAACGAAGCTAACTGTTAACTAACAGCATCGCAATGAATACCGCCTTTAGTCTACTGAGTACTATGCCACCAGTCAGTACAGAGCATGAGCGGCTATTATAGTATGTATGTGTCTTAGGTGAGTCGCAGAGACCAGAGAAACTCTTAAATCAAAGAGCAACCCTTAGCTTAGTTAATAATCTCTCCCTTGCTGTTCGCCAACCTCTCGCGCCACTTCCTTATATCTTCGGGAGACAACCTCGCCCACTCCGTTGCTTCACCTACGATCTTCAGCGGTGCGGGTGATCGGTACGAGCGCGTGGGGTTACCAGGAAACTTCTTGTCGGTGACGTTAGGATCATTTTCAAAACTCCCGGTGGGTTCTACGATGTAGACACGCTCATGCCCCTCCCCTTGAGCCAGGGCGGCAGCAAGACCAGCGTTATTCACCAATGCAGTGAAGTAGATGTGGTTCATAATGATTTTTGATTTGTAGTTAGACCTGCCCCCGGCTGTCAACATATCACCCACTTGCAGGTCTGCTCTTGTGCCGTGATAAAATGGACCTTGATCGGAAATTTGGTCTGAGGCCTGCTGAGACAATTCCCGATTCATCTTTGCGTTTTCTAAATCACCTAGATTCTCGTGGCATTCAGCTATTCTCAGATACAGGGAAGGGAATGCGCTCTTGACCGCGTCATTGTTCACTTTTAGTGCAAACTGCAAACAGGTCTCCAGCCACTTCAACTGATCGCGCACGTTGTTCTGATGTCGTGCTACATAATGTGCAGTAGTAAATTTTTCAAAGTCGTTTTTGCTCTCGTCCCACGCCTGATGAAACAGTTTGATCGCCTCTTCGGGTTTCCCCTGATCTTCCATGGCCATACCTTTAATGCAGAGTTGTATGACTGGGTTGCTTGGACTGAATTCCATCTCTCTTTTTATAAACCTTTCCCTCGCTGATTACAAATCTTGCTTACAAGCATTACTAAAATATAGATATTACTCTAATGCTTCTTGCCTCACCCACTACCGTCCTCGCGAAGCGGGATGGCAATAAACTGTGGAAGGAAGAAAGCCCAACAAACTGCCAATGGTCAGTTTTATAATATATTCTTAATTTCCCTTTCCAATCTATCGAAATTCTCTTCGTTATTGGGTTCGACAAATTTTCTCATTTTCTCGCACTCCTCAGCGGTTTCAAAAATCATTCTAAATGATATTTCCGTTTGATCTACATGTAGTTTTTTAAATGCTATTTCCATATCAAATAGTGGCTTGGATTTTCTTGTCCAGCCTATGAGCTTATTAGGCAATACCGCTGTGAAAACTGATGAATTTTCATAGTTACCTTTTCCCGGGCCATGCATGGTAAGTATCCAATTCCCGCCAGGTTTCAGATCAAACTCATGAATTGTGTTTGTGAAGCCTTCTGGGCCCCACCATTTTTTTAAGTGGTTTGGATCTTCGAAAGCTTGATAAACAATCTCCACTGGTGAGTTTAGAACTCTTGAGCTCAAAATTTCTCGATTATTCATTTTTGTTACAATAGACTATGCGGCTTCATTCAAGCTTGCAGTTACCTGCCAATGTTTAAAATTAAACAATAGCTGTTTGGCAACAACACACGCCTGGTACCTATCCAGTAGTATGCATACTACTAGCAGTAGATTCTTTATTCAAAAAGGAGTTTTGATTTTCCTACTTATCACCAAGCTTGACCAGTCCCCAAACTCCCAACAGCCACAGTCCCAAAGCAAGCGGCCAGAATATTTCCAAATTGATATATAGGGCTTGGCCAGTTATGAGGGATGGTACAGATAGTATAAAAGCCAATCCTACCCACCAGGGAGCTATCTTGTTTCTCATTATCGCCACACCTGCAATAAGCCAGGCTAACATAAAGCAAAAATTATAAAGCAATAGTCCCAACAACCAAGTCAAAGAAGCGTCCGATTCGAGCCCATCATTGATCGCCTTTGGGTCTATTCCTGAAGCCACAAAGCCTGCGGCCAAACCTCGAAAACCAGAAATAAAAGCAATAAAGGCAGTACCCAAAACACCCAGTACAGTAACCACGATTCCCGTGTTAGGAGACCGCATTGCGATTCTATGCCCCATGAAAATGAAGGTGGCAACAAAAAAAGGAACACCTATCCCCATAATCAGACCTTCATATGAACTTACCCAATTGAGGTCTCCCGGAAGCGTTCCAATACCAAATGCCCTCACTAACGAAGCAATAAAAAAGAATAATGGCGCAACTAACGCCAGCATGGGCAACCACCTCTCAAAAGTTGTCCCCCATTTGTCATTTTTCTCCATATTGTTCGAAACCACCTATTTCTTTTTTATTTACGGGTAGCATTTATGCCGTAGTGGGGCATGCCTACCGTGGGCAGGTGAGGGAGGCTTTGCCAAATGACCGTAGGGAATGAATTTGGCGACCTGCTCCGTCACTGTCTACATACACCGGACTAAATTAGGAAATTACTATTAACATTTCACACCTTACCCCCGCTATCAGATATCCACAGTGTTATGCAGCGTTGCTGTGAAACTGTTCAATCGAGTCAAACTCCTTGGATTTCGTTTTTTTCTCCTCTTCAATATCAAAATCATCTTGCAGGCCTAGCCAAAATTTAGCGGTAGTTCCGAAATATTTTGAAAGTCTCAATGCTGTATCAGCTGTAACCCGTCTATTTCCCTTCAGGATTTGTGATATTCTCGTTTGGGGTATCCCAATGTCCTTTGATAGTTTGTATGCACTTAACTCCAAAGGGACTAAGAATTCCTCTTGAAGTACCTCTCCTGGATGAATGTTTCTAATCTTTTTCATTTCCTATTGCTTTAATGGTAGTCTATAATCTCAACATCTGAAGCGTTCCCTTTGTCCCATTTAAAAACTATCCTCCACTGACTATTTATCCTGATAGAATAATACTCTTTTAGTCTCCCTTTAAGTTTCTCCAATTTATTCGATGGTGGTATCCGTAAGTCAGTTAAATTTTGCGAGTTATTTAACATTCTTAATTTTCGTCTACCTATTTCCTGTATTTCTGTGGCGAAACCCTTAACTCTCTCACCGTCCCATATTTTCTTGGTTTCCTTAGAGCCAAAGGATATAATCATACTTCTGTTATGCGTTACTTACGTCAAAAGTAAGTATTCTATCTCAGATACTCAAATTGTCTAGACAGCAATGCTGCTAACGTTTAGTGCATATGCCGTAGCGGGGTTAGGAGCCAAAATAAATGACCGTAGGGAATGACAAAGTCG
>JAGQYM010000007.1 GCA_020436085.1 Cyclobacteriaceae bacterium
CTTCAACTCGGCAAAGAATCGCTTTACTGGAAACTGATTAGGTTCTTCAAAACGCCACGCCAATTCGTATTTATTAGACGGAATAAAAACCAATAAATCTTTATTTCTCTGGTCAGACGCACGAATCAACGAAGCCTTTGGACTTAGTTTCCATTGCCTGCTCAAGTTCCAATCTGCCGTCACGTCAACGCCCAAAAACAATGCATCAGTTTGCGTGTATCGAAAATAAGGGTAGGCACCACGTACTCCCCTTGTAATGCCAGTGGGTTTGAGATAGATGTAATTGAATATGTAGTTAGCATAACCACTCAACTCAATTGTCAGATTGTTTTTTTGATACCGATAAGTTGAAACTCCCTTGAGAGCACGTTCGATCTTGAAAGAAACATCATTGATATCTAAAACTTCATTCGTTGAATCGTTCAACAACAATCCATACTCAATGGCAGCTGCACTTTGATGAGTACCTACGCTATACAACTCCGCTACATGTGGTGGCCTCCAGGAGCTACTCACGTTGATTGCCAGAGATTGTGTGTTGTTCAATTGCGTAGTTGCTCCTGCTGTGAAACTGACGTTCTGAAAATTTAGTGTTTCACGATACAAAGCGTTCTTGTAGTCATAACCAACAACCGAATAATATCGATAGTCATACCGTGCTCCAAAATCATAAACCCAATGAGCTCTGACAAGTTTGGTCACACCAAACAAGCCTCCAGAGAAGTTGTTGTAGTTAGGGATAAATGGGATTCTCTGCGTACCGAAGATGTTGTTGTTATCCTGATACATTCCGTTAATACCTATACAAAAACTGTTGGCTTGGTCAGGTGTTGATTCCCACTCCGCTTCGATGGTGTGAGTATTCAATTGAAGGTCTATGCTTGGTTTCCCCGACAGATCGCCTTTGCGAATGTCAAACTCCTTGCGGTTGTTATTCTGAAATCCATACTGCAGCCTCCACTCACCTTTCTCTCTTTCGATATGGCCATTCAGCTTTAGTAAATTATGACTGACTTTCTGCCTGGGCTCGTCAATCTCATAACCAAAATCAGTAGTCCGCTGTGGAGGTTCACTCTCCATGGCAACTATTAAATCATCGATATTGCTTATAGCCGTTCCGGCAAGAATCCCAAGCTCAGTTCTGAAGTGACTGAAGAATACTTCAAACCCTTTTGGCCCTTTGTGATAGCCAGCCGCTCCTGAAAAATTCAACTCCTTAATTCCGGTGTTAGTGAGCGAGTAGTCTGGTGCATGAAAATCACCCGAACGCTTGCCCGTACCTTGCGCACGCCATCCCCAACCCTCGTGTCCATTCAGTCCACCCTCAAGCATCGCTGATACGGTTCCCGATCTTCCATTGCTTTGTCCGATCATACTCACAGAACCACCCAGCCCAGGCTGCTCCGGCAAGTCTGCCGGGTTTACAATCACAACTCCACCAAGTGCATCTGTGCCATACTTGATAGAAGATGCGTCTTTCACCACCACAATGTTTGATGCGATGAAGGGATCAATTTCCGGAGCATGCTCCGCACCCCATTGTTGCCCTTCTTGTCTGATGCCATGGTTGAGTATCAGCACTCTCTGACTATGCACACCGTGAATGACTGGCTTAAATATTCCTGGGCCAGCCTGAATTGTGTTGACTCCCGATACTTCTCTTAGGGATTCTCCAAGTGACTTGCCCGCTGTCTCGGCCAATTTTTCACCGCTAAGGACCGTGTAGTTTTGAGCGTTCTCCAGATGAGCCAGTTCCTCTTTCACCACCACTTCTCTCAGTGTTTCCACATTTGGTTGCAATGTGATTTCCTTCTCCACACGGCCATTGAGTGTTATCTCAAAAACTTGCTCCTGATATCCGAGATATTGAACTGTGACATGATAAAGTCCCGGGCAGATTTGAGTGAACTCAAATTTACCCTCAACATCAGTAACCGTTCCGTTGCCGGAAGGATCCAGCAATAGCGCAGCACCGATCAAGGCTTCGCCCTGTTCATCTAAAACCCGACCATTAAATCTGCCATTGCATGCCCGTTGACCAAAAGCCAATTGAGCGGACAGCGTTGTGACAAATAGTATTGCTACTTTATTCACACCAAAAAACTACACGTAAACGATATCACTACACGAACAGCCTTGGGACGCGTGTGTTGCCGGAACCGGACTTGGGATTTACCTAGACAGTCGGGGGAGCCCTCGCTGGCAGGAGTTGACCAGCAGAAATTGACACGATATGGTCATCTGCAAAATGAAGCTCTTCTACACTAATAAAAATGCCTGTAGATAAACTCGGAGTGAAAAGTTGGAACGACTGAATAGTAAGTTGACAGAGTGGACACTTCTTGAGTGATACTATGTGCGACTTGTGCGTACAGCTTTCGTCTTTTTTATTGTGATAGACTTTCTGATGACAGGCGTTTGATTCATTCTCTTTTGAATGCAAGGTCACCTCATCTTGCGAATTGTGAAGGAAGGTGTGAATAGACTGAACCTCCACCGTACCAAGAAGATACATGAAGGCTAGAGTCATCAATAGCAGCGATCCTGCTAAAGAATAATTACCCTTGGTCTTTTTCACTTTATTCATTCAAAACAAAAATAAACACAAACCCAGCTCTTGCAACATCATTGCAACAGGATTGGTGCCACCTTTTTACAGAAGGTTGGAAAACATGGCTCGGTGCATCAATTTTGTGATAGCAGGCCTCTTCGAATTTAATAATACTAGTCTTGAAAGTTTTCGGCCGTCCGATAGACAAGCAAACCCGCTGTGCGCATTACCATTCAGCATTGGATGTGATTGCAATCAAATTCAAGTGCTGTGATCAGTACTTTCCGTGTTTTTCATGCCACGAGGAAACTGCCGGTCATGCGGCTGTCAGGTGGAAGAAAAGTGATTTTAATGAGTTCGCGATTTTATGTGGCGTTTGTCAAACGGAGCTGACGATCAATCAATATCTAACCAGCAACAATATTTGCCCAAAGTGTGAAGCGAGATTCAATCCGAAATGCGCCAATCATTACCCGCTTTACTTTGAAATAGAAAATTAATTACGAGTTCGACTTTCCAACATTCAAAACGGAAAAGATTTTGATTGTGATAAGTCGCAATAACAAAATCCAAGGGAGGCCGTGAAAGAGTGTATCAAACCAGTCCATTGGTTGCATACCTACAGCGCCTCCCGCTATCCATCGCAGCTTACCCCAAATGTGAGGCTCAGGAAAAAATGGCGCGAGACCCAGAGAGAGGCAAAACAGCAATACAAACTTCCAATCGTTTAAAACGTTCATAGGTTTTTCTTAATAAATGGATAGGTGATCTGTGTGAAAAATCGCTTTGGAAAATTTTCATCCTTCGGAAATCCGAGTTCAATGTCGCGTCCGCTAGAGGGGAGATAAACTGTACCAAACAAATAATCCCAAATGCTCAGGCTCAGTCCATAGTTCACACCATAACTTCCATCCGGAAGGTGCTTGGCATGATGCCAGATGTGCATTGCGGGATTGTTAAAAAGATATTTCAATGGTCCGTAAGTGATATATAAGTTAGAATGGTTCAGATGTCCGATGGCCACAGCAAAAATGTGAATCAAAAAGAAGTCATCGATTCCAAACCCAATCATAGCGAGTGGTATGTATTGAATGGATTTATAAATTATTGTTTCCATCCAATGAAAGCGCAAGTGCGCTGCGAATCCCATCTCCTTTACGGAATGATGCACTTTGTGAAATTCCCATAGTGCCGGAACCTTGTGTAGCAGGCGATGTACATTCCATTGAATGAAGTCAGCGATAACAAACATGGTAAGCAGCTGCGACCATTTAGGCCAGGTGGCGACATTCAGGGCAACAATATTGGTGATGCTAAAAAGAGACAGGAAATCATTAAAAGCCTGCACTCCGATGTTGGACAATGCATTGTAGCCGACCAGCGAGAAAAGAAAAAAATTGAAGAACATGTAAAATCCATCCAGCCAAAAATCTCTTCTGAAAACAGACTGGCCTTTCCTCCAGGGTATAGCAATTTCCAGCAACCAAACCGCGAGCGAAAGCCCAATAAGCCAGTAGAAGTAGTTGTGCCAGCTTGGATAGAGGATTTCACTCTTCAGGTAATTCCAGTAGCCGGTAAATGATCCAATGAACAGTTCGTAGTAGCGCTGCACAATGATGAATTTGAAACCACAAAGAAATGAAATGCTACTTTAAAGTACAGTGATTTCAGTCACAGACGACCTCAAATTACTTCAGCCCGTCAGTAAAATGTTTGCGGGATTTTTCGGCAGCAAATTTCGCAGCGTTGAACTCACCGCTCGCTCCCTTGGGAATGGAGAGAGATGTCCACGACTCTCCTTTCAACTGTTTGCCGATGTACATGATCTGACCAACGTGCGAGGCATAGTGAGCAAGTTGGCGATGAATCACCTCAACTACGGTTTGGCCTTCGTTGCGAATATAAACGATACGAGACAGGTCTTCTGGTTTTAAGGAATTCAGCGCACCTATCAGACAATCCCATCCCTTCTGCCAGGCTGCAATCATTTGTTCTTTGCCGGAATAGTCTTTTGCAAATTCTGCTTCGCGATCACGCCACGGCTTTTCACCATCGGTGGTCAAAAAGTCTCTCCATCTGGAAAGCATGTTTCCTGAGAGATGATGAACGATCAGGGCGATGCTGTTGCTGGCCTCGTTTGGCTTCCACCTGATCTCCTCGTCATTTAGTTGATCAAAAGTTTTTTCACCTAGCGACTTATAGTATCCAAAGAGCTTGATTGTACTCTCGAGAAAATTACTTTCTACCGACATGGGATGCTACGCTGATTTTAAAACCTGGTCATACTCTTTCTTCAACTCTTTGGCATGAGCTTTATTCCTGGAATACTTAACATGTTTGGGAACACCTTTCAGATCCCAGATCAAGCCAATCCATGAAAACATTTTGAGGATGTACCATGTAATGTCAATCTCCCACCAAAAGAACCCTTGCCTTGAAGCCACCTCATAGTAGTGGTGATTGTTGTGCCATCCTTCACCCATTGTAAGCAAAGCAAGCCACACACTGTTGCGTGATTCATCACCAGTTTCATATCGCTGATTTCCAAACTTGTGCATGATGGAGTTAATTGAAAATGTACCGTGATAGAGGATCACGGTGCTCAGGAAGAACCCCACAAATAATGAGGAGAAACCGGCTGTTGTAAACATGGCCATGAGACTTCCTCCGTTTACCAACCCGCCAAGCGCGGTTACAATCACTGCAAGAGTGACCGGTGGAACCAGATAGTGTTTATTCAACCACACCAACTCCGGATACTTTGCGTAGTCACCAATTACCTTGTAATCTGTTTCTTTAAAATCTGGACCTACAATCCAACCCACATGCGAATACCAGAATCCATAAATCTTCATTGAGTGCGGATCGGCTGGCGTGTCGCTATGACGATGATGGTGACGATGATGCGCTGCCCACCAGAGTGCTCCCTTCTGTGCAGAAGTTTGTGCCATAAAAGCGATTACAAACTGAAACCATCGCGATGTGCTGTATGATTTGTGGGCAAAATATCTATGATATCCACCAGTGATCCAGAACATTCTGAATATGTAAAGGAATATGCAAACCATCCAGTCGAACAGGGTAGCTCCTGTCCACAGCGCACCCAACGGGAGCAAATGGATAATCAAAAAAGCTATTTCTTGCTTGAGAATTGGCTTTCTGCGGACTTCCGGTGTCAGTGTTGTTTCCATTTAGAGTAATAACAAAATTGTCCGGTAATAATTCGAAAAGCAAAGTTAGGCCCTTTTGTAACTGTAATGCAATGTCACTTGGTACTATCTTTGTTTGGGTAGCAAATAAAAAATAAACACAATGAAAAAATATCTTATTGTTATTCTGGCGTTCATCAGCGCTGCAGCGTTTGCTCAGCCGGGTGGGCGTGCAAAAGGACCGCGCTCTATGAACTTTGAGAAAGTGGAGGAAGGGCAACTGCCAGAGGCGGTGAAAAGTACTTTTGCAAGTACTTTCCCGGGAGCTACTGCTGTGCGTTGGGAAAAGCATTCGGCTCAAGGCAAGCGCACATTTGTAAAGTATGTAAGTGTGTTCACAATGGATGGTGTGCGATCACGTGCACGATACAAAGAAGATGGCACCTCACTTTCGTCTTCGAAATACTACGGTCCTGCCAAGCTGCCAGAAAACATCAAGTCAGCTGCGCAGGCCAAGTACCCTGAATTCACCGTAATGGGTGGCGAAGAAATTACCACACGAAATGGTAAAACCTTTTATCGTGTTAGATCAAGAAAAGGCGCTTCGAAACTCATCCAATATTTCGATGAGAATGGAAACGAGCTTTCAAAGGACAAGGCTCCTGAGGACGTAGTGGACGGAGAAGACGAAGAAGGAAATTAATTCCGAATTTCTTTACACAGGCACCGTGCTGCCGTCACGGTGCCTGTGTATTTCCTTTAGAAACCAGACTCCAATCCAAAGTCGGGTAAGCGGCTGAAAAATTATCGAAAAGTATTCGATGAAAATCGATAGCCAACTGAATCCCAAAAACTCATTTGCGAAAGCAAATAAATTGACCACACCCCACACGATAAATATTTTGCCTGCCCAGCCTTGACTCCAGAAAGCGACTCCATAAAAAATACAACCAAGGCTAAATGCCAGAATAAAAATTCGGAATAAGTACGTTCCAACGAGCGGCCATACATTCTCCAGTACAAATCGTATGTCCTGTTGTGTTGATTGATCCGTGGAGATTTGATATTGCTCTCTCAATCCATTTACGATGACGTTGGCAAGTGTCATTCTGCCAATCTCAGCGAAACCAAATACCAGGAAACACAGTAACCCTAGCATAAGCCAACCTCTGTTGCTGCCGATAAGTGCCAGCCCGAGCATTGAAACAATCACGAGTACACAATGCAAGATGATAATGTCATTGCGAAGAATATATCTCCAATTGTGTGCAAGCAGAATTTGAGAATCGAAATCTGGCGCTGAAAAATTGATCAGGTGGGCAACAAGCGTGGTCAAAGCTGTCACTATGAGTGACCATGCGGCAAATCTTAAAAAAATGGAATGAGACTTCAGAAGCATTTTTTGCTTCCAAGATCAGCTCAAAAATTTACCAGGCTATTTTGATTTACAAATCAGCAGCCTATTTTTTTTTTAGGGCAGCAAGCACTTCGTTTAGTTTTAAAAGTGCCTCGACAGGGCTGATTGTGTTGATGTCTATTTTACTCAACATCTCCTCCATTTGCTTCAATTTAGGATCAACTTCAAACAATCCCATTTGTGTGGTGGGCTTGGGCAGGGCCTCCATCTTCTTTCGGGGTTCGTTCTTGTGCTTGTCTTTTTCCAGAAACTGAAGAATCTCGTTTGCGCGTATCACAATTCGATTGGGCATACCGGCTAGCTGAGCAACATGAATTCCAAAACTGTGCTCGCTCCCGCCCTCCTTCAACTTGCGCATAAATATGATCTTGTCCCCCGTTTCTTTCACCGACACGTTAAAATTCTTCACACGCACTAAATCCTCCGCCAGCTGATTCAGTTCATGGTAGTGTGTAGCAAACAATGTCTTCGGCTTAAATTCTTTGTGATTGTGAAGGAACTCAACAATCGCCCAGGCTATTGACACACCATCGTAGGTGCTCGTACCCCTTCCAATTTCATCCATCAGAATCAGGCTTCGGTCACTTAGGTTATTGAGAATGCTCGCTGTCTCGGTCATCTCAACCATAAAAGTGGATTCTCCTCGTGACAAATTATCTGAGGCCCCAACTCTTGTAAACACTTTATCAACGATACCGATCTGCGCGGACTCAGCTGGCACAAAACTTCCAATCTGTGTCATCAATACAATCAAAGCGGTTTGGCGAAGAAGAGCCGACTTACCTGCCATGTTTGGTCCTGTTATCACCAGAATTTGCTGAGACTCGTTGTCGAGGTAGATATCATTCGGAATGTAGCTTTCTCCAATTTGAAGTTGTTTTTCGATCACCGGATGTCGGCCGTTTTTTATATCGACAGTTGTCGACTCATTGATCTCAGGTTTGACATACCGATTCGCTTTCGCGACAATAGCAAATGACAATAGACAATCCAGTGTGGCTATGACTCTGGCATTTTGCTGAATTTGTGAAACATAATCTGCCGCGTTGAGCACCAGCACTTGAAATATCTTTTGCTCAATTACTGTTAGTTTCTCTTCCGCGTGCAGAATTTTTTCTTCATATGTTTTTAGTTCCTCGGTGATGTAACGTTCTGCATTTACGAGTGTCTGCTTCCTTATCCATTCAGCGGGCACTTTGTCCTTATGCGCATTGCTTACCTCCAGGTAATAGCCAAATACTTTATTGTAGGAAATTTTCAGTGACGATATCCCTGTCTTCTCAACCTCTCTCTTTTGAATTTGGAGTAGAAAATCTTTTCCAGAATAAGCGATACTTCGGAGTTCGTCCAGTTCGGCATTGATTCCCTCTTTGATAATCCCACCCTGATGAACGAGCATAGGCGCATCTTCTTTTAGCTCCTTTTCGATCTTGTCGAGTAAAAACTCGCAGCGCTCAAGTTGGTCTCCCAATTTTTTAAGCGGGGCCGAGGACTGCTGCGCAAGCATATCTTTTATTGGCACAACTGCCTGAAGCGACCGTTTCAATTGCAACATCTCGCGCGGATTAATTCTCCCCACAGCAACTTTAGAAATTAATCTTTCCAGATCTGCGATTTGGTGAAGGTGCGTGCCAATGCTTTCGGATAAGTCTTCCTGTTCACGCAGAGTAGATACAACATTCAATCGCTCAGCAATCGCGGACATCTCCTTGAGTGGAAAAATCATCCACTTGCGAAGCTGGCGCGACCCCATCGCGGTCACAGTTTTGTCGAGTATTTGAATCAACGGAACTCCGCCTTCTTGCTGGGCATTTACAATCTCAAGGTTGCGTATGGTGAATTTATCAAGCCATACATATTTGTCTTCGTCAATCCTTGAAATCGATCCAATGTGATGCGTGTCCTTATGCTCCGTCACTTCCAGGTAGTGTAAAATAGCGCCCGCTGCCACAATCGACTCGGGCATACTATCAATACCAAAACCTTTTAGGTTCGCTGTTTTAAATTGGTTGATGAGCTTATCATGCGCATAGTCAAAGGCATAAACCCACTCATCCAGGGCAAACGTGGCGTACTCTTCGCTAAATTGACTTTCCAGTTTTTCGCGATTGGCCTTACTAAAAATGATTTCAGCTGGCGAAAAACTTTGAATGAGTTTGTAGATGTAAGCTTCACTGCCCTCAGCCGCATAAAACTCTCCGGTACTAATGTCAAGGAATGAAACGCCAAAAATATTTCTAGCCACGTGGATTGAAGCCAGAAAATTATTTTGCTTTCGTTCCAGTACATTATCATTGAAAGACACGCCTGGTGTGACTAGTTCCGTCACGCCTCTCTTCACAATTCCTTTTACAAAACGTGGGTCTTCGAGCTGATCACAAATCGCCACACGGTTACCGGCTCTTACTAGTTTTGGCAGGTAGGAATCGAGTGCGTGATGGGGAAAACCGGCAAGTTCTATTTCGGATGCTGAACCATTTCCTCTCTTGGTAAGCACAATGTCCAGCACCTTGCTGGCCTTCACTGCATCCTCACCAAATGTTTCATAAAAATCCCCTACGCGGAACAATAGCAATGCACCAGGGTATTTCACCTTGATTGCATTGTACTGTTTCATTAAGGGAGTTTCTGTATTGCCGGAAGCCATGACTGGCAAAGATAAAATCCGGCTGCAACAACCAAGGGTGAATATCCAATATTCTTTACTTCACTCTTCTGGCGACTACCAGCCACATGTTGTCTCCTTTTATCTTTTCACGATTGATAAAAGGATCTTGCTGAAACGTGACTCGAAAACCTGCTCTCTCCAGGTCTTCTAAAGCAAATTTCATATCCAACTCATGTTTTCTCTCCTGATCGCTTCTGGCAAGATTTCGTCTCTCATCTGCAATTGGTTCGCAGATAATCAGGATTCCACCGATGCGAAGCGAGCTTTTGATCTGCTGAAGCATCGCATCATGTTCGTCCATTTCGTGATAGGTGTCGATGATCAAAGCTCCATCCAGTGTATTGGCTGGAAGATGTGGATTGTCGTAGTCCCCTTTTGTAGTAATCACGTTCTGAATACCCCGATCCTGAAGATGTTCTTTCAATTTGTCAAGACGGTTCTGTTCTACGTCAACGGCATAAACTTTCCCCAGATCACCAACTTCCCTCGAGAGCTTCATTGTCATGTAGCCTTCGTGACATCCGATATCAGCGACTTTACTTCCAAACCTAAGATCGAGGTACTTCATGATAGCATCAGCCTTTTGCCATGCATCCCGCTCCTTCCAGGCCGACTCTGTATAAATGTTTTTCCATGCATCCTGCGCCTGACTTGTAAAAATGATGAGTGATAGGGGGAATAGAAGAAGTTTCATCTTTGATAAAACGGGATTGTGAGTTGTCTGTTACAAATGATTCTATCCATTATCGATAATCGTTCTAATTTTGCCATGTGAAGAAGCTAAAACTCGAAGAACTTGGAAGGATAACACAGGCGGAGTTTAAAAAAGCAAAAAAGCTCCCGATAGTTATTCTGCTCGACAATGTAAGAAGCCTGCATAATGTTGGTTCTGCATTTAGAACTGCGGATGCTTTTCGAGTTCAGAAAATTTATCTCACTGGAATTACCGGTACTCCGCCACATCGTGAAATACAAAAGACGGCATTAGGCGCGACCGAATCTGTCGAATGGGAGTATCAAGAAAGTGCGGAAGCTGTGACGATGCAACTAAAAAAAGATGGCTACAAAATTATTGTAGTGGAGCAGACAACCGAAAGTACATCGCTCAATGATTTCGATCCTACTGATGGAAACAAATACTGCCTGGTATTTGGCAACGAAGTAGACGGTGTTTCCGAAGGTGTAATTGCTTTGGCAGACAAGGCAATTGAAATACCTCAGTCAGGCACCAAGCATTCGATCAATGTTTCAGTGTGTGTGGGAATTGTTGTGTGGGAATTGTTTCGGAAAATGAATTTCTAAGGTCTCTTATAGAAAACGAATTCTCCTCCTTCATCACCTACACTTTTCAGTGGGTTTCCAATCGGTGTCTGATCAGAAATCTCAGCCACGGACATTTTTACATGTTGCACCAGTTGGCTAACAGAAATTTTATCGTCTTTGTTAGTCTTCAAAAAGTCTATGAATTTTTTAGCAAATGGGCTATTCTTTCCCTCTTGCCCATCTGACACCACTTCCAATCTTCCGGATGCTAATCCCCATCGGGATTTAAAGCGCTCTACGTTCTCAATATATCCTCGTTTGGTATCACTGAAAAGTGAACCTGAAAAACAGGCATCAGCAACGAGGAAGGTGTGTTGAGAGTTGATATTGCCGATCACTTTTAAAATATCGGAGTTAGAAAGGTAATCACCTGTGCTGTTAACCTTTGCGTCAACAGGAACCCAATAACCTTCGTTGAGCAATTCATCAAAATATCCGTGGCCTGAGAAATAGATCATGAAGTTATCCTGAGGCGTCACTTTCGTTACAAAGTCTCGCAACGCTTTGTAAATATTATTTCGTGTCGCAGACTCATTGGTTAGCAACGTGACGTCATCAAAGTCAAATTTATAAACTGAACGAAGTGTTTGCGCCACATCATTTGCATCTTTCACCGCATTGTTCAGCTTCGGCCAATATTGATACGAGTTAATACCAACCACCATCAGGTAGTTTCTGGCTTTTGCCGCATCATAGGGCTCCCCATCTACATTTCGCCTTGAAACAATAAACTTTTTGAGCGATGTATTCCCATTAATGTCGGTAGCTTCTATGTTAATCAGGTTCTCACCTACCACCAGCGGCTGCATTATGGTGAAGTTCCCATTGTTTCGCATAGGAGTCTCTAGCCCGTTAATTTTCAACTGCGAAACTCCAGCATCATCTATTACCGTTCCTTTTACTGCCAAAAGATCTGTGTACACAATTACAAATCCTTCTGAGGTATTTGCAGGCGAGGAGACATAAAGCTGCGGAGGAGTTTTGTCGCTCGCATCCTTCAAGATGGTGTATTGCGAAATGCCCAAAGAAGAAATATCCCATACCTCTGCGCGAGGCACCAAATCCTGCATGATCACCATCATTCTACCATCAGGACTAAATGCAGAATTTATTGGGATACTGCTTAGCTTATTAATGATAGAAACCTGAGAAAGTGAAGTGGTGTTAAATATCAGGCAACCGTTGCCCCCACACGCTGATACATGCGAATCGTCACTGCACGCTGACAGGTGATTCATTTTGCCTTTGCCATAACTTGCTTCACCTAGCAGGCTCCAATCGGTAACATTCCATTTTTTCAGCATCCCGTCATCAGCCACCGAGATCAACCAGTTGTTATTGTTTGCAAATACAAGACTGCTTATTTTATCAGTATGCCCGTTCCAGGTTTTCAGCACCTCGGCAGTGACAGCATTCTTTATTGTGATAACACCTTTAGATGTTGCTATCGCAACTAGATTTCCATTATTGTTCACTGCAATAGTGCTAACACTTTTGTCTTCAGCTTGAATCACGGATGACTTCGCAGACTCAATTGACCAAGACGTCACCCGCCCGGACTGATCAAGCACTACGCATTTATCGCTAGTGTCCGCAAAAAAAACTTCTGAAACTTTCTCGCCAATTGTCAGAACCTTCGTCTCATTGGTCTGCAAGTCCCACCGCCTGACTGTCTTGTCATCACTTCCTGTAAGCATGAACTTACCGTCCTTCGATGTTGAAATTGACGTCACAGTTCCTCCATGGCCTGCATACTCCCTATTTGATAGTCCGGATGCTGCGTTACCTTTTATGACGACTTTGTTGGATGCGACCAAAACCTCTTCGCTATTGTTAAGAAAAACAGCTGAAAGCCCTGGCTTTGATTTTATGTTTGAGAGAACCTTAACCTGCGCAGTGCAGATCAACGGAGCAAGTAGCGCAGTTAGTACAATTAATTTTTTCATCATTTCAAGCTGAATGTGTAGGCAGCTCCGAATTGATAGAATCGATAAATAGATTGATCAATAGAAAGGTAATCTCGCTTTAAAAAGCGGAGCTTGAAATCAAACAGATTCAGAGCGAATCGACTGCCGAGGTTCATCATTACACCCGCACCGCCCCCAAATCCAAACATCGACTCTTCCATATCCGAAAACTGCGAAAACTGCGAATTAACAAATTGCCCGGTGCTCGCCTTAATTGTGAATGCATTCACATTTCCATATGCCCTAAATCGACCCAGGCGTGCAAAAGTTAAATTAGAGTTGACACCAATAATATTAACCTTGGCGTCAGCGGCATTGGTCTTATCAAACACATAATAGTTGGTGCCAAAGGACGTAGTATAAAATGGCCCGATAGCAACGACTGAATTGATGTTGTAATTGGCTTCGAGAGTAAGTGTGTTGCTATTGATCCAATAATCATATCCGATGCCTCCAATTCCGTAGAGGGCTTTCACCTCAAGTCCTCTCTGTGCAAAAGCTGAGATTGAGAGCAGAAAAAAAATGGGACTTAAAAAAAATTGCTTCATCACGTCTTATAGTAGTGTATCGATCGTAGGGGTAAAATACATAACTTTGACTTTTATATAAAAGCTAAAAAGGCACTAATGTCGGATCGTTATGATAAGCGTGGGGTTTCGGCCTCGAAGGAAGATGTCCATCAGGCGATTCGAAAGTTGGACAAAGGGCTCTTCCCGAAAGCATTTTGCAAAATTGTAGAAGATACACTCACTGGAGATCCTGACTATTGTGTAGTGATGCATGCAGACGGGGCTGGTACCAAGTCTTCACTCGCATACGTTTACTGGAAAGAAACAGGCGATATCTCTGTTTGGAAGGGTATCGCGCAGGATGCCATCATCATGAATGTGGATGATCTTCTCTGTGTTGGTGCTACCAGCAATATTCTTCTCTCCTCGACCATTGGGCGCAATAAAAACCTCGTGCCTGGCGAAGTAATCTCAACTATCATCAACGGAACTGAGGAGGTACTTGACATGCTGCGCTCGCATGGAATGGACATTCGAAGCACAGGGGGAGAAACAGCAGATGTTGGAGATCTCGTGCGAACAATCATTGTCGACAGCACCGTGACTGCCAGGATGAAGCGCAGTGACGTAATTTCAAACGATAACATTCAACCCGGTGATGTAGTGGTTGGTCTTGCGTCATTCGGCCAGGCCAAGTACGAAGATGAGTACAATGGAGGGATGGGTAGCAATGGTCTTACTTCTGCTCGTCACGATGTGTTCACGAAAGAGTATGCGTCCAAATATCCTGAGTCGTTCGATTCAGTCGTTCCAAAGGAGTTGGTATACAGTGGTAAGTATAAATTAACAGATACAATTCCGAACGCCCCGATTAATGTGGGTAAACTGGTGCTCTCTCCAACACGAACATACGCACCAGTAATAATTGAAATCTTAAAGTCTTACCGAAAGGACATTCATGGATTGGTTCACTGCAGTGGTGGAGCTCAAACTAAAGTGCTTCATTTCATTGAAAATCTTCACGTGATCAAGGACAATCTGTTTCCGATTCCACCTTTATTCAAAATGATTCAGGATTGCTCTTCCACAGACTGGAAGGAAATGTATAAGGTGTTTAACATGGGGCATCGGATGGAAATCTATCTGCCCGAAAATATTGCAAGTGACATTGTCTCAATCGCTTCGTCATTCGGAGTTGATGCGAAAATCATTGGCAGAGTTGAAACTGCCGCAAAAAAACAAGTTACCGTAAAAAGTGAATTTGGAGAGTTCGTTTACAACTAGCTAGTTGACGACATTGCCAATGCGATTCATTTTATCCGCCTGACCCGTTCGGCTACTCATTCTACTGCCAGATTCAGGGATATTGATCTCGCTGAAATTAAAATAGTCAGATCCTGCTTTACGAAACGTCTGAACGATTTGGACTGTTGCTCCCGAGGTAATATCTCCATTGATGTTGGCTTGCGTGTAAACTCCGTCATACTCTATTGTCTCTGCATTTCCGGGGAGTGATCCCAGCTTGGCTGTAAACTTTGCCTTGAACTTTAGGGGATCAGAAGAACCTTCAAAATAGCGATATGCCAAACCGTATTCCGCGTCTGGAGCTGGTGTTCCAACTACGATACCCTCAAAATCCGTCCCGATCTGTTGCGACTCGCCAACCAATACCGCCCCCTCTTGTGGATCCAAAATAAAAAGTAACAGGTCCATGTCCACGTCTCCCGCTGTACCGTCACCTGAGTCCCACGAAAGCTCGATCAGCATTGAATGTGCGATTGGCTCGTTATCCGCGATGAGCAAAGTGTGCGTTAAGAGGCTTTCGTCACTCGCCAAAACACCATTCCCCGACACACCAGTTAATATAATATTTACAGTTTCACCAAAATATTGCATCTCGTTAGGATCAAACTCAAATACATTGTCGTCAATAATGGAGATGATGATGTAGCCTTGGAGGCTATCTTTTTCGATTACAAAACTACCTGGCGTAGTGAAGTCCTCGTCTACGGTTGCACTTCCGGAGATTGTATAGTTTACTTCTATGTCTTGCGGAGCAGGTCTATCCAGGGAAACTGCGATTGCATAATCACCAATGGTTTCTGCTGTTAAGGATGAGTGTTCCTGAAAAAAAATGGTTACCGGTGGAATACCGTCTTCACGGCAAGATGAAAAGATTCCGACAATACTCAGAAAAACCAAAACCCAAATTTGTCTCATCGATGGCCGCGTTTTGTCGCAGCATGCTCTGCTGCGGAGTCAGTGACATGAATCACTACCAATAAAACTACAACAACGACTTGTGTATTAAACTCCCGCTTCTGGGGTTATTCTGAAATAGAATGAAGACAGCAGAGCTAATTCTCGTTCTTAAAATACTTGTCTTCGTCAAACTCATCGAAATTCTTCTTCTGCACTACTCCGATCTCAAGGATTTTGAACTCTGTTCTTCGGTTACGTTGACGCCCTTCAGGGTTATCAGTTCCATCCGGATTTGTATTTCGGGCAATTGGCTTTTCTTCTCCGTAGCCTTTCGCTACAAGTCGGTCAGGTGCCACGCCTTTGCTGATCAGATATCGCACAGTTGATTCCGCTCTTCGTTGCGACAACTGCATATTATAAGCATGCGATGCGATACTATCTGTGTGCGAACTCATTTCGATCTTGATCCCTGGATTATCGGTAAGCAGGTCAACCAATTTATCCAACTCAGTTGCGGCATCTGATCTGATGTCAGATTTATCGAGATCGAAGTAAATATTGTTGAGTACGAATATCTTGTTCCTTTCAAGACGATCAAGCACCAGCACGGTATCAAGCGTGATGTTGGTGACCAGTTCTTTCAATGTTTGCTTATCAACCGACTTGCCATACGTGGTGTATCCTTGCCGCTTGACGAGATATCCATCGGTTTCTCCTACCAGTGTGTAGTCTTCATTTTCATAAACCCTGAAGAAAAACTTTCCATCATTGCCTGTGACAAAATCCTGCATCAGCTCACCACGAGAGTCTAATAACGTGACTTTTGTATTTGGCAAAATCTCCAAAGTGCTATCCCTTTTCGGAGTCATCGTAATACCCTGCAGGTAGTAGTTCACCACCCTAAGATTCGGATCTTCATTCACAAAAGTGTAGATGTCATCATCTCCCATTCCATCTTCACGGTTTGAAGTGAAAAAACCGCGATCTGCTTTAAATAAGAAGATTCCAAAATCATCACTCTTTGAATTCATTGGCAGTCCAAGATTCTCTACCACATTGCGACCGTTCATTCTTTTTACTTCGAAAAGATCCAGCATTCCAAACCCAGGGTGTCCATCCGAAGCTATATAAAGTGTGTTTGCTTCACTTACATAAGGGAAGAGTTCATTGCCAGACGTGTTGATCTCCGGTCCCATATTTCTTACGCGCGAAAACCGGCCTCTTGAGTCCATCCGCGCAGTGTAAATATCAAGTCCTCCGAAGCCGCCTTTCCTATTGGATGAGAAATACAATGTTCTTCCATCCGGACCAAAAGCAGGGGTTGATTCCCAGGAATCAGGTTGATTAATGTTTATTTGACGAGGTTCTTCCCACTCACCATTGCGGTAGCGCGACATATACAAGTCGACATCAGGATTCCCCTTTCTCTTTCCCGTATTTCCTTTTGCAAAAATCATGATACGACCGTCAGGTGAAAATGTAACACACCCGTCATTTACATTGGGTGTATTGATTTTATCAGGTAACGGGGCAATGGTAGATACATCAACGTTGGCTCCTGATGTTCTGGCTTTATAAAGCTTGGTAAAAGGAGTGCCAGTAGCCAAGTAAGTCCGACTGTCATCCCTACTTGCAGTGAAATACAGTTCGCCATTGAGATATGCAGGTGAATACTCGCTGAGTGGCGTATTCACCGCTTCAAGGCTCTTCACTCTATAGTAACTGTGCTTTTGAGACAGCTCATTGATGTAGTTCAAACCATCTATCTCGCGTTGAACACGACCCTTGAAATCTTCGTCCTTGGTTGTGACAACAATGTCTTCAAGTTCTTTTTTTGCCTCATCATATTTACCATTCGACTTTAACGCTTGAGAATAGTAAAGCACGACTGAATCCCGATTAATTTCACGACCCTTTGCCTTGGCATAGTAGGGTTCGGACTCTTTTATTCTGTTGGAAAGACGATAGGATTCGGCAACGTAGAAGTTTGCCTTGGCATTGTTGGGATCTTTTGCCAGTACTGACTTGTAGTAATTGATTACGTTTTGATAGCGACCAAAACGAAATGACTTCATTGCCTTCTTCTCAGGCCCACAGCCCAGCAACAAAACGAAAATCAATCCAATTGAAAATACCCTTAACCTCATAATGCCTTCAAAAAAGCAGTTAAAAGTACGAAAAAAGATAAGCCATCAGGCTAACGCCTTTTTAGGTAGATATTTGGCCAGCCACGAACGACTTACCGGCACCTCCCAACGAGCCAACAACTCACTTTTTGTCGTCACCAAATTATCAAACGTAATAGTATCCTGATTTAATGTTGCAGAACTGAATAATTCTTTCAGCTCATTCATAGGGTACACCGACACCTTGGCGCCCGCGCGGAAAGCAACTTTAGTTCGGTCAAAGAAATCGATGTCAAGTTTCAAGCCAACTTCTTTGATCGCGCGAACAGAACCATCGATCGAGCAGCCACTGGCACCTCCAGAATTCTCATCCACAGCTAGCACGAGAAAGCGATTGTAGAAAACCTCAAATGAGGTCTGCAAGGGCGCACCGTGAACTTGCCACTGCCCACAAAACTGTTTCATCACTGACTCAATGAAGTTCCTTTCTTCATCATTCACCTCACGATCGAGTTGGTAAATCCAAACGCGGGAATTTTCTGAAATATCTTTGAATGGAATATACATACTTACCTATAAACCTTGTGACTCTGCGATAAGTTCAGCCAAATCTTTAACCTTAACATCCGCCTCCCTCTCTTTATTTTTTACTCCATCACTCATCATGGTCATGCAGAATGGGCATGCCACTGCAACAGTCTTGGCTCCAGTATTCAAAGCCTCTTCCGTCCTTTCGACATTGATGTCCTTCTTACCTTTCTCCGGTTCCTTAAACATCTGAGCACCTCCTGCACCACAACAAAGTCCGGTGGTTCTGCATCGCTTCATTTCAACCAGATCGGCATCAAGTGCTTTAAGCACTTCGCGTGGCGCCTCATATACGCCATTGGCCCGACCGAGGTAACAAGAATCGTGATAGGTTATCTTTTTTCCTTTAAAGGCACCCCCTTCTTTCATTTTAACTTTGCCATCATTAATCAGCTGCTGAAGAAAGGAGGAGTGATGAATGACTTCATAGTTGCCGCCCAACTCAGGATATTCATTTTTAATGGTGTTAAAACAATGCGGGCAGGCGGTCACAATTTTCTTAATACCGTAACCATTTAACACAGTGATGTTGTTCATCGCCTGCATTTGAAAAAGAAACTCATTGCCAGCTCTGCGTGCAGGATCTCCCGTGCAGGTTTCTTCCGACCCAAGTACCGCGAACTTCGTACCTACAGCATTCAGGATTTTCACAAAAGCCACCGTGACCTTCTTATATCTATCATCATAAGATCCGGCACATCCCACCCAAAATAATACCTCCGGGACTTCATTCTTTGCCGCTAAGTCGGCAACAGTCGGAACACTTATCTGCAAATCACTCATACTCGCTATTTCGATTGTAAATCCTTCGACCAGTTAAATCGATCACTAGGTGCAAATTTCCAGGGGGCAAAACTGGTTTCAATATTCTGAAACATCGAATTCCATTGTGCGGGTGAACCCGACTCTTCCATGGCCACATATCTGCGCAACTCCAAAATTATTTCAAGTGGATTGATCAGAACTGGGCAAGCCTCTACGCATGCATTACAACTGGTACATGCATTCACTTCTTCCTTAGTGATGTAGTCGCCCAGGAGCGACTTGTCATCTTGCAATCCTTTCTCACCCTTACCAACCTCCTCCATTCTATCACGCGTATCCATCATGATCTTTCGCGGAGATAGCTTCTTTCCCGTAAGGTTAGCCGGACATTCGGAAGTACATCGGCCACATTCGGTACAAGCATAGGCCGCCATCAGGTTGTGGCGAGCAAGATCATTCACATCTTTTGCTCCAAATCTTCCCGGCTCACCTGCTGGCGCTTCAGCTGCACCTAATCCCAGCATAGACTTTACCTCGTTGGTTACTATGGGCATGTTGACCATGTGACCTTTGGGCTCAAGCTTAGCAAAGTAAGTGTTAGGGAACGCCATGAATATGTGCAGGTGCTTTGAATAGGTCACATAAAGAGCAAATCCAAATATTCCAATAATATGAAACCACCAGGCCGCTCTTTCGATAACGACTAATGTCTGTGTGTCGTGCCCTTGGAAAAGGGGCATTAAAAATGAGCTAAAAAACAATTGTCCAGTATGAACATAGTGATCATCCTTTGATTGCAAAAGCTGATCGGTTGCATTCATTGTAAGTATGGCAACCATCAGAGTGATTTCGATAACAAGAATCAGATTGCCATCTAGTCGAGGCCAGCTTGTCATTTCGGCTGACCAAAATCTCTTTACTTTAAGGATATTGCGTCTGATAAGGAAAATCACACAGGCCAGCAACACTGCCACTGCAAGGGACTCGAAGAAGTTCATCAACACCGGGTAGACACCCCCAAGAAACGGAGCGAACACTCTGTGGGTCCCCAACAAACCATCAATAATAAACTCCAGTACTTCGAGATTGATAATCAAAAACCCTGCATAAATCCAAAAGTGAAGGAAGGCAGGGATAACACGCTTGAACATCTTCTTTTGGCCAAAGGCCACCAACAAAACATTCTTCCAGCGTTCGGATGACCTTTCTGTTACACCAGATTTTTTACCCAATTGAATGTTGGATTTTATCCTGACTACCCGTTTCCTAATCAGCATAAATGCCACAGCCAAAGTGACCAGAAAGAGTATCTGTTGTATGATGCCCATGAAACGAAAATAGGTGAAGGAAAGGTCTTAACCAGAAAAATATAGCCAATTTTTGCCGCAAAACTAAATTTGTATAGTTTTGTGGCCCATCTGAAACGAGGGTGTGAGAACGACTGGTGACGTAGCTCAGTTGGTAGAGCAAAGGACTGAAAATCCTTGTGTCGGGGGTTCAATTCCCTCCGTCACCACACTTTAAAAATGCCGGCTTGTCCGGCATTTTTATTTATGGGCAGTTTCGTCTACATACTACAAAGTCAACTAAACCATTCATTCTACAAAGGATCTACCAATGACCTTGTGGCAAGGTTTAAAAGACACAAAGCCAGACTTGATCCGGCTTGTCCGGCATTTTTATTTTAAGCTCTTTGTAGCTATTGCTTCAGCAGCAGTGTACGCTGTTGTCCAGGCCGACTGAAAATTGAAGCCACCTGTTTCGCCATCGATATTAAGGACCTCACCTGCGAAGTAAACCCCTCTAAATTTTTTACTCTCCATGTTTTCTAATTCAATCTCAGCAAGATCAACTCCTCCACAAGTGACGAACTCTTCCTTGAACGTAGTCTTTCCTTTTATTTTGAATTGACATCGCACAAGGTTCTCTACGAGTTTATTTAGCTGCTTTTTTGAAAGCTCTGACCAAACCCGGGTTTTCTCAATTTCAGATTGTTCACACAACCTCTCCCACAAACGACCAGGTAAGTGATACAATGAATTATTCTCGACCTTCTGTTTCGGATGATCGCGACAATAACTTTCAAGTTCTTTCCTGGCTTCATCCTCCATTACATTTCCCGTCCAGTTCACAAGTGCCGTGAATGTGTAGTGGCGCTCGGCTAAATATTCTGCTGCCCAAGCCGATAATTTTATCACAGCAGGTCCACTCAGCCCCCAATGTGTTATTAGTACCGGTCCAGACTCACGAAATTTGGTTCCGGCAATTTGAACGGAAGCGCTCTCCACTGACACACCCATCAAGTCAACAAATTTTTTCTCTGAATCATTGAAAGTGAAAAGTGAGGGCATCAGTGGTGTAACGGTATGACCTAAATTTTCTATCCATTTGTAAGCCTCACGATTGGGGTGACCTCCCGCAGCTACTAGCAGTCTCTCGCAAGTAAATTCCTGTTCATTGGTACACGTGAGAGTAATTACCGAGTCAGTATGCCGGACTTTGTTGACCTGATGACCGACTAATACCTTTATGCTGTATCGATCTGCTTCACGCAAAAAGCAATTAATAATAGTTTCGGAGTTATTTGTTGTCGGAAACATTCGACCATCACCCTCTACTTTCAGTTTTACACCACGTTGCTCGAACCAATTAACAACATCTTGTGCCTGATATCTTGTGAATAACTTTTTTAGTTGCCGCTGACCACGAGGATAATGTTTCGAAAGGACGTTCGGCTCAAAACAATGGTGGGTCACATTGCATCTTCCTCCACCTGAAATTCTGACTTTGGCCAGAAGCTTATTTGATTTTTCAAGAATGAGGATTTTAATACCAGACCTCTTTTCTGCGATCTGAATCGCACCAAAGAACCCAGCGGCACCACCCCCTACAACTACTACATCGTAATGTGGTGTGTCACTCATTTGATGATCAATTAGTCAACGATAACTTGCCCCCTGATCAAATCCTCCATTGTATCTCGTTGACGGATAAGATGAGCCTTACCCTTTTTAATCATCACCTCAGCGGGGCGAAGTCTTGAATTAAAAGTAGAGGCCATTGAATACCCGTAAGCTCCGGCATTTTTAATCGCCAATATGTCTCCTTCCCGCACTTCGTTGAGTTTTCGGTCCGAGCCAAGTGTATCTGTTTCGCAAATATTTCCAACAACAGTGTACATTTTCAGTCCGCCATCAGGATTTGAAACGTTTACAATTTCATGATATGCATCGTACATCATCGGGCGGATGAGATGGTTAAGTCCAGAATTGACGCCAGCAAATGTCACAGACGGTGTAGACTTCACTACATTTGTGTTCACAAATAAATAGCCTGATTCACTGACAAGATATTTCCCAGGCTCAACCCATAACTCAAGTTTCTTTCCATAGCTCTCATAAAATTCTTTGAAAGCCTTCCCCAACTTCAAGCCCAGATCGTAAATGTTAGTCACATTGTCATTTTCACGATAGGCAACTTTGAATCCGCTTCCGAAGTCGATAAACTTTAACGATGGAAAATCCCTGGCCACACCAAAAAGAATCTCGGACATCTTGAGGTAAACGTCTGTCTCAGAAATTTCAGAACCGGTGTGAATGTGTAAACCGTTGATGTCGATTTTATACTTCCCAACAATCTCCAAAATCTGGGGCATTTGGAATACAGAAATACCAAACTTCGAATTACCATGACCTGTTGAAATTTTGTAATTGCCGCCAGCCAGTATATGAGGATTGAGTCTTATACAGCATGGATAGGTGCTACCGTATTTCTTACCAAATTTCTCCAGCACCGAAAGATTATCCAGATTGATAAAGACTCCCAGTTCAACTCCTTCAATGATTTCTTCGAAGTCAACACAACTTGGTGTAAACATTATCTCCTTTGGCTCAAACCCGGCTTTCATAGCAAGTTTAGCTTCATTGATCGACACCACATCGATGCCGCATCCCTGAGAATGAATGTGTTTTAGAATCGAGATATTGGTTAGCGCTTTGGCTGCATACTTTATGCGAACGTCATTATCAGAAAAAGCATTTTTCAGATTTTGAATTTGTTCCGAAATCTTATCAGTGTCATACACATATAAAGGTGTCCCAAATTCCTTGCAGATATCAAGTACATTTAGTCCTTGAATTTTGTAGATACCCTTTGTTAATTCCATCATTGGGGGTGTAATTAAAGCTGGCTCACGTAAATTTGTACAGTCGCAACAAATATAGGAACCACGAAGCGTCAAATACATCAGCTCATATAATTTATAAGATGACAAAACCTGTCGAATTGTTTTATCGGGAGTTAGGCGAAGGACAACCACTTGTGATCCTCCATGGACTATTCGGTTCGTCTGACAATTGGTATAGTCTCTCCAAACTGTTCGCTGAGCATTTTAAAGTTTATGTTTTAGATCAGCGAAATCATGGGCAATCACCACACACTTCGGTGCACGACTATGTGGCTCTCACCAACGATCTCAATCACTTTCTCGATAGTCATCGAATCGCAAACCCGATTGTTATTGGCCACTCGATGGGGGGTAAAACAGCAATGAACTTTGCCATTGCACATCCTGATAAGCTTTCTAAACTCATCGTAGTTGACATCGTGCCGAAATCTTATCCAGTTCATCATGATACAATTCTGGACGGCCTAAAAGCTATCGACTTAAAAGAACTAAAATCACGAGGTGATGCTGATAAGATTCTTTCCGAATTTGTTCCCGAACCAGAGGTCAGACAGTTTCTATTGAAAAACCTGGGAAGAGATAGCGAACAAAAATTTGAATGGCGTATTAATATCCCAGTCCTTGCATCACACATAGAAGACATGGGTGCGTCACTTCAGTTTGAGGGAAAATATGAGGGGCCTACTCTATTTATCTTAGGCTCGAAATCAAATTATTTTAAATCCGGTGATGACAAGGTGATTCACGAATATTTTCCTTCCGCAAACTTGACAATGATGGAAACCGGGCATTGGGTGCAAGCTGAGCAACCTGAGATCTTTCTACAAAATGTTATGCAGTTCACTCAGTCACCCGCGTAGTTTGTTGATTATAAACAGTACGAGAGAAATCAACAGGCTTAATAAAATGGAGGTGGTAATGGGAATGAATAGTCGGGTATTGCCTCTATCAATCAAGATGTCGCCTGGTAGTTTACCCAAAAAAGGAATCCTACCTCCATATGAGATAGCGAGGCCTACAAGAATCAAGACAAAACCGACAAAAATTAATATTTTACCCACTGAGATCAAGAGAGTAAGTTAACACGCATGAGCAACAAAGGAAAACTGTACTTAGTGCCCACGGTGATAGCGGATGGAACTGCAGACAAGGTCATATCAGATTACGTGCGTGAAGTGTTAAAACCGATCAGATTTTTTCTGGTTGAAGACATTCGAACAGCGCGAAGATTTTTGAGTAGCCTAAATATTTACCCGAGTATCGAGCAATTGTACTTCAACAGCCTTGACAAGAACACAACTGAGGCTGAGCTTCCACAATTGATGAGCCCTCTGGGAAAAGGAAAACCTGTTGCCATCATTTCTGAATCAGGATGTCCTGGTGTGGCCGATCCTGGCGCTATAGCGGTACGTTACGCCCATCGCAACGGAATTGACGTTGAGGCTTTGGTTGGCCCTTCGAGTATTTTACTGGCCTTAATGGCATCGGGACTAAATGGTCAGAGATTTTCATTTAATGGCTACTTGCCCGTAGAGGCCAACGAGGCCAATCAGGCGATCCGGAAATTCGAACACGAATCAAAAGCAAGAATACAAACACAGATATTTATTGAAACCCCATACAGGAACAACGCTCTTCTGAGTCATTTACTTAAAGCATTAAAGGATGACACGCTGTTGTGCGTTGCCGTAAATCTGACCAGTGAGTTGGAGAACGTGAAAACCCAAACCGTTAAGGAATGGAAGACAGCGGAGATAACGTTACCCAAGGCTCCAGCGCTATTCCTGTTTCTAGCGCAGTAGTGTTTTGATTTCAGGGCATTACATCTAAATTTGCCTCCTCAAAATTCAAATCTTAATATGCCATATCTTTTCACCTCTGAGTCTGTTTCAGAGGGCCATCCCGACAAAGTTGCGGACCAAATCTCAGACGCACTGATTGACTATTTCCTGGCTTACGATGCCAACTCAAAGGTTGCTTGCGAAACACTCGTAACCACTGGTCAGGTAGTACTGGCTGGTGAGGTAAAGTCAGAGGCATACCTCGATGTGCAGGATATTGCCAGAGAAGTAATTAGCAAAATCGGATACACTAAGAGCGCCTACATGTTCGAGGCAAACTCATGCGGAATTCTGTCGGCTATTCACGAGCAATCTCCTGACATCAACCAAGGTGTGGAAAGAAAGAAAAAGGAAGATCAGGGTGCCGGAGATCAGGGAATGATGTTTGGCTATGCCACCAACGAAACTGACAACTTCATGCCGCTCCCGCTGGAACTTGCTCATTTGTTGTTGAAGGAGCTTGCTGCGATTCGCAAAGAGGGAAAAACAATGACTTACTTGAGACCAGATGCAAAATCTCAGGTCACTATCGAATATAACGATGACAACAAGCCAAACCGGATTGACACAATTGTTATCTCCACGCAGCATGATGACTTTGCTGGTGATGCTGCGATGCTTAAAAAGATCAGGGAAGATGTTAAGTCGGTTTTGATTCCGCGTGTAATGAAAAAATTACCAAAGCGAATTCAGAAATTGTTCACCGATAAAGTTCACTATCACATCAATCCCACTGGAAAATTCGTTATTGGCGGACCTCATGGTGATACAGGTTTGACAGGTCGAAAAATTATCGTTGACACTTACGGAGGAAAGGGAGCGCACGGAGGTGGGGCGTTTTCCGGAAAAGATCCATCGAAAGTTGACCGTTCTGCAGCCTATGCAACAAGACACATTGCTAAGAATATGGTAGCAGCCGGCATCTGCGATGAGGTGCTGGTACAGGTTGCTTACGCAATCGGAGTTGCAAAGCCAGTTGGCTTATATGTGAACACCTATGGTACCGCGAAAGTGAAACTCAGTGACGGAGCCATCGCGCAGAAGATTTCAAAGATTTTTGACATGCGTCCTTATTTTATTGAAACGCGTTTCAAATTAAGAAGCCCAATCTATAGTGAAACTGCTGCTTATGGACATATGGGGCGTGAGCCGAAGGTCGTTGAAAAGACTTTCAACAAAGGGAAAAAGAGTCAGACAAAGATGAAGGTGGAGTTGTTCCCTTGGGAAAAACTTGACTACGTTGACACATTGAAAAAAGAGTTCAAGGTTTAGTCTGAACTTGATAGTAACAAAAAAGCCCCCGAAAAATTCGGGGGCTTTTTTTATACCCTTCCGTTTGTCACTTTGGTTTTGAACTTCTTTAGTTGTTTTCGAAGTGCTTCAGTCGCCTGATCCGTTGCCGCTTCAAAGGATGAAGCTTGTTCTTTTGCAAAGAGCTGACTCCCCGGGACTTTGAGCTTAATTTCTACCGTTTTGTTTTCATTTCCTTCGTTATTCAGACGGAGAAAAACCTCTCCATCTACCATCCGGTCGTAAAATGTTTCCAGTTTATTCACCTTCCTCTGAATAAAATCAATCAACTTCCTGTCCGCATCGAAGTGGATAGAATGAACTTGCAACTTCATAAAACAAAAATTAAAGGTTTAACAATAAAAAACTTTTGTGCCTTGGGTCGGCACTCGGGGATGGTAATTTTATCTTCTACATCATAGGCGGTTTTGACTTAACTCCACAATAATTTAACGATTTCCTCAGGCTTTTGGATGGGCCTGATCAAAAACTTTCTTGAGTTTCTCCATTGAGTTGTGCGTATAGACCTGAGTGGCAGCCAAACTCGTATGCCCCAACAAATCCTTGACTGCGTTGATCTCCGCACCCTTGTTGAGCAAGTGCGTGGCAAATGAGTGGCGCAGAACGTGCGGACTTCTTTTCTCCACACTGGTAAATTGATCGAGATATTTTTTTACAACTTTATACACCATCACAGGATAAAGAGGTTGTCCTTTATCACCAACGAATAAAAGACCATGGTCCTTATGTTCGACCGCCTTATTTCTTTCCTTTAAGTATGATTCAATAGCTGGAACAATACCTCTGGAAAATGGAATCACCCTTTCCTTATTTCGCTTTCCCAAAACTTTGATTGTTTGTTCCCGGATATTAAGATTTCTCTCTTTCAAACCGATCAACTCGGACAACCGTATTCCAGTTCCATAAAATAGCTCAATAATTAATCGCTCGCGAGTTCCTTTCAAATCATTTCCAAAATCAACATGATCCAACAAACGATTCATATCCTCCTCATGAACAAAGTGAGGTAGCTTCTTACTTGTCTTCAAAATTCTGACCTTAGTCATGGGATCTTTGTCAATTGCCTCTTGTCTCAGGCAAAATTTGTAGAAGCTCCTAAGGCAGGCGATTTTTCTGTTGATTGATCGTGAATCAAGTTTTTGGTCAACAAGGCTGACTACCCACGACCGAATCATAGCATGATTGGCCTGTGCTGCATCCTCCTCGTGATAAGTTGATTTTAGAAAGCCCGTGAATTGGCGTAGGTCGGTTTCGTATGAAATAAGGGTTCGCGGACTATATCTTTTCTCAAACTGAAGATATTTCAAAAATGATTCCACCATATCCGCCCTGCCTGTTGGAACAATGTAAAAAAAAAATCCCCTCCGGTAAAGTACCGAAGGGGATACCTAAAATTTATTTCCTAAGCCTCAGCGAGAATTAATAATTGTCGCTGGCGTACATTTTTTGCTTATAGGCCGCACGAATAATCTCATTGCGTCTTGTTACGGAAGGCTTTTCGAAAGCTGTCCTGCTACGCAATTCTCTCAAAACCCCTGTTTTTTCAAACTTCTTCTTGAAGCGCTTCAGGGCCTTGTCAATCGATTCGTTCTCCTTTACGTTGATAATCAGCATAATATAAATTTCGATTCGGGCTGCAAATATAGGCCTAACCAGCCCAGATATGCAAATTTTACTTTAAAATGGCTCGAGAGATAACCAGCTTTTGGATTTCTGAGGTCCCCTCCCCGATGGTGCAAAGCTTCGCATCCCTATAGAACTTCTCCACAGGGAAATCTTTAGTATAACCGTACCCTCCGAATATTTGCACCGCTTCGTTCGCAATCTCTACCGCCACCTCAGAGGTATACAATTTTGCCATGGCCGATTCCAGGTTAACATTTTGGCCGCGATTTTTTAAGTCAGCCGCTCGGAAGGTCAGTAAGCGAGCTGCATCTACTTTGGTAGCCATGTCTGCAAGTTTGAAGGAAATACCCTGGAACGCTGAAATTGGTTTGTTGAACTGATGTCTTTCTTTCGAATATTTCAGCGCAGCATCGAACGCACCTTGTGCGATACCAAGCCCAAGGGCAGCAATCGAAATACGACCACCATCAAGAACTTTTAGCGATTGAACAAAACCGTCTCCAACTTCTCCTATGATTTGATCCTTGTGCACGCGACAGTCAGTGAAAATGAGTTCGGCCGTCTCTGAGGCTCTCATCCCCAACTTGTTCTCCTTCTTCCCTGCGCTAAATCCCTTGGTTCCTTTTTCGATAATAAAGGCTGTCATTCCGTGTGAATCGCCCACCTCACCAGTCCTGACAATCACGACTGCGACATCACCGCTTTTACCGTGAGTGATGAAGTTTTTTGCACCGTTGATCACGTAATGGTCTCCATCTTTCACTGCTACGGTTCTCATGTTCCCTGCATCAGAGCCCGTGTTTGGCTCAGTTAGACCCCAGGCACCTATCCATTGGCCAGAAGCTAACTTGGGTAAATATTTTTGCTTCTGGTCTTCGTTTGCAAACTGGAGTATATGACCTGTGCACAGAGAGTTGTGAGCTGCCACTGAAAGACCTATCGATCCGTCCACTCTTGCTATCTCAGATACGGCTGTAACATATTCGGCATAGCCAAATCCTGATCCACCATATATTTCGGGTACAAGGACACCCATTAACCCGAGTTCGCCCATACGTTTAAAAAGTGGAACCGGAAACTCTTGCGATTCGTCCCACTTCATAATGTTTGGGGTGATTTCCATTTCGGCAAAATCTCTGATCATTTGAGTAATCATCAGCTGATTCTCGGTTAGCTCAAAACTTAGACCAGGTGTCGATTCGGTAACAGTTGTCATTTACTTTTTGGTTAAAGGGCCTCAAAAGTAAAACACAAATTTCAGAGTGACAAACGAATGTTAGTTTGGATATTACATTGACGCCTGATTCTAGTCCGATTAGCTAAAAAGCCTATTTTTGCCCCTCATTTGGAATCTAGACTTTATGAAAATTGCTGTTGTTGGAACGGGATATGTTGGATTGGTAACGGGGACTTGCCTTGCTGAGACAGGGAACACGGTAACCTGTGTGGACATTGACCAGGAAAAAGTACGAAAACTCAAATCGGGGGAAGTCACAATTTATGAACCTGGCCTCACACCTCTTTTTGAAAGAAACCTTAAACAAAACAGGCTTTTTTTTACAACGAGTCTTGAGGAAGGAATCAAGGACGCAAAAATTATTTTTCTGGCGTTGCCAACTCCTCCGGGTGAAGATGGGTCTGCAGATTTAAAATATATACTGAAGGTTGCTAATGATCTCGGGCCTCTTTTACAGTCGTACGTAGTTATCGTTGATAAGAGTACAGTTCCTGTTGGGACGGCAGAGAGAGTTCAGAAGGCCGTAGCAACCGGTGCAAAAGTTGACTTTGATGTTGTCTCCAATCCAGAATTTCTTCGTGAAGGCGTTGCCGTTGACGATTTCATGAAACCAGAGAGGGTCGTTGTAGGGACTTCATCTCCCAGGGCTCAAAAATTGATGGAAGAACTCTATATACCTTTTGTAAGACAAGGCAATCCGATCATCTTTATGGATGAGAGATCGGCAGAACTTACTAAGTATGCGGCCAATTCATTTCTCGCAACGAAAATCAGTTTCATGAACGAAATTGCCAATATGTGTGAGCTGCTTGGCGCGGATGTGGATGCTGTTCGAAAGGGGATCGGAAGTGATAGTAGGATTGGAAAAAGATTTTTGTTTCCTGGCATTGGATATGGAGGAAGCTGTTTCCCAAAAGACGTGCAAGCGTTGGCTAAATCTGCTGAAGAAGTTTCTTATGATTTCAAGATTCTGAATGCGGTGATGGATGTTAACGATCACCAACGATTAAAACTTTTGCAATCGATCAAAACTCACTTTGGAAATAACCTACAAGGAAAAACTATCGCGCTATGGGGTCTTGCCTTCAAGCCACATACGGATGATATAAGAGAGGCCCCGGCCTTATATAATATTGAAGGGCTTTTGGACGAGGGGGCTGTGATTAAAGCACATGATCCAGAAGCGATGGACAATGTTCAGAAGGTGATTGGTGATCGAATTTCATACCACACAACACCTTACGATGCGGCTGAAGGCGCTGATGCAATACTGGTTGCTACAGAATGGCCGGAATTCAGATCCCCGGATTTTGAAAGGTTATCAACGATCATGAAAAGTAAAGTCATTTTTGACGGTCGAAATTTATATGACATCGAAACGATGAAGAAACTAGGCTTTAAATACGTCAGCATAGGCAGAAAATCTATATGAGCAGAAAAAAAATTCTCATAACCGGAGGGGCAGGATTTCTAGGATCTCACTTATGTGACCGATTCATAAAAGAAGACTATCATGTCATCGCCATGGATAATCTGATCACTGGCGATCTAAAAAACATCGAGCATCTATTCAAGCTTGAGAATTTCGAGTTCTACCACTGTGACGTTTCCAAGTTTGTACATGTCCCCGGACATCTCGACTACGTCTTACATTTCGCATCTCCTGCGAGCCCGATCGATTACTTAAAAATCCCAATTCAAACGCTGAAAGTTGGATCGTTAGGCACTCATAATTTGCTCGGTCTAGCGAAGGCTAAAAAAGCTCGCATTCTTGTGGCTTCAACATCAGAAGTTTACGGGGACCCACTTGAACATCCACAAACTGAGGAATACTACGGAAATGTAAACCCTGTTGGGCCACGCGGTGTATATGATGAGGCAAAACGTTTTCAAGAAGCAATGACCATGGCCTACCACACTTATCACGGAGTGGAGACCAGGATTGTCAGAATCTTCAACACCTATGGGCCGAGAATGAGACTAAATGATGGCAGGGTACTTCCTGCATTTATCGGTCAAGCATTGAGAGGTGAAGATTTAACGGTGTTTGGAGATGGATCACAAACCCGATCTTTCTGCTACGTAGATGATCTTGTAGAAGGCATTTACCGTTTGTTGATGTCAGATTATGTAATGCCAGTCAACATTGGGAATCCAGATGAGATAACCATCATGCAGTTTGCGGAAGAGATTATTAAGTTAACTGGCACTAAACAAAAAATAATTCAAAAGGAGTTGCCCGTCAATGATCCTAAACAGCGTCAGCCAAATATCACGAAGGCAAAGACTATTTTAAACTGGGAACCAAAAGTGTCGAGATCAGAGGGATTAAAAATCACTTACGAATATTTCAAATCTCTACCGAAAGACGTACTCTTCGCAAGGGATCATAAACAATTTGAAACTTACATTAAGTAGGGTGAAGAAAATTCTAATTACCGGAGGCGCAGGGTTTATCGGCTCACATGTTGTGAGGTTGTTTGTCAATCAATATCCGAAGTATCGGATCATCAACCTTGATAAACTAACCTACGCAGGCAATCTTGAGAACCTGAGAGATGTTGATCAAAAACCTAACTACAGATTCATAAAGGGAGATATTGCTGAAAGCGGATTTATAAATACTCTTTTTGCCGAAGAACAATTTGATGGCGTCATTCATCTTGCCGCTGAGTCACACGTAGATCGCTCCCTGGAAAATCCGAATGAGTTTGTGATCACAAATATCGTTGGCACTGTTAATCTCCTCCACGCTGCTTCTAAGGCTTGGCAATCCAATCCGGAGAAAAGGTTCTATCACATCTCAACCGATGAGGTCTATGGATCAATTCACGGTGGCGGATTGTTTACCGAAAGTACACACATCGACCCTCAGTCCCCCTACTCCGCTTCTAAAGCTAGTAGCGATCATTTTGTCAGTGCGTTTGGGAATAGCTATAAACTTCCAGTTCTAATAAGCCGGTGCTCCAATAACTACGGGCCAAATCATTTTCCGGAAAAACTTATCCCCTTGATGATCAATAACATCATTGAGGAAAAACCACTTCCTGTTTATGGGAAGGGTGAGAATATCCGTGACTGGTTGTATGTGATAGACCATGCGCGGGCTATCGATGTAATCTTTCATAAAGGTAAAACAGGAGAAGTTTATAATATTGGAGGTAATAACGAGTGGAAGAATATTGACCTTGTAAATTTCCTTTGCAAGGTGATGGATGAAAAACTGGGACGCGAAGAGGGCGCTTCATCTAAGCTAATAACGTTTGTTAAAGACCGACCTGGACACGACTTGAGATATGCTATCGACAGTTCAAAGCTTCAGTCACAACTTGGCTGGAGTCCTTCAGTTACTTTTGAGGAAGGTCTTAACAAAACTGTTGACTGGTATCTTAGCAATAAAGATTGGCTAAGTCATGTGACATCAGGAAGCTATCGCGACTATTATAGCAACATGTACGCAAATCGATAGGCATGAAGGGAATTATTCTAGCTGGAGGGTCAGGTACTCGCTTACACCCGCTAACATTGGTTGTTAGTAAGCAACTAATGCCATTGTACGATAAGCCAATGGTTTATTATCCTTTGTCAGCTTTGATGATGTCAGGGATTAGGGAGATACTGATAATCTCAACACCTCAAGATCTTCCTCTTTTCAAAAAGCTCTTGGGAGACGGCTCACAATTGGGATGTGCTTTCTCCTATGCAGAACAACCAAAACCCGAAGGGCTCGCACAGGCGTTCATTATTGGTGAGAAGTTTATTGGTCAAGATAAAGTTGCGCTAATTCTTGGAGACAACATTTTTTATGGATCGGGATTGGCTGGGCTGTTGCAATCTCACAAAGATCCAGATGGTGGAGTTGTTTTTGCCTACCACGTTCACGATCCCGAACGATATGGTGTGGTTGAGTTTGATGAACAAATGAATGCTATCTCCATTGAAGAAAAACCGTCACAACCAAAGTCGAACTTCGCGGTGCCTGGACTATATTTCTACGATAATGAAGTGGTCGGCATCGCAAAGGCCATGAAGCCTAGTAAGCGAGGTGAGCTTGAAATCACTGATGTAAACAATACTTACTTAAAAAAAGGAAAGCTGAAGGTTGCGCAGATGGGCAGAGGTACCGCCTGGCTAGATACAGGCACTTTTGACTCACTGATGCAAGCATCTACGTTTGTCCAAGTGATCGAGCAACGCCAAAATCTTAAAGTGGGATGTATAGAAGAGGTAGCGTATCGAATGAAATATATTTCAAAGCAACAGCTACTTGACCTTGCGAAACCGCTTGAGAAAAGTGGTTACGGTACTTACTTGCAGAGGATTGCGAACTACTCCTCGTAGTAGATTACGTTAAGTAAAGTATTTCCTACAGCTTCTAGCGGCTCGCGCGCAATCAAATCCATGTTATCCTTTTGCGAATGGTGATATTCACCAAAATATCCGATCCCTTGTTTGTAATGAACTATATCAATCATCGGTATTTTACCCCATTCATTTATATAGATGTGATCATCCGTAATGGCATGTGCATTCTGCTTCACGAAATAATCTGAATACCCAAGTCTCGCTGCGGTATCCCAAACCTTCGATACGATGCGAGGAGCATACTCAAGGCTGGCACCTTCGCGAAAAAATTGCGAACCTTTAGCGCCTACCATATCCAGCAAAATGCCATAATATGCAGAGTAGTTTGACTTGTGTTTGTTCTTTGACCAATACTGCGATCCGAAACACCACCAACTATCCCACTCACCCGAAGGTTGTCTTTGCCCCTGAGCTGTCTCCGGCTCACCCCAGTCCTCCCCGTCAAAAAAAATGATATCCACCCCAACTGCTATGGTTGTATCCTTTTTCAATTGTCTGGCAACTTCTAATAATACCCCGACTCCACTGGCTCCATCATTCGCTCCGTCCATCTTACCTTTTGGGTTCTCTTTGTCTTTATCAGCGTAGGGGCGAGTGTCCCAGTGTGCTGCTAATAGAATTCGTTTTTTCTTTTCCGGCCCGTAGCTGGCAATAATATTTGAAAGTTGAAGGTTACGGCCATCGAAAGAAGTAGCAGTGAAATCCTGAGTAGAAACTGAAGCCCCGAATCCTTTTAGCTTTTTTAGGAGAAAAGACTTGGTCTCCTCATGGGCAGACGTATTTGGAATCCTGGGACCAAAGTCTACCTGCTGTTTTACAAATTGATAGGCCGAGTCACTATTAAAAGGAGGAACAATTACCACCCTTGTAGGAACCTCTTCCTCGGATGCCTTGCCCCTATCATTTGAGCATTGTGAAAATAAAATGAGACCTAATCCAAAAATGATAACACCACTTTTGCTTGTTAATCTTTTGATAACCTCGAATGCCATGCGGCCAAAGAAGCAACATTTTGCTATAAATTAAAAATCACATATCTTTGCGTCAACTTCATGTTAAACAACATCAAGAGGGGACCCAAAAGTCCCCTCTTTGTTTATAAAAACTATGGAATTGGCGGATAAAATCGAAGAAATGGCCCAGTCTCAATTAACTGGGGATGCCCATTTCTTGGTTAACGTAAGCGTAACTGGAGGTGCCAACCAAAAGAAAGTATTAGTAGTAATGGATGGCGATAACGGTGTGACCATTGAGGACTGTGCGAAAGTTAGTCGGGGCCTTGCGGCATTGCTTGATGAGCAAGGCTTGATATCTCAGCACTATACGCTCGAGGTGACAACTCCCGGACTGGATTCACCTTTGAAGTTAGTTCGTCAGTACAAAAAAAATATTGGCCGTAGCCTCAAAGTGACCATGAACGATAAGTCACAGATCAAAGGAAAACTGACAGCCGCCAATGAAAAAAGTATTCAGCTTGATGCGGAGTACAAGAACGAGAAGAAAAAAACTGAAACTAAAAAGGTAGAAATACCTTATGACCAGATTAATAAAGCGTTAGTACAAATTACTTTTAAATAAGTTGTAAAGATGGATGCATCAACACTAGTAGAATCTTTTGCAGACTTTGCCAAGCAAAAGAATATTGACAGGCCTACCATGATCCGAATTCTGGAAGACGTTTTTCAGAATATGATCAAGAAAAAGTACGGCCTGGATGAGATGGGACGCCTCGTGCCAACCGACAACTTTGACATAATCGTGAATGCAGACAAAGGTGACCTTGAGATCTGGAGATTTCGCGAAATCGTGGATGATGATTCAGAAGATGTGTGGGAACATGATAAAATCAGTCTGACAGAAGCAAAAAAGATTGAGCCCGATTTTGAAGTTGGTGAAGAAGTGGCGGAGCAAATTTTCCTTGAAGACTTCGGCCGTAGAGCTGTGAGCACTGCTCGTCAGTCACTGATGCAAAAGGTGAAAGACCTTGAGAAAGACATTCTGTTTGAAAAGTACAAAGAGATTGTTGGCGAAATTATCTCTGGTGAGGTTTATCAGGTGTTAAGCCGTGAGGTACTCCTCATTGATGCTGAAGGAAATGAAATCTCTCTTCCCCGTGGCGAGCAAATTCAAAAAGATCGCTACAGAAAGGGAGAGACCATCAGAGCAATCGTGCATAAGGTGGAAATGATCAATGGAAACCCTAAGATCATCCTTTCACGCACATCGCCAGTTTTCCTTGAGCGATTGTTTGAACAGGAAGTTCCAGAAGTATATGATGGCTTGATCACCATCAAGAAAGTTGTTCGCGAACCCGGTGAGCGTGCTAAAGTTGCTGTAGAATCTTATGACGACAGAATCGATCCTGTTGGTGCATGCGTGGGTATGAAGGGATCTCGGATTCACGCGATTGTGAGGGAGCTTCAAAATGAAAACATTGACGTCATCAACTTCACCGAGAACCTTGAACTTTACATTCAAAGAGCGCTAAGCCCTGCGAAAATCACAAGCATCAAAATCGACAAGGAGAATGGAAGAGTTTCAGTATATCTAAAACCAGATCAGGTTTCCTTGGCTATCGGAAAAGGTGGTTTGAACATCAAACTGGCTAGCCGTTTGGTTGACATGGAAATCGATGTATTCCGCGAAGATGCCGATGCACAGGATGAAGATGTGGATCTGCAAGAATTTAGTGATGAGATTGAAGCTTGGGTGATTGAAGAACTGAAACGCATTGGTCTGGATACAGCGAAAAGTGTATTAGCTCTTAATACTGAAGAACTGGTAAGAAGAACTGACCTCGAAGAGGAAACTGTTGAGATGGTTCTCAATGTGTTGAAGAAGGAGTTCGAATAGGCCAAAAAACGAGTAAAAACTTAAAAAATACCGATATTTGAGCATGGCAGATACTAAAATGATACGGTTGGGACAGGCATCGAGGAAACTGAACGTGGGGCATAATACCATCCTGGACTTCCTTTCTAAAAAAGGATTCGAGGTGGAGAATAACCCCAATGCCAAGTTGACCGGAGAGCAGTTTGCCATGCTATCAAAAGAATTCGCTTCTTCTGCCTCAGAGAAAAGAGAAGCTTCCGGGCTTACTATTGGTGTGAAGCACGCGGAGAATGTAACTATCGAGACTGAGACCGAGGCGCATCGCAAGAAGACTGAGGAAGAAGAACAAATTCTGATTAAGAATCTTGGTTCTACTGAAATTAAAACCAAAGAAGAGCCGAAGCCTGAAAAGGTGGAGAGGGCACCTGCAAAGCTGGAAGGCATCAAAGTTGTCGGCAAAATTGATCTTGAAAAGAAAAAGGCGAAAGAAGAGCCTAAGGTTGAAACGCCAGAAGTAAAACCAGCGAAGGAAGAAAAGGCCCCGGAAAAAGTTGTAGAGAAGAAAGAACAGGAGATCATTAAAGCTCGTGCTGACAAGCTTCAAGGTTTGAAGGTCGTTGATCGAATCGAACTTCCGGCCGAAAAGAAAAAGGAACAACCCGTTGCTTCTTCTGACCATAAAGATGATGCACGCAAGAGAAGACCACGCAAGAGAATTGCCCCGATGCGCGATGACAAAGGCGCAAGAGGAAAAAAGGCTCCGCTACCACGTACACAAAAAGCGGAACCAACCGAAAAGGAAATTCAGGAACAAGTACGCGCAACATTAGCCAAGCTAAGCGGAAGCCAGAAAAAAGTAAGTGGGGCGAAGTATAGAAAAGAAAAACGGCAGGCCGTTTCGGAGGCTGAAGATGAAAGACTGTTGAAAGAGCAGGAAGACTCAAAAACGCTGAAGGTTACAGAGTTTATTTCTGCCAATGATCTTGCTTCACTGATGAACGTATCAGTCAACGATGTGATTTCAACTTGTTTGAATCTTGGTATGTTCGTTTCGATCAACCAACGACTCGATGCCGAGGCAATCACCGTCATTGCAGATGAGTTTGGATTTGACGTTCAATTCACCACAAGCGAGGAAGAGGAAGATGTGCAGGAAGTGGATGATAACGAAGACGATTTGAAGCCACGCGCTCCGATTGTGACAATCATGGGTCACGTTGACCATGGTAAGACTTCCTTGCTTGACTATATCAGAAACACAAAAGTTACAGATCAGGAGGCTGGAGGAATTACGCAGCACATTGGTGCATATAATGTGAAGACCAAGAGTGGGCAGCAAATTGCTTTTCTTGATACCCCCGGACACGAAGCCTTCACCGCGATGCGTGCACGTGGTGCAAAAATTACTGACGTAGCCATCATCGTGGTGGCTGCCGATGATGATGTGATGCCTCAAACAAAGGAGGCAATTAATCACGCACAGGTAGCAGGTGTGCCAATCGTTATTGCGATAAACAAGATTGACAAACCAGGTGCGAATGCAGAGAAGGTAAAGGAATCATTGTCGAAGATCAATATCCTCGTAGAAGATTGGGGTGGAAAGTATCAGTGCCAGGCAATATCTGCAAAGACAGGACAAGGCATTGATGATCTCTTGGAGAAAGTATTGCTCGAGGCAGAATTGCTGAACCTAAAAGCCAATCCAGATAAGCCGGCAACAGGATCTGTGGTAGAAGCATCACTTGACAAAGGACGTGGCTACGTCACGACCGTAATGATTCAGGCAGGAACGCTAAAGATAGGTGACATTGTGCTGGCTGGCTCAAACTTCGGCCGCGTGAAGGCGATGTTTGATGATACAGGAAAGAAAGTGTCATCAGTTGGGCCGTCTACTCCTGTTCAGGTACTAGGGTTGGATGGCGCGCCTCAGGCTGGTGAAAAATTCAACGTGATGGAAACTGATCGCGAAGCAAGAGAAATTGCTGCAAAGCGCGGCCAGATTCAGAGAGAACAGAATATTCGCACGAAGAAACATATTACACTTGACGAAATCGGAAGACGTTTGGCAATCGGTTCATTCAAAGAACTAAGGATAATCGTTAAAGGTGACTTCGATGGATCAGTAGAAGCGTTGTCGGACTCGTTGCTGAAACTATCAACACCAAAGATTCAGGTCAACATCATTCACAAAGGTGTTGGACAGATATCAGAATCTGATGTGTTGTTGGCATCCGCATCTGATGCTGTTATTGTCGGTTTCCAGGTACGTCCTTCCGGATCAGCGCGCAAGGTGGCTGAAAACGAAGAGATTGAAATCAGACTTTATTCTATCATCTACGATGCCATCAACGATGTGAAGGCAGCGATGGAAGGTATGCTGGAGAAGGAGATGGAAGAAGTTATCGTGGGTAATGCTGAGGTGCGTGAGGTCTTCAAGATTTCAAAAGTGGGAACTGTTGCAGGATGTATGGTGACAGATGGCTATATCAAACGTGCCAATCCAATCCGTTTGATCCGCGATGGAATCGTAATCTACTCAGGTGAGATGACAGCCTTGAAGCGATTCAAGGATGATGTAGGAGAAGTGAAGTCCGGATTTGATTGCGGTATCAGCATCAAGAACTTCAACGATATCAAAGTAGGCGATGTAATCGAAGCCTATGAAAACCGTGAGGTGAAGAGAAGTTAAATTCGTGCGAAAGAAAAAACGAAACCCCGCCCGAATGGCCGGGGTTTTTAGTTTAATGAGATTCTTTAATTAAAACTTAACGACTGGCGCAGTGTCAGCTCCTTGCTGGGCTTCGAATCCTTTTCTCGCGCTGAAGTCCTCACCTCCACCAAAAATGCTCAAAGCCATTCTTCGGAAGAAACCTCTAACATAGGTGTTGTACCCTTTCACAGACTCATTGTATCTCTGACGAGCTACGTTGATTCGATTTTCAGTTCCTTCAAGTTGAGCCTGAAGGTCCAGGAAGTTTTGGTTTGCTTTTAAGTCAGGATAACGTTCTACCACTACCATCAATCTCGCCAATGCTGAACTCAGTCCATCCTGCGCCTGCTGGAACTGCGCCAGTTGATCAGGAGTAACATTAGAAGGGTCGATTGAAACAGACGTGGCCTTTGCTCTGGCTTCAATTACTCCAGTTAAGGTCTCCTTCTCAAAATCCGCATAGCCTTTGACCGTCTCAACAAGATTGGGAATTAGATCCATGCGCCTTTGATAAGTCGCTTGGACATCCGCCCATTGTGCGTTCACTTCTTCCTGATAAGCAATTGCTCGGTCAAATATTCCAGCCCCCCACATGAAGAAGCCACCCACGAGAACAATTAGCCCACCTATGATGACAAGCGTAGTGATTAGTCCTTTGCTCATGATTTTTCAATTTTATAATTACAAAGCTAGCAGATAACCTGTTCCGTTAAAAGAACTAAACTACCAGGCTCTTTTCCATTAGAAACTCAGCTATTTGAACTGCGTTGGTGGCTGCACCCTTCCGCAGGTTATCAGCCACAATCCACATATTCAGAGTCTTCGGTTGAGATTCATCTCTGCGCAGCCGACCTACAAAAACTTCGTCTCTCCCATGCGCATTGATCGGCATTGGATAGACATTATTCTTTACATCGTCTTCCACCACAATACCAGGTGTGTTCTCCAGCAGTTCTCTAACCTCATTCAAATCAAAGTCCGAATGAAACTCGACATTGACCGCCTCCGAGTGGCCTCCAATCGCGGGAACTCGCACTGTTGTTGAAGTCACTCCAATTGTTTGGTCTTCCAATATTTTCCGGGTCTCATTCACCATCTTCATCTCCTCCTTGGTATAGCCATTATCGAGAAATACATCAATGTGGGGAAGTACGTTCATGTCGATCCGGTGCGGATACACTTGCTGGGCGGGCGTGCCTTTTCGCTCATCCATCATTTGCTGTACGGCATCTTTACCTGTGCCCGTTACCGATTGATAGGTCGCCACCACAACTCTCTTAATTCGATACTTCACGTGCAATGGTGCCAAGGCGAGAACCATCTGAATCGTTGAGCAATTTGGGTTAGCAATTATTCTATCATCAATCTTTAGCACATGCCCGTTGACCTCCGGAACTACCAATTTCTTAGTGGGATCCATCCGCCAGGCTGAAGAATTATCGATTACGATAGTGCCTTTTTCGGCAAACTTAGGCGCCCATTCAAGGGAAGTTCCTCCTCCAGCTGAGAAAATCGCTACGTCAGGAGCCAGATTACAAACCTCCTCTATGGATTTTATTACATACTCCTTATCTTTAAATTGTAGGGTTTGCCCAACCGACTTGGCGGAGGCCACCAGATACAACTCAGAAAACTCAATATGCCTTTCGTCAAGTACTTTCAGTACCTCATGCCCTACCAACCCCGTGGCTCCAACAATTGCCAGTTTCATTCTCTATTCAATTTTATAGTTCGAGTTGCAAAATTACGCTTTTTACAAAGACCTATTAAGATCGTTGCTCTTGTTATCTGTCTTTTAATGAGTGAAGTCCTCATAGCCCAGGTTTCCGAAAATTTCTCCGATGGAGATTTTACTGCCAACCCAACCTGGACGGGAGATGACAGCAAATTTGCCATCGATAATAATCGCCTACGTCTTCAGGCACCTGCCGTTGCCTCTACCGCTTATCTCGGCACCTCTTCGGTAGCAATTAATGATGCCCTTTGGGAGTTTAAAGTTGAAATGGGTTTTAACCCTTCAAGTTCAAATTTCGCCAGAGTCTACATTGCCTCTGATGATGCCGATCTGTCGGGCCCACTCAATGGCTATTTCGTAGTCATTGGTGACACTCCACGTGAAGTGAGCCTTTATAAGCAGTCAGGAACAACAAAAACAAAAATCATTGATGGAATGGATAACACAGTTAACATCTCAATGGTAAACGCTAAAGTGAAAGTAACTCGCGATAACCTGGGCAATTGGGAATTGTTTGTTGATGTAGGCAGCACCGGCACTTACTCTTCGCAAGGGACAGCGTCAGATAATACTTTTAGGCAGTCTGCATTCTTTGGTTTCTTCTGCGAATACACTCAAACGCGATCTGACGATTTTTACTTTGATGATATTTCTGTAAGTGGTGATCCCTATGTGGATACTGACCCTCCTATGGCTACCCAAGCCCTCGCCACATCCGCCAACTTATTATCAATTACATTCAATGAACCATTAAAAGCGTCAACGGTAAATAATCCGGAGCACTACGTAGTTAACCTTGGAATAGGAACTCCCACTACAGCTGCGCTGCAAGAAGATGAACAGACTGTACACCTTACTTTTTCCAACTCATTCGCGAATGGTATCACACATTCTGTTGCAATCAGCGGAATAGAGGATATGGCTGGCAATTCAATTGCCAATCAAAGTCTCGAATTTCTTTACTTCAATCCCTTACCAGCCAGCTTCAAAGATATCGTCATTAGCGAAATCATGGCAGATCAAAGTCCACTGGTAGGCCTGCCAGATGCAGAGTTTATTGAACTTTACAACCGCAGCTCCAAGCCATTTGACATTGAGGGGTGGGTATTTACGGACGGCAGTTCCAAAGCTGTCTTTGAAAAAAGACTATTGCTGCCAAATGAATACATCGTTGTTACCGCAAATGCCAACGTCACAAAGTTTGGGATGACCACCAATATTGTTGGTGTATCAAACTTTCCAACACTCAACAATTCTTCAGATACATTGGTAATCAAAACTGCAGCTGGTCAAAGGATCGACTCTGTGAATTATGATTTGAGTTGGTATCATGATCTTGATAAGCAAGAAGGCGGTTGGTCACTGGAAATCATTGATCCCGATAATCTCTGTGAAGGACAAAAAAACTGGACTGCTTCCGAAAGTGAAAGGGGAGGAACACCTGGGACGATTAATTCCATAGACGCGAGCAACCTTGATCTAACTGGACCGAAACTATTGTCGGCTATTCCAATTGATTCAAGGACACTTCTATTAAACTTTGATGAAAGATTAGAAATTCCTTTTTCACCAGGCATTACCTTCCTGTTTCAGCCGGAAGTTCAAATTGAAAGTTTTGCAATAGCTGACAAATCACTTCGGTCAATCCGCGTTGCCATTAAGGATGAATTTGCAACACGGCAGCTATACAATTTGTCGGTTAATAACGTCTTTGACTGTAGCGGGAACGAGATAGATGAGAGCAACAAGCTCGAGTTTGCTCTTCCTGAGAACTCGGTATCTGGAGATGTCATTATCAATGAAGTACTGTTCAATCCACGGCCCAACGGAGTAGACTTTATCGAAGTATATAATCGATCTGATAAATTCATCAATCTTAAAAACTGGATTGCTGGGAACATAGAAGAAGATGAAATCGTAAATAACAAACCATTATTCCTGAATGACTACGTCCTGAAACCAGCTTCTTATCTCCTATTTACATCCGACCCCATCAATATAAAATCCAATTACCCACAAGGTCGTGAGGAAAATTTTATAGTTGCTTCTCTTCCTTCCTTGCCTGATAATGAGGGATCAATTGCAATCGTCAATGAACAGGGTACAATAGTTGACTCTTTCGGTTACTCGGACGATTTCCACAACGATTTGGTGAAAGATCCAGAAGGTATTTCACTGGAGAGAATTTCGTTTGATGCCTCAACTCAAGATGACTCGAACTGGACGTCCGCAAGTTCGGTGTCTGGCTTTGCAACACCCGGCTTTCAAAATTCAAGCTTCAGAATACCTGGCCAGACAGAAATCGGAGATATTCAGGTTGACCCAGAGATATTTTCGCCAAACTCAGGGTTTAGTGAATTCACACAAATTCATTTTAACCTTGATAACACCGGATATACTTCCAACGTGAAGATTTTTGATCAACAAGGCAGGCTAATTCGCACGATTGCAAACAACCAGATCCTTGGTACCACTGGATCTTTTCGGTGGGAGGGAGAGCAGGAAGACGGCACCCGGGCCAGGGCGGGTTACTATCTGGTTTGGTTTGAGATCTTTGATTCCTCAGGCACTGTCAAGACCTTCCGAAAAAGGGTAATAATCGCCTCCAGATAGTCCGATTCAACGGCTCAATAGCTGATTTATAACCTCCTGAAAGCCAAGGGGAATTAATTTCGATACATTTTTTGTTTAGGGGTCGAGCGGTTATTTTTGCGCATCTTTTTCGAAACGGTAAAATAAAACGAAAGGAACCATGGCCAAGAAAGCAAAAAAGGCGAAAGCAGCTAAGAAGGCGCCCAAAAAGGCAAAGAAAGCAGTGAAGGCAAAGAAGACAGCTGCCAAGAAGAAGGCCTCAAAAGCACCGGCAAAAACGGCTAAGAAGGCAGTGAAGAAAGCAGCGCCTAAGAAAAAGGCGGCCAAAAAAGTAGTTGCTAAGAAAACGGCAACAAAAAAGGCATTAAAAAAAGAGGCTCCAAAGAAGGAGGTTAAAGCCCCTAAGCCAATGAGGCGTGCGGCTGCTCCATCTGAACCCTCAACCAAGAAGAAAGATAATCCTATCTCTCCGATGCCTAAGACTCCACCTCAACTAAACATTTTTCCAGCATTGACCCAAAGACCTATTGCCCATAAGCCGGCTAAATCAACAGCCCCATCAGATAAGACCAGATATAATGATGCTGAGTTGAAAGAATTTGAAACACTCATCAACGGTAAACTGGACAAGGCGCGCGAGGAGTTTCGCATTTTGAAAGAAACACTCAATCGCAACAATGATGAAGGAACAGACAGCACTTCAGGCGGAAACACAAAAGTTTTGGAGGATGGCGCTGAAACTGCAGAAAAGGAAAACCTAAGCCAGCTTGCTGCAAGACAGCAAAAATATATTACGAATCTTGAGAACGCACTTATTCGCATCAAGAATGGTACTTACGGAATCTGCTCAGTTACAGGCAAACTGATTCCAAAAGAAAGATTGATTGCTGTACCTCACACCACACAATCAATCGAGGCTAAAATGATGCAAACTGACTAAGCGTGGATTTTTTACAAAACCATATCGAAGCATTGATATTTTGCTCGCCAGGGCCGGCAAAATTAGCTGACATCAAAGCTTGTCTTTCAGAAATGTTCAATGCTGATGTGCCTGAGGAAGATATTCAGGCAGCGATTCTCAGGCTGGATGAAAAGTATCAATCTGATGAATACGCTTTCCAGGTAAATAAAGGAGGCGGTGGATACCAATTCCTGACCAAGCCCGCATATCAGGCGAGCATTGGCATCATGCTAAAGCAGCAGTCGAAAAAGAGGCTGTCAACATCAGCACTGGAAACACTTTCTATCATCGCTTACAAACAGCCAATTTCTAAAACAGAAATTGAAAACATTCGTGGCGTAAACTGCGACTACGCGGTACAAAAGCTACTCGACAAAGGATTGGTTGAGATACGTGGCAAGGCAGATACAATAGGTCGTCCGATACTTTATGGTACAAGTCCTAAGTTCATGGAGTACTTTGGTATCAACGACCTTAGCGAGTTGCCAACGCCAAAAGACTTCACTCAGGAGGTAAATACTATTGGAGAAAGTATCGATGCCGATACAATCAGTGAGAATATCGACACTGAGCCTTCCGATAGCTCCACGCCTTCACCGGAACAATAGCATCTAAAAGGCAGTAGTGCCTGATCAAATAAATTATGGCACAAAGACGATCGAACAAACGAACCTCTTTTGGTAAAAAATCAGAGGCAGAAAAGTCTTTCATCAAAAGAAAGGGCAAACCGTCTTTTGACAAAAAAGACGAAGACACTACACAGAGCTACGGCAAGTCAGGTGCCAGAAGAGGGAAGAGCCGACCTGAGAAATCTGATGACAGGCGTTTTGAAAGGAGTGACTTCAAAAAAGGAAGAGGACGTGCTGAACGATCGGACGAAAGAGAATCTGGTAAACGCGACTTCAAAAGAAGATCATCACATTCCGACAGCTCAGAGGAACGCCTATTTAAAAGAACCTACGGATCCGAACGATCAGGCAGATCCGATTCAAAAGAGTTTGGGAAATCAGGTTATAAAAGAAGGACGTCAGATAGCTCAGAGGAGCGCCCGTTCAAAAGATCATCAAGACCCGGGTCGGGGCCAGGAAAAAGACCGTTTGAAAAGTTTAGAACTGACGGTGACGAAAAAAGACCTTTTCGCTCAAGTAAGAATCTCGGCTTCGCCAAGAAAAAGAGAGCAACAGAATCTCGTGAAGTTGCTCCGAAAAAAGATGACGGACTGACGCGCCTCAACAAATACATCGCCAACAGCGGGATGGGATCCAGACGAGAAGCTGATGAAATGATTCGAAAGGGATTGATCAGCGTGAACGGAGTCACTATTACAGAGATGGGTCACAAAGTGAAACCCGGTGATGAAGTACGATATGAGGACAAAGTTCTCAAGGCTGAAAAACTAGTATACGTATTGCTCAACAAGCCAAAAGGATTCCTCACAACCACTTCTGACCCTAAAGACAGAAAAACAGTGATGAATCTTGTGGCAAGTGCGTGTAAAGAAAGGCTTTACCCAGTTGGTCGCTTAGATCGCAATACAACTGGCCTCCTGCTACTCACCAATGATGGAGAGTTGGCAGAAAAACTCACACATCCTTCCTATAACACAAAGAAGATTTACAAGGTTGAACTTGATAAGCCTCTATCAAAAAGTGACTTTCAGAAGATTCAAGAAGGAGGAGTATATCTCGAAGAAGGCAAAGCAATCGTAGATGACCTTGCTTATGTAGATGAAGGCAGAATGACTATTGGCATCGAACTTCACATCGGTTGGAATAGAATCGTTAGAAGGATTTTTGAATCATTCGGGTACGAAGTCGTCAAGCTGGATCGTGTGGTATTTGCAGGCCTCGATAAAAAAGACCTTCCACGGGGAGAGTGGAGATTTCTCAAACCCGAGGAAGTCGTGCGACTTAAGCACTTCAAATAAGCCTTATTCATTTTTCAAATTATCAACCGGATTGACGTAAGTCGCCCGGAACGTTTGGGAGCCAATGGTAAGGCATCCAAACACCAGGAGAATAAGAACACCCAGTGTAACTACTGCCCAATCAAAAACCACATGGTAGGCAATCAGCTCCAACCACAGGTTGTTGAGAAAGTAAGCGGTAGGAACAGCTATTAATATTGAGATGGCAAGGATTCGCAAGAAGCCATTCGATAGCAGAAAGACAAGGGCCTGATCACTTGCACCCAGCACTTTGCGGATTGATATCTCCTTCACCCGGGTTTCAGTGGCGTAGGTGGCCATTCCTAAAAGGCCGAGACTTGAAATTAAAACGGCCAACACCGAAATGAAGCCTACGACATTTACTATATCGCCAAAGGCCAGCTGATAAAAACCTCTGATCTCTTCTTCAAAATTTTTGTAGTCTAACTTCAGATCAGGATTTACTTGCGCCCACGCTTTTTCGACCGCATGAACCGCCTCATCATAGGGACCAGAATATTTTACCTGTAGCAGACCAAACCGGTCGGGAATGTACATGTGTGCCAATGGTCCAATCTCAGCCATTAGCACCTGATGATTATAATCTTTAATAACTCCAATAATTTCTAGTTTCGTGGAATCATCCTGTGAAATGACGATCTCTCCTATCGCATTCTTTGGCGAATCATAGTGTAATGCCTTCACTCCCGCCTCATTAATTACAACAAAATTGGAGTTGGATTCACCTGCATCTGCATCGAAGTATCGTCCTTCTACCAGATCTACTCCGATATTTTCGCGATAATCTTCGTCCACCGCGTAGTAGCTAAATTCAGTCCAATCTTTCTCTTCAAATGTCTTTTTGAAACCAACGCCATAAGTACTACCCGCGGCTGGCACGTGTGATGAAGTGGCGACATTTTCAATCTGAGGATATTTCAATAACTCTGTCTTGAGTTCTTTTGGTTTTGTCTCTCCAAGTCTCACAACCAAGTTGTTGCTCATATCAAATCCATGATCGGCTTTGAGAAAAAGATGAAGCTGATTGTAGATAAGAATAACTGTAAGAATAAATATTAATGACATTGAAAATTGAGCCACAAGCAATGCTTTGCGCAAACCCATTTTGGAAAAGACGCGCATTGTGCCAAGGTTCTTCAAAACCTTTATCGGCTGAAATCCAGAAAGTACGACCGCAGGAAAAAATCCAGCCAGAATTCCGACCAATACCGCAAAAGCAACGAACACGAGATATACATAGAGATTTGCTTCGAGATCCCATTTCAATAGCCGTGCAAAATTCAAGTTGAGCATCAAAGGCTTCAAGGCCTGTAGAAATACCATCGACAAGGTAAGCGCCAGCAAAGCTGTAATTATCGCTTCGGAAAGAAACTGCCAGAATATTTGCAGCCTTACCGCACCGGATACCTTTCGGATTCCGATTTCTTTTGCTCTTGTAAGTGATCGGGCTATAGAAAGATTAGTGAAGTTGAAGCATGAAGTAATCATCACCACCAACGCTAATCCTCCAAGGAAATAAATAAAAATCCAGGGCAAGAATGGACCGATAGCATTGGATAGCAACGGCCCAGGCGTAATGTTATTCAACTGCTGCAAAGAAAACCGAGCCTTAGGAATATCAGGATTGGTTTCAGGCACGATATGCTTTTGATACACATCATTCAAATGCGGTTGAATGTCCAGTGGTTCTTTCCCTTCTTCCAGCAGCAGGTAAGTCCACGCATTATGCCAGTTGTCAAGATCCTTTCTATAAGTGCCAGCCGCCTCAAGGCTTTTAACGGTTGCCATGCTCGCCAAGGCCTCAAACACAATGTGAGATTTGTTGTCTGTGTCCTCGAGCACACCAGTGATCTTGAATACTCCGAGGTCTCCTACCTTTATAGACTGCCCGATCGGATTATCTGTCTTGAATAATTTCTTTACTGCCTTTCTTGTGAGCACTGTTGAATAGGGCTCAACCAGCGCTGTAGCCGGATCGCCCAATTCTAATTTGTATTCCAGCACATCGAACACTTCAGGATCAGCATAAAAACCACTAAGTGGAATATTCACATCCTGATCAAACTCAACCCAACCGTTTCCAAAACCACGCTTCAGTCGCGCAACTTTCTCCACCCCTGTATACGATTGACTCAATTCTGGACCAAGTGGTAGTGGTGAAGTAGCAAACTCAAAAGAACCCTCCAATCCGTCCGCACCAATCGGAATACTAATCACACGATAAATTCGATCTCGTTTGGTATTGTGGCGATCGTATGTCATTTGATCGGCTACCAGCATGATGATACCCATACAGATGGTCATGCTCACCGACAATCCGAAGATGTTGATGAAAGAAAAGAATCGATGCCTTGCCAGGTTGCGAATAGCAGTCCTGAAGTAATTTGTAAGCATGGTGAAAGTTGTTACTGATTTTTACCCAACTATTACGACTGCTCCTTTTTTACCATGAAATAGTAAATAAGGAATCCGAGGGAAACTGAGAACGCCAACAATCCATAAGGCAGCGGTGACTCAGGGCTTGTAGGAATGAACTCCATGATAATTAATGCAAGACCACCAAACAATATGATGAGTCCCCACTTCAACGCTGAGTACTTGTTTTCATCAGCATGCCTTTTAAATATAGCTTGCGTATCCTCGTTGACGTAGCCTTTCTCAATCATCTTCTTTTTCAAGATGTATTCTGTTAAGGCTTTTGTGAAAAAATAGACTGACCCTCCGAGGCCACTGAAAATGGCCAGAGGCATCAACACTTCCATTAAATTCTTATCCATATGTCTTTCTTTTTAAATGATTTCATGATTTGAGCCGTATGACACAGCCTGGGTATGAAAAGGTTGCAATGGTCTTCGATATTTTATGGCGTGTAAGTCAACGGGTATAAAACCACGAAAATGAGCTAAATTCCTTGCAACATTATCCATCGTTTCTGTGTCAAACATGGCTATGACGGAAGAAAGAGCGCTGATCTCCAGGATCTCGAAGGGAGACATGGAGGCATTCAGGCAGCTCATCAAGCAACATGAAAGGTTGGTGGCCCATATGATAGGAAGGGTGGTGAAGAATGAAGAAGATCGCGAGGAGTTGTGCCAAGATGTTTTTTTGAAGGTGCACGACAAACTTGACGAGTTCAACTATCAATCAAAGCTGTCGACATGGATAGCAACGATTGCTTATCGCCAGGCCATTAATCACGTACGCAAAAAGAAACTGCTCCTTAGTGAGCTAAATGAAGACGAATCGTTCAAAGAAAGATTTATTGCAGACAACAACCCAGCGGAGGAGTTGGAGGATAAAGATATTCAAAGTCGCATTTTGGAATATATAGAAGAGTTGCCCGTCCATTACCGAACCATTCTTACACTTTATCATGTGGATGGTATAAGTTATCCAGAAATAGGCGAAATCACAAAAATGCCGGAGGGCACTGTAAAGAACTATCTTTTTAGAGGTAGAAACTTGTTGAAAGAAAAAATTGTAAAGTATCTTGGTAAGGAGGAAGTGTTATGAGAGATCAAGACGAAGAACTACAACGATTGGCAGAAGCTGGCGAGCTTAAGGGCAGCAATCCCGATAACAAAGCCTACATCAAAGTATTTGACGCGTTATCACAAGAGCCAAAATTCTCTCTTCCTTCTTCATTTGCCCAAGGCGTGATTCAAAAAATTGCGGCCTTAGAAGCAAGACGTGAAACCAGAAGAGACATACTATGGTTGATTGCTGGCATTGTAACATTCGGTATTGCTACAATCGTATGTGTTGTGCTTACCGGTTTCAAATTTGATTCAGGTGCTTTCACCTTCCTGAAAAACTATGGCGGGCTGGTTTTCTTCGGCTTGGCACTCGCTGTTCTATTTCAATTTCTCGAAAAGAAATTATTGCCTAACACGAGAAAGCAAAGCTTGATCTAGAATTTCCAAAGAAGCCCGTTTGTCACCGAGTATACCGTCTTCTTAATGGGAATGATCGGCTTGTCCTCGTATTGACATGAGAAAGACGTTGTCATCGACAGTCGATCCGTAATCATTATTTGAAATTGAAAATCTCCACTGATTCGGTTTCGAAATACATCATCTTGCATGTCCATGCCTCCCTGGTAATAGGCTATCAAATGAAGATTAACCTGTTCGCTAAGCTTGGTTGTAATGCCGATATAGTCAGAAGTTTTTATGATATTCTTCTCTATAATAGGATCTCCGTCTACAAATGACTTCCATCTTTCCGTTTCATGCATGGCTCCCAATCCGAAGTGAAGAGTGGTGCCAGCAGACTCTAAAAGTCGCAGTCGTAATCCACCGCCTATGAGAAATCGAAAAGGCATATTTCGACCATCATCATACTGCACCTGCAGGAAGGTCTCGTAGCTGAACATTCGCTTTCTCAAAAAATTAGCTCTAAGGTGTGAATATCCGTTGCTACTGAGCGGACCTCCGGTGGCTTTGTTGTAGTGGATATTATTAATGGATATATATGCGTGTTTCTTGCTTAGATAAACGATGTCACTGGTAGCCGTAAGTCCTACAAATGTGATTTCCTCCTCAGCGGTTGCACTTCTATTGTGAACGTTGAAATTGAGTCCGAGATTCCCAATAGTAATCTTTGATGAATCGAGCAACAAGCTTCCTTTGTCTACTTTCAGGATTTGGCCCTCGGAAGCAATTGCGTACAAAAATATAATAAAAACTAAGGGGACTTTTTTCATCTCAACACGTTTAATCGGTTAGGCTATCAAATTAGCTATTTACTTTACACGGGAACACCTATATTCAAACGCACAAAAATAAAATACATGACGAGACATCTACTCTTCTTCGTAATTGCCATATCATTCTGTAACTGGGCATCAGCTCAGGAAAAAGAGCAATCAAAAAAAGATTCAACCAAAAAAGAAAAAAAGAAAGACCTGCCACTTGAAGTGGGTAGAAAGGTTCCCATCAAAACCAACGAGGGGACATGGATGTCTCTCGATGTAAGTCCCGATGGCAAGACAATTGCGTTTGATTTTCTTGGTGACATCTACACGATGCCATTCGGTGGCGGAAAAGCCACGCAATTCACTTCTGGAATGGCATTCGACTCACATCCTAAGTTTAGTCCAGATGGCAAGAAATTATTATTCATTTCTGACCGTAGCGGAGGGGAAAATGTATGGTGGTTTACACTCGATAAGAAAGATTCGCTTCAGGTAACAAAAGGCGATACTGATCACTATCAGTCAGCCGAGTGGACTCCCGATGGTGACTATGTAGTGGCGTCACGAGGCACAAGAAATCTTAAGCTGTGGCTATTTCATTATGAAGGTGGAAGTGGCTCACAGTTGGTAGACAAACCTGACAACTTAAAAATGGTTGAGGCTGCATTTGGACCAGAGGGCAGATATATCTGGTATGCGAGAAGAACCAATGCCTGGAACTACAACGCACAGTTTCCACAATACCAACTTGCCGTTTATGATCGCGAGACCGGAGAAACTGAAACGAAAACACAACGATATGGGTCAGCATTCACTCCAACACTTTCTCCTGACGGCAAGTGGCTGGTGTACGGTAGTCGGCACAATGATGCAACTGGTCTGTTGTTAAGAGATTTAAAAAGTGGCGATGAAAAATGGTTGGCCTACCCTGTGCAGCGAGATGAGCAAGAATCAATGGCCACAATGGGCGTACTACCCGCAATGTCTTTTACCCCTGATAGCAAAGAGCTAGTTGTGTCGTACGGTGGAAAATTTTACCGAATTCCTGTTGCTGGTGGAGATGCCATTAACATCCCTTTTGAAATTGACTCCGAGCTTCTTCTTGGTCCCGCAGTCGATTTCAAATATCCCATCTCTGACGAAAAGGAGATGATTGTGACACAAATAAGAGATGCCGCAATATCTCCAGACGGAAAACAAATTGCGTTCACTGCCCTTAACAGGCTCTACACCATGACGCTACCAAATGGCAACCCAAAAAGAGTGTCCACATTCAATTTTACAGAAGCCCAACCGACCTGGAGCCCTGACGGAAATCAGCTAGCATGGGTAAGTTGGGAAGGAGAAAGTGCCGGGCACATTTATAAAATCAACTTCAAGGCAAAAACATCGAAACCAGTAAGACTGACCAACGAGCCGGGTTTCTATACAGATCCCGCTTGGTCTTACACTGGAAATCGAATCGCATTTATGAGAGGATCGGCACAGATATTCAAAGACAATGGTGATCCGTTCTTCATTAACGGTCAGGACAAAATTATGTGGATATCCGGTGATGGCGGAGCAACAAACTTGATTGCCAACGCGGACGGAAGAGGCAATCCACACTTCATTAAATCAAACGACCGAGTCTATCTATACAGCGGCAAAGACGGGCTAGTCTCCGTTCGATGGGATGGCACTGATGAAAAGAAACATGTGAAGGTCACAGGGATCACCACTTACGGCTCGATACTCGAAGAAAATAGTTGCATGCTTAAAGAGACCGACAGAGAACCAAAAAAGGAACCGTCCAATGCAGCAGTGATAAAAATGGCCCCACAGGGGGATATGGCTTTTGCCAAAATTAACAATGATGTGTATGTGGTTACCATTCCCATCACTGGTGGTGATACACCGAAAATTTCAGTAGCAGAAGCTGATAAGGCTCAATTCCCATCGAGAAAACTAACAACAATAGGTGGCGAGTTTGCAAGTTGGGGCTCGACCGGAAAAATTGTTTACTACACTTTGGGGAACGCACTGTTTACTTATGACCTCGATTCAGCAAAGGCGAAAGAAACAGAGATAAAGAGAAAAAAAGCAGAAGAGAAAAAAACTGAAGGTGAAAAGAAAGAAGAGGGAAATGGTGACAAAGAAAAGAAAGATGATTCATACAAGCCTGCTGAACTAAGAATAAAAGTTAAAGTCGAAAAAGACATTCCATCAGGAAAAATACTTCTCCAGAATGCCCGAATTATAACCATGAAGGGTAATGAAGTAATTGAACGTGGTGATATTCTAATTGAAAATGCGCGAATCAAACAGTTCGGTGCTGCAGGATCAATCTCTGCCGATGCCTCCGTGAAGAAACTCGACATGAGTGGCAAAACAATTACACCGGGTTTTGTCGACACCCACTCGCACATGTGGCCTAACTGGGGAATTCACAAATCACAAGTATGGATGTACGCAGCTAATCTGGCATATGGTGTCACTACTACGCGCGATCCGCAAACCGCAACAACAGATGTGCTCACCTACAGCGATCTGGTCGAAACCGGTGACATTATCGGACCAAGAATTTACTCAACAGGGCCTGGAGTCGGCTACTGGATGTATAATCTGAAAAGCTATGAGCAGACCAAGGACATTCTGAAGCAATACTCAGAATACTTCAACACAAAAACCATTAAGATGTATCTGACAGGGAACCGTCAGCATAGACAATGGATTATCAAAGCTGCGAGAGAGCAAGAGCTAATGCCAACCACCGAGGGAGGGTTGGATTTTAAACTGAACATGACCAACCTCATTGATGGGTATTCTGGACATGAGCACTCTATCCCTATTTATCCACTTTATAAAGACTTAATTACTGGAGTAGCTAGTGCAAAGATGACTTACACACCTACGCTGCTTGTTGCATACGGTGGCCCATGGTCTGAGAACTATTATTATGCCACCGAAAATGTAAATGGCGATCCCAAGCTCAATCATTTTACCGCTAAAAGTGAATTGGATCAAAAATCAAGGAGGCGACCAGGATGGTTTATGGAGGAAGAACACGTGTTTAAAGATCACGCTAAATTTGTAAATGACCTGGTCACAGCCGGAGGTCTTGCAGGCGTGGGGTCTCACGGTCAACTTCAAGGACTGGGGTATCACTGGGAGTTATGGAATATTGCATCAGGAGGTATGAGTAATCATAATGCATTGCGCATAGCAACCATACTTGGCGCAACAGCTATTGGGCTTGACAAAGATTTAGGCAGCATCGAAGCAGATAAACTTGCTGATTTGGTCATTCTGGATAAAAACCCGCTCGACAACATTCGCAACTCAAATACGGTTTATCAAGTCATGAAAAATGGACGGTTGTATGATGGCAATACTTTGGACGAAGTATATCCAAAACCCCGTAAGGCACCATCGTTTGGAAACGAGCAGTCAGTGCCGGGTAATCTTCCGGGTATTAAAAAATAGTTCTAAAGCATCTGCCGGCTATTGCTGGCAGATGCCTTTCACTCCATTCTTGTAATTTTTTCGCAGACCACTTTTGTTTTAGCTATTTTCAAGGTTCTTGAAAAGAGTCACCTCCATACTGCTACTGACCGTCATTCTGGTTCACCTGATCGGTTTCTACGTCTACTTTGTAGTTCGTCTCGGGCAAATCAGAAGTGAGATGAGGGAAAATATCGCCATCCTTTCACCGGATGAAATGCAAGTGTTTGAACTCACACCGAGTGAATACGAAAGTGCAAGAGAAAACGAACACGAGGTAAAAATTAACGGTCGCATGTACGATCATGCCACTCCAAGATTTGAAAAAGGGGTGGTGATCCTGTATGCCAAACATGACGAGGCAGAAGACAATCTGCTAGCACTTCTTGAAGAGGTAGTGAATACCGCTACGAGCGACACCGAAGAAGTGCCAACCGAGCTAACGACTTTCTTTGGCCTCGACTTTATCACTCAATGTTCTGCGTCAGTTAGTTTCACTTTGATTACAAAGGAGCGATCATGGCTTCCTGCTGAAAAACTTCAAAGTGAACAACTATCGATAGAGTCTCCTCCACCTCAGGCATAACTTTTTGTTTCTGTCAACCCGATCCATTCAAGGCGGGTAAAATCATTTTTCAATTTTTTTTTTCAAGTTTTATGCAAAGAACTATTACGTCTTTGCTGTTCCTACTTGCCGTACAATCGATTTGGGCACAGGAAAGCAATGACACAACAAAGCAATTTGTGCTTGACGAAGTGGTCGTGTCTGCCACACGTTGGCGACAAACCTCAAGTAATGTACCGTCCAAGATCATCACCATTTCACCACGCGAAGTAACTCTTCAAAATCCTCAGACTGCAGCCGATCTACTTGGCATTTCTGGCAAAGTTTATATTCAAAAAAGTCAACAAGGCGGTGGAAGTCCGATGATCAGAGGTTTTGCAACCAATCGCCTGCTCTACACTGTCGATGGAGTGAGAATGAACACGGCCATCTTCAGAGCAGGTAATATCCAAAATGTTATCAACCTCGATCCATTTGCAACTGAGAGTACTGAAGTTTTCTTTGGACCTGGATCAATCATCTACGGAAGTGATGCGATTGGAGGCGTGATGAGTTTTCAAACCCTTACTCCTCAATTTTCATCAGACGATGAAACTAATATCACCGGTAAATTTTCAACGCGGTATTCTTCAGCAAATAACGAGAACACAGGCCACTTCGATGTGAATTTAGGTTGGAAAAAATGGGCACTTGTTACCAGTATAAGCTCGTGGGATTTTGATCACTTAAAACAAGGAAGTCATGGACCCAAAGATTACCTAAAGCCTTACTACGTTCAACGGCAGAATGACGTTGATCAGGTAATCACGCAAGATGATCCACTTTTGCAAATTCCATCCGCCTACTCGCAAATGAATCTAATACAAAAGGTAAGATTCAAGCCCAACGAAAATTGGGATTTCCAATACGGTTTCCATTACTCTGAAACGTCACCTTACGGTCGCTATGACCGACACAACCGGGTGAGAAACGGCACTGCTCGCTATGCCGAATGGGATTACGGACCGCAAAAATGGATGATGAACAATCTAAACATCAGTCACTCTGACAGCAACTCTGTTTACGATCAACTGAGTATTCGATTAGCTCAACAGTCATTTTTTGAGAGTCGCATCGATCGTTCGCTCAATAATGACGAACGAAACACTCAAACTGAGGAAGTAGAAGCCTATTCTATGAATCTGGATTTCGTAAAAAGCATGCGAGGAAATCATCGTTTGTTTTATGGACTTGAATATGTTTACAATGATGTAAACTCAACTGGATTTCTCACAGACATTTCTACAGGTCAAGATGCAAATGGCCCCTCGCGTTATCCGCAATCCAACTGGAATTCACTAGCAGCTTACCTGAATGATGAGTTTAGAATTTCCAACAACTTTACTTTGCAAGCTGGTGTGCGATACAACCAATACAAGATCGAGGCAGACTTCAACAACAACCTAAGCTTCTATCCTTTTCCTTTTGCTACCGCTAGCTTAAACAATAGTGCAATTACCGGAAGCATTGGTGGAGTGCTGCATACGTCTGATAGCTGGACTTTGTCGGCAAACTATAGCACTGCCTTTCGTTCACCCAACATTGACGACTTAGGGAAGGTATTTGATTCCGAACCAGGCGCAGTCACGATTCCCAATCCAGATTTGAAAGCGGAATACGCTCATAATTTTGATCTGGGATTTGTGAAAGTATTTGGAGACCGCGTAAAACTTGATGTGACTGGTTACTATACCAACTTACAAAACGCGCTCGTGCGCAGAGATTTTTCACTCAATGGTCAAGACATGATCATGTACGATGGGCAACTTAGCCAGGTACAAGCCATTCAAAATGCTGCTGTAGCTAATGTTCAGGGTATTCAGGCTGGACTTGAGATAAAACTTCCCGGAGGATTTGCCTTCAGTACTGACCTTAACTATCAAGATGGTGAGGAAGAACTAGATGATGGTACAACCAGTTCATCACGACATGCGGCTCCATTCTTTGGGGTTACTCGTCTTGGTTTTATAAGTGAACGTTTCAGTCTCACATTCTACGCCAACTACCAAAGTGAAAGAAAGTTTGAAGATCTACCGCAGGAAGAGCAAGGGAAAGATGAAATCTATGCAAAAGATCAGGAAGGTAACAATTATGCGCCTTCCTGGTACACGCTCAATTTGAAAGGTAGCTACCAACTGAATGGCTCATTCACGCTTTCCGGAGGAATGGAAAATATTACCGATCAACGATACAGACCTTACAGTTCAGGTATTTCCGCACCAGGCAGAAATTTCATTTTATCATTAACCGCTCGATTCTAAATCCTCAGGGCAGGGTGCATCGCATCCTGCCTTACTTTTTTAACATGAATTATAAACGACTCGTTGACTCACTTCGACAATTCAGAACCTGGCACCGATGGATAGGTATTTCTGTTGCATTCTTCATGCTCATCAGTGCGACAACAGGAATTTTACTTGGCTGGAAAAAGGATGTTGACCTACTCCAGCCGCCCGAGCAAAAAGGAACTAAGGCGGAATTGAAGGATTGGGTGAGCGTTGATCAAATTGTCAACAGTGCAATCCATGCTCTTGACTCTGTTGTTGGAGAACCTAATGAACTGGATAAGCTTGACGTGCGACCATCGAAAGGAATCATTAAGGTGCTTTTCAAAAAAGAATATTGGGAAGTGCAGGTTGATGGCGCCACCGGAAAAGCTTTGTCGGTAAAAAGACGACATTCCGATTGGATTGAACATATTCATGATGGATCAATTATTGGCGATCTCTTTAAGTTAACTTATACAAATGTGATCGGGTGGAGCTTGCTTATTCTCTCACTCAGTGGAGTTTGGCTATGGTATGGCCCAAAGGTGGTGAAGAGAGAGAAGAGAAATAGATGACTTCGCTATTCAGATTTTCTGAATAATCGGATTGAAAGCCTTTGAGGCTACCAGCACCTGGTCTCCCTCTTTGAGGTTTTCTATCTCGGAAGAATCAGCCACAACCTTAACGAGGTCATTGCCAATTAGCACACTGACTATGTAAACTACACCCTCCTTCTCAATACTAACCACTTCTCCGGTAAATTTAAATTTCCCACTTAGCGAATTCCCGGAAAAGAGTTTAGCGGGAGTGTCACGAAATGTAATTGCGCCCTCACTGAGTACAAGCACTTCATCAGACATTTTAAAAATTTCACCGGTCTCATGACTTACCAGAATGGTCGTCAGACCAAACTTTCGATGCACGTTCAAAATATACTCTTGAAGTTTTGATCTCATCTTACGATCTAATGCAGACATTGGCTCGTCCAGCAAGAGTAATTTTGGCTTTCGTACGAGCGCTCGCGCCAGAGCAACACGTTGCTTCTGCCCCCCCGATAAAGTATCCGGCTTCCGATCCTGCAGATCTACGAGTTCCATCAACACTAGAAGTTCGTCAATCACTTCATCTTCCTTATCAGCAGCTGCAAATTCAAGATTCTCTTTGACGGTCATGTTTGGGAATAAAGCATAATCCTGAAAGACAAATCCAACATCTCTTTGCTGAGGCTTGACATTTACCTTCAAGGCCGAGTCAAACCAGATTGCATCACTAAACCGAATCAATCCATCATCTGGCTGCAGTAATCCAGAGATCATTCGCAAGATTGAAGTCTTTCCAACACCTGACTCACCATATAGAGTTACAAGTTTCCCATCGCCAATTTCCAGATCAATATTAATCTTAAGAGTTCCGTTTGCCCCGCGAAGATTCTTTGCCAGACTAAGTTTCATGACATCCACTTTTTAAGGAATCCTCCATTGACTGTATACACCAGCAGCAAAACCGAAAAAGTTACAATGAGCAAAAAAATTGCGTAGCCGTTAGCTGCGCTGTAGTTCAGTGACTCCACTTCATTATAAATAGCAATCGATGCAACACGAGTTTTATCCGGAATATTTCCTCCAATCATCAGTACCACACCAAACTCACCGATTGTATGGGCGAAGGTAAGTACAATACCAGTCAGGATTGACGGCTTGATGTTTGGCAAGAGAATTTTGGTGAGCGTGGTAAACTTTGATTTACCAAGCGTCAGCGAAGCCTCCGTCAGCGAGCTGGAAAGATTGCTTAACCCCGACTGAATGGGCTGCACCATGAATGGCAGGCTATAGAAAATCGAAGCCACCACCAATCCACTAAATGAAAAAGCAAGCTGAATGCCAAAAACATCGTTCAAAAATTGGCCTACTGCACTGTTGGGGCTGAAGGCGATTAGCAAATAAAATCCCAGCACAGTGGGAGGTAAAACAATAGGCAACGCAACCAGTGTTTCAACTATCGGCTTGAATTGAGACTTGGTGAATGAAAGCCAATATGCCATTGGAGTTGCAAGAAAAAATAAAATCAGCGTGGTGACTGCTGCCAGTTCAAACGTTAATATGATTGGGCTCCACTCCATCAGACAGCAAGCGTTATCTCGTTGGTTTTAACCATAGCTACAATCTCATCATTCACATTCAGATTCAGTTGCTTGACAGCGTTTGTCGTAATGATTGAAGCGATTTTTTCAATACCGATGTCTATCGTAATTCTTGACAAGAGCGCTGCCGACTCGACATTGATAATCTTTCCAAATAGTTTATTCTGAAGACTGATATTTTCAATAGCACCCTTCGCAATAATCACTTCAGTCTCCTTAAATAAAACCTTTACTTCTCCACCAATAATCAGATAAGAAGCGCTTGCCGGCGTCTCAAGCACAATAGAGTTGATCAAGTGACTGCCGACATTAATTGACACCAGAGACAATTGACCTTCGGTTTGTATGTTGGAAATTATCCCGATTAACTTATTCATTACCTTGACTTACGTTGTAACCATAAGCATCCAGAATTTGTCGGGCTTTATTTGACAAAAGAAATGTTGCAAATTTTTGCGCTTTGTCACTCCCCTCGCGTTTGATCACTACTACACCTTGCGCAATGGGATTGTAGAGTGTGTCTGGCACCTCGATCCAGGTACCCTTGTCTTTCATTTCATCCGATACCACAACAGACTTGGCAGTGAAACCAATGTCGGCAGAACCCGAAATGATAAATTGATTTGTTTGTGAAATACTTTCACCATAAACTAACTTGTCTTTAATCTCCTCTAAAAGTTGCAACTGATCCAACGTTTGGATAGCGGCCTCTCCATAAGGAGCAGTTTTTGGGTTAGCCACAGCAATGTGCTTAATGCTATTATCCTTAAGCTGCCCGAATGATATATCCTGCTGATCTTGAAGAGTCCAAAGTATGAGCACGCCATTGGCATAAATTTCAGGGGCTTTGACGGTGAGTCCCTTCTTGTATAAATCCTCCGGATACATCATGTTGGCAGAAACAAACACATCATATGGTGCACCTTCTGTAATCTGTGCGGTTAGTTGTCCTGACGACCCCAAAATAATCTCGCAAGCTATTGACGTTTCCTTTTCAAATTCTTTAACTAAATCCTCCATGGCAAATTGCACATTAGCAGCCGTGGCAATGGCAAGTCTCTTGCCTGGCGTGTTGCAAGCCGCTGTAAACAAGAACAAAAGCCAGACGATTTTCTTCATTCAGGTTTATGTTTTGACAGATCGAGATTGTGACGAATAGCCAACCACATGACGTCATCATGAGCATAAGCCCCAGCCGTAGCCAGTTGTGAATACTGATGAGTGTAAGACAACGCGACAGTCAACTGTTTGTTGAACTGCACTGCAGGACCGATGATAATTCTATTCTTGTCAAGAATATTATTAACTATCTCTCGGCCGGCATTGATAAAAATTTCATCACCGATTCCAAGTGAAAGTATTTTATCCGGATTATCAGGTGAAAGTTTAAGCAACGGGATATTGGCAGATATCTGATACCGCAAGCGAAAATTAAAATTATGACCCGACTGCGGGTCTCCATCGACAACGCTTTTAAAATATCGCTCTTCCACTCGAAATCTGTGTTGAAGGCCAACTCTGCCATATTTATAAGAAGCAAACAATTCCTGATAAGGTCTGTACTCCAACTTACTGAGTGATGAAGATGAGTAAGCACCCGTTGATGCAAGGCCAGCCCCTACACGGAGATGTGAATTAATATTATAGCCGATCCCTATCCTCGCTATGAACAATGCCTTTGTTGAAAATTTGTCAGCCCATCGAAAACCACCATCAGTCATCAAAGTCCAGTGACTGTTCAGTTTCAACTGATTGTAATACTGTACCCATTGTTGATTTGAATGTCGAACTGTCTTCTGCGCGTGTGCAAACAATGGCATCAATACAATGACCATTATTAATCGATATGTTTTTAAAAACATAATGCCTTCAAAAAAATTTTAGACCTTCAAATTACTACTCGCTTTACTGAACAAAGACGTTGCTTGTTTTTGAATAGAGTAATACTGTTTCATCACTTCTTTTCCTGCCTCCGTGACAAAAGCTCCACCTCCAGATTTTCCCCCGAGCTGCTTCTCGACCAGCGGTCTTTTTGCGATAGCATTCATGTCTTTTACCAACTGCCAAGCCTTTCGGTACGACATATCCATATCCTGAGCGGCCCTCGCAATAGAACCGTGCTTCATGATACCCTCCATCAATTGCACGCGTCCCGGCCCAATGTAGCGCTTGCCTCCAACAAATATCCTGAAGCTAAATCTAATGTCGGTCTGCCTAGCCATTATGCATTCAAAAACATATCGAATTAAGCACTTAGCCTTTTCAAAACCAAGTCATTTTGGTTGTTAAATTCCTGAGTTCAAATTCGAATTGTTAAAAAGAAAAGCGATTAGTGCGCCTCCAGCCAGTTCTCTCCCACACCTACTTCAACTTCCATCGGCACGTCAAGTATTACGGCTGTCTTCATCAGTTCCGCTACTTTTGGTTTCACAACCTTTTCCTCATCACGGTGCAGATCAAAAATCAATTCATCATGCACTTGAAGGATCATTTTGGTTTTGAGTTTTTCGCGTTTCAGCCAGTTTTGAATATGCACCATGGCGATCTTGATGATGTCAGCTGCACTTCCTTGAATCGGAGCGTTAATTGCATTTCGCTCAGCAAAACCCCGGGTAGAAATGTTTCTTGAATTGATGTCCCTCAAGTACCTGCGTCTACCTAGAATGGTTTCGACATACTCCTTCTCTCGAGCCAGGTTAATTGAGTCATCCATGTATCTTTTGATGGAGGAGAATTCCTTAAAGTAAGCTTCAATAATTTCAGATGCTTCTGTGCGGGAGACATTGAGGTTCTGAGCAAGGCCAAAAGCGGTACTTCCATACAGAATTCCAAAGTTCACTTCTTTGGCCTTTCTCCTCATGTCTGGCGTTACTTTATCCAACGGCACATTGAAAACTCGTGCCGCTGTGGTTGCATGAATATCTCTTCCCTCACGAAACGCTTCAATCATTATGTCATCCTTAGCAAATGAGGCTGCTATTCTAAGCTCAATTTGTGAATAGTCGGCTGACATAAAAAGATAATCTTTATCGCGTGCCACAAACGCGCTTCTGATTTGTCGCCCCTTCTCCGTCCTTACTGGAATGTTTTGCAGATTTGGGTTCATTGAACTCAATCTTCCCGTTGCCGCCACCGCCTGTCGATAGTCAGTGTGAATTCTGCCATCGGCCTGGCTGATCATCCTTGGCAGAGCATCCACATATGTAGACCTTAACTTTTCATATTCTCTGAACTCCAACATTTTCTGTACGATCTCGTGGTCTCCTGCCAACTTCAACAGCACATCTTCACCAGTTGCATACTGTCCGGTGCGGGTCTTCTTCGGTTTGTCAACAAGCTTTAATCGGTCAAAAAGAATTTCTCCAACTTGCTTTGGTGAAGCAATATTGAATTCAGTGCCGGCCAGTTTAAAAATTTCTCGCTGCACCTGTTCACTGTCCTTCTGTAGTCCTTTGGACATCCATTCAAGTGTGTCGAGATTTACCTTCACTCCTTCCGATTCCATTGACGCAAGCACTTCCACCAACGGCATTTCAATGTCGCTCATCAATTTGGAATGACCCTTTGTCTCAAGTTCTGCTTTTAGCGCTGCCTTCAATGGTAGCACCAAAGCGACACGCTCGCACACATTATCTCTATCATCTTCGCTACCCACGATCTGATAATCCAGATATTGGTTGGCAAGGATATCCATCTCGTGTGATGACTCCGCTTCGATCAGATAGTGCGCTAAAAGTGTATCAAAAAGCCGACTCTTGAGTTCGACCCCATATTTCTTCAGCGCAAGAGTGGTGAGCTTGATGTTGTGTCCACACTTTCTGATGCGTTCTTCTTCAAGAACCTTCGCGAATTCTTTGACAATCGCACTTGCCTGTTTTTCATCTGGTACTTCTACATAGTGAGTCTCGTTTCCAAATGAAAACGTGATGCCTTTTAGTATAAAGTCGAAGTGGAGCTCTTCGTCCGTTGATGTTTCTACAGCTATTTCTGTTTGTTCAAGAAGCTTTGCAATCAACGTAGATCTTTCTTCAGCAGATTGAACGATATGATATTTCGACTTGCCCGGCTTCGCTGATTTTTCCTTTACTGCAGATCCTCCACCAAACATCGATAGCTGACCGGCCTTCGCGGACTCAGGAGCTGCAGTTTCAGTTTCTGTTAACCCTGCAAACGCGCGGTTCATGATTGCCCGGAATTCGAGCTCTTCAAAAATTGGTCTTAGCGCTGCTTCATTCGGTGCAGTGTATTTCAACTTCTCCTCATCCAACTTGATTGGAACGTCAGTAACAATAGTCGCCAGTTTCTTCGACAGGATAGCTTGATCGCCAAATTCTTCAACCCTTTCCTTTTGTTTCCCTTTCAGTTCATGTGCATTCTTTACAATATTCTCTACTGTGCCATAGGTTTTCAGAAGTGTAGCTGCTGTCTTCGGGCCAATACCAGGGATTCCGGGAATGTTATCAGAAGTATCGCCTTGCAAGCCAAGCATATCAATCACCTGTGATACATTGTCGATGTCCCATTTTTCGCAAACCTCTTTCACTCCCATCACATCAACGGCATTGCCCATATAGGCAGGTTTGTATAGAAATACGTTGTCGCGCACGAGTTGCCCAAAATCCTTATCAGGCGTCATCATGTACACTTCGAAATCTTTTTTCTCTGCCTGAGATGCCAGCGTGCCGATGATATCGTCAGCCTCGTATCCATCCATTTCAAGGATGGGAATATTGAATCCCTTAATTATCTCTTTGACTATTGGAATGCCGTACCGAATATCTTCTGGTGTTTCCTGTCTGGTTGCTTTGTATTCCTTAAATATCTCGTCTCTAAAAGTTGGGGCGGCTGTATCAAACGCCACAGCGATGTGTGATGGTTTTTGTTTTTGTAAGACTTCCATCAACGTATTGGTAAATCCAAATGGTACTGAAGTGTTGCGACCCTTAGAATTAATACGCGGATTTTTGGTAAATGCAAAGTGGGCTCTGTAAATCAGGGCGTAAGCGTCAAGTAGAAATAATTTTTTGGCGTTTTTGGACATGGCGGCAACTTAATCAACGGCCGTTAACATTAGTATAAAAATTGTATTTTTATCAACAGCAGAATGCCGTACAAAGAAGCGTCTCGGCTCACCTAAAATAAATCCCCTATGAACGGACCTCTTGAATACTTTTTACATTGGGAAAAGACTGCACCAAATGACATCGCCTTTCGCCAGCCCTTTGGTAACACATGGAAAACAAGGACCTGGCAAGAGGCTGGAGAGGAAATCAGAAAGATAGCGGGGCATATCGAGTCGCTGAAGTTGCCGGCTCACAGTCACATTGCCATCCTATCTAAAAATTGTACCGAGTGGATCATGGCCGACATCGCAATAATAATGGCGGGGCATGTTTCAGTACCTGTGTATGCAACTCTTTCAGCGGAAAGTATCAAAGAAGTATTGGAGCATAGTGAGTCAAGGGTTGTGTTTATTGGCAAACTGGACAACTACGCTTCCCAAAAGCCTGGTATTCCAGATTCACTTCATAAGATCAGTATCTCAACCTATGGCGTTGAGGACGGTGCGATCTGGGAAGACCTGCTGAAAACGCAAACACCCATTAAGAATGTGGCCATGTTCAGGCCAGATGATCTTTTAACTATCATTTACACGTCAGGCACAACAGGCAGACCAAAAGGTGTCATGCACACCATGGGCTCATTTGATATCACTGTGAAGATGGCTCAAAAAGTGGTTTCGTTTCCGAAAAGGCCAAGAGTGATGTCCTATCTTCCGCTTTGTCATATTGCGGAAAGATTAGGTGTTGAATTTGAAGGACTCTACCTCGGTGCTCAATATAGCTTTCCTGAATCGCTCGATTCGTTTGCCAAAAATCTTGCCGACACGCGTCCAAATTACTTCATAGCAGTGCCAAGGATTTGGGCGAAGTTCCAGGAAAAGATTCTGGAAAAAATGCCGCAGAAAAAACTTGACCGGTTATTATCTATTCCTATTGTCAGTTCATTGGTGAAGAAGACGATTCAAAAGAAACTCGGATTAGATAAGTCAGAGCTGTTTCTTTCCGGAGCAGCGCCATTAAGTAAAAGTATTTTGGAGTGGTATGATCGGCTAGGTATTACCATCTATCAAGTGCTTGGCATGACAGAGGATTGCGTTTATGCGCATTTCAACAGGCCCGGGGCCAACAAATTTGGTACCGTAGGCCAGCCGATGGAAGGCTTGCAGGTGAAGCTTGCTGAGGATGGAGAGCTTCGTGTAAAAAGTCCTTGCCTAATGAAAGGCTACTACAAGGAACCTGAGATGACGGCCACGATGTTCGATGAAGAAGGCTACCTGAAAACTGGCGACACAGGCGAAATTGATTCAGAAGGATATCTAACGATAATAGGTCGCGTAAAAGATCAGTTTAAAACTGATAAAGGAAAATACATCTCTCCTGCTCCAATTGAACTAAAGATGGCGCAGAATGCAGACATAGAGCAGGTTTGTGTGGTAGGAATGGGTGTGCCACAGCCCATCGCCCTGACTGTGCTTACAGCAGGTGCCCGTCAAAAAAGTCGCGATGAATTAATTCACAGTGTTGACACTACGATGAAAGAAATCAACAAACACCTGGAGTCGCATGAGCAATTGGCCACAGCCGTTATCATGAAAAGTGACTGGACGATAGAAAATGGAATGATGACCCCATCCATGAAATTGAAACGGAACGAAATCGAAAAAATCCACCTGCCAAATTATCCAAAGTGGTACCACCAGGAAGGTTCCGTAGTTTGGGAACAGTGATCAAAATCTGATCATCACCTGACAAGAGTCATATTCCTATCCTCATCTTCACAACTATCTTGGATCAAACGATCATGGTTATGAAGAAAGATGACGTAAGCCGAATAATGACGTCACATGTTTTTAGCGTAAACATTGATGATAGTCTCAAAGAAGTGAGGAGCCTGCTGAATAAGCATAAAATCCGTCATGTGCCGGTGGTAAAAGATAAATCGCTGGTGGGTATCATCAGCAGAACAGATATCAATCGGCTGACTTTTAGCGGTATGTATGATGATCAGGAAGACGCAGATGATGCTGTTTTCGAAATGCTATCTATTTCGCAGGTGATGACACACAAACCCAAAGTGGTGAAGCAGTCAGACGCAATAAAAAAAGTTGCTGAGGTTTTTGCCTCTTCAGAGTTTCACGCGCTGCCTGTCGTTGCCGATGATAATAAAACTGAACTGGTGGGTATTATAACAACAACAGATGTGATCAAATACATGCTCACCTTGCTGTGAAAAACGGCAATAGGTTCTTTCCTCCTATTGCCGTTCTTACTCCATCAAAATTTTGACTTGAAATATTTTATAGTCTTCGCCTTGGCATCCATGTAGGCTTTCTCATTGTAAATCGCGTTACTGGGATTGGCAAAACCGTGATCAGCATCGTATGATTCAATTGTCAGTTTCTTCCCTGCTTCAGCCATGTTCCTTTCAAACTTATCCATCACATCTTTATTGATCCACTGATCCTGTGTCGCCCAAATGTTGAGCACATCGCTATTCAGATTCCTCAAACGACTTACATCTTCTTCAGGCATTCCATAATACATCACGCAGCCTACTGTTTGTTTGCCAGCATTTAGCGCAGCCTGCAGCGACTGACCGCCACCAAAGCACCAACCTACGGTGCCTACCTTTGCTTTGTCACCTACGTAGTTCAATGCTCCTTTCACAATTGCATCGCCCCGTTCTTGCTTAAAGGCCTGCATGTACTTTCCGGCATTTTCACGATCCGTTGCCAACTTGCCATCATACATATCCAACGCAATCACATTCACGTTGCCAACTTCTTTGTGCAAATCATCAGCCCATTTTTTAATGTTATCATTCAATCCCCACCATTCCTGAAAAACAAAAATCCAGTTGTTGGTTTTTGAACCTGATGTGACCACGTACGCATTGGCTTTCATACCATCGGGGCAATCGAACGTGATCATCTTACCGCCCGATTGACTTACGTGAACGTAAGCCCTGGGCATTTGATGTTCACTGTTAAAGTCTTCACTCGAAGCGAAGAGCGCAAATTTTTCTGTTGCCGGAGTATGACATATGGTAACGTCACCCTGGCCATAGCCTGCGAGCGTTAGCGCCAGCAAAAGCGAAATCAAGTAAACTTTTTTCATGACAAAGCGGGGTTTAGATTATTGTTAACAATGAACTTCAACAAATGGTTTAGTCCTTCCATTGGCCGGTGATCACCCGGTCGTAGGTAATAAAATCAGTATTTATTGGCTCAAAGCCTTTTTCGCGAAGTAACAATGCAACCTGGCCTCTATGATAGGACGAATGATTGACCAGGTGAATCATTATCTGCTCAACGTTATTCTTGTATGGATCACCCACGTAATTGTGGTACACCAAAACACGATCGAAACTCTCCTCACCCTCTACGAACTTAACCCAACGCTGAGTGATCTCATCACTCATTTTCGTCAACTCCTCTAATGAATACTGCTTCCACAAAGGGTATGGCTCTGGTGACTCTCCGGTAATTCTGCATAGCCAAATAAACAGCGCTGACACTACATGACTCATCAGAACCAATATTTTTTCATCATCTACGTTTTGCCGAACAAGACAATCCATTACTCGTTTGTTGGCCCATTGGTTATACTGATAGAGTTTTAAGAAGTACTTTTTCATGAATCTCTGTTGTCGATCGAAAACTTTAGCATTGTTTTAGAGGGCTCAATTTACAAGCTTTAAGTCATAGTTTCTTAAAGTTGATATTCTTGAAACGGGGCAATCTTAATGTTTTGATCAACTAAAGTCACAGTATGTTGCTGCCGATTACGCTACCTTGAAACAAAAAACAAATGAGTAAGCTATACATCGCGTTCCTTTCCCTCATCGCAAGCACCCTTATAATTTCATCGTGCACCTCCAATCAGGAATCAATTCCAGATGTGTATATAGATCCGGTTGCAGCACTGTATGATGCTTCGTTGAAACCATTTTATCATGGAGTAGCTTCCGGAGATCCATTGCCGGACAGGGTGATCATCTGGACGCGTGTCACACCTGAAAAGATGATGTCCTCGATTCCTGTGGAGTGGGAGATCGCGGAAACACCTCAGTTTACTTCTATTTATAAATCAGACACATTGAGCGCAAAGGCAGATCACGACTATACTGTAAAAATAGATGTAGATGGGCTTCAACCGGATCATGTTTATTACTACCGATTTAAAGCCCTCAATGGAACATCAATAGTTGGTAGAACTAAAACGACACCTATTGATAGCAGAGATTCTCTACAATTTGCTGTTGTGAGCTGCAGCAACTGGGAATGGGGATACTTCAATGCCTATGAGAACATGTCCAAAAGACCAGTACTTGATGCAGTGCTGCACCTGGGCGATTACATTTATGAATATGCCGTGGGACGATATGGTGATACGACCATCGGAAGATTTAATCTACCGGAACACGAAATTGTAACGCTTCAAGATTATCGCACAAGATATTCGCAATACCGAACCGATATCGGTTCAAGAAAAGTCCATCAGCAACATCCGTTCATCACCATTTGGGATGATCACGAAGTGGCTAACAATTCGTACGTGGAAGGCGCACAAAATCATCAACCTGAGGAGGGCGATTACGAAGCCAGAAAAAAAGCAGCGAAGCAAGCATACTACGAGTGGCTTCCAATCAGAGAAAGTAAAGAGTTGTATCGCGAGGTTTCGTTCGGGCCCCTTGCCGATCTTTTCATGCTTGATGAACGCCTCGCAGGTCGTACCAAACCAGTGGACAGCCTAAATGATCCTAACTACCACGCAGTAGACAGAAGCATGCTTGGTCAAGAACAGTTGACTTGGTTTGAAAATGGCCTTTCCTCCTCTCGCGCAACTTGGAAACTGATTGGCAATCAGGTCATATTTTCAGATATCGACTTAAGTCAGGTATTGCCACGAATGCCACGAAACCTTGACTCATGGGATGGCTACCCCGCAGAGAAAAATTTTATTAAGGAACATATTGTCAACAACAGGATCAGAGATGTGCTGTTCCTCACCGGTGATACACATGCTTCCTGGGCGTTCGAAGTCGCTACTGACGTAGCCAACACTTATAATCCTACAACATCGCAAGGAGCGTTTGCCATTGAGTTTGGAACACCAAGCATTTCAGCGGCCAACAGCAACGAAAGAAATCCAACAGAGGAAGTTAAGAAGTCTGAGATCAAATTGATGGAAACCAATCCACACATTAAGTATACCAACAATCGTGACCACGGCTACATGATTTTAACATTGACACCTGCGCAGGCACAAGCAGATTGGTACTACGTGGAAACGCTGAGAAAACAAGGAAGCAGCGAACAACTCGCAAAGTCGTTCTCAGTGGCACGAGGAACCACCAAACTCAACGAGGTGAACTAGTCTTCTCTCTTTACCAGGATATTTTCAATGTTGCCATTCTCCGTAAGGAGGATGGCAATGCCACGCGTAGCTGGAAACTGCGCCAACGTGATCAACATGATTGAAGTAATTGGTACAGACAGAAACATGCCCAGCAAATCCCACACATAGCCCCAAAACGAAAGGGCCACTACTACAACCAGCGGGCTTAGGTTGAGTGACTTACCCATTAGCTTAGGCTCGATGTAGTTTCCAACAATGAGTTGGATCGTTTCTATGCATGCAAATACCCACACAAAAGACCACAACGATCCGAACTGGATAATAGCAAAAATGGCGGGCAACAATGTGGCCACCAAAGATCCTATATATGGAATGTAGTTGAAGAGAAAAATGAGAAACGCCCACAGAAAGGCATAGTCTATTCCAAATAGCAACAGCACAACAAAGCTCAATGCCCCGGTCAACAGGCTAATACCGGTCTTTAGCGTAATGTACTTGTTAGTGGAAACGAAAATCTCATTTAGAATTTTACTGATGCGATCTCTGCGCTTAGGATCTGTAAAAATCAGGTCTATTTTCTTTGAAAAGGCAACCTCTTCCAACAATAAAAACACGATGTAAATAATAATGATGACGATGTTTCCAATGGTAGCAGAGAGGGAGGAAACCACGCTTGCGAGAAATCCCTGCAAATCAAGTTTGTTGGTTTGTTCAAGCAGGCTTTCGGTAATGTTTGTAAATCCAAATGTCGCCCCCATGTCCTCCAGAAACGTGCTGAGCGTAGCCTTATATTCAGAAAAATTGTCAACTATGTCGCTCAAGCTGAGCACAATGAGGTTGATAGTTACTTGAACTACAGCAAATATCAACACCATCGCAATAGTTCCTCTCAACCACCGAGGAAGTTGTTTGCCAACGATCTTGATCTTGCCGATGTAATTGTAAATGGTCTTGATCAGGTACCACACCATTACCGCCATGACAAACGGCTTTAGCAGATCTTTGAAATAGATGATAAAGAATATCGAAAGACCTGCCAGGATGGCCCCCAGCATGATTTTGAAAAGGACAGTCTCTGAAAATGGCTTGTTTTCCACTACTTCGATGAGGTTAAGATATCCGTACCCAAAAATTTATTGTCAGGCGTAGTGTACCATTTTCTGCTCTTCGGTATTCTCATCTGATCAATTTTTACTTCACCATCCAGGTAAATCACCTCGCCTTTTTGGTTTGGCTCGTCTTTATAAAACATATACCCGATCATCGCATTTGAATTTTTGTCGATGTAATAGAACCATACGTCTTGATCATAATCGACCCGAAGCACGTAACAATCGCGATCATTGAACTTCTCCTCGCTGACCATGGGACTCAACGCGGTTCCTTCATCCATTAGTTTCATTGGCAAACCCCACAAATAGAGATAGTAATTTCTCGTCCGCTTCACCTGATCACAGGTTTTATCAGCGGGCATTTGTTTACAATCTTCCATCACAATTTCCATGTCGTTATTGCTTTCCCTCAAACTGAAAAATCCACGATTGTTGTCAATTGTCACAACAGAATTTCTATCGGGGCCATTGGGTCGCTCAGATACAAAAGTCATTTCATGGCTAAATGAATTCCACTGATTCTTAGGATCGTGGTATTGAATAGCTTTTTTCAAAACACTTTCTGCAGACGGTATTTGTGCATTCAGCACTGCGCCATTTGCAACGAAAACAGTGAGGAGAATATATTTTAACATTTTCTTCAACATAATATCAAATATACCTATTGCGTTGGCATTAATGTTGCCTTCAAAGTTTCTATATTCAAGAATCAAATAGTTTAATCATTCTCAAAACACAAAATATGCGACTTCTACAGACAATTATTGTCTTATTGGCTTTTTCTGCACCCTCATTTGCTCAGGTGATCGGCAAAACGTTTCCCGACATGGAAGCGGAAACCGTTGAAGACAAAAAAGTAAGTCTTCCGAACGATACCAAGGGAAAATATACATTGTTGGGTTTGGCTTACTCCAAGAAATCGGAAGACGAGCTAAATAGCTGGTTTGAGCCTGTGTTTTACAAATTCATCCAAAAGACCAAAGGTTTGATGGCTGGCTTTGGCTATGATGTGAATGTCTATTTTGTGCCCATGTTTACTGGTGTGAATGCAGCTGCCACGGGAACCGCAAAGCGCAAGGCTCTTAAGAAAGTAGACCCACAACTTCTTCCTTACATCCTTTTCTACAAGGGAGAAATCAAAACCTATAAACAAGAATTAGATTTTGAGAAAAGAGATATTCCTTATTTCTTCGTACTCGATAAAGATGGTAAGATTGTTTTTGCAACATCCGGTGGTTATTCAGAATCAAAAATGGATGAGGTAGAAGCTGCCATCGAATAAACTTTAACATTCCCGTATGGGCGTTCTCATCCTGCTTGCCATCGCTCTCGCTCCTGGCTTAGCGATTATGGTTTACATCTACCTGCATGACAAGCACGAGAAGGAGCCCATCGGCTTATTGGTTCGAAGCTTTTTCTTTGGATTTGGAAGCGTAATCATTACGCTGGTGATCAGCACCATAATAGGCACATTCATCACGATCAATGAAAGCGATGTATCCGAACAGGCAGTTCACGCCTTTATTATCGTTGCGCTCGTAGAGGAGTTTAGCAAATTCGTTTTTGTAAGAGGCATTTTATACCGAAATAAAAATTTCAACGAGCCTTTTGATGGAATTGTGTATGCCGTAATGGTGAGCATGGGCTTTGCCACATTGGAAAATGTCCTTTACGCATTTGAAGGAGGTGTAGGTGTTGCTATTTTTAGAATGTTCACTGCTGTTCCTGCGCATGCTACTTTTGCGGTGCTCATGGGCTTTTATCTTGGCAAGGCCAAACATGAACACAAGAAAGGTTACTACGCACTGCATGCACTCGGCATTGCAACACTCTTTCATGGAGCTTACGATTATTTTCTGTTTATCTCGTTTGTCCCAGGTATTTGGCTTGGGGCTTTTATCTCTTTAGTTGTCGCAATCTATCTGTCTCGAAAAGCGATTAAAGCACACCAAGATGCCTCGCCCTTTAATCCGGCATTTGTCAAGCCACCGCCAATCGAGTAGCTATCAATTGAGGTCAGGTATTTTTTTATTATGTTTAGTAAGGATTGACTAGACGCAAATCATGATTCGGGAGAGCCTCAAACGACACTACATCGGAATGAACAAAGAATTCAGATACCGTGGTGAAGAAGGAAGCCGTCTGGAAGCCATAAGCGACTCAGTGTTTGCGCTTGCGCTGGCTTTATTGTTGATAAGCACTTCCGCTCCTAAAAAATTTGAGGACATTATTTTATTCACTCACGAACTGTTGCCCTTCGCATTTTGCATCGCGCTAATTATTCTTATTTGGCACGAGCACTTCATCTATTTTCTCCGCTATGGACTTCGAAATCCAAAGATCATTTTCCTGAATACAATCTTTCTATTCATCGTACTTTTTTATGTCTATCCCTTGAAGTTTCTTACCAAGATGTTGTCTCTGCCAATCTTGTACTGGTTTTCCAGCAATGAAAAATTTATTCAGGATTTAACAGAAATGATCAGTGCAGACGAGGTTGATGATCTCATGATCATCTACGGAGTTGGTGCATCCAGCATCTTTTTGATTTTGGCCTGGATGTATCAATACGCGCGAAAGAAAGCCGATGAACTTGAACTTGATGAGATTGAATTATTTGACACCAACGTAAGTCTCAGAACGAATCTCTTAATGGCTTCCATTCCTGCCCTCTCCGTGATTGTCACACTCCTGCTGAGGAGCAATACTTATGTCGGAGCGTACGCAGGGTTTATGTACTTCCTCTATACTCCCATCATGTTCTGGCACGGAATCCGTTCAGACAAAAAAAGAAAGAAACTCATTGAGTCTCTTTCTTCTACTGAATCTTAACTTGTCTTTATTGTCCGCTGAAATTGGGAGCTGCAATGTGCGATCCAAAGAACAGCGCGTTGAAAAACAGCTTGTTCGTTCCATACCAATAACCTCTGAAATTTGGATCATCTACAAAGAGAATTGCGCGGCCTCGTCCAACACCTGTAACCTCCAGCGACACAGAGTTCCTGATCTTATTGAGATTGCTCGAATGAACGTAGCCACTTAACAGCGGATTGGCAGTATATTTCACTACAGTGTTAAACGGACTCTTACTCGGCTGAATAAATACGTCATGATTGCGATACACGGGCAAATTTCTTCTTGCGTAACCAAAACCGAGTGGATGTGTAATGTCGAGGTCAGCCATGTACATCGAGCCACCGATCTCCCTGGAGCCATTGTGGTCGTCAGCGGTAACGTAGTCAAATCTTTGTTGGGACTGGTCACCACTGTCTTTAACCAATTGCTCATCAATCAACTTGCTATTGATCGCCCAATTCACAGCGTAGCGCTGAAGAATTAAGGTGCCTCCTTCCTTTACCCAATCCTTTATTTTCTCCACACCTTTGTCCCCCAACATTCCATAATTACCTGACACAAGTATCAGCGTGTTATAATTAAACAAATTCACACGACTGAATTGATCAGTGTCAACTTTGGTAATAGGCATTTCTACTTTTGTGTCAAGCAGATGCCAAATCGCCCCTGCTTCGGTGGGTGATGCGCCATTGCCAATCAGCATGATCACTTTTGGCTTCTCAACAGTTCGGATGTTTCCACTCCCGAGATAGACACCTTGAGCAGTCATTCCTGTTTCAACATTGTATATGTCGACCCCACTCTTGCGAGACGCTTCTTTGATGTGTGCATAAACTTCGTCTGCGGGCAGGTTCTGGTCGGCCACAGCTACCACAATTGTTCCGTAACCGAAATTTTTATTCTGACCGTTAACTACTGCGGTAAATGGCTTGAACGCAGCCTTTGCAAACACGCCATTGTTCAGAAGATGATAAAGCGCTTTGGGAGCATAGTATTCATTCCACTCGAAGATATAAGCATAGTTTGACTTTGGAACAGGAGCTGGCTTTGGTGCAATACTTTCAAAATTGATTTTTTCTCCGCGAGAGAACTTCACTGAGGCAGATAATCCATCGTAAGGAAGACCATAACCCAAGGCCATCGTCCATGATGAAGCATCATAGAAGACACTGTCATAAAACTTGGTCACTTTTTCAAACATGGATCTTACCATGCGATACTGCCTCTGATCGGTAGGCACAACAAATGCCTTCCCTTTTTCATAGCGCATACCGCCAACATTTAGGTCAGCGTCTAGTGCATAAGTTTCAATTCTGTGCTTCAACAGCAGCTCTGCAAAGGCATTCGTCCTTCCTCTATCGTTGTTATCACCAAACACGTAAGCTTTGATTGCAGATTTCCTTCCCTCGTCCAACGCAGACTTGAAATAATCTTGCTGATGTTTCAGTAGCAACTCGCGATTTTCGACAGACGCCTTGACCGTGGCTAATCCTGTGCGCACATGATTGCGAATGGTAAAAGGAAAAGTAATAACCCGTGTAGAACTCTGCTGCACATGACCGCGTGAACTAGCCTGCTCAAATACCAGGCCCAGTCCGCCATGAATGTCGGGATAGGTACTTCCGTACCCCGGATATGAATTGTCAAATACTTCCTTTGCCCAATACAACGAACCGATCTCATCCAGTGCCTTTACAAAATATTTTTCGAAGAGTGGATTGAGTTTGTCATAGTTGTCTCGAGGTACAACAGGGTTCTCAGAGCCGTATGGCTTTGTCGGCTCGAAAAAATTGGTACCGTTTGTCCCCATCTCATGAAAGTCGGTGCAAACATTGGGAAGCCATTTGTGAAAAAACTCAAGACGATTTTGGCTTTCTACATGAGCGAGTGGCAGCCAATCTCTGTTCAGGTCAAACCAATAATGATTAAATCTTCCTCGTGGCCAACCTTCATTGTGTTCGCGATCCAGAGGATCAGCAACTGGCGGTGATCCCTTGTGCATATTCGCCCAGGTGCTATGTCTGTCTCTTCCATCAGGATTGTAATTGGGATCGATATGAATAACGCTCTCACGCAAAGTCTGGTCGGCCTCAGCACCTTGACGAGCAATCAAATAATACGCTGTCAACATCGCGGCTTCACTGCTGGATGGTTCGTTCCCATGAACATTGTAACCAAGAGTAACAATCACCGGCATTCCAGCGGTAGAAACGGACTGAGTAGGATCGGTCAGTCTCGCGTGTTCCTTTTGTATGTCACCTATTTTTGCATAATTCTCCGGACTGGTTATTGTTAATACAACTTGAGCACGATGCTCATTGGTGTAGCCGATAATTTGAAAATGTGCTTTTGGGGAAACCTTAGCCAGCTCCTCAAAGTAATTTACAATCCGATCGTGCCGTGTATGCCAATCACCAATTGGGTATCCCAAAAATTGTTCGGGAGTAGGAATGGCCGGATCAAAATTGGTGCCCTGTGGAAAAAAATAATTGTTTTGGGCAAACGAAACAACAAAGGCCAGACAAAGGCCAATAATGAGACTGATCTTCTTCATGATTTCTAAGAATTGAGCCGAAAGGTAGATACTGTGAAACGGGAGTAAAAACGGTGATGTGATGAGTGGCTTAAATTAAAAACCGTCATCCTCTACGTCTTCCTTCTTTTTCTTTTCAGTGCCTGTGCCAGCACCTAAACTATAGGGAGCCTCTAGTCCATAGTATTTTCTGCGGAAGTTGTTAATCCAGGAGAGTGTTTCTTCATCGCTGCCGGGGATGAAAACGAGTTCACCTATTTTGGCCTTGGCGGCATTGGTTCGCTTAGCAATCGTGCTGTTGAACTCTGGATTAGATGAATGCATCATCAGGCGGTTGTCCTCCATGCCAAAGTAGTACCAAGAATCTGGTGATGCTTTAAAGAATACGTGATAAACCGGGCTTCCGTCTTCGTTTTTCCTCAGCTCCATAAATCCTTCAAACGCTCCATTGATGTCGCTTCGCAAAATATTGCTCATGCCGAGTTTTCCCTCGCTGTAAAACGCTTTGAATTCTTTTGATCTTTTGAGATTGAAGTTTGAAAAAACCAACGGTCTGCCCAGCTCAGGAATAGTGATCAATGGAGTGTAAGCCTGAAGTGATTTTTCCTCGAAATCTTTTACTGCTCGTTCCCCAACTATATCCGCGATCTTGTAAAGTAGTTCTGTTTGATCTCCAAGCCCCTCTTCTGCTCCCTCATTCTTAATCACATTCTGTAGATCAAGCGCCATGATTTGCAAAGCCTGACTTGGCACGTTCATGTCGAGCATCAGAAATGTATTCAGACGAATGTCATTGGTTTCGAGATTTCCTGAACCCAGGGCCGATGCCGTCACACGAAAATCTTTACCTCGTTCTTCAAAGAAATTTACTTTCCCTTCAAAGCGCACCTCTTGCTTGTCTTCGTTGTAAGCAAATACTTTTCCGGTGAGTTTCTCGCCCGTTGCCTTGAGTCGGTCTTCAATTTTGAATTCGCCACTTTCCTTGTCGAAAAACAAAGATCCGCTCGGCAAGAAGAAATCATCATCATCCGGATTCTTTTTGTCAAACACAAACGTGATGTAGAGACTATTGTCATCTGCAAAATGAAGTCCGGCCTCCACCTTTCTTCCTTCCTCAGTTACAGCATTGTCAAAATCAATGTACACTTCCTTTTCATCTCCACTTTGCGAATACTGAATCCAAGTGTTGTAGTTCTTGAGTTTTTTCAGGTCTAACTTAACACTTCCGTTTAATTGTAGTGCAGGCCTGGTCGCATACATCACCATATCTCCCTTATAAAAAATCCTTGGCGCAAGAATTATATTCTCTTTCTCCGTTACTGCGCCATTGGCCACAGTCTGTTCAGTGGCAATCGACTCAGTGCTATGCTTCCTCGATTTGCTTTGTTCCGTTATTGGCTCAAGGTGAAAGTCTGTCATTTTGATAGCAAATGTGTCATTCACCGCATTTACATACTGGTAAGTTGCATATCCGGAAAATTCTTTCCTTGACACGATATCCACAACACCTTCTGTCAATCTGTGATAGGCATTCAATGTATCCATCACGATCGTGGTGTTCTTCAACTGACCAATCTTCGCGTTTTCAAGAATCAGGATTTCATTATTCTGTGGTGTGATGCGTGCATCCGCTACCACGATATAGGGAATACCACTTACCCTCAACTGTTGTGTTTGAATATCATATTCCGCTTTTTCAGCATTGAAGTTCAATGAATCCAGTTCTTCCCGGGTAGTATAGAAATATGAATTCTCAAGCGGAACATCCGGATCTTTAGTCATCACAATTTTTTGTGTATTCAAGTCCCACCTGGCTTCTGGGATAGATGTCTTGAACTGCGCATATGGGAACTCAAGCGCTGCCTCACCGGCAATCTCCGGACTGATGTCCGCGTAGTTTTGCTCAAGGTTGAATTTCAACCGTACGTCATCGCCAGCAAGAGCGGGTTTGTCAGGGTTAGTCGTTTTCACCTGGAAGTCTGCATGGCGCGCTCCAAAATCCTTTGCAGAAAATGAAAGTTGTTCTGACACAGCTTCCGACCCGCGCGTAATTAGTTTACCCCCACCAGAGACTCCCGTCTTAGATACTGTAAGTCTTCCATCAAGCTGTGCTGTAGATTGATAGAGGTTAAATGGATCGCGAAGGTTTGATAGATTGAATTTGTCTTGCTTGGGCAACCAATTCAATTTGAATTCGGTCAGTGTGACCTCAGGGTACCATACCGAGCCGAATTGTTTTTCAGTTAGCTGGCCAACATTTCCTCTTCCGACAACCGAGTCAGGGTAAAAGACAAAATCATTTGACTCAACACTAGCCGCCAGATAATCAATTCGTCCAGTAGCCCTGATACCTGCATTGTCAAGGCTCATTGCTCCCACAATTTTCCCATCACCTTGAAAAAGTTGATAACCTGAATCCGGTATTCGGTGAGTAAAGCCCAGCGACTTATCCGCCATCGTATGGAGCTTCTCTTTGAAATTCGGGAACATGCCGCTCGACACAAACGTACCTTCGAAGTTGATCGAGCCAGGGTCCGCATCATTCAAGCTATCGAGCTTAAATGGAGGCACCACAAAAAACACCGATCGGTCGTAAGCTCCATTGAGCACTTCTTTTCTATTAAAATAAATTACTCCACCAGCCGTAGCATCAAGTCGTGGATAGTTTGGAATTTTTTCTTTTCCCGATTTATTATCTGGCCTCGAAATAAAAAGTGTACCCGAAGTTTTGGATGTGTTTTGCATTCCGGCAGCTGCTGCTGCTGTTGAGTCTGCTCCCACCATGGCATTGTTCACACGTCTTCTTATGCTCTGACCTCGAGCGTTGGTTTCCGTGATGTAAAAACGAATCGAGTCAATGTGATTGAGGTTGATGAAGAAGCTGTCATATTTCAGCATGAAATCTTTTCCGTTGATCTCGAAATTTCCTGCCGTGATTTTACCATCAAATTTGATATCACGATTTTGCATCAGCGTGATCACACTGCTGTCGGGTTTGATTACCACATTCAATGAATCACTCACTTTGAATTCTTCAACACCACGCACATTCATTCTACCATCGGCAAAGTTGATGGTTGCGTTTGCGGGCCCATCAACTATCGAGTGAATCTTCAGGTTATCATAATCTGCATCTCCTTTGCTGGCATCGTAGTAATGCAACGCTTTGTTTTTCACTCTCACATATCCCGTGCTGGAGTTGTAGTCGATCATACCTTTCTGCGCCAGAAAGGTCATGGCCATACGCATACCGTCTGATCGCTGACGTGTAGCGGTGGCTAGGTCATCCACATAAAATTCATAAATGCCATTTCTAAACGCATAGCTTGCCACCAAGGCCAGAGGATGAAAGCTGAAACCGTATCCCGCCAGAAGTCTAAAATCTTCGGGATCATAATAGTCAACAGACTCAATCACCATGGGCGACTGACTTCTGCCACCAAAGCTGTAGATGTTGAGACTGTCCGCGTTAAGATCCCATCTGATTTTATCTGCACCAAAGTCTATATTAAAATATGAGGTGGAGTAAGGTGCATTTTTCAGGTAGCCATTCTCTTTTTGAAGTACTAACTCTCTCTTCCCGAAATTGTACCAAAACTGATTTGCAGGATGATAGATGGAATCATTTTGTTGATATATCTTCACCATGGCTCGCCTCGATGAAATCACTGAATCCTGAAACTCAAACAGTCTTGATCTGGCTTCAAATTTTTTATCGGTGTCACCAAAAACCTCAAGCTTCGCAGGCTCTCCATTTACCGATGAACTATAAATCTTCCGGCCATTGAGGCCGAAGCCACCGGTGTATTTCATTTTCTCATCTCCAAGCCCCAGCATTTCGATGTTGCTATTGAAAGACATGAACCGTGGATAAGAAGATGTCTCCGGTGTCTTATGCCTCACACTTTTAAATTCAAAAATGCCGTCAACTCTTTCGGATACTCTTCCCAGGTAGGTGAGCTTGCCCTGTTCCGCTTTTACCTCCGGTTTAGAAACATCGAAATTGTATTGCGTAAAGTCAAAGTAAACTGAGTCCTTACTTAGACCTGCTGGTGTCCAATCAAAACGACCCCCTTCTCCAACAAACGTATTGTCGAGTAGAGACAAAGCGCCCTTGGTATCTGACAGAAACGCTGAGTCGTAAGGCGTGGAGAAGTTAAACGTCACTCTGTCAAATCGCAGTATAGGGCCACCTAACTCGGGTTGAGGTGCTGGTTGCATCCAGATGGGCATCGTTGGTTCCATCGGTGCCTCCTCGGGTTCATCGTCCCAATTGAAGTCTTCCTGCGTATCCTGGTTATCCCACTGGTCAAATTGATCCTGATCGTTGTTGTCGTCAAAGTTGTCCTGGTTGCTATCGAAATTATTCAGGTCGTTGTTGTAGTTATCATTTTGATCATTCGTGTCGAAGCCACCGAGCGATGGAAAGGTTTCAACTTTTTTATATTCAAAATGATACTCATCATCACGTGCATACAATCTATACGACCGATCATAGTGTAGGGCGTGATATTCAAAGAACAGTCTTACGTTTTTAAAAAATATTCCAGCTTTGGTCGGGTTTTCATTTTCGATCACTTCATCAGTTACCGAAAGAAATTCTGAAATCTTTGAGGCATCAGCTCCTTCGCGATTAATTGCATTGGATACTGCTCCATAGTAGTTGACAAATTGAGGGCGGAGTTTATAACCCTTCTTCTTCATCAACTGGGATTGCCTTTTTATGGTCTGCTGTTGGTCTAGGCCCAACCTCCCCCAAACAGAGGCAAAACCACCGCCCACCGCGACTGCGTCAACATTCCTTGAGTTTTCAAGCACCACAAGGATACTATCCTGAAAGTTAAGTTTAACAGAAGTCGGCTTGGCATCTTGTGCCTGAAGGGTGCCTATTCCGATAAAAAGAATGAATAAATATGGTAAGACCTGCTTCACAGTTGCCGAAACAGTGAAATTCGTAAATAATGGCCAAATAAGCTAAAAAGGCTATTTCCTTTAACGAACGACAGGGGATACTTAGTTTTAATGAAAGTAAAAATCAGCTACTTTTTCTTGGACAGTAGCAGGCTGGCCCAACCCTCTCTTACATCACTCTGCACTTGATGAAGATTATATTGTCGCGCGCGACTCATCAAATCAGGTATGTCTTTTTCATAAAAACCACTTAACAACAAGAAACCATCATCAACGAGATAGGCACAGTACTGCGGCATTTCATGAAGCAACACATTTTTATTGATGTTGGCGAGAATAATGTCAAAGTTGTCATCAAAGGATAGATCACTGATCTGCCCCTGTGCAAGGTTAATGTTGACGCACTGATTTACTTCAATGTTTTCTTTCCCATTGATTACACTCCATTCGTCAATGTCAAAGGCCTCCACCTTCCTTGCGCCTCGCATGCTCGCCATGATTGACAAAATAGCAGTGCCACAGCCGGCATCCATCACCACTTTGTTTTCAAAGTCGATATCCAACTGCGACTTGATCATTAAGTACGTTGTCTGATGATGACCGGTGCCAAAAGACATTTTTGGCGTGATGGTGATCACGTAAGGAAAGGATTGTTCAATATTGTGAAACTCCGCACGGATCAAGCACCGATTATCAACGATGATGGGTTCATAGCTTTTTTCCCACTCTTCATTCCAGTTTCGCTTCTCGACCCGATCGAAGGAAAACTCAAGTGGCTGTACCGCTGTGTACTTCGTTTTGATTTCATCAACCTTAAACTGATCGTACCGATCGACTTCTGCATAAGCTTCAAAGCCGTTTTCACTTTCAAGAAAAGCATCAAAGCCAGCTTCACCAATCTCCGCAATCAAGATTTCAGAAAATTGTGGATCGCAAACCACAGTCAGCCGGGTATGGTACATGAACTTATGCTGACTTAATAATATCCACGAAGTCGCGCGACTTCAGTGAGGCGCCACCTACCAATCCTCCATCCACATCGGGGCATGCAAAAAGCTCCTTGGCATTATCAGGCTTCACGCTGCCACCGTAAAGAATCGGAATTTGATTCGCGGTGTCGTTACCAAATTTTGAGGCCAAATGCTTACGAATCACCTCGTGCATTTCCTGCGCTTGTGCAGTTGTGGCTGTCTTTCCTGTCCCGATGGCCCACACGGGTTCGTATGCGATGACAATTTTTTTCATTGCCTCGGCATTGAGGTGAAATAGGCTCTCTTCAACCTGACTTTTGACCAACTCTTCATGCTCTCCCGCTTCGCGGATATCAAGCGGTTCCCCGCAGCAAAAAATAGGTTTGAGGTTATTCGCCAACGCACCATCGACTTTCTGAGCAAGTAGTTTTCCATCTTCATGAAAATACTGCCTTCGCTCACTATGACCAATGATAACATAGGGAATCTCCATCGACTTCAGCATTTGTGCAGACACCTCTCCAGTGTAAGCTCCAGACTGATGCTCGTTGCAATTTTGAGCCCCCACGTCAATACCTGAGCCCCCTAGTTGGTTCTTCACAGTTTGCAAGTATGGAAATGGAGGACAGAGGATAATCTTAATGTTGCTATTCGCTTCACCGGCCATCCCGAGTACTTCCGCGGTCAGCTTCTGTGCTTCCTGCAAAGTCGTATTCATCTTCCAGTTTCCGGCTACAATTTTTTGTCTCATGTTGTTAGTAAAGTCAGTTGTCAAATGTGAAGCGATCTGTCGGTTTGTCACGCATCAGGCGTGTGCTCTTGATCGGACCTTTATATGTTACATGCACCAGGTTTGACTGGTCATCATAGGTTTCTGTAATGACTGTATTGGTAACATCAATCGTTTTAAAGTCTTTTACATTCTCAATTTCGATGTAGCAAATCAGTGCAAAATTTTCCTCCTCAAATCCTAAAAGTGATATCGATTGAAGCTTGCCATCAAGACGAACTTTCAGATGGTCCTTAAGATAATCATTCACTAGTCCCTTGGTTGTGAGTCCATCCTTAGGGTTCATAAGGTCAAGTTCTGGTTTTTGGACTTTTGCCCTGATTGACGTCTCCAAATCGTCAATGAAAATCCTTGAAATGATCTGCAGAGCATTCACCTTTTCATTGTATTCTATTTCGGTAACCGAAACATGAAGTGGATGGAGCCAGAAGATAACGGAGTATAGTAAGCTTAGCATAGCGATCAGGCGATCAAAAATAAGGCCATACCTAAAGCTAAACAAGGGCGGCAAGGAGCCGGCCCACTAAAATAAATGACCTATCCAAATTGAGTTTTAAAGGCTATTATTGTCTCCCCAAAAAATACCCATGAGCGAATTTCAACTTTATTTTTTACTCGGGAAGGATCACATTCTTGACTATGCCAATGGCTACGATCACATTCTTTTTGTCGTTGCCTTGTGTGCTATCTATCTCACACGCGATTGGAAAAAGATTCTCATTCTCGTAACAGCGTTCACCATCGGACACTCAATTACGTTAGCCCTTGCTACTCTCGAGGTGATCAGCGTGAATGCAGAGCTCATCGAGTTCCTCATTCCCCTGACCATTTTTATTACAGCATTCGGAAACCTCTTTCGGAAAGAAGAAAACTTCATGAACAAACCTGTTCAAACAAACTATATGCTTGCTTTAACGTTTGGTCTTATTCATGGTATGGGATTTTCCAATTACCTTAAGGCCATTCTTGGAAAAGATCACTCGATAGTAACGCAGCTTCTGGCATTTAATCTCGGTCTTGAGTTTGGCCAAATCGTTATTGTTGGCATATTTATGGTATGTAGCTTTGTACTCGTTGACATCATCAGCGTTTCGCGCAGAGATTGGAAGATGGTAATCTCCTCAGCTATAGCGGGTATCTCGCTTATTCTTATGAAAGACAAAATTTACTGGTAACTGACACAACTGTACTAACTTATGATACGCATTCTTGTTTTAACCACTTTTTGTTCGCTGACATTTGCAGGCGCCTATGCCCAGTGGCAGGGAAAATTTGAACAACTCGGGCAAACGTTGCCTACCCCAAATGAATACCGAACCGGATCTGGTTCTCCGGGTCCCGAGTATTGGCAACAGCAAGCCGACTATATAATCAATGCCGAGTTGAATGACGACACACAGAGCATCACAGGATCTGAGACTGTCACTTATCACAACAATTCACCCGAAGTGTTGACCTACCTCTGGCTACAACTGGATCAAAATTTATTTGACAGCGATAGCAACACCGGCAAGACTCGCACAACCTCCATTCAGGACAGCATCACCACGAAAGAGATTGCTGGTAATCTTGACCTGTATGATTTTGATGGTGGATACAAAATTAAGTCAGTGACGGACGCAAGTGGCAACGGCTTGAATCATTTCATCAATGCCACCATGATGCGTATTGATCTTCCCAAGCAGATGAATCCGGGTGACAACTTCACCTTTAAAATTGATTGGGCTTTTAATATTAACGACCGCATGTCAGAAGGTGGCAGAAGCGGCTACGAATATTTTCCCGAAGACAAGAACTACTTATATACAGTTGCTCAATGGTTTCCGCGCATGTGCGTGTATGATGACATCGAAGGATGGCAGAACAAGCAGTTCTTGGGACGCAGCGAATTTGCCACGGTGTTTGGAAACTACAAAGTAAAAATCACGGTACCCGCGGATCACATCATGGCAGCTACAGGCGTGCTACAAAATGCAAAGGCAGTATTGACCCCGGATCAATTCTCACGATATGAAAAAGCCAAGACAAGTTTTGATGCACCCGTAATTATCGCCACGCAGCAAGAAGCTGTGCAGCGAGAAAAGAGCAAATCAAAAGAAAAGAAAACCTGGGAGTTCCACGCTGAAAATGTTCGCGACTTTGCATTTGCTACCTCACGCAAGTTTATATGGGATGCACAAGCTGTAAAGATTGGCAATAACACCCCGCTAGCCATGTCGTTCTATCCCAAGGAAGGAAATCCGCTTTGGGAAAAAGAGTCCACTAAGGCAGTAAAGAATACGATAACTACCTATTCCAAATACACTATTGACTACCCATATCCAGTTGCTATTTCAGTTCACACTGCCAGCATTGGCATGGAGTACCCGATGATTTGCTTCAATTTCGGCAGACCAAATAAAGATGGAACTTTTAGTGATAACACAAAGTGGGGAATGATTGGTGTTATTGTCCATGAAGTAGGGCACAATTTTTTTCCAATGATCATCAACAATGATGAGAGAGAGAGCACCTGGATGGATGAAGGCATAAACTCATTTGTTCAATATCTCACTCAGGTTGAAAACTATCCTGACATGCCCAAACGAAGAGGCCATGCAGAAGGCATCGTTCCATATATGAAAGGCGACAAAACCACTATGCGTCCATTGATGACGGGGGGTGAGCAGGTCGTGCAAATTGGAAATGAGCAATATGGAAAAGCAGCAACCGCATTGAATATTTTGCGCGAAACGGTGATGGGGCCTGAGCTTTTCGACAAAGCCTTTAAAGAATATGCACAGCGTTGGGCATTCAAACATCCAAAACCGTCTGATTTCTTCCGCACACTTGAGGATGCATCTGCTGTTGATCTGGATTGGTACTGGAGAGGATGGTTCTACACTACCGATCATGTGGATCTCTCTGTGGACAAAGTACGCTGGTTCAAAATGCGTGAAGAGAACGCGAACCTGGAGAACAAAAATAAAAATGTAAAGTCTGGAGCGATCACAGCAGGCTCGAATGCAAACGGCAACTCATCCAACTTTGACAACGGACCTGAACCTTTCAGCGTGATTCCAACGGATAGCAGACTGTACGGTGAGTTCTTGAGCAGAATTGATGACAAAGCTGTAGCTGACAGGATGAAAGGCAAAAACTTTTATGAAGTCACTTTGAGCAATCGCGGTGGCTTGGTGATGCCTGTCATTATTGAGTGGACTTATAAAGATGGCTCTAAGGAAATCGAAAGACTTCCTGCGGAAATTTGGAGAACCAATGAGCAAGTAATTTCCAAAGTGTTTGTTAAAGACAAAGAGGTGTCAAACATCGTTGTTGACCCTATGAAAGAAACAGCTGACACTGACACAGGGAACAATGCATTTCCAAAAGTGGATCAACCATCCAAGTTTGATAAGTTTAGAAATAAATAATTTGACATTAACTATAAGATGAAGAATATGAGAATCCTCGTTGGTTTTGTTCTCGCGATCCTGGTAATGCCAGCCATCGCACAGGAAAGCTGGAAAGGAAAATTTGAACAGTTGGGAACTGAGTTGCCCACGCCAAATCAATATCGTACGGGCTCTGGCGCACCAGGACCGAAATACTGGCAACAGCAAGCTGACTATGTAATTGACGTTGACCTTAATGACGACACTCACATCGTGAGCGCCAAGGAAACGATTACGTATACAAACAATTCACCTGATCAACTAAAGTATCTATGGCTACAATTGGATCAGAATATTCTGTCCGAAGGCAATGATACTGACAAAATCAAAACCAACTCTCTGAGTGAAACAGTATCTACTGATCAGCTACAGCGCGACCTTGATTTATATGGAGACTACAAAGGTGGATACACGATAAAGTCGGTAAAAGATACAAATGGTAAAGACCTGTCAAACTTTATCAACGGTACCATGATGCGTGTGGACTTAGCGAAACCGATGAAGCCAGGTGAAAAGTTTTCATTCAATGTTGAGTGGTCTTACCCTGTTAGCGATCGATTGAATGAAAGAGAAGCCGGACGAAGGGGTGGCATGGAATACTTCCCTGCCGATGACAATTTTGTTTATGGTATCACGCACTGGTTTCCCAGAATGTGCGTGTATGACGATTACGAAGGATGGCAAAACAAACAATTCCTCGGGCAGGGTGAGTTTACGCTGTCTTTTGGTAACTACAAAGTAAACATCACTGTGCCAGCTGATCACATCGTGGGAGCAACGGGCACATTGCTAAATCCAACGGAGGTGTTGTCTAAGACTGAGCAAGAGCGTTTTGAGCTGGCGAAGAAAACTTTTGACAAGCCAGTGATTATAGCCACACAGGCTGAGGCCGTACAGCGCGAAAAGTCACGTGTTAAGCAAAAGAAAACATGGCGCTATGAAGCTGATAACGTGAGAGACTTTGCCTTCACCAGTTCACGCAAGTTCATCTGGGATGCACAGGCCGTGAAACTTAACAACCGCACAAGCCTCGCGATGTCATACTATCCCAAAGAAGGAAATCCACTTTGGGAACGTGAGTCGACCAAAGCGGTAAAGAACACAATTACCACCTACTCCAAGTATTCAATCGATTATCCTTATCCAGTTGCCATCTCCGTGCATATGGCCAACATAGGCATGGAGTACCCGATGATTTGCTTTAACGGTGGCAGGCCACAACCCGATGGAACAATTCCTGATCGCACAAAGTGGGCAATGATCGGTGTGATCGTTCATGAAGTGGGTCACAATTTCTTCCCGATGATCGTGAACTCGGATGAGCGTCAATGGGGATGGATGGATGAAGGTTTCAACACTTTCGTGCAATACCTGACCCAGGTAGAACACTATCCTGATATGCCCCAGCGCAGAGGCCCCGCGTCTGAGATCGTTCCCTACATGATGGGCGATAAAGAAACCCAACGCCCGTTGATGACGAGTGCAGAAAATATTATTCAATACGGTGCCGAACAATATGCTAAGACTGCTACTGCTTTGAACATTTTGAGAGAGACTGTCATGGGTAAAGAACTTTTCGACAAGGCATTTAAAGAATATTCCCAGCGATGGGCCTTCAAACACCCTAAGCCGGCTGACTTCTTCCGGACTATGGAAGACGCTTCTGCGGTTGACCTTGATTGGTTTTGGAGAGGATGGTTCTACTCGACAGATAATACCGACATCTCCGTTGATGCTGTGAAGTGGTACACTGTGAAGAAAGAGGAAACTAATCTTGAGAACAAAAACAGAAACGTTAAAAAGGGTGATCTCGCTACCGCAGGTAATGGCGGTGGAAAAAATCCGAATGACTTTAGTGATGGACCTCAGCCATTCAATTTGATACCATCCGATGCGTCATTCTATGGCGAGTTCCAAAACCGAATTGACGACAGGGCTGTGGTGGACAAACTGCAAGACAAGAATCTATATGAAGTAACGTTGAGCAACAAGGGCGGTTTAGTGATGCCAGTCATCATTGAGTGGACTTACAAGGATGGCACCAAAGAGATCGAGCGTATCCCTGCCGAAATCTGGAGATTGAATGAAAGCAAAGTGACTAAAGTATTTGTAAAGCAAAAAGAGGTAGTGAACATCGTGATTGATCCAAAAAAGGAAACAGCCGATGTGAACACTGACGATAATGTTTTCCCCAAGAGAAATCAGCCATCCAAATTTGATGAGCTAAGGAAAAAAGGGAAATAATATTACATTTAACCACCTAAACTGAAGTCATTTCGTTGAACGAAATGACTTCATTGTTTGTACGATTTAACCAATGATTATGCGATTCTTATACGGTTTGATTTTATTATTCCTCGGTTTCTCAGCGCAAGCACAGCAGAATTGGCAAGGAAAATTTGAACAGCTAGGTTCAGAACTCCCTACCCCAAATAGCTACCGCAACAGTGCTGGTGCACCCGGTGAAAACTACTGGCAACAGCAAGCTGACTACGACATAGAGGTTGATCTGAATGATGAAACTCAGATGATCACCGGAAAGGAAACTATCACGTATCACAACAACTCACCCGAAGTTCTCCGCTACCTCTGGCTGCAGTTGGATCAAAATAAGTTGATGCCAGGCAACATGACCGATAAAACAAGTAATAACGTGCTCCGTGATTCTGTTCCAGCAAAATTTTTGGCAGAAGCATTGGGAGGATACGGCTACGAATATGAGGGCGGCTACAACATCAAGTCTGTAAAAGACGCAGCGACAGGCAAGGATTTACCACACACCATCAATTACACCATGATGCGGGTTGATTTGCCTGCCCCACTTAAGAAAGGCGAAACTTATAAGTTTTCTGTGGAGTGGTCGTATCGCGAATATGACCGAATGAAGTTTGATGAACGAGGTGGGTACGAATATTACCCAGATGACGACAACAGAGTTTATACATGTGCTCAGTGGTTCCCTCGCATGTGCGTGTTTGACGACTACGAAGGATGGCAGAACAAGCAATTCCTTGGAAGAGGCGAGTACGCGTTGACATTTGGAAATTATAAAGTGAAGATCACGGTGCCAAGTGACTTTATTGTAGGCGCAACAGGATGGTTACAAAACCCGCAGGAAGTACTGACCAAAGAGCAGCAAGAACGCTTCGCTCGTGCTCAAAAAACTTTCGAAAAGCCTGTCTTCATTGTAACTGAAGCTGAGGCCAAAAAGAATGAAAAGTCGAGGTCGAAGAAGAAGAGCACCTGGATTTACCAGGCCGACAATGTGCGCGATGTTGCCTTCGCTGCATCCCGCAAATTTATTTGGGATGCTATGGCCGTGAAAGTTGGCGACAAGACTCCGTTGGCACAGTCACTTTATCCGAAAGAAGGCAATCCACTCTGGGAAAAGGAATCGACTAAAGCCATCAAGAACACGCTTGAGGTTTACTCATCAAGAACATTTGAATACCCTTATCCTACAGCGTACTCCGTCCACACAGCCGATCAAGGCATGGAGTATCCAATGATTTGTTTCAACTACGGACGCCCGGATAAAAGTGGATACTATTCACAACGTGTGCTTGAAGGAATGGTCGGGGTGATCGTTCATGAGGTAGGACACAACTTTTTCCCAATGATTGTCAATTCAGACGAAAGACAGTGGACCTGGATGGACGAAGGCTTAAATACCTTCCTTGAACACGAAACAATTCGCACGAGATATGAAGGGTTTGACGATACCAGTGGTACCCCTCGCGGAATAATCCCGTTCATGAAAGGCGATAAGAATATTATGAGACCGATCATGGCACAGTCAGATAATCAAGCGACCAGCTTTGGCCCTAACGGATACACGAAACCTTCGGCTGCATTGGTGTTGCTTCGCGAGACCATCCTGGGTAACGAGATCTTTGACAAGGCATTCAAAGAGTATGCAGAACGATGGGCATTCAAACAACCGAAGCCAGCAGACTTCTTTCGTACGATGGAAGATGCATCAGGCACGGACCTCGATTGGTTTTGGAGAGGATGGTTCTATACCACGGACAATGTAGATGTGACGCTGGATGATGTGAGGTGGTTCCAAATGAAAGAGGAACAAATGGACCCTGAGAAGAAAAACGTAACCGTAAAACAAGGCGATCTCACTTCGCAAAATAATGGCGGCAAGGCTGATGACTTTAGCAACGGGCCTCAACCTTTAACTGTTGAAAATACTCCCGAAGATTCTTACCGCGACTTCAGAAGTAGAATCAACGACAATGCAGTAAAGCAAAGTCTAAAGGGAAAAAACCTTTACGAATTGACGTTAAAAAATACAGGTGGGTTAATCAGCCCGGTAATTATCGAATGGACCTACAAAGATGGTTCAAAAGAGATCGAAAGGATCCCGGCTGAAATATGGAGATTGAATGAAAAGGAAGTGAAAAAAGTTTTCGTTAAGGAAAAAGAGGTAACAAACGTGGTGATTGACCCTAACCGTGAAACCGCAGATATCAATACAAGTGACAACGTCTTCCCGAAGCGGACATCCGGCTCTAAGTTTGACAAACTCCGACAAAGCAACAAGTAAACCAACATTCATCGTATCGAACAAAACGCAGGCATGTGCCTGCGTTTTTCGTTTATAGTTATTTCTATATTTGGCTACCTTCAAAAAAATTTTGTTATGCGAGCATCCATCACCACCCTCATTTTCTCAATTGTATTTGGTAGCCTTCTAGCCCAACAACCCAAGTGGCAAGGTAAATTTGAGCAGCTAGGACAAATGCTTCCAACACCAAATTCCTATCGGAATGGATCGGGGGCACCAGGGGTTGATTACTGGCAGCAACGAGCAGACTATGCCATCCAGGCGGAGATTAATGAGCCTAATAACACCCTTAATGGAAAGGAAACCATCACTTATCATAATAACTCTCCCGATGCACTTCGGTTTCTCTGGCTTCAACTCGATCAAAACGTAAATAAAAAAGGAAATGAAGACTTCGGGAGTGCAGTGGCTCGCATTCAGGATTCAATCAGCACTCTCGCCATGCAGTATCTGGTTCGCCCTTTAGATTTCCCAGCAGGGTACACTATCAAATCAGTTACTGACGGAAGTGGAAAAGCATTGCCCATTACAATCAATAACACAATGATGCGAGTCGATCTTCCACAAGCGCTTCAGCATGGCGAAAAGTATCCACTCAAGGTGGAATGGTCTTATCCTATCACCGATCGCAGTTTGTTTGTTTTGTCACGTGAAGGCTATGAACATTTTCCGGCAGACAACAACAACGTTTATTTGATTGCTCACTGGTTTCCCAGAATGTGTGTTTACAATGACACCGAGGGTTGGCAAAACAAACAATTTCAAAGGCTAGGAGAATTTGCGTTGGAATTTGGCGACTACGATGTGACTATCACCGTGCCAGCAGATCACGCTGTGGCGGCAACGGGATCTTTACAAAATGCAAAGGAAGTTCTATCAGCAAAGGAGCAACAACGACTGGAGTCCGCGCGGAACTCGTTTGATAAACCGGTAGTGATTATCACGCAGGAAGAAGCTGCACAAAAAGAAAAATCAAAATCCACTTCTAAAAAAACCTGGAAATTCCAGGCGACAAATGTCAGAGACTTTGCCTTCGCGAGTTCGCGAAAATTTATCTGGGATGCCCAAGCTGTAAAGTTACCCACCAATACATTGCTTGCCATGTCCTTCTATCCAAAAGAAGGCTTGCCAGTGTGGAGTGAAGAATCCACTAAGGCCGTAAAAAATGCTGTTGAAGTTTACTCTGATGCTACTTTCGATTACCCGTATCCGGTAGCCATATCGGTCAATACTTCTAACATTGGCATGGAGTTTCCGATGATAAGTTTCAATGGAGGCAGGCCATCAAAAAGTGGAAAGATGAGTGACGCCTCGAAGGCAAGCATGATTACTACCATTATTCACGAGGTGGGCCACAATTGGTTTCCAATGATGGTGAGCTCGGACGAACGTCAATGGATGTGGATGGACGAGGGGCTCAATACTTTTCTTCACACTCGCACCCTGATGAAACGATACCCACAATATCCTCACACCACGCCTGAGTCCATCGTGCCATTCATGAAGGGAGATCAAAACACATTGCGTCCTGTGATGACCACTTCTGACAATGATTTGCTATCTCAGTTTGGCAATAACTATTACAACAAACCAACAGTAGCACTCACTATTCTAAGAGAGACTGTAGTTGGTGAGCAATTATTTGATGTTGCCTTCAAGGAATACGCAAACCGCTGGAAATACAAACACCCAAATCCCGCAGACCTTTTCAGAACTCTGGAAGATGTAACCGCTGTTGATTTAGATTGGTTTTGGCGCGGATGGTTCTTTACAACAGACAAAGTAGACGTGGAAGTAGATCAGGTAAAATGGTTTAAAGTGAAGAATGAAGTGGACGATCCTGAAAGTAAAAGCAAAAAAATACAACAGGGCGATCTCACCGCTTCCAAAGGCGGAAACTCTGGTGACTTTTCCAACGGGCCACAAGAAATCACGATGACCTCAACCGATGGTCAGTCGTATGGCGAGTTCTTAAGCCGGATTGATGAGACCAGTGTTAGAAAAAAATTGGATGGAAAAAATCTTTATGAAGTTACTTTGAATAACAAGGGAGGGCTTGTTGCTCCGGTCATCATTGAATGGACGTACAAAGACGGCTCTAAAGAGATTGAAAGGATTCCTGCGGAGATTTGGCGGTTGAATGAAAGCCAGGTGCGCAAGGTATTCGTGAAAGACAAAGAGGTAGCTAACATCGTGATTGATCCCAACAAGGAGACCGCAGATATAAACACCGACAACAATTTGTTCCCGAAGAAGGAGAGCATTTCGAAGTTCGAGGAATTCAAAAAGAAAAACTGACGCTTAGTCTACGGACGCGAATAGTTTAAATGCCCGTTCAAGGTCAACGTTACCTCCGGAAAGAATTACACCTACTCGCTTGCCGGCAAATTTCTCTTTCTCTTTCAGAACGGCAGCAAATGGTACCGCACATGAAGGCTCTACGATAATCTTCACGCGTTCCCAGATCAAACGCATCGCACGAATGATCTCCTCATCTGTTACCGTGATGATTTCACTCACTCCATCTTTGATGATAGGAAAGGTCTTGTCTCCAAGGGATGTTAATAGGCCATCAGCCACACTATTGGCCTGAGAAGGCTCCGGCTTCCCACTTTGCATCGAACGAAACGCATCGTCTGCCCCGGCAGGCTCTCCGGCAATCACTTTGGTTTTAGGAGAAAAGAACTGAGTGGCTATTATCGTTCCAGATAATAACCCCCCTCCACCAACCGGCACCAACAAAAAGTCAAGCGGTTCCTCAACGGCATCGAACAATTCAATCGCTGCGGTACCTTGGCCAGCTATTACATCGTAGTTATTGAAGGGATGAATTTCCGTAGCACCTGTTCTTGCTACTACTTCGGCCAATGTCTTTTCGCGATCTGCAAGTGTGGGCTCACATTCTGTGATTTCTCCACCAAAAGCCCGCACTCCTTTTTTCTTTATCTCGGGTGCAGTCTTGGGCATTACGATGTATGCGCGCGTTCCAACAATTTTTGCAGCTCGCGCCAATGCCTGTGCATGATTGCCTGAAGAGTGAGTAGCAACTCCCCTTGCCTGATCTTCCGGAGAGAGACTAAGCACCGCATTCATGGCACCTCGAGCTTTAAAGGCACCTATTTTCTGAAAATTTTCACACTTGAAAAACACTTTGCATCCTGCAATAGCATCAATACTCGATGAGGTCATCACCGAGGTTTCGTGTATGTATGATTTGATCCTTTCGTGCGCGAATAGCAGATCATCTTTGCCCGGTACTTTATCCATTGCAGTTATTTTATCCAGTTTGTTTTCTCTTTCACAGAACCTCTTCGTCCTGATGGTGCCTCTCCTTCCACCACACCAACATGAAGAAATCCAATTAACTTGTCTTCTTCGTTCCAGCCAAATAACTCTTTCGCTTCTTCAAAATACGTTATTCCGCCTGTGCTAAGATAGCAACCAACACCGTAAGCAGTAGCGGTGAGGTACATATTTTGAACAGCACAAAAGACCGCGCCAACTTCCTCTACTTCTCGTACACGCTTGTCCACATCACGCTTCATACCTATGGCTATGATATGGGACGACTGCACGGGTTTGGAGAGTAGGTTTTGATAGCGTTCTTCCTTAAAAGAGTTATCTCTTTGCGTTACTTTTTTGTAACAGGCAGCCTGCAACTCTGCAAATTTCTTTAATCCATCACCAGTAAACACCACAAAGCGCCACGGTTCAGTCAACTTGTGGGTAGGTGCCCAATTCGCATTCTCCAACATTTGTTCAATAACGGAGTCATCCACCACTTTGTCAGCAACATAGCTCTTGGGAAAGATCGACCTTCTGTTGTGAATCAGGCTATTAATTTCATCTACGTTGTAATTCATGGCTTTAAAATCATTTGATGGAGATCAAGTTCCATTCCATTCATTTTTACTCCCCACATTTCTGGGTAATTTACACGAACAATCTTACTCCCGAAATCATGACGATGACACGAATTTATCTTTTACTCCTGATCGTATGTTCATTTACAGCCAATGCACAGACTAAAAAACCGCGCGCCAGGGATTTGAAAATTCCCTTTGAGGGTACGCCCGGCACCTACAACGCCATTACCGATGTGCCAGGAGTTGAAGTGGGGCAAAAGACTTTGATCAGTGGCCAGGGCGATCTTGTGGTTGGCAAAGGACCTGTGCGCACTGGCGTGACTGCTATTTTTCCCTTAGGCAAGAATTCCATGGAACGTGTATTTGCTTCTTGGTTTACGCTCAATGGAAATGGAGAGATGACAGGCACTACCTGGTTGGAGGAATCCGGCTGCCTCGGTTCACCTGTGTTAATTACAAATACTCACAGTGTGGGCACAGTAAGAGATGCTGTCATCCAATGGTATGTGAACAAAAAATCGACTGAAGGGTATTCAGGCGATTTTAGTTTGCCAGTGGTGGCCGAAACATGGGACGGGTTCTTGAATGACATCAACGGCTTTCACGTAAAGCAGCAAGATGTATTTGAAGCTATGGAGAGTGCTACATCAGGGCCGGTGGCTGAAGGAAATGTAGGTGGAGGAACTGGAATGGTTGTGCATAGTTTTAAGGGAGGTATTGGAACTTCCTCGAGAAAAGTGGAAACCAAAATCGGATCTTACACGGTTGGTGTCCTCGTTCAGGCCAACTATGGTTCGCGTGATCAACTTATGATCGCTGGTGTTCCAGTGGGAAAAGAGATTACAGACCTGAGGCCAACTGCGGGGAAACCTGATGAAGACCAAGGATCTATAATCGTAGTCGTTGCAACTGATGCCCCATTTCTTCCCCATCAACTCCATCGAATTGTAAAACGGGTAGCGCTAGGCATCGGTGTGATGGGTGGACGAGGCGGGAATTCCTCAGGTGATATTTTCATTGCATTCTCTACAGCCAATGCAGACGCTGGCGCCATGGATAAACTCGGAAATGTGAAAATGTATCCCAACGAAATGATCAATCCATTCTTTGAGGCAGTAGCGCAAGCCACGGAAGAGTCGATCGTAAATGCAATGATTGCTGCAGAAACCATGGTTGGTGTAAATGGAAACAAGGTTTATGCAATACCTCACGACCGATTAATTGCTGTCTTAAAAAAATATAATCGATTGAAATAGTACATTCAATCCTTTAAACCTGTCTGTATGCGGCTTTTACTGTTCCTCGCCCTTGTCATTGCGGTGTCTTCCTGTACTCCAATTTATGTCCCCACAGTCCGGAATACACCAATGTTTCGAGGTGAAGGGGAGTTTCAAGGTACGGTTGCATTATCAACTGGGGTCAGCCTTCAGGGTGCTTATGCCCTCTCTGATCATGTTGGAATGATTGGTAGCTATTCGATATTAAGCGAGAATGCAAATGATCCACAGAGCACGTCTGAATCTTTCAAACGAAAAAGCAATCAGCTTGAGATTGGGTTAGGTTATTTCAACACAACACGCTCCAGAAGATTTGAGTTATATGGTGGCTATGGACAGGGTGAGAGCACAACAACGGGGCAATACATTTTTCTTGGTCAAGGCGCACAGGATGTCATTGTAACTGGCCGGTTCAGACGTTATTTTATTCAACCGAGCGTTGCCACCAATAAGAAAGGTTTCAACCTAATATTCACCCCACGTCTTTCGTTTGTAGATTTTTATGAGTTCACCTCTGGAACAATTACTGAACCTTCAGGCGAAGGTATTCATATTTTTATCGAACCATCTGTAACGGGGAAATTCAGATTAACCTCATCACTCGATGGTATGTTTCAACTGGGGCTCAACTTTGCTACTGCGAGCGACAACTTCTTCGACTATGTGCCAGTGCAGGCAGGACTAGGCGTGCAGCTTCATCTTGGTGGGAGTTTAAGAACCCGGGTATACTAGCTCCTCAGATGTTTCGGGATGCTGATTTTTTCAACCAGCTCAAAAACAAACTCAACAACAATGGCGAGCATAGCCGCTGGAATTGCACCTTGAAGTATAAGTGAGGTATTGTTTAATGCTAATCCTGTAACGATAAATTCTCCTAGACCTCCGGCACCAATAAAAGCGGCCAATGTAGCCGTACCAATTGTGATGACAGCTGCAGTGCGTATACCAGCAAGAATTGCAGGCATGGCCAATGGAATACCAACATACCTTAGTTGTTGAAAAGTAGTCATCCCCATTCCAGTTGCTACTTTTCTCAACACTGGATCAACAGACGTGAGTCCCGTAGTAGTATTTCTTAAAATGGGCAAAAGTGCGTAAAGGAAAAGCGCAGTCACAGCCGGAATTTTTCCGATACCCAGAAGAGGAATCATCAGTGCCAGTAGAGCAATAGAAGGAATAGTCTGTAGCAATCCCACCACATAGAGTACTGGCCGGCTAACAGCTGAAAAAACAAAAAGCAGAATTCCCAAAGGCACAGCAATCAGAATAGCCAGACCCAACGCAATGCCCGTGATCGAAAGATGTTCAATGGATTTTGCCCCTATTTGGTTTAACATGCCTTGAGAAGAAGAATTTCTATTACCGGACGTGAGGTTTTTCCTTTTAAGGAAGGAATGTGCTACCTCTGCAAAGGTCTTACCTCCATATAACATCTCAGAATTCATAGCCTGCATCTCATCTTCATCAATCTGACTCTCCAGTTTGGAGATTATGCCTTTGACATGAACAGGTAGATTCGTTTGAAATACAGCAACAGCATAGTATTCCGGAAAGAAGCCCAAGTCATCTTTCAATAAAGTCAATCCATATTTCTCGATTTCACCATCGGTGGAGTAAGCATCAGTGATTTGAATTTTTCCATTGCTTATCGCCTGATAGGCAAGTCCGTGCTCGATGCCTACAGGATTAAGCTGAAGATTGTAGGTTCGTTTTAAATTTTCCCAGCCATCTTTTCTTTTCAAAAATTCATAGCTCAATGCCATCGACAAATCGCGATACTGACGCAGATCAGAAATATTAGTCGCCTGCAATTGAGCAAAGGTTTCAGGCGTACCAGCCAATGCGTATGTGTTGTTGAAACCGAACGAAGATGAAATCTCCAGATTTAAAGCCTCTTGAAGTTTCGTATTGAGCGCTGCTAGTGAGAGTCTGGTTTCACTTTTTAAGATTTCTTCTGCGAGCGATCCTGTGTACTCGGGATAAAGATCAATACCTCCGGTTCTCAATGCCTCAAAGCAGACGACAGTACCTCCCAGGTTAAAATTTCTCTCTACTTCATAACCTTCGTCTTCAAGCAACTGGGACAATATCTCTCCCAGAATATAGCTCTCATTAAAATGTTTTGCACCGACTTTGATCACTTGACCGTAGGATGACAAGGTCCCCAGCAAAATGAGTATCGTGGAGATAACTTTCATATGGTTGGAGTCAGTTGTCCGTTTTCAAATTTCAACTGAACATCTCCCAACTTCTGCGCCTCCTCAGGATCGTGCGTCACCATGACGATGCAACGAGGTTCCGTTCTCTGAAGCTTAAGCACTTCCTGGTGAATTTCTGCTTTAGTGTCCGGATCGAGTGAAGAGAAAGGCTCATCAAGCAACATCAATGGTGGATTGAGCAAAATAGCCCGGCACAATCCAACTCTCTGTTGCTCGCCCCCGGACAACTGATACGGAAACTTTTCAGAATGGGATGACGGAAGACTTACCAACTCCATCAGTTCTGCAGCGCGCTTCTTTTTCTTTTCGCTATTCCACCCCGCCAGCTTGCCGGGCAGCATGATGTTGTCAATCACACGAAGGTGTGGAAAGAGCCCAACCTGCTGCACCGCATATCCGATGTTCAACCTTGCCTGATGAATATTTCGATAATCCAAAGGCTGGCCAAACAATTGAACACTTCCCTCGTCTGGAACAATGAGGCCATTAATGATTTGCAACAGAGTCGACTTACCACTTCCACTACGGCCGAGTATTACCGTTATTTTATTGGCCTCTATTTGTAAGGACAGGTTTTGAAACAAGACTTGCGATCCAAAACGATGCGAGAGATTTTCAAGATGGATCGCTATCTCACTCAAGGCGATGTGGTTTCACCAACGATGCGAAGACCTGAAAGGGTAAGGTGAGGATCAACTCTATCAAAGAAGTCTGAAAGCGGGGTAATGATGGATGATAATCCTCCGGTTGCGATCGCGGGGCAGTCAATTCCAATTTCGTTGCGAATGGAGCCAATCATAGTTTGCACCAATCCCTGATAACCAACAAGTATTCCCGACTGAATTGCCGTGATCGTATTTGTGCCGAGCACTGAGGACGGCATTTGCAAAGGCACGTCAAAAAGTTTGGCCGTGTTTTGCGTAAGGGAGCGAATTGCTGTTTTTAGGCCTGGCACAATCGACACACCTAAAATTTTACCAGTGTCAGAAATAGTAGTGAAGGTGAGTGCTGTTCCAAAGTCGACTACGACACACGCTTTCCTGTAATAATCAAAAGCAGCAACAGCATTAGCGACAAGGTCTGATCCAATCTCATAAGGATTCAGCACTTCTATTTTTAATTTCTTATAAATGGTTGGACCCAATATTACAGGTTCGCGATTGGTAATCGCTATGATCACATTGCGAAGCTTTTCGGTAAGTGATGGCACAACGGAACTTACTACAACACGATCAATCGAGGCTTCCGGAATATTGGCCTCCAAAAATTGCTCTCTGATCTTCACTCCATAGAAAAGTTCGGGTTGATCGGGCTTTGAAGGAATCCTCCAGATTTGATTCCACTCATGTCCATTCCACAGGCCAATGGTGATATCGCTATTGCCGGTATCTAAAGCTAAAAGCATGTGATTAAGGCCTCACCTCCACGCCTTTCCAAAATGCTACTCTCCCTTTGATCACTTTCGCGGCATCCTTTGGATCTGGATAGAACCAGGCGGCATCGGCATTCTCTTTACCGTTCACACTAAGGCTAAAGTAAGATGCATCTCCTTTCCAGGGGCAATGGGTCTTCGTATCTGAATCCGTGAAAAATTCTTTCTTGATAGCATCTGGTGGAAAATAATGATTCCCCTCGACCACTACCGTGTCTTCACTTTCTGCAATCAATTGTCCATTCCAAATCGCCCTCATATTGAATGTTGGTTCGTTCTAATAATCCGTTTTGATAGACTTGTCTATGGGTATTCTCAGCTGATAGCCAATGTTTTCATCCAGTTTCCCATCCAACACGTCAAGACCATATTTAATTCTTTTCGGGTCGTCATAAACGAAGGTTCCAAACATTCTATCCCACAGTGAAAAGATATTTCCAAAGTTTGTATCCGTCCATGGCCGCTCGAAATGATGATGAAACTTATGCATGTTCGGTGTGATAAAGATCATACTGAGTGTTTTATCCAGCCAAACAGGCATGTTGATATTCGCATGTGTGAAGTAAGTGAAGAAGATGGTACAAAACCGATACATCAGGTAATAAGAAATTGGAGCGCCAATGATAATAATCGCAATCAGCGCAAACGTCTCTCGCAAAAAGTAATCGCCAGGGTGATGCCGTGTTCCGGTGGTCACATCTACTTTTGTATCACTGTGATGAATCATGTGAAACTTCCACATCCATTTGACCCGGTGTAGCAAGTAGTGGACAACATACTGCGCCATAAAATCCAGGAACATCACTGCAAGTAACAATTCCAGCCAAACAGGAAGGTTTACGAAATGCAGAAGTCCGAATTGATTTTCACCAAGCCAGACAAAAATGCCAACGGTGAAGATGCCGAATAGCAGATTGATTACAAACGTGAATAGCAGAAACACGAGGTTAACCCCATCATGTTTCCATTTGTTGTAAGGGTGGCGAACGAGAGGGAAGTTCCCTTCCAAAAACCAACATACAACCAAACACGTCACTACCCAGGCGAGCTTTTGCCAGGTGGGCATTTGTTCAAAAAATGTCAAAAACGCATCCATTTCAATCTGCTTGTAAAGTCTAAAATAAGAATTTGTCGAGTAATTTTCGCCCGACCAACCGCAACTGACATAGGGCTGTCACCTTGGTCTTCAATCTTTGATCTTACTATGGCCAATGTAGATGAATTTGTTGCTTCCCTCCCTCGCAGCGAGCGTGTAATCACACAGGCGCTGAGAAGCATCATTATGGATAGTGATCCCAGAATTGCGGAGAAGTTATCCTATGGAGTGCCTTATTTTTCTATCAGGCGCAGGATCTGTTTTGTTTGGCCTGCATCTGCCCCCTACGGACCAAAAGATGGCAAAGTCTCACTTGGAATGTGCTTTGGATACCTGATCTCTGATCATGACAAGATGCTGCAAATGGATGGGAGAATGCAGGTCTCCGTAGCTCGTTTTGGTTCTTTATCAGAAATCGATGAACGCAAAATTAATGAGATAATGCAGGAGGCAATTCTAGTGGACAATATGAAGCTTAAGAGAAAATAGACGATGGCAGAACCATTAAAATATCTTTACGGACCGGCATTTTTTGAACCTCTCTGCCCTGTTCTGAAAAATCACATTCCCGGATTTGATGATACAAAATTCATTCACCGCGTATTTGATACGGAATGGCCCGATCTGGAACTGAAGCAACGCACTCGCAAAGTAGCCCAGTCGCTGAAACATTTTCTTCCAGACGACTTTACAAAAGCGTCACACTATCTGGTCGAAGCTTCACGGTCACTTAGAAGTAGAAACGGGATTGAGATGAGCTATCCTTTTATCTTCTTTCCCGATTATGTAGAACTGTATGGTCTTGATCACTTCGATGAATCAATGAAAGCTTTGGAAGAAATGACACAGCTGATCAGCGCGGAATTCGCCATTAGACCTTTTATTTTAAAATATCCAGATCAGACCATGCGCCAAATGAAGCAATGGTCCAAACATGAAAGCCATCACGTGCGCAGATTAGCGAGCGAGGGCTGTAGACCAAGATTGCCGTGGGGAATGGGGCTGCCAAAGTTTAAGGCGAACCCCGGTGCTATCCTCCCAATTCTTGAGAACTTGAAGAAGGACAAATCTGAGTTTGTGAGAAAGAGTGTGGCTAACAATCTCAACGACATCGCGAAAGATCATCCCGATGTTGTATTGACTATTGCTAAAAAATGGCAGGGATTAAGCAAAGAAACCGACTGGATTCTGAAACACGGAAGCCGAACCTTACTAAAGCAAGGACATACAACTGCCTTGAGTTTTCACGGCTTTGATCCCAATCTTAAAAGTGAGGTTCGAAAACTAAAACTGTCGCCAGAAAAAGTTCGCATTGGAACTGTCGCGGAGTTCAGTTTTGATTTTATCAACCAAGAAAAAAACCCCCACAACTTTCGGCTTGAATACGTGATCACGTATCTTACTTCAACCGGAAAATCCTCGAGAAAGGTTTTCAAGATTACAGAAAAGAAGCTTGCTCCGAGTGAGAAAATCAATATCATTCGCAAGCAACGATTCACAGACTTCACTACCAGAAAACACTTTCCCGGACAGCATAAGCTGGAGATTATTGTAAATGGAAAAAAGAAAGCTCAAGCCAACTTTCAATTAACTTGAACTTCCATTTTTCTGCCACCACAGGCCGCAGATTGTCCTTTGTTTAAAATTCAATTCGATATGCTAACACCGGCACCAGTGGCATCTGGTACCATTTCTTAATCTCACCAGCTTGTGGATCAAAATACTGACCTGCCTGGTTTTGATGATTGGTTGCATTCAACAGATCCAGCGAAAGCGTTGAAGTTGACTTTGGGCGATTACGTTTGATGCTCACTCTTACATCCGTTCTGAAATAGTTGGGTGCCCGGTTGCTAAAAGCCTGCGATTCGATGTACTCGGTTTCTCCAAGTTCAATAGATCGCGCTACATCAATTGGGGTCTCTCTAAATCCACCGCTGTATGTGGTTTTAATATTCAAGCCAAACGTTCTGTTTTTGTTCCAGTGATACTCCTTACCAGCGGTGAAGCTGAAGTTAAAGTTTCCATTAAATCGTGTATTACGAAGTATGCCATCAAGCGCTTTGTACTTAGAGTCATAAAGAGAAGAAGACAACAAGAAATAAACATCATTGTGTGTGAATTGCTCCAGGGTCAATTCGATGCCATAGTTTCTACCAGTTCCTTTGTTGACCAACGGATCGGTAAAGTATCCGTCTTCAATCACTAATGTGGAAATTGGGCTAGCTGGATCATTTTTCACCGCGATGTTGAAGAGGTGCTGATAGTAAGTCTCTGCTTTGATTCTCAAATACTCCGTTAAGGATCTGTCGTAAGCCAAAACAATGTGATGCGATTTATTCAACCCGATGTCTTTGTTTGGCTGGGAGACGTTGCCATTATCGTCAGTCACCTCGGCTTCGTACACTCCTATTGGTTGTATCTGACTGTGTAATCCATAACCCAGACTCAAAGACTGCCGGTCGTCTAAGGCATACCGGATGGATGCTCTCGGCTCGAGGGATTGGCTGCCGTTGTCTGTTAGCTGTAAATAGTGGAAGCCAGCGTTAAGTGTCAATTTTTCAGTTGCGCGAAAATTCCACTGAGAAAATGCCTGAATCGTGGTTGCGTTACTTTCCGCATTCAATCTTTCTTCGATGATCTGCGTCTCTGCATCGCGATCCCGTTGGCTCAGATTATAAAAGTATCGATTGAAGTATGCACCGGAGCGTAGGCTGTGTCGTGCGTTGAACTTGTGATTTACTACCGAGCTTATCAAAAACTTTTTATTAACATATTTCTGCCTGTATTGAAACTGCGGATCATAGTTGTCGTCTAACCTAAATTCTTCGTATCCATTGTCATTTCCAGAAAACACCACCGAGGATTGAACATAGGTGTTCTGTCCTGCATTGATCACATGTTTTAGTCCGGCAGCTCCTGTGTTTGAAAAGTAACTGGAGTTAAGACGCATGTCTTCCTCGTCCCACTTAGTGGAATCTTTTTCTGCATCTTGTTTTTGATCACTCAATCCACCAAATCCGTAGAGAGAAAAACTTCCTAGTTTTTTTGTTGGCAGATAAAAATGATAACTCAAATCCTGGAAGTTGGTAACTGCATCCCCAACATTTACACCCAGGTTACCCAAAATACTCAGCGTTGAATATCGATAGTTAACTAAATAAGAACCGCGATAGTTGTCGGAGAATGGTCCCTCTGCAGCTACATCTGTTCCAAGGAAACTACCTTGAATAGTATATTCTCTCTTTTCATTATTTCCTTTCCGCAGATTCAAATCAAACACTCCTGCTAATGCATTGCCATATTCGGCAGGGAATGCCCCAGTCATAAAATCAGAGTTCGTAAGAAGTTGAGAACTCAAAATCGAAATTCCCCCACCGGACGTTGCCACGTTTGCAAAGTGATTAGGATTAGGAATGTCTGCTCCTTCCATTCTCCATAATAGTCCGTACGGTGAGTTACCCCTGATTGAAATCGAATTGTTTCCATCATCAGTCGACACTACCCCAGCATAAGAAGTTACCATTCTGGCAGGATCATTAACTGCGGCAGCAAATTTCCTCGTTTCCTCAACTGAAAAAGTGCGTGCACTTACAACTGCCATTTCATTCAGTGGTTTATCTTTTTCTAAATCGGGTGTCACCACGATTTCATCCATTTGCATGATATCTTCTTCAATGAATACATTGAGAACAACTTCCTTACCCGAATTCACCACAACACCTGGGAGAATCAGTTCTTTATATCCAACAAAGCTTATTCGCAGAGAAACATTGCCCACAGGGATATTCGTCAGTTTGAAGTTCCCATCCATATCGGAGGTCGTACCCACTATCGGGTCGGAACCTATTACTATTACAGTGGCTCCGGGCAGAGCCATCTCCGAAACCTTATCGGAGACAGTGCCGCGCACCGTTTGTGTGAGGGATTGAGCGCCAGCCAAAATCGAACCGGCAAGAAAAAAAAGGCTTAAAAACAGTCTGGTCATATCATTTTCGCTTTATGCCGATATGACAACCAACTGTCGGGTACCCCCTACTCGCTAAGAAAGAATTTTAGAAGAATCGCAGGCCGACTTTGCCTCCCCACCAGAATTTCAGGTTATTCCCATTGGTAAAGTTATGCTCGCTGATAATTGTTGGGTTGAAATCGGTAAAGAGCACTGGGTTTTCTGTGTAGGTCGGATCGGACAAATATGAATTCAATGTCGCCCCCGCTGTGATCGAGAGACCTTTCACGATTTTGAAGTCAAGACCCAGGTATAGTTTGTTCAACAAACTGACTGAATTTGTAAAGCTGCCTTTGTTGACATGGTTGGCAGTAAGGTCGATGTTAAGATCGAGCCACTTTGCTAATCTTGGTGCAGTACCAACTCCGTATCCAAAAGACCAAATGTTTTGTTCATTGGGGTTTAGTGCCCCCGGACTTGTAGACCCATCCAGGCTCTCAGGCTTTAACCCCGCTGTGATGATGTTGTAAAAATGCTGTACACCGGTCCGGAACGAAGCATTGATATAAAATATTTCATCAGCCGAAAACTCCAGTTTGTGATAACCTCTACTTACGAAACTCATCAACCCAATAGGAACACCTCGAATGCTGTCGGCAAAGTTGAGCAACCCGATCTGCGATCCTTCGATATTATGTGCGAAGTTGATCAGCCCTGCTACCTGCGCACCTTTCATCTGATGTGTGGCAAAGTTCAGTAACCCTGCCACCTGAGCTCCGGTATAGTTACTAGGTTGGATATTAAACAAACCAGCTAGCTGAGTTCCTTGAGAGGCACGACCGTTCACATTAAACAATCCAGCAAACTGACCACCATTGACAGTGTCAAGATTGGCGTTGAATAAACCGGCAAATTGAAATGCATCAACTCTTCTTCGGGTGGTGTTCGCCAAGCCAGCAAACTGAAATCCTTGGGTTGTTCCTCCAACAGTATTAACGAGCCCCGCAAATTGCCCATACCGCACATCGCGTCTGTCAATATTGAACAATCCTCCGAACTCCAACTTATCGGTTCCCATTGAATAACCTCCGAGAATGTTGAATGAGTATCCATTTACCACATTGCCGCTTAGCTTATGATTGGTTCCAACGAACGGAACGAGCGAGACCTGGAAGTCGCGATAAAGTGGATCTTTGATATTGTTCATGTTCACACCGCCCTTCTTGCGAGAGAAAATATTCTTTGAAAACACATTTTCCTGCAAGAAGTCTCTAAGGTTAAACTTGTTCCTTGTTTCCTCGCGGGGAAATCTTTCTGCCCTCGGTTCGCTGGCAGTCACAGCAACGGTATCTTCAACTACCAGGTCAATGACAGGTTCAGATACAACCACTGCGGCTGGCTCCAGTTCTGGCGTCATCATCATGTTGATGAATTCCGTCTTACCTGGGATCAGGTAGATTGCAGTATCGAGAAACCCACGCTTACTGAAGTTCAGCGTCTCCTGCTCTTCGGGATTGTCAAATGTGATTTTAAAATATCCAAACTGGTCAGTGATTACACCAGTAAGTGTTCTCTTATTGTAAATACTCACGTCAGCAAGTTTCGATCCGTCAGTTGGATTAATCACATACCCGCTGATCACAACTTGTGCCTGCGCCACTGCTTTTCGCGATGGCGCTGCTGCACGTGTAAGGATAACATAGTTGCCCCTTCCCTTGGCAGCAATCGACTCGCTAAATAATGAGTTCAGTATCTCCCGCACAGACTTATTATCGAAATTCTCAGTTACAGTCTGATTGCTATTAAGAATGGACGGGCTGTACGAAAAATTAAATCCTCCTGCTCGCGAAATCTTCGTGAGTGCGGCATCAACTGGCTCATTGCGTAGTTCGATGGAGACGCTTCGTTCCAATGGCGGAACAGTTTGTGACAACGCCTGTGCACAAATCGTTGATGAAAAAATGACAAATAGTAAAAGTCTCTTCATACTCAATCCGTGCAACTTATTCCGTCAAGTACATATTCATCGCCTTCTTTGGTCAAGGTCAGCGAAAGGGTTTCCGCGATGATTGCTACGATATCTTCAATCTTTTCGTTGCGGAATGACACGTTCAAACGACAAGATTTAATTTGATCGTTTGCCAGGCGGACCTTTGTTGAGTAAACTGAATTCAAATCGTCCACGATGGTTTGCAAATCCGCATTATGAAAGGCAAAAATGCCAGTTTTGTAGGCAAGCCTGTTTGTGTCCATTTTCAACAGTCGGGCAAACGACTGTGTTCTTTTGTTATAAATACCCGTTTCACCGGCACCTAAATTCAAACCTGCATCTTTGAGCGTATAGAAAGCTACTTCACCCGTCTCAACATAAACTTCCACTGTCTCGCGCTCAGGAAACGCAGTCACATTGAAAGTGGTGCCAATGTCTTCAATGATTACATCACCAGCTTCTATTACAAAAGGCTTCGTTTCTTCATGTTTCACCTCAAAGAATGCTTCACCCTCCAGCACCACCGTTCTCTTCTTGTTGCCCGGATGATAGGCATATTGGATTGAACTGTTTTTGTTGAGCACGGCAAGACTTCCATCGGGTAAAGTATCTCTTACGATTTCACCTTTTGAATCGATCGCAAGTGTTTGTATCGGCTGACTCAACCATTGATACACAAAATAACCGACACCTACCGTCACTAACAGTAATGCAGCTACCCTCAACGCACTCCAGTAAGGAGTCAGGGACACCGTTCGTCCCTTCGGCTTCTCCATTTTCGAATGCACCTTCCGCCAGGCAGCATCTACATCGAATCGCTGTAAATGGCGTGCGCGGGCAGACTTCTGAAAAATCTCCTGAAGGTGAAGGAAGTACTTGGTGTTGGCTTCACTCTGCGCAGTCCATCGTTCTACTTCCAGACGCTCAGCAGTCGTGGCCTCACCCGACAAATACTTGCCTATCAAATCGTCAATATGGTCGAAACCGTCACTCAATTAATCAATTGATAAATCCGTTCATTAATATGATTAGTATCGGCAGGTACTCCTTCAGTTGCTCTCTCATAATCTTAAGTGCCTTGCCTATTTGATTTTCTACAGTCTTGACAGAAATGCTTAGTTGTTCTGCGATCTCGGAATATTTTAATTCCTCAAATCGACTCATCTGAAAGATTAATCTGCATTGTTCAGGCAAAGCCATCATTGCTTCACCAATTTTTTGATCTAATTCTGAGGAGATAATAGATTGTGACACTGACTCGTGGCTCTTATCCGCAGTAGCCATCGATTCGTCCACATGCTTACGCTTGATCTTGGTATGTTTGATCGCATTGAGACAGGTATTGCGTACGGCCCGATAGAGGTATGACTTCAGGGATGTCTCAATGGTGATATTGTGTTTCTTCTCCCAAACGTTCAAAAAGGTAGATTGGACGATTTCCTCCGCCTCATCGCGGTCGTCCAAAAAAGAGTAGGCGTAGTTGCACAGTGCCTCATAGTGCATCCTGAAAATCATCTCAAAAGCGGTTTCGTCTCCTTCCTTAAGGGCCTTAAACTGATCGATTTCCGCTAGTTCCACTCGATACTATTGAAGCTACAGCGCAATTTACGGTTTTAAGGCGTCAGGGTTAGGACAACTGAAAAAGTTAATACCCCTATCGGGTTTATGGATTTCAGATTAATGGGTGTGAAAAAATGGCTACTAAGGATGGAAATAAAAAAGGCCAGCCTTTCGGCCGACCCTTCTCATGAAAATTTGACGTTCTAAAGCCTAAGGCACTATTGTGTCAAATTGATAAACCTTCGGCAAATCACTGTTCTCATTGAGCGATACCTTTAAGTCTTGTATGATTCCGTTTTTGATATCATAAACCCACCCATGTATGTAAGGAGCCTTCTTCTTCTTCCATGAGTTTTGGATGATTGAAGTTTTGCTCAGGTCATACACCTGCTCAATCACGTTAAGCTCAATAAATCTATTTTCTCTTTTTGATAAATCAGAGATACCATCCAATTCGTGTTGATGGAGTCTGTAAACATCTTTGATATGGCGAATCCAATTGTCAATCAATCCAAACTGTTGATTACTCATCGCTGCACGCACACCACCACATCCGTAATGACCACATACAATCACATGTTGTACTTCAAGCACGTTAACCGCATAATCAAGTACACTCAGCATGTTCATGTCTGTATGAACAACCATGTTAGCGATATTACGATGAACGAATACTTCCCCCGGAGGCGCACCAATAATTTCATTGGCAGGCACACGACTGTCAGCACATCCGATCCACAGCACGGGTGGCTTCTGACCATCAGCTAGCTTTTTGAAAAAGTTGGGATCTTCAGCCAACCTCGTGTCGACCCAAGCGCGATTGTTGTCCAGTAGTTTTTTATACAGTTCCATTAGTTATGTTTTTCTTGTGAATACCCTTCTAAAATATTTTTTAAGTCTTCTGCTTCCGCATTGTCGGTGTGACGTTTCTTTAAATTCCGCACAAGCCACTCAGAAGCCCCGGCAAATTTACTGAAGCAATGCGCTTCTGGGACCATGCCAGGTATAATCCCAATTTTTACTAACTGATCTTTTACATTTTCTCTTAAACCTGCAAATATCACCCACGCGTTCTTATCTCTTAAACTCGTAATCACATCCTTCAATGCATACATCCCGGACTGATCCACGAATGTGAGATGTTCCATCCGAAACAACACTGCTTTTACGTCCTTTGTTTTGTTGAATTGTTCCTGAAACCTGGTGGAAAATCCAAAAAATAACGGCCCATGAAATTCGTGGATAAAAACTTCTTTTGCCAGATATGCAGGCTCTATTTCCGACATTTTGTGATTATCGTCAGGCAGAGAGGTAATGGGTTCAATTGTGCTTGCCTCTTCACCGCGATCTGCTGATCGCTTGACAAAGAACAACGCTGATAAAATTAAACCAACACCAACTGCCCACAGCAGATCAACAAACACAGTCATACCAACAACCGTCAACATCACAATCGCATCTGCCTTTGGAACCTTTGCAAGATCACCCAGTCCGCGATAATCAATAATACCGATACCAACTGTGATTAGAATTCCAGCCAACACGGCCAACGGAATCTCCGCGGCATACCTGCCGACTCCGAGCAGAACAATCAGTAAGAAAACTCCATGAATCATTCCCGACAGTGGTGTTTTGCCACCAGATCTGATGTTGACAACAGTCCGCATGGTAGCACCGGCACCAGGTATTCCTCCGATAAGCGCTGACAGCATGTTGCCCAGGCCCTGACCAACCAATTCACGATTGCTGTTGTGCCTTGTCTTAGTAAGGTTATCAGCAACAACTGAGGTTAGTAGCGAGTCGATTGAACCAAGGGCAGCTAACGTAAGTGCGGGCGTTAGCACCAATGCAAAGGTTGAGAAGTTTAGTTCACCAAAAACTGAAAGATTAAGATCGGGCAAACCCTCAGGAATATTACCAATCTTCGGCACGTCCATCGATATAAACTGCGGAATCAATGACACGAATATCAAAGCAATTAGCGGACTGGGAACAGCACGGGTAACTCTCGGAAAAAGATAAATGATTGCTATAGTGATGAGCCCCAACGCAAGTGCCCCTGCGTTAATGTTTTGTAATGGCGTTCCAATGCTGGTAAATATATCTACTATCCTTGCAGGAGACGAGTGCCCAATGATCGGAAAGAGTTGCAGCAGAATAATGATCAAACCGATTCCGCTCATAAACCCTGATACAACCGGATACGGGATGAACTGAATTAGTTTTCCAATTTGAGCAAGGCCAAACACAATCTGAAACACTCCCGCCATAAAGAAGGTCAAAAGGACCATCGCCATTCCCACATCCAGGCCACCTGCCTGGTCAATGGCCGCAGCTGCTATCAGGGAAGAAACAACAGTCATTGGGCCGGTGGGGCCGCTGACCTGAGTTGGTGTTCCTCCAAAAAGCGCGGCTACAATACCAATAGCAATCGCGCCATAGAGTCCGGCTTCAGCACCTAGACCTGACTGCACTCCAAAGGCCATGGCCAAAGGCAGCGCGACAATGCCGGCTGTGATTCCTCCAAAAAAATCTCCTCGTATGTATCTTAAATTGAATGCTTTCATAATGATCATTTGGTCCAGCGCTCTTCCACGATCGTCTGTCGCCAAATTTTTAAGTGAAAAATGAAAAGACACTGCGCGTAGCAGTTCCAACTAAGATTATCCGCGGGGTGGCGGTGTGCAGATTTCTCCTTGAACAGGAATGTAGTCGAGTGAGATAGTTTGGAAAGGAAAATTTGATTCGTTCAGTTGATACCATAAATAGCTGAAGAATTCCCTTGCGCTGTCGTCATCATCTTCCTCTACTTCAGAAGCATTCTGATTATTCGCCTTCAAGGGAATATCGCTGCGTTCACTAGTTCCTCTGCCATCAGCAACAAGTTGGTCCACTACGCAACTTGGGCTTTGCTGGCCAAGGTAATTGTCGGCAGAGAGGTACGTCATCAGCCCCATACAAAGGAGGCTTGTTAACGTTCCTATCTTAAACACTCTGTGAACTGCCAGCTGCATAACTTTAAAGGTACAACATTAAACACAGACCTCTTAGAGGCCTGAAATTGAACATTTATTAACGAGGCTGGTCGGAATAGGTTCGACCTACCGTGTCAAATGGTATTAAGCTTGTATGAATTACAATCAATCACGTGGAATGACGGGAAGGATGATTTTTGATGGGTATTTTTTGCTGTGATAAATGGTATTCTCGACCGTCTGTAAGTTGGTCTCGGTTGCTATCTCCGTTCCAGTATTTGGGTTTGCATCATAATGAGGAGCCTTGCTGCTCGTGATTTGAATTCTGATCCTGTGCCCTTTTTTGAAAAGGTTAGATGTGTAAAGTTGCCGCAGCGTAATAGGGTATACTTGTCCGGGTGTAGCCAGCTCTTGTTTGGTGTATCCGTTGCGATACCGCAAACGCAAATATCCTGCATCAAGCCCCGCTACATTTATTGACTTCCCATCTGGGTAAACATCACTAATGGAAACTGAAAAATCGGTATCCCTTCCTGTGGTGCTAACAAATAACTCAGTGATAATTTCCCCAGTCACCTCGATATCTTTTTCAAGCGGAGCGGTGGTATACACGAGCACATCTTTCCTGGTTTCGTTGCCGCGTTGATCGTAGGGATAAGAATTCAAATAAGAAACATCCCAATAAGGATTAGCCGGATCAAAGAAATAACTGTCTGCTTTTTCGTTGGCGGGGATCACATTACTAAGTGAGCCTTCCGATTTTGACATTGCCGCGTTTCCATTGCTGTGAAGGAAAAAACTCGTAGGCACAGCACGACTCAGCGGCCACTCCTTTTCATCGCGCCATTTATTTTCCCCCATTACAAATATGCTTACTGGTGAAAACTCTTCTTTACTTCCTTTTAGCACGGTGTCAAACCACGACAACAACTCAGCATCGTAATCGATGCCAGCCGATGACCCAAAGCTCATTTCACCAAAGGACGTTTTTGCCGGAGTCACCCACGTATGATTCCATGGACCAAGAATAAGCCTTGTGTAATCACGCGCTTCCTGAGTTGCAGCTTCCGTTTTCATTTTCTGGTAACCGCGGCTCGCGCCTTCCGGACCATAGGCGGCATCATACCATCCGCTAATTAAAAATGCTGGCGCTTGAATTTTGCTAAAATCGTTCTCTACACTGGCGAAATCCCACCAAGGTGATTTCTCTGGATGCTTCATCCATTCATAATACTCCGAGCCGTATCTCTTAAGCAGTGGCAAATCATACAACGGTCGATAGTAGTACCATTTTCTTTTGTCTGAGTTATTCCATTGCTCACGTGCCGTTGGGCTGTCCCAGGGACCAGACGTATCGTTAGCGCGTTTTCTTTTGTCCGCAAAAATGGATGGCATGAACCAATCCAGCCAGGCGGTAGAAAAGGCACCACCACTATAAAAAAAATCGTGACTTGTAATAGGTGTGTTAGCCGGAGAAGCTGCTGCGAGGTGCGGTGGGTTCTGTGACATGGCAAGCCACTGCACATAGCCGCGATATGAAATGCCGTAAGTCCCAACTTTTCCATTGCAATAAGCAGATTTTCCAATCCACTCGATCACATCATAGCCGTCCTGTTTCTCGTTGCGATAAGCCTCAAACTCCCCTTCGCTTGTGTAACGACCTCTTACATCAACCAGGAAAACAACATACCCATTCTTAGCGGCCTTTCTGTTGAACTCAAGATTAGTATCATCCTTTGATGCATCGTAAGGCGTTCGTAATAGCAACGCGGGATACTTTCCCTCCTTTGCGGGTCGGTACATTATTGCTCCCAACGTAATCCCATCTCTCATCGGAATCCGAACTGTCTCTCTGATAATGTTTTCAGATTCCTGGCTTATTGAGCAGAAAGAAATATTGAATAGAAGGATAAATACTAAGAGGCGGCTCATTTACTATTAGGGATAACAGGTAAAATTAATTTCGAAGGATATTTTTTGCTGTGATGGATCGTGTTAGTTGCACTCACCAAGTTGCTCTCTGTAGCAATCTCAGTTCCGGTGTTAGGATTTGGATCGTAATGTGGCGCCTTGCTGCTGGTGATCTGCAATCGGATACGATGGCCCTTTTTGAAAAGATTCCCGGTGTACAATTGGTCAATTCTAATTTTATAAACTTCGCCCGGTTTCATCATTTCTTGTTTTGTAAATCCGTTGCGATAGCGCATGCGCAAATATCCCGCATCAAGCCCTGACAGATTAATTGACTTTCCATCAGGATAGACATCGGTAAGCGTGATGGCAAAATCCGTGTCAAGTGCTGTAGAGCTCACGTAGAGTTCCACTGCCACCTCCCCAACTACTTCCACATCTTCAGTTAGTGGCGCTGAAGTATACACCAATACATCCTTTCGATTCTCTATTTCGCGTTGATTATATGGATACGATTTTTCGAAAGAGACATCCCAAAGTGGATATGTAGGATCGAATACGTAGCTATCACTCTTCTCTTCGCCTGGTAAAGTCACATTCAGCACTCCATCATTTTTTATCAATGCAGTCTTTCCACTGCTGTGCAAAAAGTAGTCTTTGTAAACCGTTCCGGGGATTGGCCATTCATTTGATGCTCGCCATTTATTGGCACCCATCACAAACACGCTCACTGGGGGAAGCTGACTCTGATTTGGGATTTCTTTCAAATGCTCATCAAACCAGTTCAGTAGTTCTATATCGTAATCCAGTCCAGCCGACTCGTAAAATTCCATTTCGCCAAAGTGTGTCTTACGCGTGTGAAGCGATGTGTGATTCCAAGGCCCCAGCACAAGTCGGGAGTTTTTCTTTGCATAATCCGAAGCGGCCTGGGCTTGCATTTTTTTGTACCCTCTTGTCGCCCCCTCCGGTCCATAGCCAGCATCGTACCATCCGCTCAGAAGAAATACGGGAACTTTAAATTTCTTAAAGTCATCCTCCACGTTTACAAAATCCCAATACTCGGTTTGCTCCGGGTGTTTTAGCCAATCATAATATTCGGGCGCATATTTTTTTAAGATAGGCAAATCAGCCAGAGGCCGATGCGAGTACCATTTCCGTCTATCGCTTTTCACCCATTCATCGTACGCAACCTCATCACTCCATGTATCAGAGGTGTCGCCAGCTTTCTTTCGCTTGTCAGCAAAAATCAGAGGAACAAACCAATCGAGCCATGGCATAGAGAATGCGCCCCCATAATAGAAAAAGTGGTGACTGCTGATTGGCGTCATTTCGGGTGCAGCTGCCGCCAAATGCGGTGGCGCTTCCGACATGGCCAGCCACTGAACAATGCCTGGATAAGACCCCCCATATGTTCCAACTTTCCCATTGCAATAGGTTGATGTTCCTACCCATTCAATCACATCGTAGCCATCTTGCTTCTCATTTTTGTAAGCAACAAACTCACCTTCACTTCTGTATCTCCCACGCACATCCACCAGGAAAACTACATAGCCTTGTTTGGCTGCCTTCAGCGGAAACTGTGCATACGAATCGTAGTCGTCAATACCGTAGGGCGTGCGATAAACAATGGCAGGAAATTTTCCTGGCTGATCAGGTCTATAAACAATTGCCCCAAGCTTTACACCATCACGCATTGGTATGGTGATTTCTTCTCTTACTATGTTTTGAGGATGCTGCGCAAATGCTGGTTGAAAAAAACAAATGAATGAAAAAATGAAGACAAGAAAACGCATACGGTTGTTAATTCAAGTTCAGACTATTCAATAGGAATTTAAATTAAAAAAAGTCAGCGAGACACAGACTTTGATGTAATGCAACGCGTGGTGATCAACGGCTTCTATCGAGTTCATTAGCATGTTGCCGCCAAAAAAATGCCTCTCGCCCCTTTAAACACGTCTTCCAGGTCCACTTGCGCGTTCTTTGTAGTGTAGTAATGTTTAACCAAAACCTCTTTTATGATTCTTAGAATCTCATTTTTTGTGTCTTTAGTTGGATTGCTTGCCAGTTGTGACCTGGGTCTCAACAAGCAGGCTGAGCTGCAGAAGGAAGTAGATTCGCTCAAGTCTGAGTTGCTTACTAATCAGCAGGTGGCGGAAACGCTCAACGAAGTTGGGGTTCTACTCGACTCCATTGACAACAATCGCAATTTGCTTCGAACTGACATGCTGGAAGGTACCAGCTATGATCAATACGTAAGCAGAATGCACGACCTGCAAGACTATGTGAAAACTACAGAAGCAAAAATTCTGGCGTTGGAAGCTTCTGCCAAATCTTCCAAGTCAACAAGTCGGAACTATGCTTCAACCATTAAAAAGTTGAAGTCGGAACTTGAAGACAGAAACAGTGAACTCGCGGTGTTGCAAGAACAGGTGACACGATATAGGAATGAGAATGACAACCTCGTTCACACGGTGGAACTACAAAAGGCTGAGCTTTCAGAAAGACTAGCACAACTCGACAGTTCTGGCAATCAGATCATCACGCTTGAAAATCAGATCGATCAAATGATTGTTCAGTCGAAAATCGATCAGGGCGAAGCATATTTTCTGCGAGCGCAAGCGGTAGAAACTGTTGCTGATAAGACCAGGTTCGCTCCACGGAAGAAAAGAGAGACTCGCGAAGAAGCACTTGAATTATACAGGCTTGCTGCCTTTTATGGCAAGAGTGAGGCCGAGCCTAAGATTGAAGAGTTGAAAGGGAAGATCTAGACTAAAAAAGTCATGGCTTCGATGACGAAGCCATGACTTATACTTTCTACTGCGCCATCTGCGCAATCTTACTTAGCGGAATGACGTTGGCCAGGTTTTGAATTTCGCTCTCGTTGGTATCATCCATCTCGATAGTGAAAAGTGTATTGTTCATTGGCACTTGAAGATTGTAGCCAGTTTTACCATTCTCTTCATTCACCTTTTTGTTCAGCACAGCCTTGTATCCCTGCACTTTTACAATCTTTTGTGAACCGTCTGCAGAGTTACCAACAAATGGAATCGCGAGGATCGCATTGATGGAAGTAATCAAAGGCGAGTTATTGATGATATCTATTTTACCGGAACTCGGATACGTTCCGTAAGACCGTGATACAAACAACCCCGTTGCCATTCCTGCACCACCGGTCACGTTGTCAGATTTAGCATCATAGTCCAGGCTGCCCAACTTGGTAGGGAGCATCTTCATAATTTCTTGTCCAATAATTACATCGAGATCATGAAGGGCTTGCTCTAAAGCAAACCTCGTATTCTCCAGATCACCGGAAGAATAAGACGATTTTGCAGATGCTACGTTCTTGTCAAAATCCTGTGCCGATAGTGAACCTGCAACAAGGATGAATATATAGGTGAATTTCTTCATATGGTTTGTCATTGAATATTTTACTTCTCTCCCAGCATTGACTTGATTCCATCAATATCAACTTCCTCTGATGCTTTCATCATGTCAGGTTCGCTGGCAAAGTTTACACCTTCGTACACAATGAGGGAAGACTGCCCAATGGGAACACTCAGTTTGTAGCCACTGCTTTCGTTGTATTCAATGATCGCGCGATAGCCCTTGAGTTTTGTTTGTTTCCAATTCTGCTGACCACCTGTTGTCTGGGAATAACCTCCACTTGATAAATACATATTCACCGCAGACATCCACGCTGAGTTGTTCGCCACAGTCACGCGAAACTCTTTGTCATTGTTGTTGTACTCACGATGAATGGTGAGCCCAACCCAGCCAAAGCCAGTGCTTGTTACCTGATCGGCAGATGCCTCTTTTGGTAATCCTGCGATTGATTCAGGTAAAGATTCCAACACTTTATTTCCAATTTCCATTTCCACACCCAGCATCGCCTGTTGAACCGAGTAACGCGCCTCGCCATAGCTTCCGGACTTATATGCAGTTTGTGCGTCAGCTATGTTTTGATTTACGTCTGGTGGCGTTGTAATCAAGCCTCCACCTGAATTGTTGGAAGGGCCACCATTATTGCCGGGGCCTCCAGCCCCATTTTGTCCTCCAGGATTGTTCGGGTCATTTTGATTACCGCCCAATCCCAGTTTTTTGTCAAGGGCTTGTTCGGCTTTTTGGGATGCCTTTTGTTTTATTTTATTCAACAATTGGCCTGATGCAGAAAATGAACCCAGAGAAAAGGCTATTCCTGCTACTAAAAGGTACTTTGCACGCATCATACTGATCAGGTGATTGATTTTTTGGAATTCAAAGTTAATAAAATTTGAAGGTGCCTTCTCACTAAGCAATTGCAGTGCCGAATGCAGCATTTCCGGAATTAAAACGACACATTTGACTGTGAATGCACATAATCCACCCAATCACGTATTATCATACGAAAGGTTTCAAAACACGAAATGAAAGATTATAAAAAATACTTCATTGTTCCGGCTCCACCCGAGGATGTTTATCTCGCGCTCACGCATCCCAACACACTACACCTTTGGACAGGTGAAGAAGCAACCATGTCAACAGAACCCAACTCGGAATTTTCACTTTGGGGAGGAAGTATCGTAGGCAAGAACCTTGAGTTTGAACCTGGCAAAAAAATAGTCCAGCATTGGTATTTTGGTGAGCAACCTGAGAACTCCATTGTCACCATTAAACTGCACCAACACAATAGCGGCACTTCAGTTGAGTTGAGACATACCAATATTCCAGACGAAGCTTATGAAGACATCGTGGAAGGATGGAACGAAACTTACTTTGGGTCGCTCATCGACTTCTATGAAGAAGAGGAAGACTAATTCTGACGAAGCGTAGGATATTTTATTCCCAACTGCTCCAGATAGCTTCCGTACTTGGTCTCATCGTAGTAGTATTTCTGAAGTTCAGGCTTGAACTCCTTCATAATACTCTCGTTGAGATAGGTCGCAGGTTTGTCGTCTTTACCAATCATCGGTTGATACTTTATCTTGCTGCTCTGTTCGTTTTTAAAGTAACTCCATGCACTTGCCACCAGCTCTGGTTTGGTGATCAAATCAAGAATAGTCATGGCCTGAACTTTTGCCCCGGCAACTACACCTTTGTGGGCAATTGGAGTTGCCATAGCAATTGCGTTTGACCAATGATGTCCTTGTAGACCAGGTATGTTGGAAGGATAACTCAACGTCACTGTTGGAACCTTCCATGAAATATCTCCTATGTCATCGGAGCCGCCACTTTGCGGAGTAGTAATAGGACCACGAAGTTCATCAATCTTTGATGGCATCCCTGTAGTATCTCTTTTTGAATTCACTTCACGTTGCACTGCTTTGGCGAGCATCTGATCCTCATTGCTCCATTGAGGAAGCCCAACGGTTTTGATATTCTCATACATTGTTTCAGCTACAGTCTTATTAAAATGACGAGGCCACGCAGATCCCAATATTCTTCTGTCCACCGTAGTACCCGTCATCATCGCAGCGCCTTCTGCGATCTTATTGCCCTTTTCATACAACTCCATGATTTCAGGGTAAGTAATCTGGCGATAATAAAACCAGATACTGGCTTTTGATGGAACAACATTGGGCTGATCACCACCGTTGGAAATAATGTGATGCGATCTTTGGAGTGGCTCTAAATGTTCACGCTGATATTGCCAACCCACGCTCATCAACTCGGCCGCGTCCGCTGCACTTCTACCTCGCCATGGTGCGCCAGCCGAATGAGCTGACTCCCCATTAAAAGTATATTCAACTGAAATCAACCCTGTCCCCCACGCTTCTCCCCATGAAACATTGAGGTTAGAGCCTACGTGGGCGAACAAACAAACATCTACGTTGTCAAAATAACCATCGCGGGTGAAGTAAGCTTTTGTCCCCAACTGCTCCTCAGCGATACCAGGCCAAATCACTAATGTGCCTGGCAATTTTTCCCTTTCCATAATTTCCTTCACGGTGATGGCGGCAAGCACATTCATCGGCACTCCGGAATTGTGTCCTTCTCCATGACCCGGGGCTCCTTCTACAATTGGGTCATGGTAAGCCACTCCAGGTTTTTGAGATGCTTTCGGAATACAATCTACATCACTGCCCAAAGCGATTACCGGTTTGCCATTGCCCCACTTCGCCATCCATGCCGTAGGAATTCCGGCAATTCCCATTTCAATTGTGAACCCGTTCTCCTTCAAAATACCCGTGATGTACTTCGCTGTCTCATGTTCCTGAAAACCCAGTTCCGCGAAACTGAAAACTTTGTCGACCATCACCTGCGCCATTTTTGCGCGATCTTGAATCTTTTGAGCCGCCTCTGTTTTTATGGCTGTGACTTTTTTCGCAGACCATTTTGGCGCTTGTGCAAATGCACTCATGATAAGAACCGAAAGGAGAACAGTAGCAATTAATCTCATAGCTGTTGGGGTTAGATAATCCAAAGTAACAGATTAACCACAATTCTCAAGTATGAATTACACTGATGGAATCGGAATTTGTACACACCAATTCCTTTATTTGTGTTCGTCTTTCTCTAACTCGATACCCCTCATGAGATCCATTTGCCTCCCTCTTTTTCTATCCAGTGCGTTTTTGACCTTCGCGCAAACTCCAAAGCAACCTTACTTTGATTGGACCAACTTGCCATTTCCTGCCGAAGAGTACGAGCAACGAAGGGTAAAAATGCTTGGATTGATTAACGACAAGGGAATATTTCTTTGTCCGTCCAGTGACGGATTGTCGCATGGTGAAACCTTCCGGCAATTGGATGACTTCAATTACTTCACAGGACTTGAGGTTCCTAACTCCATGCTTGTGCTGGATGGATATAATAAAAAGGTTATTCTATTTCTCCCCAAGCGGGATTTTCGCTTTGAAAATGGAAGTAGAAAAAATGATTTCCCTGGTCGTGATCTCTTAGCCGATGATCAACTAAAATACAAAACCGGAATTAGTGACTTTCGGGACATCGAAACTTTAGATGTATTTATCGCATCAACAATCGCGGCTAACAAATCTTTCTTCATTGACAATGGTGGCGGTGGTAATATCTCTTTTCTGGAAACTTCTTTCATTAGTTCGTGGAGTGTTGAACAGATGTTAATACACCACTTACAGCAAAAATTTCAGACTGCAACTTTGCAAAACGCATATCCTTTAGTTGCCGAGTTACGCATGGTAAAGTCAACCCGTGAAATAGAGATGCTGAGAAAAGCAGCTGACATCACCATGATCAGCATGCGCGTTGCAGCAAAGTCGATAAAACCCGGTGTTGATGAGCGGACACTTGAGGCAGAGTTAGAAGCTGAATTCAAACGGCAAGGATCACCAAGACTTCCTTTTGCATCAATCATCAAGTCAGGACCTAATTCCTTATGGCCTTGGCGAATTCTGGCGGCTCACTACGATAGGCGGAATCGAAAAATGAATGCCGGTGAACTTGTCATCTTCGATGTGGGTTGTGAGTATAATTATTATGTAAGCGACATGGGCAGAACTTTTCCAGTGTCTGGTAAATTTTCTGAGGAGCAGAAAAGAATCTTAAAAATGGAAATCGCGGTTTCAGATGCGATCGTTGGTGCGATTCGTCCAGGCATCACATTTGCCGATTTGAAAGCAGCCGCTGACAAGGCAATTCCCGATAGCGAAAAGAAGTACATGCAGGTGGGTTTACACTTCGGCCATCACCTGGGTATGAGCAGTGGCGACCCCAACAGCACAGGTGCAAAACTTGTTGCCGGCATGTGGTTCACTGTAGAGCCCTGGTATTATAATCATGACAAGGATATCTCGGTATTTACGGAAGATGAGGTTTTGGTGACCGAGGACGGATACGAGCTTATAACAAAGTCGCTGCCGAGAACACCAGAGGGGTTGGAAAAATTAATGAAAGAAAAATGAGTCTAAAGAGTTTAAGTAATTTATCTGATTCTTTCTCCTCAAGTGAAAGGTTTCCATTGTTGTTTCTTGGTCACGGAAGTCCCATGAATGCAATCGAAGACAACGAGTTTGTGCAAGGCTGGAAGAGAGCCGGAGAGAAGTTGGAAAAACCAAATGCCATCCTTTGTATTTCTGCACATTGGGAAACAAAAGGAACGCAGGTGACTGCTATGCCGCATCCTCCAACCATTCATGATTTTTACGGTTTCCCCAAGGCACTATACGAAGTTGACTATCCGGCACCAGGCAGTCCTGAGCTTGCCGAAGAGACAAAGCAAACAATAAAGTCAACTCAAGTGGAGCTTGATCATAGCTGGGGGCTTGATCACGGTGCTTGGAGCGTTGTTAAGCATCTTTTTCCGAGTGCAGATGTGCCAATTGTACAGATGAGTCTCGACTCATCTCAGCCACCATCTTATCATTATGCTTTGGCAAAAGAACTTAACTCACTTCGCAGAAAAGGTGTGCTGATAGTAGGAAGCGGCAATATGGTACACAACCTTCGAATTTTGGATTGGGGCAAACCCAACGAAGGTTATGACTGGGCGCAAGAGGCAAACGAAAAAATGAAAAAGCATATCCAAGATGGAGACCACCTCTCGCTTGTTAATTACAATTCTGGCGGGAAGGCCATGCAACTTTCCGTTCCAACACCGGAGCATTACCTGCCGCTTTTATATATCTTGGCGTTAAAAGAGAATGATGAGAATGTTCAGGTCTTCAATGACAAAACAATCATGGGCTCAATATCCATGACATCTATCTCGATTAACTCCAACGCTTGAAACATCTTTCACGGCTACTTCTTCCTGGTATCATTCTTCAATCAGTTTTGATTGGTGGTGGCTTTGCAACGGGCCGGGAAATTGTTGAGTACGGTGGTCAATTCGGGGCAAGCGGTTGGATTAGCGGAGTTTCCATTTTTTTTGGTTTTTCTCTTCTTGCCATTCTCTCATTTGAAGCATGCCGCATCTGGCATGTCTTTGACTACAAATCATTACTAAAAAAACTTATCGGACGCGGATGGATGTTGTATGAGATCTCCTATTTGATGCTCGGCATTCTTATCATCGCTGTGATGGCTTCGGCCGCAGGGGAGATTTTGCACAACACGCTGTCGCTAGAAGTTTGGGTTGGTATCGTTCTTATTGTTGCACTCGTTGGATTCCTTAACTACATGGGCGAGTCTTTCATCGCCAGTATGAAGACCATTGGTACCATCGCTTTGTTTCTGGCTTATACGTTGTTTAGCATTTCAGTTTTCAAATCACATCCTGATTCCATTGCCAGTGTATTTCGCGAATGGAATACCTCTTATCTTGAGGAACCGAGCAGTACCTTCTTTTTGATTTGGACGGGCATTACCTACGTGGGATATAATCTGGCTGTTTACCCTGCTTCTTTTTTTACTTTAAAGAAAATCCATTCTCGAAAGGAAAGCATTATTGCCGGCATAGTTGCCGGTCTTCTGATGACCATTCCGTGGTTTCTTACTTACCTCGCGATTATGGCCTTCTATCCGTCACCCGATGTGCTTGGCGCAACAGTTCCCTGGCTAAAAATGCTGGAGCCTTTTGGGCCAGCTTTTGTCGTTATTTTCGGAATAGTTGTCGGATGGACATTAGTTGAAACTGCCACTGGGATTATCCATGCATTTATCGGCCGAATTGAAACTGACGTGAAACTTGCAACTGGCAATCACCTGTCTGGTGTCAAGAAGGCATTGATCTCCACCATTGCATTAATTGCTGCAATGCTACTAGCACAAGTTGGCATAATCAACCTAATTGCAAAAGGGTATTCATTCATGGCCTACGCCATGATTCTTTTTTACGGAATACCGTTAATTGCTGCGGCCCCCAACCTGCTGTTCAATCGCTCTGAACCTACTTAGCAAGACCTGCTTCGGCCACGGTCACCAGCAGAATAAACTTAATTGCATCCGCGCCTTTGTTATTAACCCACCATTCGTGCAATGCATGCGCACCGCTTCCATCGCCTCCACTGCCAAGTGTGACTGCGGGAACTCCTTTTGAAATCGGAATATTAGAATTTGTTGAGCTAGGACCAGTAGCAACATCATCTACAAATAACTTGGCGGCAGCCATTGCACGCTGAACCAACGGCAAATCATCAGATTGAAAACCTGATGGACGTGATCCAATCTTTTCGACATTCACAGTCAAAGCAGGCCCACGTTTGATGTTTTTGTTATAATCGATCAATGCCCTTTGCATAGATGTATTGAAAATTGAATCTATCTTTCTCAATCGCTCGGGATCAACCGAACGCATGTCCACTTCCATCCACGACTCAAACGGAATCGAGTTTACGGACGTCCCTCCACCCATGCGGCCCACATTGAAACTAGTTTTTGAACCGGTAGCAGTAAACTGTCCAGCTGCTTCTGAGAAATAATCAATTGCCTTTCCTATCGCGTGGTGGGGATTTCCCAATCCAAACGCGCCCCAGGAATGACCACCCGGACCTTCAAATGTGACTTTGTATCTGACAGAGCCAAGACCTCCGGACACAATTCTTCCAATGTCACGACCATCGACAGCAATCCACGAATCAATTTTTAGATCCGAATTGTTGAAAATGTATTTCATGCCGCGCAAGTCGCCCAACCCCTCCTCTCCTACAGTTCCTACAATCAATAGATCAGCCTCTGTCTCAATGCCTGCTTCCTCCAAAGCTCTCAATGTTGTCAACACTGCTGCCAATCCTCTCGTATCATCACCGATACCTGGCGCTTTCAACGTATCCCCCACTATCTTCACTTTCACATCTGTCTCTTCAGGGAATACGGTGTCCAAATGGGCGTCCAAACCAACCGTGCGTCCGCCTTTTTTTCCCTTTCGCTCGGCAATTACATTACCCTCCTCATCAATCCAAACCTTATCAGCGCCCGCTTCCTGTAGCATTTTTGCATACTGCTTTGCGCGTTCTGCTTCCTTAAATGGTGGAGCTGGAATCTCAGTCAATAGGATATGATCACGTCTCGTATCGGGCTCCAGTTCATCGATGATCTGAAATGCCTTTACAATTGACTTCTGCTTGGCCAACTTGTCCATATCCTTCTGGTAGTCGGTAGTTTGTTTTGCTTTTTGCGCAAACGAAGTGATGACAAAAGTCACGAGGAAAATGATTGTAA
>JAGQYM010000080.1 GCA_020436085.1 Cyclobacteriaceae bacterium
TGGTCCCCTCGTCGACCTATCCGGACCATTTCTAGTATGTTTGGTAATTTAGTGGGAAATATGATGCTGACATTCGACAATGGGAGAGAGTACAAAGGCAGGAATCACTTGGTGGCTTTGGCGCGAAAACCCGCATCTAGCCTACCTGGTATCGAAGCACAATGACGAAGACGATTTGAAAAGTACTTGAGCCCAGCTGCAACGAAGGTGTCAGAAAATTAGTTGGTCGCGTAACGGGGTTTGTGACTATTCAACAATGTCTGTGACTGTTAACCGAAATCGCCGGAACCTTGCGGTAAGGACGGACTTGACTGTAAAAAAGCCAGATTGCTTGAGTCCATGTTGCCGACAAACGGCGACCATATTGACCTCGTGCTTAGGCATGCTGATGACGATCTCAGCCTTTCGACTGGCCGTCCAGCGCTCCATCTCATCGTTCATGATTTCCCCTTTTTCATCATCGGCCGTACGATGACTTGTGGGAATATGGAAAGACGCTATCGCGCTTCCCATATGCCCACAAGCTCGACGGCTACGACTAGGACAAATAAGAATTTGCCTGTCTAGTCTTTATGGGGACGGTCCTATCTCAATATGCATGCTCTGGGGGTCAGCTCTTGATCCGCTACAAGTTTACAGAAAAACTGTTGCTCTGCCAAAGCACGATCCGGGTCCGAAAGAAAACAAGGTAAACGAATCTAAATGGACTCAATACGCGTGATACAATAAGCGAGCATTTGTGACCACTAATGAACGGATTAATATGTTTAGATTGACCAAACCGCTTATTGTCTTTGAAATGGCAAACAACCACATGGGTGATGTTGACCACGGTCTGCAGATCATTGAATCTCTTGGTTTCGCTGTAGCGGCATATTCAAGATTTGATTTCGCTATCAAGTTTCAGTATCGCGAGATTGATGACATCCTACATCCTAGTTTCCGAACGAGACTTGACATGAAATTTGTGAAGCGATTTCAAGAAACAAAGTTGAACCAAGACTCATTCAGGCAAATGTTGAATTACTGTAAAAAGAAAGGCTTTAAAACAATTTGCACACCATTCGATGGCCCTTCCGTGGACCGTGTACTTTCTGATGGATTTGATTATCTAAAAATCGCTAGTTGTTCAATTCTCGATTGGCCTTTACTAGAGAGAATTGCAGAAAAGGATCTACCAATTATTGCTTCAACTGGCGGAACCAAAATCCAGGACTTGGATCGAGTCGTTGCGTTTTTGCAGCACAAGCAAAAGAAATTTGCATTAATGCATTGTGTAGGTATTTATCCAACTCCAGAGGACCTTTTGGTGATGAACCGCATCGACTGGTTGTCAACAAGATATGGAGTGCCGATTGGGTTCTCTACTCATGAAGATCCTTCAGAATTACAACCGGCATCAATAGCTGTGGCAAAAGGGGCCGAAATATTCGAAAAACACGTTGGGATTGAAACTCAAAAGTACAAGCTTAATCGTTATTCTGCAAGCCCTGACCAAATTGCGGCCTGGTTGGATAATCTTGAGAAGGCCTTCCAAATATGTGGTCCAGTTAATCTCGATGATTTTGATGTTTCGGCCGCGGAAGAGTCGTCATTGCGAGACTTAAAGCGAGGCGTTTTTGCCAAACGTGCGCTAAAGCCAAATGAAATATTCACCTCTGATGACGTCTTTTTTGCGATGCCAGTTCAAGATCGTCAAATGACAAGTGAACAATTCTCGAAGCATAATTTGCGATTTGTATGTAATCAGGAAGTTGACAGTTTGGGCCCTATTATTGATTTCAGTGTTACCGAGAAGGACCTTCGCGGTAATATCTCAGCCGTAATTCATCAGGTGAAGGCCATACTCAGATCAGCAAGAATTGTAACGAACCCAAACAGCAAAGTACAACTTTCACATCATCACGGGATAGAAGAGTTTGAGACCATCGGCGCAACATTAATTGAATGCATTAATCGAGATTATTGCAAGAAGCTTATAGTACAAGTCCCTGGTCAATTCCACCCTGAACATTATCATGATGTGAAGGAAGAGACTTTTCAGGTGCTTTGGGGTGATCTGGAATTGGTGGTAGAAGAGCAGAAATATCAACTTTTACCTGGTGACATAGTAACAGTTTTTCCGAAACAAAAGCATTCATTTCGAACGAAACACGGTGTTGTATTCGAAGAGGTTTCAACAACGCATCGCGCAACCGATAGCTCATACACTGACACTGTCGTGGTTGAAAATAGTGATAGAAAAACGGATTTGCTAAAGTGGCTTGATCGTTTCTAGAAAGGCTGGAAGTTATTAATGCAAGTTCTTGCTATTATTCCAGCACGAAGTGGGTCTAAGGGTGTACCAAACAAGAATATTCGTGTTGTGGCCGGAAAACCCTTGTTGTGTTGGGCCATCGAGATTGCGAAGGCGACCCCTGAAATAGATCGAGTAATCGTGTCAACTGATGACGCATCTTACGCTGAGATAGCACGAAAATGCGGCGGAGAAACGCCTTTTTTGCGACCTAAGGCTCTGGCAGGAGATTTGTCTACTGACTTAGAGGTGTTTTTGCACGCACTTAATTGGTTGCGAATCAAGGAAAATTATAACCCTGATATTGTTGTAAATCTCCGTCCAACAGCTCCAACAACGCGGCCCAATGATATTTCGTGTGCCATTCAGATTCTCCAAAATAATGCCGAGATTGACTCTATTCGGGGGGTCGCGTTGTGTTCAAAATCCCCTTACAAGCAATGGAGCATGGGTACTGATCTAAGATTGAAGCCCGTTGTTCGTGATACGTTTCTGACTGAGCCTTATAATCAGCCTCGCCAATTACTTCCTGTTACTTACGCACAGACGGGATCAATTGACGTTGTCAGAACAAGTGTTATCTTAAATGGATCAATGTCAGGCGAGTCTATTTACGGCTACATCCAGAGTTCACCAGTCGACATCGATGATGAAGCTGATCTCGTTCAAGCAGACTTCAACATGAGGCTCTCAATACCAACAAAAGAATCATCGTTTCGGTTTTGTTTTGATGTTGACGGTGTCATAGCGACTCTTACCTCAAACAACAATTATGACGAATCGACACCAATTTCGGAAAACATAACAATCATCAATAAACTTTTTGATCTAGGTCATACTGTGGTAATCAACACAGCACGTGGAACAATGACGGGAATAGATTGGAGGCAAAAGACGGTCGATCAACTTGAGTCATGGGGCGTGAAGTATTCTGAAATATATTTCGAGAAACCGGCAGCCGATTTTTATATTGATGATCGAAACATTGATATACAGACTCTGAATAACCTTGTTGATGAACTAGCTACAGAATGAATTAACGGGTTTTCATTTGAAGAAGATCATAATTATTATCCCGAGAGGGGAATCGGTACGAAACTTTGTGTTCTCTTCTTTTCTCGAAGAATTGAGCAATCACGCTAGAATTACTATTCTCACCACCGTCGATCACCCCGATCTCTTTGAAAAATCAAGAAACTTTGTCGCAGGATTCGATAAGCTTGCGCCAGTTGAGAATACAGGCTTGGTGCGAATAATTCGTACGATCGTAGAAAACGCCCATGAAAAGTGGACCGGATCCAAAGCCGCGCAGAACTACTGGGCGATTCGTGATTATCGCGCAAGAAAATCAAACACCAGGTTGAAAAGGAATTTATTGAAACTAATTGCTGCTCTTGTTGGAAATCGCGCGGTGTTGCGATTTCTTACAAACCTTGAAAACCTGCTCAGCCTCCAACGGGTAGAAGCTAAAAGATTTCGTGACTATTTTCTAAAGACCAAACCAGATTTAGTTTTCAACACGTCGCACGTACATGGTACAGCAGGTGAACTTCCATCTAAGGTCTCTCAAAGCTTAGGAATTCCAACTGCTGGATTCATTTTTTCTTGGGATAATTTGACTTCACGAAGTCGCATCTTTGTACCTTATGATCATTATTTGGTTTGGAACAAGGCGATGAAAAATGAGTTGTGCCAGATTTATGACTTTGTTCATGAGTCAAACGTACATGTTGTTGGCACGCCTCAGTTCGACTTTCATCACGATCGAGAACAATACTGGAGCCGTGAAGAATTATGTGAAGTGATGGGACTAAACCCTAATCTTCCTTATGTACTTTACACGACGGGAATGGACATACATTTCTTCGAAGAACACAAGCACGTAACGACAGTAATCAAGCACCTTGAGGATAAATATTCAGCTAACGTTCAATTGGTTGTTAGGACTTATGTCAAAGGCACAAGTCAAGAGATGATGCGACTGAAAGATGCAATGTATCCAAATGTATTTTTTCCGACTCCCGCATGGAACAAGGATTATCTCATGCCAGAATATGAAGACATCAAGCAGTACACAAATCTGCTAAGGCATGCTGCTCTTGGAATAAACGCCGCTTCAACCGTATCATTAGAGTTAATATCCCTAGGAGTACCCGTAATCAACATTAACTACAATCCGGAGGGTTTTTCATTACCTGAGATTTTTGGATATTCCAGACACATAAATTATGACCATTATGCACCTGTTGCAGCAAGTGGCGCTGTTTTCGTAGCGAACTCCAATGAGGAATTGCGCGCAATGATTGATATTTCGATTACCGACAGAAATTGTCTGGAAAAAGCGCAGAAGCGGTTTATCGAGCGCTTTTTTGACGGACGATTAGACTACAAATTTGCAAGTCAATCAGCTTCTGCGCTTGTTAACATCTTGAAAATTAACCAATGATTAAGCAAGTCAGATCATGATCGCCGCGAATCTTTTAAAGAAGACGGGAACATGAATCAACCCAGAATTCTGATCTTAACGTCGTCCTTGTTAACAGATCGAATGCTAACTCATTCGACCTTTTTGCCCCACCTAACCAAGTACACTGATGTGGAGATTTGGGCAACTTCTATGAGGTCAAATGCCGATGCTTGGAAAAGGCTGGAGACACTTTGCTCGGTGAAGCCCTTTCCTCAGTTGCCAGTGCCCAGGCAATTTCCATGGTTATACCTAAAAAGAATTGCAGAGTTTGCATTCGACTTCGAAAACAAATTGCCTTCAAGATTTGGTATTTGGAAAAACGTCTATTGCAAGAACGCCTCAATTCAAATCAAATTTCTTAGAATTATTGGACAGTTGCTTTACCGACTCAAGATTCATCGAATACTTGCTCGATTCGTTGAAAACGAACAAAGACGACGCCGACTCGCGCCAGATATCGTAGTGTCCTTCCGTGCCTTCGATCCCGACATAGTACTGATTATGAATCCCTTCTTTAATAGTGAAAATCCCATTGGTTGCTATGCATTGGAAAATGGCGTCAGAACGGTCGCCTTAATTCCATCTTGGGACAATATAACAACAAAACCGAAGATGCTTGTTCGATATGATTCCTACGCAGTTTGGTCACAAGAACAAATGACGCAACTAAACAAAGTGTACGGTGTACCTGAGAAACAGATCGGAATCATAGGAACGCCTCAGTATGATGTGTTTTTTGATGACACCTACTACCAAGAACGAGGAGAGTTCTTTGCTAAGATTGGCCTGGACCCAAAGAAAAAATTGGTTGTGTACGCTCTTGGGTCACCTAACTTTATCCAGGAACACCATGGCATAATATCTTTTTGCGAACACATAACATCGAAAGACCTTGAATATTTTCAGATACTTATTCGCCCACATCCAGTGCACAACACTAAAGATCTAACCAATTTTCTCTTACCCGTCTCAGAAAAAATCATATTGCGTCATTCACCCAATGACTCGTTGGACAAGCAAGCAAGAATACAAGATGACGATGATATTAGAATATGGGTTAATACGATGCGGCATGCAGATGTGTTGATAAATCTTGTTTCGACCGTTGCCATTGATGCCGCCTTTTTTGACAAACCAATCGTTAACCTAACCTATGATCCTGAACCAAACGCTACCCATGATGTATTGGTTAAGGAAATCAATGAACAATGGTCTCATTTTGCTCCGATTTCAAAAATCGGTGGCATAGCCAACGTTTCAAGTCCGAGGGAAGCAGTTTCGGCAGTGAGATCATACTTAAATGAACCGATGAGAGACAGTCTAGGTCGTCAAAGAATGTTGGATTTCGTCTGCCAATATACGGACGGCAAATGTGGTGAGCGTTTTTCGACGTATATCTTGACTTTATTGCCGGAGATAAATTGCAATTAGTGATACGTGATAACGTACGATAAATTTCGCTTTTCATGAGGAGGCAGCGCTCCAAATCTGATTGAGTTTAATAACCACAAAAAACGATCAGAAAAAGGATCTCAGGAGGATATCGTGAACAAGCGAATTGCCCGAGATTTGGAGCACTGCCTCAAACTAAAAGCGAAAAATCGTGGACACTATCTTCGAAACAGACAAAAAAAGGCGTTCCTGTCTACTCTTTAAGGTAAGCTCCAGGTATCATTGACTCTTGTGCGGCTCCTACGTTTGCCAGCGGAAACACAAAACCAAGTGAATCGCATCAAGTCGCGCCGCAAGGTCATGACCCTTTCTGAAAATTCATGCTGGGCCGAACTGCTTAAATGAGATAGAAGATATGAACGACACATTACTACGCTTTGTCATGGTAGTTGCACCTTATCAAAGAAGTGGAACTAACTTCTTGGGACGACTGATGCTTCAACATCCAGATATCACGCGGCCGATAGGTGCTTGGGAGATACCATTTATGGAACTCGATGATCAACTTCGAAAAATCAGGACGGCTTTTCGTACTACGCTGCCCGGCCGCCACACGTACGAAATGAGTGATTTTAGATACGCGTTTGGGTCCGGTTTTGCTAATGTTTTGAGAAATCGTGTTCCTTGCGAAGAGAAAGAACGAGCGGTGATGCTAATCAAGCATGTTTCGCCGCGCGGTGTTGAACACTTTTTTGAGATGATCCCCGATGGAAAACTCATTTTTCTTGTTAGAGATGGTAGGGACACTGTCACTTCACTACTTGCAGCACACTTTAGAGAGCGTCGAGGTCGTTTTTTTCGGCCTGACCTCGCCTACCGATATGCCAAAAGGTGGCGGCAGAACACTATGATCTTAAAGAGAGCAAAGGAAAAGTTCTTGGACCGAGCTCTGATCGTTCGATATGAAGATTTGGTCGCGGATGAGTTTACTCAACTACGAAGAATAGGCGATTACATAGGTCTTTTTTTTGATCAACAAACATTGGACTTGGCGAAGAACTTGCCTGTGAAAGGTAGTAGTTTCGCACCCAAGGACGGTGTCAGATCTGTGTGGCGGGATCGAGAAAAAACAAGTGACTTTAAACCGGTTGGACGTTGGAAATCATTAAGCAAATTAGAAACGTTTTTTTGTGTTTCGCAAATCAAGGAGCCGATGAGCTACTTCTATCCGGAAATAGATCTGTCCTCATAATCTTGATCAATACCTAGTGGCATTTCCATTTGTCTTCTTTGGGCACGATAATAATGTGAATCGGGTCGGTTTTTGAGGGTGTGGGGTGGACCCATTTCAATCACGCGGCCTTGGTCGAGGATGATCACGCGGTCCGCGTCCAGGGCGTGATAGGCGCGATGGGTGATCAAGACAATCGTGGTCTTGCCACGCAGGCGCAACAATGTGTCTCGGATGATCTGTTCGGTATCTGCATCCAAGGCATTGGTGGCCTCGTCCAGGATCAACATGCTGGGTTGACGATAGAGTTCCCGGGCAATGCAAATCCGCTGTTTCTGTCCGCCCGAAAGACGCACGCCACGGTC
>JAGQYM010000081.1 GCA_020436085.1 Cyclobacteriaceae bacterium
CCCGTTGGCTTAGGCTCTGAGGTTTCAGATTTTGAATCGTCTTTTTTGGGTTTTGATTCGTCTTTGTCTGATTTTTTGGAGGCGGAAGATGACCCCTTTGCTGACTCATCGATTTCACAAATCACTTCTCCTATCGGAACAGTTTCTCCAGCCTCCTTGAGAATTTTCAAAGCTCCGGCTTTTGGCGCAGGTAACTCGAACGTTGCCTTGTCTGACTCAAGTTCGGCAATCACCTCATCCATCTTCACGATGTCTCCATCATTCTTCAGCCAGTTTGCAATCGTAACTTCAGTGATTGATTCACCGACCGTTGGTACTTTAACTTTTTCTGCCATGATGTTTTTTAAAAATTTATCCCTTGATTTCCAGAGCCTGGTTGATAATTTTCTCCTGCTCTGCTTTGTGTACTTTGGCATAGCCGGTGGCCGGAGATGCACTGGCTTTGCGCGAAATAATTTCAAACTTCTGATCCGGCATCATCCGGAGTATAAAGCTCAAGTAACCCATGTTTGCAGGCTCTTCCTGTACCCACGCTACAGCCGCTCCTTTATATTTTTTAAGAATGGCGTTGATCTGTTTTTCAGGGAATGGATAAAGCTGCTCAATTCTCACAACCGCTACGTCTTTTGCTTTCTTCTTTTGCTTCACCTCGGACAGATCGTAGTATATCTTACCACTACACAATACTACCTTCTTGGCAGTCTTAGGCGATGACGGATCATCGATCACTTCACTAAAACCACCTTTGGTAAACTCAGCAACGGGAGAAATAACTGCTGGATGACGGAGTAAAGACTTGGGCGAGAATATCACACAAGGTTTCCTGAACTCCCATGTGATCTGCCTGCGAAGCAGGTGGAAAATATTTGCCGGTGTTGTCGGGTTAGCCACAACCATATTGTATTCAGCTGACAATTGCAGGAATCGCTCCGGTCTTGCACTTGAGTGCTCCGGCCCCTGCCCCTCATATCCGTGCGGCAGCAACATCACAAGTCCATTCATCCGTTGCCATTTTGATTCCGCACTACTAATGAACTGATCGATCATTACCTGAGCGCCATTCACAAAGTCACCAAACTGTGCCTCCCAAAGCACCAATGCGTTAGGCGAAGCCATCGCATAGCCATATTCAAAACCAAGCACACCAAATTCTGAGAGAAGAGAATTAAAGATTCTGAACTTCTGCTGATCCTTGGTGATGTTGTCGAGGTTGCAATAGTTTTCATTAGCATTCACATCCATCACATAGGCGTGTCGATGAGAGAACGTTCCTCTCTTTACATCCTGTCCCGACATTCTCACGATTCTATTTTCGAGAAGCAACGAGCCATAAGCCAGTAACTCAGCATCAGCCCAGCCAAGCTCTTTGGTGTCGAAGAAAGCTGTCTTCCGATCCTTCAGAAGTTTCTCAATTTGTTTGATCGGTTTAAAACCTTCAGGTAAAGTGATCAAGGCTTTTCCAACCATATCGATCACAGACTGCTTGATAGCAGTGGATGGTGATTGGTCAAAATCTTCTGGCACAGACTTGCGCAACTTGTGCCACTCTTCCTCAATCTTCTGAACTTTGTAAGGCAGTTTCTTTTGCTTTACCTCATTGAGACGGTCTTGCAGTTGATTACGAAATTTCTTGTCCATCTCCCCTGCCAACTCCGCATCCACATCACCGCGTTCGATCAGCTTCTTAGAGTAGATTTCACGAGGGTTAGGGTGTTTTGCAATGATGTTGTACAATTTAGGTTGAGTGAATTTCGGTTCATCACTCTCGTTGTGGCCATGTCTTCTATAACACACCATATCGATGAAAATATCCTTGCCAAACTTCTGACGGTATTCTACCGCAAGTTTGGAACAGAACGTTACAGCCTCAGCATCATCACCATTCACGTGCAATACCGGAGCGTCAACAATCTTCGCTAAGTCTGTACAGTAAATAGAAGTACGGGCATCATCATAATCAGTGGTAAAGCCAACCTGGTTATTGATTACAAAATGAACAGTCCCCCCAGTGTTATAACCCGGTAGGCCTGACATCTGAACAATCTCATAGAGAATACCCTGACCTGCAACAGCAGCATCCCCATGAATGAGAATCGCCATGGCTTTGCTCAGGTCTCCCAAATATTCATCGTCTATCTGACCTCGAGTATAACCAAGCACCAACGGATCGACTGCTTCGAGGTGCGAAGGGTTAGGTGTTAACTTAACGTAAACTTTATTCTTTGATGGTGTATCGATATGGCCGGCATAACCCTGGTGATATTTCACGTCACCATCTCCCATCGTTAAATCAGGGCTGGCATTTCCTTCAAACTCCGTAAAAATCTGCTCGTAGGTCTTTCCAAGGATATTCGATAACACGTTGAGACGACCACGGTGTGCCATTCCAATCACCACTTCCTGAACACCAAGCTCAGCTGATTTGTTAATGATAGTCTGCAATGCAGGGATAGTATTTTCCCCCCCCTCAAGTGAAAATCTCTTTTGGCCTAAAAATTTGGTGTGAAGAAAGTTTTCAAACACCACAGCCTCATTTAGTTTATAGAGAATATCTTTTTTCTCTTCGTGGCTTGGGTCGTAGGTGTAATACTCCTTCTCGCATTTCTCTACGAACCAGTCAAAAATCTCCTGATTACGGATATAGCTATATTCAAATCCAATTGTCCCAAGGTATACTCGCTCCAGTTTCTCAATGATCTTCCTTAGGGTGGTTCGTCCCAATCCAATTTCCACACCAACGTCAAACTCCGAATCGAGATCAGCATCGGTAAGGCCAAAATATTTATGGTCAAGTGGCACTTTGTGATCGCGTCTCTTACGAACCGGATTCGTGTCGCTTTTCAAGTGCGCACGCGAACGATACATATGGATAAGTGTACGAACCTGAGTCTCTTTAATGGTGACTCCATCCTCTGCAACAGCTGTCGAGCCGTTTTCCCCAAATCGTTTTTGAGAAAACTCGAAGCCTTCGAAAAATTTCTGCCAGGAATCATCTACTGACGAAGGGTCAGCTTTGTAATTTTGATAGAGCTGGTCGAGATAGCCGACATCGGCATTGGAGATATAGGAGAACTTATCCATAATTTTTGCGGTGAGCTAACAAATGTAGAAAACGACTTAGTCTATTAAAAATCCAATAATCGCTTTAACAAATATTGTCAATTAGAGTCGGTCCAATCAGATCCTAACGAACTCGTTGTCAAAACGAAAAAAAACGCTACATTTGCAGTCCTTAAAAAAATGGACGGGATCCATAGAAATTTAACTAAGTAAAATGGCTGTAAAAATCAGATTGGCCCGCAGAGGCCGCAAAAAACTGGCGATGTTCGATGTAATCGTTGCTGACGCCAGAGCACCACGTGATGGTCGCTTTATTGAAAAAATCGGGACTTATAACCCGCTGACAAACCCTGCAAGCATCAACCTTCAGGACGAAAGAGCTTTCCATTGGCTTATGAATGGAGCTCAGCCTACCGACACGGTTAGGGCAATGTTGTCATACAGAGGCATTATGCTGAAAAAACACCTTCAAATTGGTGTTGTTAAAGGGGCGATTACCCAAGAACAAGCTGATGCGAAGTGGGCTGAATGGATGAAGAGTAAGGAGGCTAAGATTCAGGGCAAGAAAGACTCACTGTCAAAAGCCAAGCAAGATGCTGCTAAGGCACGCAAGGAGGCTGAATCGAAGGTGAGAGAAGCCCGTGCTGAGGCTGTTCGCAAGAAGAACGAGGTAAAAGAACAGGAAGCTGCCGCACCTGAGGCGGAACCAACAGCTGAAGCAACTGAGGCGCCAGCAGAAAACGCATCAGGCGAAGAGACACAAGCATAACATTACATGAGCTTTGAATCATGCTACCAGGTTGGGTACGTGATGAAAAGACATGGTCTGAAGGGTGACGTTAAGATTTTTCTGGAGTCACCCTTACCAAAAAATTTGGAATCAGTCTTTGTTGAAATAGACAATCGATTGGTTCCTTTTTTTATTGAGCATTTTTCCGTTCTGAATGATGTGGCGATCGTCAAGTTTGAAGACGTAAGCACGCCAACCGAGGCAGATAAACTAATCAAATGTGGAGTGTATCTGCCCGATTCCCTCAAGCCGAAAAAACAGTCAAAAACCTTCGATATCAGCGATTTGATGGGTTTCCGGGTACATTTTTCCGGTAAAGAATTAGGGGTTGTAAATTCGGTAAACGAACATGCCCTCAATCCGCTGTTGGTAATACCTACCGCTGACAAAGAGATCTTGATTCCGATAAGCGATTACTTCATCAAAAAGGTTGATCGCAAAAAGAAATTGATAGAAGTGGACCTTCCGGATGGGTTCCTCGACATCTAAAAATTCCATAGCGCAAATGCGACTTGATATCATCACCTGTTTGCCACGACTTCTCGAAAGTCCGTTTTCGGATTCGATCCTGAAGCGTGCTCAGACGAAAGGACTTGTAGAAGTGCATGTCCATGATCTAAGAGATTACGCAACGAGCAAGCACAAATCGACCGATGATTATGCATTTGGAGGTGGAGCCGGCATGGTAATGATGATCGAACCCATTGACGCTTGCATCGCTTGTCTTAAGGAACAACGTAATTACGATGACATCATTTATATGAGTCCGGATGGCGAACTGCTAAATCAGTCGATGGCTAATCAACTCAGCCTGGCAAAAAATCTGATCATACTTTGTGGCCACTACAAAGGTGTTGACGAACGGGTTCGAGAGCATTTGATCACCCGCGAGATCAGCATTGGCGACTATGTACTTTCTGGAGGAGAGATTGCGGCTGCCGTGCTAGCTGATAGCATAATCAGACTTATTCCCGGTGTTCTCTCGGATGAGAGTTCTGCCCTTACAGACTCTTTTCAAGACGGCTTGGTAGCTCCACCTGCTTACACCAGACCCGCAGAATACAAAGGTTGGAAAGTGCCTGAAGTGTTGCTTTCCGGGCACGAGGCCAACATTGAAAAGTGGCGTCATGAAAAGGCAGTTGAACGGACCAAAAACAGGCGTCCTGGGCAATTTGGGTCGGATTCTGACCTCTAAAAATTCCCGATTAGGAACCAGATAATATCCCGCTAAATCCTATATTTGCAGTCCATTTTAAAAAACCATCGAGTCATGGCCGATTTAATGAAAATTGTGGAGCAGGAATTGGCATCAAAAAGGGCTAATATCACTGATTTCAAAGCTGGAGATACGGTAAACGTACATGTAAGAATTAAAGAAGGCGCTAAGGAGCGTATCCAGCAATTCCAGGGTCTAGTGCTCTATCGCAGAGGCAAGGGCACCAACGGTGAGAGCTTCTCTGTTAGAAAAGTATCAAACGGAGTAGGTGTAGAAAGGGTATTTCCTTTGTTAAGCCCTAGCATCGAAAAAATTGAACTTATTAAGGTAGGTAAGGTTCGCAGAGCGAAACTTTACTTTATGAAGGGTAGACAAGGTAAGTCAGCCAGGATTAAAGAAAAGCTTACTTCCAATCAGGAAGCATCAGCTTAATCAAGGAAGCATCGTTGGACCCGCCAAACAAGGCGGGTTCTTTGTTTTTATCAGGCCGCGGTCAGATTGGACTAGAAAAGCCTTGGAGCTATATTTAAACCTCAATTTTATTTAACCAAAATATGCCAAAAACGAGCATTTCAAAGATCCTGGGAAAGGATGCGAAGTACCTACTTGAACACAAGAGCAAGACAATTTCTCAGAATCAACTTCATTTACCTGGAGGCGACTTCATCGATCGTGTTTTCGAACAATCAAATAGAAATCCGCAGGTATTAAGAAGTCTTGGAGTTCTGTTTAACACAGGCAGGTTGGGTGGCTCAGGCTATCTTTCAATACTTCCCATTGACCAAGGAATAGAGCATAGTGCTGGTGCATCATTTGGTAAGAACCCAATTTATTTTGATCCGGAAAACATCGTGAAACTTGCCATCGAGGGTGGGTGTAATGGCGTGGCCACCACTTTTGGTAATTTGGCGATGGTGTCAAGAAAATACGCTCACAAAATTCCATTCATTGTGAAGATCAACCACAATGAAATTCTGACTTACCCCAACAGCTATGATCAGATTATGTATGGATCAGTTGAGGAAGCCTGGAACCTCGGAGCGGTAGCGGTAGGTGCCACAATCTATTTTGGATCTGACAATTCAACTCGCCAAATACAAGAAGTGGCTGCGGCATTTGAACGTGCTCATGAACTTGGAATGGCAACTATCCTCTGGTGCTATTTGAGAAACAACGCCTTCAAAAAAGATGGCAAGGATTACCACGTGGCAGCGGACTTAACAGGTCAGGCTAATCACCTTGGTGTAACTATACAAGCGGATATCATCAAACAAAAGCTTCCCGAGAACAATGGAGGTTACAAAGCATTAAATACCGGAGGATCCAGCTACGGAAAGTTGGATGAAAGAATGTATACGCAATTGAGCTCTGATCATCCGATCGATCTTTGCCGCTATCAGGTGGCAAATTGCTACATGGGAAGAGCCGGATTGATTAATTCCGGTGGTGAATCTAAAGGAGCAAGCGACCTTGCCGATGCAGTTCGTACAGCGGTAATTAATAAACGAGCTGGGGGCATGGGGTTGATATCTGGAAGGAAAGCATTCCAGCGTCCGATGAAAGATGGTGTTGGAATTTTGAATGCTATCCAGGACGTGTACCTGGATAAGTCAGTAACTATTGCTTAAGAATTCTTTACCCGGCTGTATGGCTGGGTGTGTTATAAACGAATTACTATGTCGTGGTTCAAACGTACCGACAAAGGAATTTTAACCCCAACTGAAGCCAAGCGGGAGGTACCCGATGGCCTGTGGTTCAAATCGCCCGAGGGTAAAATTGTCCATACTCGTGAGTTGAAGAACAATGCTTACGTGGTTCCTGAAGAGGACTATCACGTTAGAATCGGTTCGAAGGAATATTTCGAAATCTTGTTCGATAATAATGAGTTTACCGAGCTTGACCCAAATATGGAGTCAGCCGACCCTCTCAGCTTTGTCGATTCAAAGCCCTATCCAAAAAGAATAAAGGAGTCACAAGCCAAGGTTAGCCTTAAGGATGCGGTGAGAAGTGCGCACGGCAAAATGAATGGTATTGATATTGTGGTTGCCGCGATGGACTTCAGCTTCATTGGTGGGTCGATGGGTTCGGTGGTGGGAGAAAAGATTGCGCGTGCGATCGACTTCTCACTGAAAAAGAAAATTCCTTTTTTGATGATCTCAAGGTCGGGCGGGGCCCGAATGATGGAGGCTGGATTTTCACTTATGCAAATGGCAAAGACATCTGCCAAACTTGCTCAGTTGGATGAAGCTAAGATTCCTTACATATCGCTTTTGACAGATCCAACAACAGGAGGGGTTACTGCCTCTTTTGCAATGCTTGGCGACTTTAATATTGCTGAACCTGGAGCGTTAATCGGTTTTGCCGGACCTCGCGTTATCCGTGAAACAATTGGTAAGGACTTACCTAAGGGATTTCAAAGTGCTGAGTTCGTTCTCGACCACGGCTTTCTCGATTTTATTGTCGATAGAAGGAATCTGAAGAACAAACTATCTACGCTCCTCCGGATGCTGGAGTGATTCTGCTGAAAATTCAGATTTAATTCCAGTCAAAATCTTGATAAAAATAAAAAGCCCCTCAGAGAGGGGCTTTTTATTTTTATGACTCTGAGTTCGCGTTATGGAACCATTGTCACTGTTAATATCGGAGTAGCTGTGATTGCACTAC
>JAGQYM010000082.1 GCA_020436085.1 Cyclobacteriaceae bacterium
GCTTCTTCCAGGTAAAATCAACTGAAGTAGCTATCCAAATCATACCACCGACAAAACTGGCTAGCAACAAACCCGCAAAGAGTCTTGAAAGTACCTCCTGGGTTCGGTTGCGCATGAGGCTTTTGGCCACACGTGTCCTAAGCGCTTTGACATCAACATTGTTAAAATCTGTACCCCTCCTTCTTATCTCTTCCTTATAGGCTTCGCGTGCCGTTTTCTTTTTACCTAACAAGCTTCTGTTATACTTGAAGGTATCACTCATCTGCTTCAGCACGCCCCAGCCTATTCCCATAAAATCAGTTTAACTTGACGTCTTCAGCAAAGACACACCAACCGTCCATTGACCAGCAACTCGTAAGAGACAAAGGAGTTTATAAAGAGTAACACTAACAGAACCAAAACTGCAAATATCTTGACCGGAAGCAGCTTGTCCCACTTTAGCCGAGACAAAAGAATGGTGATTGACAGAATAGAAGCAATTGAGACCAAGCTCGTAGACAAGAGAGTCAGTGTATCAAGTTTACCAGTTGTCAGATTATAGCCGATCAAAAGGATGGATAGATACATCAGAAAAATACTGCTCAATGCAGCAGCTTTTACGATGCCTTCATCGGGATATTGCTTAGCAATTATTTTTAATCTCTTCATCGCTCTCACAAAAGAATCTTCATTGCTGCAAGTCCAAATAGGACAATAAGCACAAACACCAAAATCATTCGTTTAACGAGATCTATTCTCTGGGTCCTCTTTATACTTGCCAGAACGTCTTGGGTTTCCTCCTTATCCACGCTTCCCTGGTCCAGATCACCTTTGACCCCTCGTATTGTCGTCAGGCTCTGTCTTTTATCCAGCGTCTTGCGCAAAGCCGCGCGGTTTGACTTTAATGAATCATTTGTATGAGCCAAAAAACCACCACCCGCCATAGTGTCTATTATCTCATCAATTTACTCATAATATCCCAATTCCAGGTTTCCCCTAATTCCCCCAAAAACTAAAAACCCTGACGTCTCACGAAGTCAGGGTTTTAAGGACTTAAAATAGCCTTCCCACCTACCCAATCATTACTGCCTTGGTTCTGTCTTGTTAAACATATATCTGGCAATCTTCCAATCACCATTTACCTTTTCAAATACAAACAGCTCCCTGTTCGCTTCAGGGATGGTATCTCCTGTGGCGTGGATGAGCGTTGTCCCCTTTGAGCTGGTCACCGCAAAGGCAAAATCACCTTCCACCGTAATTTCATCAATATAAAACTCAATGTTCAATTGAATCTGCGTAAAGATGAATTCGTACGACTTGAGGATGTTCTCCTGGCCGATGGCGGAAGGCGCTTCTGTGGGCATGAAGACCCCGTCATTGGTATAAAGACTTTGGGCCAGTTTGGCGTCTGAGGTATTCAATGACTTCTTGTAGGTCTGCAGTAATGTTTCAATGGCTGCTTTGTCTTGCTTTTGCATAGTTTCTAAAGTTTTGGTGTTTGATGTTTCTAACTGTTGTGTATACGCCACGCATACAGCGAGCGCGAGCACAGGTGTGATTAATCTTTTCATTTCGTTTGATTAATGATGAGTCAAAGGTCATCAGTAGACCGGAGGTCGGCCTATGAAGTACTTTAAGAAGGAGTCTTAAACTATCTTAAGACTGGCTTAGCTTTTTGCGGATGTTGCTCAGGAATTCTGGCGTGATACCCAGGTAAGAGGCTACCTGAACATTGGAGATGCGGTTGAAGAGGTCGGGGTATTGTTCGATGAATTCGAGGTAACGCTGTTCAGCGGTGGTGCTGATGGTTTGCAGCAGACGGTTTTGCAGTCGTACAAACTCATCTTCTACCATCACCCGAAAGATTCGATTGAACTTGATGTTGTGTTCGTAGAAGTGAATCAGGTCGCTCTTGGAAATCTGGAGGATGCTGGAAGGTTCAACGGCCTCTATATATAACTGGCTGGGTTGTTCGGAGTGAAAGCTGCCGATGTCTGTGATCCATTGGTTCTCGACAGCGAAGTGAAGGTTATGCTCTTTGGCCGTGTCATCCACCTTGTACATTTTAAAGCACCCTTCCACAATGAAGTTATAGTGCTTGCAAACTTCCCCCGATGACAGAATGAATTGCCGTCTCTTCACGGTCTTTTGGCTGACCCTCTTTTGAAGTTCTGATGTCTCCTCTTCGGTTAAGGGAAGAAAGGAATTGAGATGATCAATGAGCGGAGTAACGTCCATTTTAGAAGGTGAAAACAAATTAGGAAACAAATTAAAGAAAGCTAGACAAACAGTTACCAACCGCTGAGGCAAACCTCCCTAAAACAAAAAACCCTGACGTCCTACGGAGTCAGGGTTTTAAGGAATTGCGATGGACTTCATCTCGTTACGGGTTTAGTGAAACTTACTTTCATCAGCTCCGCAGAAGGTACGCTGGCGAAACCAAACACGCCTCGTATGTAGTTCTTCGCTGCTCTCGCAGTGTTCACCAGGCTGTGTTCACCTTCGTAGAAGATCTCCCTGCGTTGCTGTCTCAGCTGCTTCAGCCGCTGCTCGGCCTTCATCACCAGCTCGTTGAGGCTGCGCAACTGGAGCACCTTCTCCTCCAACCCCTCTACCGAAAGTTCACGCTCCGTAGGGTTGTAGTTGGGCTCGGCCGCTGCCGTCTCCACTAGCTGGGCGAAGTACTGCACCTTGCTCGCATAGTCTGTAGACATGCGCTTGCGGTTGCTGTCTGTGGCATCATCCCCTTCCACAGGTCGCAGTGCCGGTGACCGGTACTTGCGCGCGCCCTGCAAGCTACGGTTGCTGGTGTACGCATCTGCAAGCGTCAGCGGATGGGCACCACATGCCCTCAGCAGGAAGCAGATACGTGAGCCGAGTAACCGCGTTTCGCGGAAGGCCAACTCCCGTTGGTTGGTGATGTTGTCGTAGACGGTCTTCGCCACCTTGACTTCATCCATCACTTGTTGGGCGTTGAACTGAATGGTGGTCAACGCTTTCACCTGGAGGTTTTCTTGTCCGGGGTTGTAGGCTCCTCCTAACCCGGTGCAGATGCCCTTGAGCTGCCCAAAGGCTTGCATGGTTTTAACATGTGACATAACATAAGTTGTTAAGATGTTATACATGTTGTTAAAACGGAATATCCCTAGATAAAGGTTGCCGGTTTTAAAAAATATTTACAAAATATTTTAAGTTTTTTCTAAGCGACAGAATTTTTCGTTTTTAGCTGGTGCGGAAGTTACTTCCGTGCCGGCTTGGGTCAGGCTGAGGTAGCACGGAACTACCTTCCGCGCTAGTTTAGGGGGACTTTTTGGGACAGGCGCAGTACCAGAGGTTGCCTGCGATCGGCAGATCCTCACGAACCCCCTAAGCAAAGGTGAGGGACTCCTCACGAACCTCATCCTCCATCATGCAGAGCGTTACCGCCCGTCATCCACACCAAAGTGAGCGTCAATTACATGGGAGACTAACCCCGTACACACCGATGTGAGTGTTGTATACTGCGATGTGAGCGTTGCTAACAATAAGGTGAGTGTCGTTCATGCTGATTTGAATCCCATGCGGTAGCTACCCCGACCCTGTGCAAGGCAATTTGAAAGCGATACACCACGATATGAGTGTCGTACACACCAATATGAGCGACATGAACGACATTGTGAGCGTTGTACATCGCTCATCCAACGCCATGCAAGCGGCAACCATCGGCCAGCTGTCAACCCTCACCTAAACAAATCCTATTTCTTCTTTTTGGAACCGTCTGGTGGAATCCGGTTGTATTTGCGCAGCACCTCTACCAGCCTGTCCTCGGGGCACTCATACATAATATTATCATTGACACCCTTCAGGGTTTGGGCAGCTACCAGCACATTGATGATCGCCTCTTCGGTGGCTTCCACCGTTGCCCTGAAGATAGGGTCGAGTTTCCACTTAGGCAGCACCGACCAGTTCATGTGGGTATAACCTTCATCATACTGAGGTTCTACCGTAGAGAAGGCGAGAAAGATGTCACCTGAGCCATTGCCGCTAATGGTGCCGGTACGTGCCACACCTAGTGAAATACGTCTGGCCACCAGGTGCAACTGGTTAGGGAGCAATGGTGCATCAGTAGCTACTACGACAATGAGCGATCCATCCTGTCGCGGGTCGTGGAACACAGGCATAAGGTCGGTGATCTCTTTGCCTACAGGCACTCCTGCTACCATCAAGTCGGAGCGATAGCCGAAGTTCGCCTGCACCAATACACCGAGGGTATACTTCACCGAATCGATGGTGACTAACCGCGAAGCAGTACCGGTGCCTCCTTTGAAACCATACAACCACATACCCGTGCCACCGCCAACATTTCCCTCGGCTATGGGGCCGCTCTTTGCATTGTCCAACGCTTCGAACACGTGCTCCTTCTTCACATGGTACCCGTTGATGTCGTTGAAGTCACCATCCCAGGTCTCGCCTACTACAGGAAGGCCGAATGAGAAATCCTCATTGCCACCATCAGAGAAGTTCTTGAACTGCCATTCACCGATGGCGTCTCTTACTATGCCCACGCTGTTGGTGTTGGTAATACCGATGGCCGACCCGGGTATCGTGCCATAATCATTAATAAAGTGCGCACCAGTAAACTCACCATCACCGTTAAGCGAGTACATGGCGGCTGGCTTTGACCCTCGGTTCCTGCCAGCTGGTAAGATCACCGTCACCCCTGTCCTCACCGGACCTTTCCCCACTTCCAGTTTTCCCTCACCTTTAATAATAGTGCTGTAACCTACCTGTACTCCCGCTACGTCAGTGATGGCATTGTTTGTGCCGGGTGTTCCGTTGAACGGTATACCCAGATCTCTTGCACGTTTGGTAGTGGTGGGCTGTGCCCATGAAAGGGTGGTCATTATTCCCAGAACGATTAGACAAAATGCTTTCACGTGGTAACGGATTTAGTTTGTTGCACGAATAATTTTCCAAAGAAGAAATGAGAACAATAAGGTAACGAGGGCAAAGAATTTTTCAAAGAGCGTCTCTGCCACCAGGTTGCCCAGGGTATTCAGTAGGAACAATCCAAAAAAGAACCAGAGAATGGCATGTAACACTTTGGTCGGCAATACCTGGCGCACGTAATTTCCCTTCATCAACAAAACCCAGATCAGCAAACCATTGACAGAAAGGGAAACCGCTTCGAAAATATACATCTCACGATCACTTTGAAGTCTCCCACCCCAGGTAACGTCATAGGGAACAACCTTTATGATAATTAGGACATGGAATGCGCAAATCAAAGCCAACGCGGTTAGCATAAAATGAATGGGCAGCTTGGTTTTGGGTTTGAGTATAGTCATCAGGACAATATTAGCGATAACAAATATTTATCAACAGCCAGGCAGCTACAGCAAAAACTCCCAACAAACAATGTCCCCTTTCCTTCGTAACTTTATTCTGGATACTGGATCCTAGATTCTAGATTCTGGATTCTAGATACCGGATGCTGGATTGCTATCGACTAAAGACTAATCTATGACCAACTCTCCCCTGCTAAAAGCCAACCCCTCCCTCTATGTGTTCCTACCCCTCTACTACTCGGTGTGGTCGGATGCCGTGCTTACTCCCTCCGAGATCAGCACCATACAAAAGTTGCTGAACGAACAAAACTGGCTTACTGCTGAAGAGCGTAGCTTCCTCCTTTCCTACCTCGACCCCAAGTCACCTCCATCTCCCAACGACCTGAAAGAATGGCTGGCAGAAATTCAAAAGGTAGCAGACCAGTCTACAGCAGATAAGAAACTCTCACTCACCGACATCGGATTGCAGTTGGCCAAAGCGCACAACGCGAAGAACGGCCTCAGCGCGCAGGCGACCGACTCCATCCGCGAGATCGAATCGGTATTAGGCGTGATCAGCAGCGAGTCGACCTACATGTTCACAGACGCTAACCGCAAGACGATCACCTACGAACAAGGAACGGTGTCCACCTTCGAGGTCGACAAGATGGCTGCGCTGCTGGAGGGCGACCAGGCAGACATTATTAAAAGAGTGAAGACGGTGATCTCCGACCCAGCCTTCGCCTACCTCGATACCGACAACCTGAAAGAACGCAGGGAGAAAGTACTGGAGTGGTGCAGACACCTCGCCACGCAGGGCTTCGGTGCCATGGCTTACCCGAAAGTGTATGGTGGCAGTGACGACATGAAGAAGTATTTCTCCATTATGGAGACCCTGAGCTACCACGACCTGAGCATGGTGATCAAGTTCGGTGTGCAGTTCGGACTATGGGGCATGAGCGTATACTTCCTCGGCACGGAGAAGCATCATAAGAAATACCTAAAGGACATCGGCACACTGGAACTGCCCGGTTGCTTCGCCATGACAGAGACAGGACACGGCTCGAACGTGAAAGGCATTCTCACTACCGCTACGTACAGTCACCAGGATCGGTCGTTCACCATCCACACACCCAACGAGATGGCACGGAAGGAATACATCGGCAATGCAGCCCTTCACGGACAGATGGCCACAGTGTTTGCTAAACTCATCATCGATGACAAGGACTATGGTGTGAGTGCCTTTGTCGTTCCCCTTCGCGACAAGCAAGGCAACATGCACCCGGGAGTTACCATCAAAGACTGCGGCCGCAAGATGGGTCTCAACGGTGTGGACAATGGTGTGATCTACTTTAATAAGGTGCGCATCGATAAGGATGAGATGCTCGACCGTTTCGCTGGTGTTGATGAGGATGGAAAGTTTGTCAGTCCTATCGCCAGTGATAACCGCAGGTTCTTCACGATGCTTGGCACGCTGGTTGGTGGTCGCATTGGTATACCACGGTCTGGCAATGCTGCTTCGAAGTCGGGGCTTACTATTGCTATTAAATATGGTGATCAACGCAGGCAGTTTGGTCCGGATAATGCGCCAGAAGTTCCCATCCTCAACTACCGCACACATCAGCGCAGGCTGATGCCTTTGTTGGCGAATGTGTATGCACTTCATTTTGCGTTGCAATACCTCACGGAGCGTTTTGTGAACCGCACGGAAAAAGATATGCAGGAGATTGAGGCACTCGCTGCGGGGCTCAAGTCTTTCGCTACCTGGAATGCTACACGCACCTTGCAAGAATGTCGTGAAGCGTGTGGTGGCAAGGGCTACCTGTCGGAGAATCGTATTGATGATTTGAAGAATGACACTGATATCTATACCACTTTCGAAGGTGACAACACTGTGTTGATGCAGTTAGTTGCGAAGAGCAGGCTTACGGAGTTTAAGCAGGAGTTCAGCAACATGGATTTCTTCGGCATCTTAAACTATGTGGGTAGCCAGGCGAAGACTTCTTTTACGGAGCTCAATCCTATTACTATTCGCAACACCGACATGGAGCACCTGATGGATCCTGAGTTTCATCTCAGCGCCTTCCGTTATCGCGAACGTGACATTCTCACGAGTGCCGCGCGCAGGTTGAAGAAGCACCTCGACAACGGCATGGATTCTTTTGATGCGTTTAATCAGACCCAGTTCCACCTCGTGAATGTGGGTCATGCCTTTGTGGAGAGAGTCATCCTGGAGCAATTCATCAAAGCAGTTGAAAGTGTGAAGGATGCAAAATGTAAGGCGTCTCTTCAGAAGCTCTGTGCTTTGTTTGCGCTTACGCAAATAGAGAAGAACAAGGGATGGTACCTCGAGCACGACTACATGGAGGGTGTGAAGACCAAAG
>JAGQYM010000083.1 GCA_020436085.1 Cyclobacteriaceae bacterium
TTTTGCTCGAACAAGATATTCTTCGGAAACAGGTAATGAACATTCTCCGCTACAACCTCAAGGACAATGTGAATGCCTATTCTATGAACGAAGATGGCACATATACAATCAAGGAACTTCAAGGCGAACCGCCTTTTAACGTCCATAAGGAATTCTACACGGTGACACGAGAGATCATCGAAGAAGTTCAGCTATTCTAGAATTCTATTTTCCTCTGCTTTTGATTTTTTTCCAGGAGGTATAGTAGCATACCGTCTTTCAAGCCAACGTCAGGAACCAGAATGCTCTGTGCGTGTGCCCACTCCATCACCTTCACGTACACGTCACTGGCAGGTACAATCACATCCGCTCTATCGGGATTCATCTGCAGTTCGTAAATACGTTGGTCCATCGTCAGTTTTTCGATTCTGGACTTAACTTCTTTCACTGTTTTGATGCCAATAGTTTTGCCTGGTTTTTTACCGGCCAGCTCAAATATCTTACTGATGTTTCCTCCCGTACCCACCGCAGTTACTCTCCCATATGATTTTTTCATATTGGATTTAATCCATTTTTCCATGTCGGTCCACATTACGGGTTGATCATTATGTTCCAACACCCTAACAGATCCGATCTTGAACGATCGAGTCTTCATTTTTTTTCCATGAACATAGATGTTCAGTTCCGTGCTACCACCTCCTACATCAATGTGGAGGTAAGTGTGATCAGTAAGATAGGATCTGATTGCCCGGTTGATCAGGTCAGCCTCTTCTTTGCCTGAAATCAAATTGATTTGGAGACCAAGCTCACTGTATACACGCTCGGCAAGCTCCTTTCCATTGTCAGATTCGCGCATGGCGGAGGTTGCGCAAAACATATAGTCGTCAGCTTCATACAGTTCAATCATAAGCTTATAAGCTTTCATAAGCTTCATGAACTTTGCGATGCTTTCCTTGCTTATTTTTCCGGTAGTAAAAACATCATGACCCAGACGAAGAGGGAAGCGGATGTATTCAAGTTTTTTGAAAAGAGCTTTAGGTCCGCGATCCAATACTGTTGAAATTTGAAAACGTATTGCGTTGGACCCTATGTCTATGGCAGCTAGCTTCAAATGGTCAAGGTCGAGTAGAAATTCATTCCAATTCCAAAATAAGCACTTTGCAGCTTCATTTTTAGGAAGTTATTGCATTTCTTTGCAGTGCTTATCCAGAAAGACGGAGGGATTGGGCCCCATGATGTCTTAGCAACTTGTTCAGACTATTCGTCAGAATGTTGTGCTAACTCCCATCCAGACTGCAAACGTTTGGAGAAGATAAGCGGCCAACTTTTATAGGCTCTTTCTGGATAGTAGGGATTCACCAAATAGCAGAAAGAGTGAAAATTCAAGACATACTTAAGCTGAGGATAATGGTGCTGGATGGCGCAATGGGCACTATGATCCAGCGACATAACCTTACTGAAGACGACTTCAGAAACGATCAGCTCAAAGATCACCCCCATCAGTTGAAAGGCAACAATGATTTGCTGAGCGTTACGCGTCCAGATATCATCAAAGACATACACCGGGCATATTTTGAGGCGGGAGCTGATATTGCAGAAACCAATACGTTTGGAAGCACATCGGTGGCTCAAGCCGACTATCATTTGGAGTTTCTCGTGTACGAAATCAATTACCAGGCTGCTAAGATTGCTAAAGAGGTCGCAGATGAGTTCACAAAGAAGGAACCCCAAAAGCCTCGCTTTGTAGCCGGGTCGATGGGCCCCACAACAAAGCTGTCGTCAATGTCGCCAGATGTCAATAATCCTGGCTATCGTGCCATTACATTTGACCAGCTAGCGGCCGCCTTCAAAGAGCAAGCGAGGGGTTTGATTGACGGAGGAGTTGACATGCTACTGGTGGAGACTATAACCGATACCCTTAACGCAAAGGCCGCTTTGTTCGCTATTCAGGAATTGTTTGAGGAGCGTGGTATAGAATTGCCGATTATGGTTTCTGGAACGATCACTGATGCCAGTGGACGTATCCTTTCTGGTCAGACGGCTGAAGCCTTTCTGATTTCCGTATCTCATGTTCCGATGTTGAGCATCGGGCTTAATTGCGCGCTTGGTGCGAATGCATTGCGACCGTACCTGCAGGTGCTAAATGAACAAGCACCATTTTTTGTGAGTGCTCACCCTAACGCAGGTCTACCAAATGAGTTTGGGCAATATGATCAGGGACCAGAAGAAATGGGGCAGCAGATCGAAGAATTTTTGAAAGAAGGATTGGTGAATATTATTGGAGGGTGCTGTGGCACCACACCTGAACATATCAAAGTAATCGCAGAGTTGGCGAAAAAATACAGCCCGAGACAAACCTTAGTACTTCAATGACGATGCAGCTCAGTGGCCTCGAAGCCGCCATCATTACCCAGGAATCCAATTTCGTAAATATTGGCGAGCGCACGAACGTCACCGGCTCAGCCAAGTTCCTGAGACTCATCAAAGAAGGCCTTTTTGAGCAGGCACTGGAAGTAGCATTGGACCAAGTGAGAGGAGGGGCCCAGGTCATCGATGTGAACATGGACGAGGGGATGCTGGATAGCCAGGACGCGATGATAAGGTTCCTCAACCTAATGGCCTCCGAACCTGAGATCGCACGCGTGCCAGTGATGATAGACTCGTCAAAATGGGAGGTGATCGAGGCGGGGTTGAAATGTATTCAGGGCAAAGGAATAGTTAACTCAATAAGCCTCAAGGGCGGTGAAGAGGAGTTTGTCCGCCAGGCAAAATTGGTGAGGCGATATGGAGCTGCCGCTGTGGTAATGGCTTTCGATGAACAAGGTCAGGCCGATACATACGAACGAAGAATTAACATCTGCGCGCGCGCGTATAAAATCCTGGTCGAAAAGGTAAAATTCCCCCCATCAGATATCATTTTCGACCCGAATATTTTTCCGGTAGCCACTGGTATCGATGAGCATCGAAACTACGCGGTGGATTTCTTCAACGCCACCAGATGGATAAAAGAAAACCTTCCTGGTGCACATGTCTCGGGAGGAGTAAGTAATGTCTCATTCAGTTTTCGTGGAAATCAGTTGGTGCGCGAGGCGATGCATTCTGCATTCTTGTATCATGCCATCAAGAATGGAATGGACATGGGTATAGTCAACCCTACTATGCTCGAGGTTTACGATGAGATTCCCAAAGAATTACTGGAAAGAGTTGAGGATGTTTTGTTGAACAGGAGGGAGGATGCCACCGAGCGACTTCTTGACTTTGCTGAAACCGTAAAAGGTGCTGCGAAGAAAAAAGAAGTTGATGATAGTTGGAGAAAAGGAACAGTGCAAGAGAGAATCACTCACTCGCTTGTTAAAGGGATCATTGATTTTATCGAAGCTGATACCGAAGAGGCAAGGCAAATGTTTGCCAAGCCATTGGAGGTAATCGAAGGGCCGTTAATGACCGGTATGAATGTGGTGGGAGACCTGTTTGGTGCAGGCAAAATGTTTCTCCCTCAGGTGGTGAAGAGCGCTAGAGTTATGAAAAAAGCTGTGGCCTATCTCACGCCTTACCTTGAAGAGGAGAAAAAGAGAAGTGGGGCGACCGCGGAACCCGCTGCTAAGATTCTGCTTGCCACAGTTAAAGGTGACGTACATGATATCGGAAAGAACATTGTTGGAGTAGTTTTAGCCTGCAACAACTATGAGGTAGTGGATTTGGGAGTGATGGTCCCTTCAGAGAAAATACTTGAGGTTGCAAGAAAAGAAAAAGTCGACATTATCGGACTTAGCGGGTTGATCACTCCATCGCTCGATGAAATGGTACACGTTGCGAAAGAGATGCAACATGAAAAAATGAACATCCCACTTTTAATTGGTGGGGCAACCACATCACGGATTCATACTGCTGTGAAAATTGATCCGGCTTACGAAGGACCGGTTACTTATGTTTTAGATGCCTCACGTAGTGTTCCGGTCGTGACCGAACTGATTAGTAAGAACTCCAGAGAGTCTTTCAAAGTGAAAACCAAGAAAGAATACGCAAGTCTTCGTGAGGAGCATTCGAGAAAACAGGAAGTGAAAGAATTGATTCCACTTTTAGAAGCTCGGAGTAATAAGGTTGCAATTGATTGGGAGCAGTCCAGCTTTACCAAGCCTCAATTTCTTGGCCGCAAGGAGCTTGTCGATTACCCGTTGGGTGAGATACGAGAATACATTGACTGGACGCCATTTTTCCAAACGTGGATGCTTTACGGAAGATACCCCGGAATTTTAACTGATTCGAAAGTAGGGGCAGAGGCGACTAAGTTGTTCAACGATGCGCAGCGTATGTTGGATAAGATCGTCAAGGATAAATCGCTAAAGGCGAACGGAGTCCTCGCTTTTTATCCAGCAGCGTCAACAGAGGATGATTCGGTGTTACTATTCGAGAATGATGACTGGAAGGAAGTTCTCGATCAATTTCACTTTCTTAGGCAGCAGAATAAGAAAGCAAAGGGCCTTCCTAATTTTTGCCTTTCGGATTTCATCTGTCCTAAGTCTGTGGCGAAGAAGGATTACATTGGAATCTTTGCAGTAACTGCGGGGATAGGGTTGGAAGCGCTTTCATCACGCTACAAGGCAGATCATGATGATTACTCGGATATTATGTGTAAGGCCCTGGCGGACAGACTCGCTGAAGCCTTTGCTGAATTGTTGCATGAAAAAGTTCGAAAAGAGTTTTGGGGATACGATGTATCCGAAAAACTTAGCAACGAGGAATTGATCACCGAGAAGTACAAGGGGATTCGCCCCGCACCCGGATATCCCGCTTGTCCAGAGCATACGGAAAAGGGCACAATCTTTAAGTTGCTCGAGGGCAATAAGGTTGGGATTGAATTGACAGAATCCTTTGCTATGTATCCTGGTGCGTCAGTGAGCGGTTACTATTTCTCTCATCCCGACTCGCGATATTTTGGATTGGGAAAAATTTCGAAAGATCAGATACAGGACTACGCCAGAAGAAAGGAGATGTCGGTAGAACAGGTGGAAAAATGGTTGTCACCAAATTTGAGCTACACAACATAAGGTTCACGCTAAGTACGCAAAGATTTTTGCGCAAAGATTCGCAAAGTATGACTGAGAATGACTTATCATATAAAATAATTGGGCTCGCATTGGATATACATAAAACGCTGGGCCCTGGCCTATTGGAGTCCGTGTATGAGACAGCTTTTGGCTCATGATTTGATCGAAAATGGAGTTAATGTGAAGTCACAGTGTACCTTGCCATTCTACTACAAAGAAATCAAAATGGATGCGGGTTTCAGAATTGATCTGCTAGTTGAAGATAAGGTATTAATTGAGATAAAGTCCGTTGAACTATTAGCACCTGTGCACTTTGCTCAGACATTAACATATCTGAAATTATCTGGACTTAAACTCGGCTTATTGATAAATTTCAATGTCAAGGCATTGAAAGAGGGAATTCATCGCGTTGTAAACAATCTATAACTTGGCGCCCTTAGCGAATCGCTTTGCGGCCTTTGCGTGAAAATAAAATGAAAGTAACAGAACACCTAAAAAATGCCAATGGCAAAACGCTTTTCAGCATAGAGGTATTACCTCCGTTGAAAGGCGAGAACATCAGAACATTATTTGATCACATGGATCCTCTGATGGAGTTTAAGCCACCTTTTGTGGATGTAACTTATCATCGAGAAGAGTACGTGTATAAGAAAAAAGAAAATGGCTTGTTGGAAAAACAATCTACACGGAAACGTCCAGGTACAGTTGGTATATGCACAGCTATTCAGAATCACTACAAAGTGGACACAGTACCTCATATTATATGTGGAGGTTTTAGCCGGGAAGAAACAGAAAACGCTTTGATTGATCTTCAGTTTTTAGGAATTGATAATGTGCTTGCGTTACAGGGTGATGCCATCAAAAATGAAACCCGATTTGTGCCTGAGCCTGACGGTCATCAGTATGCATCAGAGTTGCTCAAGCAAATCATCGACATGAACAAAGGCATTTACCTGGACGATGATCTTCAGCATACCGCGCCAACTGACTTTTGCGTAGGCGTAGCAGGTTATCCAGAGAAGCATTTTTGGGCACCCAATCTGAAGACCGACATGAAATACTTGAAGCATAAGGTTGACTTGGGTGCAGAATATATTGTTACTCAAATGTTCTTCGACAACCAGAAGTATTTCAGTTTTGTAGAACACTGTAGGACAGAGGGTATCAATGTTCCCATTATTCCGGGTCTTAAGCCAATTACTACCAAGACTCAAAGCAACGTGCTCCCCACGATATTCCATATTGATTTGCCGGAGGCTTTGGCTGATGAAGTAGAGGGCTGCAAGGACAATGCGGCAGTTAAGCAAGTGGGGATAGAGTGGGCGATTAATCAATCCAAAGAACTGATAAAATTCGGTGTCCCGACCCTGCATTTCTATTCTATGGGCAAGTCTGACCCGATCTATAAGATTGCCAAGGAGCTGTTTTAAAGGTTCTTTTTTCAAAAATGATCGATTTCGGGGTTACCTTTTGAAACCCGAACCAGCAACATTTGCTGGATAATTTTGTTATTTTAGGAATCAAATCAAACTGAAATATTAATTATGAACCTAAAATTTTTAAACACAACCATAAGACACACTTTGGTTGTTATGGCGGTCGGAGGCCTGTTTGTATTCTCAGGCTGTAGTGATGATGACGAGCCCGCGCCAACTAAGACTATCTATGAATTGGTAAGTGAAGATACCAATCTCAGTATTCTAAAATCGCAACTGGACGTGGGAGGATTTGACGCCACATTAAATGCGGCTGGCACCTACACCTTGTTTGCGCCTAGCAACGCAGCGATGAATACACTGCTTCAAACGTTGGGGCTGACCGATTTTTCGTCAATTTCACCTGGTGTTGTTGCCTCGGTGCTTAGCTATCATGTCCTTGCCTCGCAAAAATTGTCTGGTGATTTAACTGCCGGAGATTTTGCCACTAACCAAGGTGAGAGTCTTACTATCGCAGTTACTTCAACGGGAGAAAAGAAGATAGAATCTGGAGCAACAACAGATGCAAATATCACCACTGCAGATTTGAAGGCGACAAATGGAGTGATTCACGTTGTGGATGCAGTGCTAGTACCACCCACAATCGGAGCATTAATCATTCAAACCCTCGGAACCGTAGCTCAACCAGTGCTTCTAAGCAGCAGCTTTACCACCCTATCTGCAGCGATCCAAAAGGCTGATGCAGGCAAACCTGCTGAGCAGACAATTGTCGGTGCCCTCGTTGGCCTTGACGATGTGACTATTTTTGCTCCTGTCAACGATGTATTTGCGGCAGCGTCAATTACTGTTGCTACATATTCGGCAGCCGAATGGGATGCAATTATTAGAGGTCACATTGTTCCGGCAAGTTTGGCAACTCTTTCCAATGGAGACGTTACAACAGTTAATGGAAAGACGATAACAGTGGCTACGGGTACGCCAAACACCGTCAAAGGAGCTGGTAATTCTACTCCAGTAGCAATCGTTGCGGCAGGCGTTCCTGCAAATAATGGGGTACTGTATCCAATTGGCGGAGTATTACTCCATCCATAAGAGCCACACCAGTTTCAAAAACAATAAAAAAACGGGCGG
>JAGQYM010000084.1 GCA_020436085.1 Cyclobacteriaceae bacterium
CTGGAGGGTGAGCTCAGATTTGGCAAAGGAAGAGCGTATGGCGTTGAATTGTCGGCACGGAAAAAGACAGGAAAAATTACAGGATGGTTCACCTATAGTTATTCCCGTTCAGAGCGAAGGATTCAGGGATTAAATAATGGAAAATATTACCCGACTAATTTTGATCAACCTCATACCATTTCCTCTGGCGCATCATATGATTTATCAAATCGCTGGTCTGTTGCCACTACATTTACTTATGCTACCGGCAGACCGATAACGCTACCGATTGAGAGTTATCGCTATGATGGACAAATTGTTCCAGTCTATGGTGATCTAAATTCCAATCGTCTTCCTGACTATCACCGCCTGGACTTGACTTTCACACTGTATCCAAAGGATCGTGGCAGAAGAAGAAACGAAAGCTACTGGACATTTGGGTTGTACAACGTATATGACAGACACAATGCTGCCACAGCTTTCGTGAGTGCAGAGTTGGAAGATATTGACGTAATCAAGAACAAGGATAAGTCAGCATACCAAAAACTTTATCTGTTCGGAATTATTCCCAGTATCACCTACAACTTCAACATTAAATGAAGGCACCAAAAAAAATTTTAATTCTCGCGGTTCTATTGCCGGTCACTTCATGCATCGAGCAACTGGAATGGAAACACGGTGAGAGTTCGTCCGGCCGACTTGTCGTTGAGGCGTCCATCACAAGCGAACGGAAGTCACACGAGGTGTTACTATCAAGAACTCAAGCCGTGATTGTTGATGAGCTACCAGAACCGATATCAAATGCAGTCGTCACCATTGACGATGGTAACGTGACTTTTGAACTTAATGAAGCATCCCCAGGAAGATATGTGACCGCGGATACCGTGATAGGTGAAGTAGGAAAGACTTATCATCTCACCATTCTATTGGATGGCGAGCAATTTGAAGCTTATGCAGAATTGGAAAGGGCTGCGTCAGTTGAACCTATTACGATTTCTAAGTGGGACATTAATTTTCCGGGAGCAACAGACTATGATTACTTCCAATTTTTGTTTCGGGATAATTTTGGATCTCCCGTACCCTACAAATATGAAGTGATTACGGAAATCGATCCAGATATAGCGAGCCACTATCCAAGTGACTGGACCCCACCGCAATGGATTAGGTTTCTTCTCGATCACTATCAATCAACTAACGATCCCGTGGTTTCAGATTCGATTTATTATCTCCACCCCGGACTTGAACCGCCAGCGATTTTCGCATATGGGGAATCAAATGAGGCAAGACTCGCCTACGGATCGAAGGTGATAGAAAAATTTTATTCGATGACTCCAGAACACTATGCTTACGTTAGAGCTGTTCTATCCGAAACCGAATGGCGCGGCCTAGGTCCGTTCGGATATCAACCAGCCAATGTGCCAACAAACATTTCTAACAACGGCCTTGGATATTTCTTTGCTTCCGATGTTTACGTTGTTGAGCAAGTAATAACCAAATAGGTCAACCACCTAAGTTCATTCTCGTTTACAGCCTTAACTCAAACTGTAAATCATGAAGAATCTCTTCGCCTCAACACTGGCAATTATCATCTGCATGACCGCCAGCGGACAATCGAACAAAAAATTTACTCACACACTCGCTAACACGAAGGACATTGCCGGGTCGGGTATTAAAATGGAAGCCACGACTTTTAAGGGAAAGAAGGCAGTCAGAATAACAACTGGTGATGATAATAAGGACTATCGGAAAAGCATGGTTGCCAAAATTCTGAATACCGATTTCCGTAATGGCGTAATTGAAGTGGAAGTAGCGAGTCAACCAGAAGACAATGCTCCCGAAGGTTCACGTGGTTTTGCCGGTGTCACGTTTCGGATGCAGGATGACTTTGAACACTACGAATGCATATACATAAGGCCAACCAATGGTCGCGCTGACGATCAACTTCGAAGAAACCACTCCACACAATATATCTCCGCGCCTGACTACCCATGGTATAGATTAAGAAAAGAGAACCCAGGTGTTTATGAATCTTATGTAGACCTGGTGCCTGGAGAATGGACCAAACTTCGAATCGAGGTGAGTAATGACAAAGCTAAATTCTTTGTGAACGATTCATCACAGCCAGTATTAATCATCAACGATCTCAAATACGGAGCCGATCAAAGTGGACATGTCGGTTTGTGGATTGGAAGCGGAACTGATGCATATTTCTCAAATCTTAAAATCACTCATAACTAAGTTATCAACGGTAGACGTCCAAATTCATTAAGTTTGGGCATGTCAAATTCAACATTCGCTTACATCTGGGAATATCGAGTGAAGGATGAGCACTTGGATGCATTCGAACACACTTACGGTCCTGACGGAGAATGGGTAAAGCTTTTTCGCGAAGGCGCAGGATATCTGAAAACAGAACTCCACAAGGACGTTGAAGACCCAAATCATTTTGTCACTGTCGACTATTGGACCTCCAAAGAAGCGCGCGACAAGTTCAAGACAGCATTCAAAAAACAGTTTGAGGTTATTGATAAACGCTGCGAGTCATTCACCGAATGGGAGAAGTCAATCGGTGACTTTAGCTGCTTCCAGAAAAACTAGTATATACTATGAAAGTCTTGTTCGTACAGACGGGAGGCACCATTGATAAGGATTATCCGCACACTACCAAGGGGTGGGCCTTTGAGTTCGGAGAACCTGCCTCTATCCGAATTCTCGAAAAACTTAATCCATCCTTTGAGTTTGAAATTCAAACTGCATTCCAGAAAGATAGTTTGGAAATCAATGATACTGATCGCAAGAATCTTACGGACTTGATCGTCAAGTCAAATCTTGAGCACATTATCATCACGCATGGCACAGATACAATGGTTGAGACAGCAACATTTCTCGCTGAGCATATTAAAAATAAAGTGATTGTAATCACGGGTGCGATGAGGCCGGAACAGTTTTCCAATTCAGATGCGCCAGTCAACATAGGTACTGCTATCGGAGCAGTACAGATATTGGGGCCCGGTGTATATATCGCAATGCATGGCATCGTCAAGCCGTGGAATTCAATGAAAAGAAATCTCGATACCGGAAAGTATTACTGATCCAAGGCAGCGTTCAGCATTGATTTGTCGCCCGTCATCTGCCAATACACCAAAGAGATCGGCAACTCGCCCACTCTACTAAACTCATCCATAAACTCTTTCATATTGAAGTTGCCATTCCGCTGGCGTGTGTATTCAGCAATCAACTGATCAATTTGAATTTTACCGATCACATAACTGGTACCATAGGCAGGTTGCTGCAGATAAAAATGTTCCTCATGTTGAATGGTGCCACCATCGGCAGGTAACAATCCCCATGGCACCCATTTCGAAGCATATTTTGTTGCCTCATCAAAGTTCATCTCCAACCCGTGCTGATACAATCCACCCAAACCACGCGCAGCTCTTTGCGCAAGCATAATGTAAACCAATTCACGACCACGAGGCCTGTTTTTATAAAGTCCAGCATTCATCATCAACTCCTCCATAGCAGTGGCCAATCCTTCTGAGCGTGCATCAAATATGTTGTAAAGAGAAGGTACGCGCCTGATCGGGCTATCGTTGGGCTCTTCGCGAATCCGTGCAAGTTCGATCCAGTGGAAAAAATGACAATTCAACGGCATGGGATCACGATAATGTATTTCATGAAAGAACCCGCGAATGCCATCGAACGGTACGAACTCCATGATTTGTTCTCTCATGGCAGGTTCCATGTAATCTTTCATGGTGATAATATCCTGCTCTCTGTAAAACCGCATCAACTCCTGGTGTGCGTCCTCAAGCATCCTGTCAAATTGCTTTGCGTTATTTGCCTTTTCTAGTTTGGGAAGCTTTCTATTTTGGTGTTCTTCAAAAGCCAATGACGCGTGGGCACGATGTAGTTCTCGCTGCATTAGTGTTTCCTCATCTTCCCATGAGTAAGGAATCAGATGCACTTTCTTTAGGTTCCATGAATAGTTCTCCTTACCTACACCTGAAGTTCCCGTCTTTGATGCTGACTGCTCCTCCAGCCATTTTGCAAACTCATCCGAAGCTTCTTTGGCCTTGATGGATGCATCAGCCAAATCAGGATAAGTATCGCGCACCTCGTTTGCAAATTTTTCAAACTCATCACCTTGTTCTCGAATTGAACGCGTACCCAAAATCCAAAGATCTTTCGCATTGCTATTCAAGTTTCGCTTGGCTTCCTCGTATACATTATTTATCTGACCAAATTTGGTCGTGATTTCAGCAGCATCTTCTTTCGATAGTGGCTGGTTGTATTTTGGCAATTCCACAGCACCGTGTATTACAGGGCCTTCGCGTGAAGGGACATCCGTGGGGTAAGGATAAAACCAAACATAAAAAGCCGGATCACTAGACCACGGATGAGTTACGCGATGCCTGAACTCAAGTCCATTCATCTCTGCTAGAATCAAATACCAATCGATTTGTTCTTTGATTGACCAGCCAGCAGTATCAAAACCATTCAGCCGTTGTTGCCATGTTCTCAAATCAGAAAACTGTTTTTCCATCGCACCCTTCGAGTAGTCCGGCACACCATCCTTAAATTCAGGTGACTCAAACTCACGCCAGTCTTTGAAAAAAGTGATGAGTTCTTCATAGGTAGACCCGGATACAATAGGTTCTTGTTTAGGCGGTTCCGCACAATTGGAAAGCGTGCCAACTATCAAGGCAGCTATTAATATTCTCGACAGCATAGTATTTGGTGTATTTCTCAATCTATGCAATTTCAATTAACATCAAAAGCAAGTTTTGACACAGGCATGTCTAACAATTTCGGTACACTGCTGTTTTACAATCATGAATCAAATAGTGATCATTGGCGGCTCTTCCGGAATTGGAAAGGCATTAGTTCAAAAGCTATTAGGCTCAGGGACAAAGGTGTGTGCCACCTACCACAGTACTAAGCCTGAAGACGATGCGGACAATATTCAATTCCACCAGCTAGATGTATTGAATGATGAGGCAGATTTGTCGTTCCTTCCGGAGCAAATTGACGGGCTCGTCTACTGTCCTGGCGCAATAGATCTCAGACCGATTTCGAGAATCAAGCCGAAAGAATTTATCGATGACTTTAATTTGCAAGTGGTTGGTGCGATTAAGGTTATTCAGGCAGTGCTCCCCAAATTAAGGAAGAGTGAATCTCCTTCTATTGTCCTGTTTTCAACGGTTGCTGTACAAACAGGATTTCCATTCCATACAAAAGTCGCGGCTTCCAAAGGAGCTATTGAAGGACTTGGGAGGGCACTGGCGGCTGAGTTGGCTCCCAAAATCAGAGTCAATGTAATAGCACCCTCTATCACTGACACGCCTCTGGCAGCCGGTTTATTAAATTCTGTAGAAAAAAAGGAAGCAAATGCTGCCAGACATGCTTTGAAAAAAATTGGGGATGCAGAACAAATTGCGTCCGTGGCAGAGTTTCTTCTGTCTGACAAGGCCAATTGGATTACAGGCCAGGTTGTTCATGTAGACGGAGGCATTTCAAATCTTAAAGTTTGACAAATGCTGAATTGGTTTAAACGAAAATCGCAAGAAGAGATCCTGATGGAGAAATATCAAAAACTCCTTGCTGAAGCTTACAGACTTTCAACAGTCAATCGCATGGCAAGTGACCAGAAACAGACTGAAGCCCAAGCAGTCATGGATCAGATAGGGGCTTCAAGGAAGAATAAACCGTAATAAGATCCACACCGATCTTAAAATGAAAAAATCATTGTTACCTGAAAAAGAATGTCTGGTTTGTAAGCGGCCATTTACCTGGCGAAAGAAGTGGGCGAAGGATTGGGAGTCCGTCAAATATTGCAGTGAACGCTGTCGCAGACATAAACACAACATCGATTGAACGAAGTAAGTCTCGTTTTCCCGCATCAACTTTTTGAAGAAAGTCCCCTTCCAGTCAATGCTCACTTCTATCTCGTTGAAGAGTCATTGTTTTTCAACCAATACTCCTTTCACAAACAGAAATTGGTATTGCACAGGGCCAGTACGAAATATTATCAATCCTGGCTCTCAACAAAAGGTGTAGACACAACATATATAGAGAGTCATGAGCCGCTTGCAGATTCAATGAGACTCATTAGCCACCTCGCTGGTAGCCGCATATCTGCCATCCACTGTGTAGACGTTCATGATGACTGGCTTAAGAAAAGAATAACAATGGCATGCTCTGAGCACGGTTTAAAACTCAAGTGGTACCGCTCTCCTGCATTCCTCAACAGCGAAGAGGATTTGGCATCCTTCTTTCATGAGAAGAAGAAAAAATTTCTGCAAAACGACTGGTACATCCGTCAAAGGAAGGAACGAAATATTTTACTCACCAGGAGTGGAGAGCCGTTAGGTGGCAAATGGAATTTCGATGATGAAAACAGAAAACGATATCCAAAAAATCAAAAGCCTCCACAACTAGAAGCAGTCACTGACAATGAGTTTACTTCTGAGGCAAAAGCGTATGTCGAAAAATGGTTTCCAAAAAATCCGGGCGAGGTTAAAGAATTCAATTATCCCGTCTCGCACAAAGACGCGAGAACATGGCTAGCACGATTCCTTAGTGAACGATTCAACGAGTTTGGGCCCTACGAAGATGCGATAGTAAGTCGTGAACACTTTCTGCACCACAGCGTATTGACTCCACCACTCAACATTGGACTCATTACTCCGTCTGCCATCCTAAAAGAAACGTTGGCGTATGCTGAAGAAAATGAAATCCCATTAAACTCAACTGAAGGATTTGTTCGACAACTCATTGGCTGGAGAGAATTCATCCGTGGCATCTATACTCATCGTGGCACAATACAACGCACCACCAACTATTGGAGCTTCGAAAGAAAGATTCCAAAATCATTCTACAACGGAAGCACGGGTATCTTACCTGTCGACACGACTATAAAAAAGATACTTAAGACAGGCTATTGTCATCATATTGAACGTCTCATGGTGCTTGGAAACTTCATGCTACTCTGCGAATTTGATCCTGATGACGTGTACAGATGGTTCATGGAGATGTTTGTTGATGCCTATGATTGGGTAATGGTGCCCAACGTATATGGCATGAGCCAGTTTGCAGATGGCGGCATAATGGCAACTAAACCTTATTTTAGTGGGAGTAACTATCTGAACAAGATGAGTGATTTTCCAAAAGGAGATTGGCAGCTGACATGGGACTCACTCTTCTGGCGGTTTATGCACGTTCATCGCGATAAATTGTCACAGAACCACAGAATAGGAATGCTGATCAAAAATTTTGACAAGATGCTCCCGGAGAAAAGAGAGAGTCTCTTAAATACAGCCGATCGGTTCCTGAGCAAATTGACTTAAATACTCTACCATGCGCGGTTTTGCAATTACGATTGTCTTTTGTTTTCCTTTC
>JAGQYM010000085.1 GCA_020436085.1 Cyclobacteriaceae bacterium
TATCGTCAAAGTCAACTTTCCATCCTATAATGGCCCTCTCATCAACTTCGTTCATCGGTTGATTCTAAACCCTCTCTTACTACTTCTGTTAATTCCAGCTTTTTACTATCAAAAAAAGTATTCATCGAATCCGTAAGAATTTATAGAGCAGTGTGTAATATTGGCCTATGACAAAGCCAAAGATTTGGTTGTCATCTCCTCATATGGGAGGTGAAGAATTGAAGTTTGTTCAAGAAGCATTCGACACCAACTGGATTGCTCCGGCAGGGCCGCATATTGGGAGGTTTGAGGAGGAACTAGGAAACTATGTGGGTGTTAGCCATGTAGCAGCTTTAAGTTCAGGTACTGCGGCTATCCATTTGGCACTAGTTGTTTTAGGGGTTTCACGGGGAGATGAGGTAATATGCTCCAGCTTTACCTTCGCTGGTTCGTGCAATCCAATTGTCTATGTTGGTGCAAAGCCCGTGTTTGTTGATTCGGAACGAGAGACCTGGAATATGGATCCACAGTTGCTTGAGGAGGCCATCAGGGACAGAAAGCGAGAGACTGGAAAGTACCCGAAAGCGATCATCATTGTCCATCTTTATGGGATGCCGGCTAAAATGAATGCCATCTTGGACGTGGCGAAACGATACGATATATATGTTATTGAAGACGCAGCTGAGGCACTCGGGTCTTCGATTGATGGGAAAAAGGTAGGGTCTTTTGGTGATATAGGGATTCTCTCATTTAACGGTAACAAGATAATAACAACTTCCGGTGGCGGGGCCTTCCTTTCAACGAACCGGCAATGGGTGGACCAAGCTAAGTTCCTATCAACACAAGCTCGCGACACTGCCCCTTACTATGAGCATTCTCAAATTGGTTACAATTATCGACTTAGTAATGTTAGTGCGGCTATAGGATTGGGGCAGTTAAAAATTCTTGACGAACACATTAGCAAACGGAGGGAGAATTTTCAGCGCTATGTCGAGAGCTTGGCAAAGAACAGCGAGGTGAGTTTCTTGTATGAGCCGTCAGGACACTTTTCGAATCGTTGGCTGACGACAATACTTTTTGACGAGGCCTTTAGGCGCGAAAAGGCAAGGCTTAGGCTGGAGTCTGAGAATATCGAATCGCGACCGCTGTGGAAGCCAATGCATTTGCAGCCAGTGTACGCAGGGGTGCTGTACTACGGGAAGGGAGTTGCTCAAGACCTTTTCGATCGCGGTTTGTGCTTGCCATCCGGGAGTAACCTTTTGGTCGATGACTTACATAGGATCAGCGAATTGATTCATAACGTTTAAGGTAACCATTTGATAATCAGTAATATAAAATATTTTTAGCCATACTAAAGGTTGGACTATCAGATCAGGAAGCAAGTTTTGTCATGGTTACATGATGCGTCTATGTGGGTATTTACAATGAAATACCCTATTTTAGGCTATTTTGGTTACTTTTGTTAAGGAACAGTCGTATGGTTTATAAAATAACACGTGAATCCCTCCTTACTGTGGTGTTACTTTCCACGAGTTATTTTGCAAGTAGCCAAATATTAGGAGAGTATCAATCTGCTGCAACCGGACCATGGAATGTAGCAGGAACTTGGCAGGTGTACAATGGAGCCATATTTGTTGCAGCAGCTACTCCACCAACTGGAAATGAGCCGCTAATAACGATTCGTGCAGGTCATAACGTGACAATGCCTCACGTTGCAGGGCCTACCAATCCTGCCTTTACGGTGACAACTCAATTGGATATTCAGGCTACGGGCACCTTAACCGTTGCAACGTTTCCCTCTGGCTTATTTACTAAGTTTACTTTGACCGGTGTTCTAAACAACCTTGGTACAATAAATGTAACTGGTGCTGGCGTAACATACATTGGAATTGCTATTAGTAGCGGAGGAGTTGTTAATAATTCCGGTACCATCGGAAGTCTCAACGGGAGTAAAATCAGGTTTAATTCCGGAGGTACATACAATCACAATTTCAATTCGATTGCAGGTACTATTCCAAATGCAACATGGGATTCCAACTCAAATTGTATCATTTTGCTATCAGGTGATTTACCACCTAATGGCCTCTCAGGCCAAAATTTTGGGAATTTTGAGTGGAACAACGCCCAAACCGGAGATATTGATTTGGCGGGCGCACTTACCTCTGTTCAAGGAAATCTAATCCTGAGGTCAAATAATCTAGTGGGGATGACATTAGATGGTGGCTCAACCGCGTATAATCTCTCGATTGGCGGTTCTCTATTATGTTATGAATTTTTTGAGTTGTATCGGGGTTCGTCAACAGCGGTTATCACTGTTGGCGGTTCTTTAACAACAGATGACCCAACTTCGATTTTCTCAAGCTACTTGGCTATCGGAAGCGGAACTGGATCAACGACCGTCAGCGTTGGTGGTGACCTTTCCCTTCTTGACAATAGCGGCACTGGATTTTCTGGAATAGACATGTCGTTAGGAAATTCCGGATCTTCAACGATCAGTTTAGCTGGAAATTTGATCATTAGCAACTCAACGATCTTGACTGATGGATTTGGATCAGGGAACTATGAACTTATTTTTAATGGGTCAAACCAAAATGTCACTTCTGAACTTGCAATTGATGGTAATGTGGATATTACGGTATCTGGCAGTTCTGTTTTATCTATTCCCGCAGGTCCGGGAGACAATTTTCTTGGGTCAAATGGTTTGTTTACACTCCAAAGCGGAACAACATTAAGAGCTGCATCCTCGGCCACAGCTGGTGCAATTCAGTCAGGTACTTCCGCTGGCAGTTTAAGATTCAGTTCGAAACAGTTTGACGCTGGAAGTACGATTGAGTACAATGGGGCGAGTCAATTCATTGGCAGTGGACACCCAAGCATTTCAGGTGTTAATACCGTTATTAATAATTCGAGTGGTAACACAACCTTAGCATCAAATGTTACAATTGGGGGCAATCTAACACTGACGTCAGGTAATATTTCGGTTTCCGCTCAAACCCTAACCCTCAACGGGAATTTTACACCTGGCGGTAACTCAATCGCAGTGACTTCTAGTTCGAGCTTGTCAATTGGCGGAAGCGGAGCCTTTGGGACGTTGGTGACAAGTGGCAGCACCACAATAAATAATTTTACAATTAATCGAAATACAACCGGTTCTGTTACCCTAGGTAGTGATTTGACTATTGGCGGGACTCTCACTCAAACCTTGGGCGACATTGTGTTAAATGGTCGGACACTGACTTTGGAAGGGCCTTATGTCCGAACCAATGGAAGTTTTAATGCCGATGCTGCTGCCAGTTTGATTGTCAGTGGTTCCGGGGCATTACCTGCTGCCGTTACCTTTTCAGGGGCACTCGCTTTGAATACCCTCGCCATAAACAGGGCTTCCGCGACCTTTCCCACAAACTCCACGCTGACCATTACAAACCTAAATTTGTTGGCTGGAACGTTTAATAACACCGGTACAATCACCGTTGCTACCAACGGGGTTATTACGAGAACTGAAGGAAGTATTATTAATAATACCCCTCAGGCACAAACCAGTTATGATATCGTTTATAACATAGCCAATGACATTGCGACCGGATCAGAAATTCCCGCAATTGCAAGCCAACTTAGAAATGTTACAAAAACAGGAGGAGCGGCTTTAACTTTGTCGCAAAGTGTCACTATTAATGGCAACTTGACCTTGTCCAATGGTTCCTTCAATGCTGGTGCCAACACGGTCAATCTCGCTGGCAATTTTGTGGCAAATTCAACATCAATACTAACCTCAAGTCCTTTCGTCTTTAGTGGCAATACCACCATCAGTGGAGGGGCCTTGGTTCAATTTGGTGCAGTTACTATTACAGGTGTCCTAACCCCTTCGATAAACATCCGAATCGATGGTGACCTTATTAATAACGGAACGTTGAATGCTGGTAGTGGCACTACGACATTCGGAGGAACAACTACGATAAGTGGTGCGAGTAGTCATAACTTCAACAACGTAAGTGTAACTGGAACATTAACAGCGCCATCTGCAATGAATGTAGCTGGCGATTTTGGAAGTACAGGTACCTTTAATGCAGCAGGCGGCTTAGTGACTTTTAATGGAACTTCAACTGTTACCGGTACCCCCACTTTTCATGATATTACGGTATCGGGTGCTCTTACTGGGTCTGCCAACCTTAGCCTTACTGGTCACCTTAGGATCAATGGAACGTTTAATCACAACTCGGGTACTGTTTCTTTTGTTGGTACAGCCAATCAAAGAATTGACCGAACTGTTGGAATAGCCTCAACAATTGACTTCTTTAACATTACTGTAAATAAGTCAAGCGGGACTTTCAATGTATTTTCTACTATATCTAACACTATTTTTAGGGTTCAAAATAATTTTTCCATCTCTCAAAATGGGGCCAGTAGTCCAGATGTAGATTTTGATGGGCCTAGCAACAATGGAACGTTTGTTTTAAGATCTACAGCATCAAGAACTGCCAAGGTCACCGCAGTTCCATCGGGAGTTACGGTTTCTGGATTGCTGACAGCGGAGAGGTTTGTTCAAAACTCTAATTCCACCAGAGCTTGGAGGTACTTTGCTTCTCCATTGATAGGAGCAACTGTTGCGGACTGGCAAGGCGAGATTCAAATTACGGGACAGTTTTCAAATCCTTCTCCCGGCACAGGTTCAAATAACCCATCACTCTATCGTTGGACTGAAACCAATGGGGGTTTGGCCTCTAACCGATGGAACGTGTGGCCTAACAATGTGGCCCAGCCAGCAAGCGCTTTTGCAATAACAAATACAAGAGGATACTCTGTATTTGTAAGAGATACCGGGACCCCTACAGTGGATGTACGTGGTACTTTGGCTACAGGTAACGTAAATATTGGATTGACGAGAACAGGGACAGAAGTAGATGCGGCAGGGTTTAATCTCGTGGGTAATCCGTATCCAGCCCCCATTGATTGGGATTTGGTTACGCTTCCAGGCGGAGTCAGTTCCACTATATCAATGCTGGACGAAGTGGAGAATGCAGGGTTAGGTGCAGGTACATTCGTTTATTATGTTCAAGGTGGTCCGGCCTTTGGAAATTTTGATGGAGTAATAGCGAGTGGCCAGGCATTTTGGGTTGAATTAACAACCGGGTCCTCAGCAACATTGACAATAACCGAAAGTCATAAAGTGTCCGACATCAACCCCATAGTGGTAAAAGAGAAAAAAATTGCAAATATGCTTAGGGTTAATTTGCAGGGTGTTGACAGCAGGGACGAAACAATTATTTACTTCAATGATGACGCTTCATCAGGTCTGGATTCCAGATTTGATGCCTCTAAAAGAATCAATGAAGGTATTAACCTATATACTTTTTTCGACAATGCATCGGAGCAGCTTTACGCAATTAACGGAGTTAACCAAACAGGTTGTTCAAGTTCCTTTAGATTAGGAATCAATGATTGGGACATTGATGGCCATGCCACAACCCCTTCTGGAAGTTATAACTTTGATTTCTCCGAGATGGGGAGTTTTACTGGTTCATATTCCTTCATCCTTCAAGATAACTATGAGGGTACCAGTACCGATATAATGACTAACTCATCCTATTCCTTTGAAGTCTCTTCCGATCCGGCTTCGTATGGAGATCATCGGTTTGAATTGCTTATCGTTAATAAGACGGCAAGTCCCGATCTAACAGTTGTTGCGAAGGATAGCGAAGCAACCTGCAAGGAAGGATCTGTAACTCTCTCAGTTGAAGGCGCGCCTGTTGGGGGAAGCTATAGGTGGTATGAGTCAAATGATGCGGAAGTTAGTATTTCAGGTGAAACTTCTGCGCAATTTGTAACTCCGATTTTGCAAAAGAGCAAGACTTATTATGTTGAATCATACAATGCGGAGGGATGTAGAAGCAAAAGAATCCCTGTGCTTGCAGAGGTTGTCAACTATGACAATGCAAGTATAACTGAGAGTGCGGGCCAATTGATTTCGAGTTTTGGCTCTGGCAATCAATGGTATAAGGATGACGTTATAATTGCTGGGGCGGTGAATCAGGTACTAACGCCCACCGAATCGGGACTTTACAAAGTGGTAGTTACAGTTGGTAGCTGCCAATCCTCTTCTGAAAGGACTTTTTTCGTGACTGGTGATGACGATTGGTTCTTTGACAAATCGATAAGCACTTATCCAAATCCAGTAACGGACTTATTACATGTTACTGCGGCCAATAATATTCCTAAAAATCCGAGGATACTAGATCTGACAGGTAGGCCGATTGGAGAGGTGGAGATTAGAAAGACAGCAAGTGGAAGGTTAGCTGGAACTTATGATTTTTCCGATAAATCAGAAGGCGTTTACATACTACAGGTGGTAGACGAAAATGGATCAGTCTATAGCAAGCGAATTGTAAAGAAGTAACGTGAATCGAATTGTTCTAATCCTTATGTTCCTGGTGATTTCGCTGGGTGCGATGGCTCAACCCAACAACCCCTCTGGAGACCCGGACAATCCTGTTCCTATTACTGGTATTGAGTGGCTCATAGGTGCCGGTGCCATCTTGGGCGCGAGGCGACTTATGAATCGCAAAAAGGAGCGATAGATGCTTACTTCCCTGGTTAATCGCCTGACCGTTCTACCGAGGTGGATCATTGTACTTATTGATTCAACAATTATTTCGGCATCAACCGTTGCCGGCTACCTCATCAGGTTCAATTTCCAGTGGAAGTACGCGTTGCTTTTTAACGTCTATTACAGTCTTGGGCTGACCGTGATCTCGGCATTAGTGGCGACCTTGATTACCAAGAGCTATGCTGGAATCGTTCGATACACCGGGGTTGACGATGGTTTTCGCATATTTTATACCGCGCTTCTTAGTCTGGGAATTGCATCTCTGACCAACCTGGTTTATTACTACAATTCTGGAAAAAACCTTATTCCCTATTCAGTATTGCTGATTGTGTTCTTAGCATCATTTGTATTCCTTTTTTATTACAGGTTGCTGGTTAAGACAATTTTTGCTTATTATAAGTCTGACGTAACTATCAAAAAACGTGTTGCTATTTTTGGAGCGGGGCAAACAGGTGTAATTACCAAGAACGCAATCGACTCTGATACCAGAGGAAATCTAAAAGTTGTGGCTTTTCTCGAGGATGATCAAAGTAAAGTTGGAAAGGTCATTAGCTCTACAAAAATCTATGATGCAACTAAGGATTTCAATGACGCGATTGATCGAAATAACATTTCAGAAATAATTTT
>JAGQYM010000086.1 GCA_020436085.1 Cyclobacteriaceae bacterium
TGTTGAGGTCTTTTTACCATGTTACCGTTGACATCGTAGAATGTCAACGGTGGTGCGGTGGTTTGAATTTGGAGAATTCAGGCATCTATTCAAAGGATGAACTTTCAATAGGAGAATCTCTCTGTCCCCACTTTCTTTTTCAAAAAAGAAAGTGGCAAAGAAAAACTTGCGGCTGTGGAAAAACTGCCTAACCCTCGTTCTCTAATTGGTTGAGGAAAACGAACTCGTCCCGGCAAGCCGGGACTCAAACAAGTTTTCCTCTAAAATGAAGTCGAGAACTCGGGTTCGAGACGGCAGTTTTCCCAAGGCCGAATACACATACCATCGACCTCTTTCTCTTCAATTCCGGCCTGCTGAAAAACTCCGGCTCGGAATCTGAGGTCGCGCCTCATTCCTTGGCGAAAAACATGTCTGAGGCCACAGGCCGAGTTCGTTTTTCGCCGCCAACCAAGCGACCGAGGATTCAGGAGTTTTTCAGCCAGCCGGCAGCGCTTTTCTTTGTTTCTTTCTTTTGGCGCGTTGCCAAAAGAAAGAAAAACTAGAGCCGCTGGCGCATACAACTTGGAACTTATAAACCCGAAGGCGGATGTGAGCGAAGACGAACGCAGCAGAAGGCAGAAGCGCCCGGAGGGTGGCTCTTAGCCACTGAACGAGTAGACAGTTTTGGATACTCGTTCCATGGGTTAGTTTCCTTTCGTAGTTAGATGAAATAAAAAAGCCCAAGGTCATTAGACCCTGGGCAGTTAAGAAGTGCTATTTAGTTACTTTAGTAGTCCATGTATTTCGTATTCCTATCAGGTCTAAGTGTGCAGGCCCATCCTTGATGAATTAGTAAATGCGTCATATTCGTATCCCCTAAGAATACATAGGCCAGCGTTCTGCCGTATCCGTCATACCTGTCAAAATCGAATTCCAGTTCTACTGCTCTGCCAGTTAGAATCCTACTGACAGATTCTGATACCATGGTATAGTCGCCATGCCATTTATCACGGGCATCAGCCCCTATTAGCCTTACTACTCCATGATCTCTGGTTAAAAACGTATCTCCATCATAGACATAGATGATTGAATCTTTGAAGCGTTCTTCAAGACGTTTTTCTTCAGCAAATTGCCATTCGATGTTTTTACGAGAACGCTCTCGAATGACTTCCTCAGGTTCACTTGTGATATAGGTATACACGAGAAGTCCAATGAAGACTAGAAATAGCTTCTTCAAAGTAGCTCCTTTGTATTTAGTGGAAATAGAGACCCCAGAGCCCCTCGAAACGATTAGAAAAAAGGATTGTTTACTATATGACTGGGTACCCTAGGTGAGTGCAGGACGAAGTCATAATTATGACAAATTTAACAAACCAATTGCTGCTTGAACTCTCTAGGTGAAATTTGAGTTGGGCTTTTTATTTTCGGCAGGTTTAGGGATTTGGCGAAATACATTATTTCCGACCCTGCATATCGGTCCTGCGCGCTATAACTCAACCTATATTCAATTGCCTTTGTCCCCTTGTAGAGACGTTTGATTTCTTTAACCGCGTCATATGAAACAATCCACGGTTGACGTATTTTAGTACTTACGAGCTTCGCGACCTCAACATGATCTTCATGGCAATAGTGATCCTCGTACAGATCACGACCTTTGACATAATATGGTGGGTCCATGTACACTAATGTTTTCTTAGGAAGATGGCGTAGATGTGATTTAATGAATTGCGCAGCATCCAAATTGTAAAGATGAATGCGACCGCGATATGCGGCCAGTTTTTGAATTCGACCAACGAGATCAGCCTTATTATAACGAGCGTCTATTTTCCACTCTCCCCGCTGTTTCTTGCCGCCTATTACACCTGCATTTAAGATTCCAGATCGATTTGTTCTATTGAGGAAAAACGTACTGAAGCCCAATTCAAGCTGTGAGTATTCGTCTGGATGCGCCTGAATCAATCTCTGACGATGCCATTGTCGCATGCTTACGCGAGTATCCCATACCAGCCTGCAGAGATCGTCTGTTTTTTCCAATACCGACTGCCAAAACGCGTATACCGATTTATTCAGATCGTTTATATGAACGTGACGGACATATTCTTCAAACAGGAGTGACCAAGCAATTGCGGCTCCACCCGCATACAACTCGATATAGTGACCATCAAGCAGGTTATTTCGGCTCAATACTAATTTCATGAAATTAGCTATCATGCCTTTTCCACCAGGATACCGTAATGGGCTATGGAAACCGTGTCTTTGAAGTGTCATTATGGTTCTTATGCCCATAGATGCTGCATGAACGCTTCGATATTGTCCCAATTAGTCTTCAAATCACCTGCCGTTGGACTATAGTTCTTATTGTGAACGTATCCATGTAAACTGTCGACTGAAAGAACATGGTTGCGATTACCATGCAAAGTGCGAATTCCTTGCAATTCGCTTTTCGAAATACCTTGTTTTGCCATGTGGTCAATGGCAGCCTTTATCTTGTCGCGTAGAGTCAAGTCACGCGGTTGTTTTCCTTTTTCAATCTTTTTCAAAGAGATCTTGTTGCGTTTGGCATACTCTTCAACGCTCATTTCTACAAAGACTCGTAACATGACTGCAGATGCATTTATGAATTCTTTGAGATTCAGACTCTGTAGCTCTTGATATATCCTGTTTATTCGCGGCTGGTTGATTGACACTTTAAAAGTCTTAGGAATCAAGGTTCGTCTTTCGTGACTAACACGCCTCTTGCTTGGAGAAACTTTGGAAGAACTCGACGAAGATGATACCGACTTACTCATTGGTTTCGGCAGTTCACGGCTTAACACCTCGCGTGCATAATCAATTCTTTGAGTTCGAGTGTCGAGGTGTGTCACCTTGATGTTTTTGTTCGCAACATCAGAGATAATGATAGCAAGTCGTCCCAGTGCTTCATTTTCGGGGTTTTTTAACGTCAAATGACCTTTTTGAACGTCAACGCCCAGTAACTCTCTCGCTTCAGGCGTATTGAGAATTCGTTCCACGTTTGTTATAGAGATCGAACTCAGGTTCTTCCTTGTTTCATCATCAATCAAGTCACTCTGCTCAACTTGTTCGATTGCTTGCAGTGATGGCGATGCCCCCTTAAAGCGCTGAGTTGCCATACCATTCCATGGGACAACCCCTTTGCCTTCGTTCTCTCCTGTATGCTTGAGTTTAATCCAGTACTTAGCGTCCTCGGGGGGTAGCACAACGCACGGAACGTCTCTAGGGGCGAGACTATCTGATCGCTGGTTAAGATCAAGAAAATGGTCTATGTATTTTTGAGGTATGTCGAGAGACTTGAGAAAACTCGGCAGGTGAATCAGTTTCAACGCCGCAACACGTCTATTACCTTCAAGAACTGTGTAGGTTTCTCCTTCATCCATGGAGGCGACAATTACAAGCTCTGATGGGTTCAGTCCCTTTTCGACAATGTCGTCGGCCAGATTTAATAGCTTTTCTCTTTGTTCCTCGACGATGCCTTTTGCGGCTTGACGTTCTCCAACCTTGTTTGGGTAGCGCGGGTTTTCAAGACTCAGCAGTAGATTTTCAACGGCCACGTTAAGGATCTTAGACATATTAAACGCCTTTTAGAGTAAAGGTTCGGTTTGGGTGTTTGTCATAAGCCGACGAAATGTAGTATTTAAGAGGAGCATTATCAATGCTCTTAGATGAGTCAGTCTTACCAAAGAGTTCGGATCAGAGAAATGCTACACTACTCGCTTGAATACGATTTTACGAGAGAACTTGCCTTCGATCTTAACGTTTGCGCAATCTTGGCGCTCCTTTCAGCTTCAGCAACTATTGACTTAAGTCTGAATTCTGGTTCCCTTGTCCTGGGGTTCCATCGCAACTGATTACGCTGACCAGATAGTAGCACACTTATCTTTTGGATTTGATCATCCTTGACCGAACCTGCGTACTCTAACATTTTGACCGCAACTTGTATGTCCTTACCAGCGGTCAAATCTGCCTCAAGCTCTATGTCTTTTAGCCTTTCTTGGACATCGCGCATCATTTTCTTTAAATAATTGATGTCATTTGGCACATGTCCTATTGTCAATGAATCAATGAGTTCCTGTTTAGCCTGCTGTAAGTCATTTATAGCATATAGAAGATATGAGATTTTCCGACCAAGTCTCCGCTCTTTTTCAAGGTCCCCTTTTACTTGGAAGTATTTATCTGCCTTTTCAAAAATTACAATAATTTGTTCGAATGCTCTATTTATTGGTGATTCTTCCTGAGCCATTATTGACTTAGGGCATAGCAATCCAAGCATTAAGATGCTTAAAACGTTATTCATTCTTCTTGCCCTTCCTTAGAATTAAAAGCAATCCACACACAAATAGGACGAGTGGCGCAAGTAGTAGAGTAACATGATGGGCGACATGAGATGGACTGACAAAGAACTCTGCAACAATGTCAAATCGCCAGTATAGATAGAAAGAACCTAGAATTAGACAAATCCACCCCATGAGACTTCGGCCAGCTGCAAAAATAGACATCGTATGGTTAATCGAAAATCTTGGACGTTACTCCCACATAAGACCCCCATTCCCCCTAAATTCCATAAACTATTTTTGATGAAGATACACACTTATACAGTAACCATTGTGATTACAATGGTTTATGGGTATAGAAATACTGTGGATTACTTAGGAAATGGTAGGAAATGGAAAGAGACTCGCCATTTGGCGACGGGTCGGAAATTCAGACGAATCCCTTGCTCATGCACTCAGACTTAAATGATGCGACGGTTGCCTGAACCACATTCATACTTCACGGACGACTGAAGACAATTGAACCCATTGATCTGACAATCTCTTTCTTATTGCCACCAACTTCAAACATACTCAGTTTCGACGTGTCATTAACGCTAGTAACTACGCTAATACTCTTATTGTCGCGTCTGCTAAAATGCGCTTGAACATATGAGAATTCTGTCGAATCAATACAAAGCTTAGACTGATTGCTAATGTCAATGAGGCATAATCGCTGTTTGTTTGCAAGAGCTTCTCTCAATAACAACAAGTTGTCATCAGAGTTGTAGTCAAACAAATCAAAAAACGCAGCATTGAGAGCAATTGCAAGCATCTCACCAGATCGAACATCAAATCTTTTCAGAGAGTTTGATGATGCAAAAAAGATTTGATCTCTATTGGCGTCAAATATCAAGTCCTTTATCGTGCTATCCTGAAACAGAAACTGCTTCTTCTGAGTTTGAATATTCACATCATAGCAGCGATCAACTGAACCGTTTTCCGTCATGTTTACCAGAAGATTCTCATTGGTTCGCCAATCTACCTCACTTGGTTCACCGTCCAGATCTGCGATTGAAATTGCTGTTCTGAGGTTTTGGTGAAGGTCATACGTTACTAGCGCCAGATTCCCCAACTCATTTTGCTCAACAAAAGCAAGGCGGTTCCAACTACGGGATACTCGAAAACTTCGACGAGATGGAAATATTGAGAACGTCTTTAACGTTCCGCCCTGGCTTAGATGGAGTTTTTGAATAACAATTGGATGAACCATTTCTTGAGTTACGAAGGCAATAACTTCGTCGGGCCCAAGGGCAAAGCGTATGATTTTTCCGTAGTCTAATACCGACAAGGTTTTCACGTGATTCTCGCGATCAACGGATACTACAACCGATCCACTATCATTACTTACAACAAATACATCCTGCTTGTCGACGCAACCTAAAAAACTAGTCAGCACTATTGTTATCGCATATGCTCTCATTTTTCTTCGTTTTTCTCTTTTACTCTTTGTTCAATATCACTCAGTCTCTTTTTGACTCTCTTTTGCGCATTCTTTGCTCCCTCGTCCATCAGGGAAGCCTCTTCATCGTCTTGGTAAACATCGTCCGCAACGTTAACCAAAGGGATGTCATCACTTGTATTAGCTGATAAAGATTCCGTTTCAACTTGACTCTCTACTTCATCGGCAAGGTTCGTTTCAAAAACATCCTCTGAAACGCTATAGCCCTCACGAATTTCTTTCAAAATTTTGAGATAGGTTTCCTTGAAATGTGACGGGCTGTACATGTTTTGTTGTTCAATAACATGAAGTAACTCGTGGGCTATGTATTGACCACGGGTTGAAAATGTGTTGCCATTGGCCAGAATTGTAGAATGCCATGTTCTTTGCCCCTTAATGGTTCCCTTATACACTGTCGTGCCATCATATTTGCTTGATTTCGTAAAAGCATCAGCATAAAGAATTGCTCTTATGTTGTGGTTGTTTCTCACAAGTTCGTATACTGCTCGAAACGTTTGCGACCTCGAATAGTAGTCATTTATCACGGCTTTTAGAACTTTACTGTCCTTATGAACCTCTACGTCTTTTCCATCAGGATCGTACGCATTAACGGGATTGTTTAGAACATAATTATAAGGTGATACGGATGGATATTTCTTACCCATGGGATCCACCGCTAACCACCTTGCAACCTCGCTGTTATAATATCGCGCACCGAAGTAATCCAAGCCCGATTCCGCATCACGCTCTTTCCCTGTGAACTTTTCTTTTGGAGCACTGACCGACGAAGACCCACGCGATTGTTTACCAAACGGATAATAATCCGTCCACGAGTCGACGTTGCCCGATTGATCCAGGGTGACACGGATGGAGCCGAGATACCTTTGAGATTTGCAAAGCATGAAATCTACTGACCCCAATTGCTGTTCATAGTCACGCGGTTCCAATAGAAACCATCACGCCAAGAAAAGCTCTCTGGATGACGGTAAACAGTGATATAAACGAAAGCTGAATCCCCTTGTTTCGACAAGTAGTACCATTCATACATAACTCTATTCCCATCTGCGTCGTACTTGACAAGGGGCCCCGTCAACTTACTCTCGATGCTCAAGTATCGCTCTTTGCCAAACTGTAGGAATAGAGTTTCTTGCAACTCTTTGGTTGCGATATCCAGCAAGACAGAATCTGTTCTAATGGGCTTCAGAACTAGAACCGTAATAACAACGAATAGGCCCATACAGATTATAAGTACGTTTTTTATCATCGCTATTCTTAAGGTTTGATTGTGGCTGTTCCT
>JAGQYM010000087.1 GCA_020436085.1 Cyclobacteriaceae bacterium
GGATGGCCTAATTGGTGTACGGGCATTTATGCGATGGGACTGGAGAAAGGGCAACCAAGTGATTCGATCAGTTCGAGCCGTGGACACCGCCACTCACCCTGATTTCCAGGGTAAAGGGATTTTTAGAAAACTTACGATGCAACTGGCTGAGCAATGTAAAAATGGTGGAATAGGCTTTATTTTTAATACACCCAATAAGCTGAGTCGGCCCGGGTATTTGAAAATGGGATGGGAGTCGCTTGGACGTATGCCGGTGTTCATAATGCCGTTTCTCAATTTTGGCCGAAGTCAGGAAGCCAAGCCAGGTATTTATTCCTGGAACTCACGTGTCATTAGTTCTGTGCTTAAAAAATCCAATTGGCCTGTTAGTATTACCACAGCCTATTCGTTGGAGTTTCTGGAATGGCGCTATCATTTAAATCCAAACATCAAGTACCACGTACTTAGCTGCGAGTCTGAGGATTTTTTTGCAATTTTTCGAATTAAGCCCTTTCGTTTCGGTAAAGAGTTAAGGATCTGCGAAGTCGTCTTCAGCAAAGAAAATCGAATCAACCAGTTCGCGGAGAGCTTGGAAAAGTGTGCCAAGTCATACGGTGCCAATCTTGTGACCTTTGCGGGTGTCAGGATCCCCCTAAGCTCCATAAGGAAAATGGAGTTGAAAGTCGGGCCAGTTATTACAATCAATCCGCTAAGACTTGATAAATCTTTAACTTTCGAAGACTGGAGACCCACATTAGGGGATATGGAGTTGTTTTAACATGATACAGGGGATCATAATTTGGCTGATCACATTGCTACTTTCCTATTTAGTTATAGGGAACATGTCACAACTCCATTCAGGCAGTGATAGGAGGTTTATGATGATTCTTTTTTTTTATCATTCATTACTAGCCGTCTCGTATTATCTGTATGCGCTGTCCAATCCATCTGACTCTGTTGGCTACTTTGGTAGGGTTTTAGCGCTGAGAAGGGGTGAGGACTGGCTTGACTATTTTGGTGTCAGTACCATATTTATTGAGTTTGTTAACTATCCGCTAGTACATGGCCTTGGATTTACCTATGAGTCATCGATGGTTTTTTTTTCGTGGCTTGGCTTCCTGGGTTTCTTGTTTTTCTATTTGTTTTTTTTGGACAACACCCATGTACGTCCAAAGATTTTTGGGTTCAATGGCATCATGTTGTTGTTACTCCTGCCAAATCTTCATTTCTGGTCATCATCATTAGGCAAAGGCTCACTTATTTTCTTTGGTTTCGGTTTATTCTTTTTTGGTTTGAGTAGGCCGGCAATACGATTTTGGGCCTTGATTGTCGGTGGCTGGATTATCTTCCAGATTAGGCCCCATATTTTTTATGTCGTGTTAATTGCGTTGGGGCTGGGATACACATTTTCCACAAGGGGCGTGGCCATTGGGTATCGACTTGCAATTTTGGTTGCGGCACTTTTTCTTCTTAACTATATCTATGCAGATGTAGTTAAGTTAACCGGGCTCGAAGACGAATCTTTGCTCGATCCATTGATTTCGAGTCGTGCACAGGAGTTAACGAAGGCGACATCTGGAATTGACATTACCAGCTACTCTTTGCCAGAAAAGTTATTTGCTTTTTGGTTTAGGCCGCTATTCGTTGATGCTCCTGGCTTCTTGGGATTAATCGTAAGTATTGAAAATTTGTTTTACCTCCTTTTTTTTGTCCGACTCCTTCATCCACAGGCACTCCTCTACTTATGGAACGCTGATGCCTTGGTAAAGACAAGCTTGATGACGTTTCTTGGTGTTTCAATTGCGCTTGCTCAGATCACTGGAAATCTTGGCTTAGCTATTCGCCAAAAAAGCCAGGTGATGATACTAATGCTGTTTGTGATTTTGAGGTTTTTAGACGAGCAGAAAATTAGCCAATTGCGTGGACAATTAAGGAGAAAAACACGACAAGGGATGACAATGAACCGGGACTCCAAAGGTTTAAAGCCAGTTTGAACGGCATCTTCACTATATCCCTCGACTTCGAACTCCACTGGGGTGGGTTTGAGAAGTGGCAGCTTGCTCAGAGTTCTCAGTCGCCAGTTGGCGGTCGTCAGGCACCAGTGACTGGTAGAAGGCAGCGAACAAGTCTTAATGAGTATTTTCTCAGTACGCGGCAAGCAATTCCAAGAATGCTTGAATTATTTGAGAAACATGGAGGTCATGTGACATGGGCTTCGGTTGGGCTGCTATTAAATGACTCGAAAGAAGAATTGCTTCGCAACGCTCCAAGCAACACACCTTCATATAAAAATCAAAAGCTTTCGGCATATCATTTCGTAGACACGCATGGAATTGGTCAAAACGAACAGGGAGATCCTTTCCACTTTGCACCCTCATTGGTGCGTCAAATTCTCAAGACACCTCACCAAGAATTGGGTACCCACAGTTATGCGCACTTTTATTGCAATGAACCTGGCCAAACGGTGGAGCAGTTCAGGGAGGATTTGAAAGCGGCAAAAAAGGTGTCAGAAAAATACGGTGTAAAGGTTCGTTCTATGGTATTTCCTCGTAACCAATTTAATGATGCATATCTAGAAGTGTGTATTCAAGAGGGAATTACTTCCGTTCGCTCCAATCCACTCGATTGGTTCTGGAACATACAGAGTACTCAAAATGAGCCTGCATGGAAGAGGCTCAATCGTGGACTGGACGCCTACTTTCCTATTGGAAAGAAAAATACCTACAAGTTGTCTGACATTCCTGTTCGCTCTGACATACCAGTCTGCTTGCCGGCCAGCAGATTACTTCGCCCTTACCGTCCGACAGAATGGCTGCTCAATGATTTTAAGATTAACCGCATCAAGTCAGAGATGATCCGTGCCGCAAGGAATAGTGAGGTATATCACCTCTGGTGGCACCCCCATAATTTTGGCCATTATCCGGAGCAGAGTCTTTTGGGACTCGAAAAAATCCTCTCCTATTATAACCGATGCCGAGATCAATACGGCATGATTTCTTTGAATATGGGAGAGACCTGTGATCTGATCCATCAACTCCATGGAAAGAATCAGGCTGCTTAGGATTACTACAGTTCCTATATCGCTTAAATACCTTCTGCGGGGCCAGCTTTCGTTTATGCAAAGTCAAGCAATGGAAGTAATGGCGGTGAGTGCGCATGGACCCGAGGTTGCCTCCATCAAACAAGAGGGTATTCCTCATGCAATTATTCCCTTCACAAGAACGATCACTCCTCTACAGGATTTTTTATGCCTATTAAGACTTGTAAAATTGATCCGAACTTTCAGGCCTCAGATTGTACATTCGCACACACCTAAGGCTGGACTTCTTGGTATGATCACAGCTTGGTTGTGCGGAGTTCCTATTCGACTTCACACGGTCGCTGGTCTTCCGCTAATGGAAGCCAAGGGTATTAAACGGTGGGTACTTCGATTAACGGAGAGGCTGACCTATTCGTGTGCAACAAAAATATACCCCAACTCGAATGGCTTATTGAAATTTATCCAAGCTGAGTTCAAAACTCAAAACTCAAAACTTAAAACTATTGGTAGGGGCAGCAGCAACGGAATTGATCTGGGATACTTCGCGGTCACGAGTGACTTGAAAGTAGAGGCAATCAGAACAAGAGAGCGTATTAAAATTAAAGGCGATGAGTTCCTATTTTGTTTTGTGGGGAGAATGGTTAAAAACAAAGGGTTGGTTGAGTTGATTCAGGCATTTGTCAAGATACACGACAGTGGCAAGAAAGTTAGATTGTTGCTGGTGGGGCATTTTGAAGACGACTTGGATCCTCTCCCAAAGGAAATTCGAGCACTCATTAACACCCATGAGGGTATTGTTCAGGCTGGGTTTCAACCTGATGTTAGGCCGTGGATTATCGCATCGGATGTCTTGGTATTACCGAGTTATCGGGAAGGATTTCCGAATGTACTGCTGCAGGCAGGAGCATTACAAAGGCCATGCATTGCAACAAACATCAATGGTTGTAACGAGATCATACTCGATGGAAGAACAGGTTGGTTGGTGCCAGCTAAAGATGGAATAGCACTTCAGGCTGCCATGGAGAAGGTTTTGTCTGACCCAGATTGGCGAGCGGAGGCCGGTAATGAGGCCCGGAAATTTATTGCCGAGAATTTTGAACAATCATACGTGTGGAATGAAATACTGCTAGAGTATAAAAGGCTGTTGAGCAATGTATCGTGATTTCCTTAAGCCTGCTGCTGATTTTTTTGTATCGTTCACCGCACTGGTAATTTTCATGCCTTTGATTTTGACTACCGCATTGGTGTTATTTCTTGCTCAAAGAAAGATATGGTTTGTTCAGGAGCGACCGGGAAAAGACGGCATGCCCTTTAAATTGATTAAATTCAGAACAATGACCGAAGAAAGGGATAACCAGGGGAATTTGCTGCCTGATGTCGATAGGCTTACTCGCGTTGGAAAAATGGTTCGCAAGCTTTCACTAGATGAATTGCCCCAGTTGATTAATGTGGTGAAGGGTGAGATGTCATTTGTTGGCCCGCGACCCTGGCTCATGGAATATTTGCCGCTGTATAATGAATTTCAATTTCGAAGGCACGAGATGAAACCAGGCATAACGGGTTGGGCTCAGGTTAATGGAAGAAATACAGTGGAGTGGAACAAGAGATTTGAATACGACATTTGGTACGTGGATAATGTGAGCTTTTCGTTAGATCTTAAAATATTATTTTTGACCTTAATAAAGGTTTTCAAAGCTGAGGGCGTAAGTAGTAGCACTTCTGTGACGATGGAGAAATTTAAAGGTAATGGCTAAGATAATATTGCAGGGTGGAGGGGAACATGCAAAGGTTGTGCTGGACAGTTTACTGTCTCAGGGTATTGAAGTTGTAGCGCTATTTGATCCGAAATATAGAGGTGAGCTGTTTGGCGTCCCTCAATTGGGGTCTTATGATTCAAATTTCGAGCCGGAAGCAAAAGCGTTAGTGGCAATAGGGGATAATACAGTTCGAAAAGAAGTATGTGGAAACACGAAGCATAAGTTTGTGAATCTGATTGATCAGACTGCGATCGTGTCGAAAAGGGCAGTGTTCGGTTTGGGATGTATGGTATTACAAGGGACGATTGTACAGGCGCATTGTGTAATAGGTGATCATGTAATACTGAATACAGGCAGCAGAGTGGATCATGATTGTATCATTGAGTCGTTTGTTCATGTTGCACCGGGTGCTACATTGTGTGGGACTGTAAAAGTGGGTGAAGGTTCGCTGATTGGAGCCGGTGCGGTAGTTTTGCCGGGCATAAGTATAGGAAGATGGAGTACTGTGGGTGCCGGATCTGTTGTGACGCATAATATCCCCGATCATTCTATCGCGTGGGGTAATCCTGCGAGGATTCATCAAACAGTAAATAGATGACACCACTAGTCATTTACGGTGCGGGCGGACTTGGTAGAGAAATTGCACCTGTGGTTAAAGCAATGGGACTCCCCGAAATCAAGGGTTTTTGCGATGACTATATTCCAAAAGGGACAATAATTCAAGGTTTACATGTTTTGGGGGGATTTGAAGTACTGGCAAATGCAAAAGACCAGCTAAATGTTGTTGTCGCGATTGGCAATCCAAATACAAAAAAGTCAGTTGTTGAAAAATTGAGTCATCTTGATTTTATAAAATTTCCTAGTATCATTCACCCATCTGCCATTGTCATGAATAAAAGGTCCGTGAAGCTGGGGATGGGGGCAGTTGTTGGCGCTGGATCGATACTTACGACCGACATTAATGTTGGTAGTTTTGTGCTAATAAATATTAACACTACAGTGGGGCATGATTGTACGATCGGTGATTTCAGCTCAATTATGCCAGGATGTAATATCAGTGGCCAGGTGCAGATCAGCGAAAGCGTACTTATAGGTGCTGGAGTTTCTATTAGGAACGGAATTAAGGTTGGTGCGCAAAGCGTAGTTGGAATGGGTTCAGTTGTAGTTCAAGATGTTGACTCAGGCTCAGTTGTTGTAGGGGTGCCTGCCAGACAGAAAAAATCAAATAACTAAGGTGTTTTTGGCACTTTTCAGCGAATTCAAGCCAGCTTTACGTTTTTTAGGTAAATTTCTGGTTATATATTTAGTAGGAAACCTGGTGTACGGGTTATTTGTATCCTCATACATTGATGAGCCAGATCCTATAACCATATGGGTTTCTGAGCAGTCGGTGCAAGTGCTCAATCAATTTGGATGGTCGGTGGAGATGGTAAATTCAAGCACCAAGTCAACTACTCATGTGATTCTCGATGACAGAAAAATCATGTCTGTATTTGAGGGCTGCAATGGAATAAATGTGATGATCATTTTTGCAGGCTTTGTGTTTGCTTATGATGGTTCCAGAAGATCGATGTTGTGGTTTCTGCCGCTGGGATTGTTACTTATTCATTTGTCCAATCTGCTTCGCCTTGTTCTTCTTTTTATAGTAAGTGTTGATTTTCCTAATTATCTGTACTTTACTCACAAGTACCTGTTCACCGCTGCCATTTATTTCGTCACTTTTATACTTTGGATCTGGTGGATCTCAAAATTTGGAAACAACACCAAGCCGACCTCGATATGACGCGATGGGTAGTCGGAGTTATCTGTGCCATATTTTTGTTTTTGATTTTCCTATTTCAACGATGGGATGTTTCTTCATTTCTGGGATTGGCTTTGTCTCCTCCTTGGGATTTTATTTTTAATCGTTTCATTAGGTTCTTGAT
>JAGQYM010000088.1 GCA_020436085.1 Cyclobacteriaceae bacterium
CAACTCCTAAATTGGGCTTTGCGTCCTTGCGCCTCAGCGGTATAAACATGTTTCTGCGATGCTGGGAGAAACGAAGCATCTCCTTTGATTAATTAGCACTGATCTTTATTCTGCAATGCTGGGGGCCAGTGAATCATCTCTTTAATTGGGGCTTTGCGTCTCCCGATAGCCATCGGGAGCGCCTCAGCGGTTATACTATTCAAAGAATTGAGGAAAGTACAGTAACCCTTACCGAAGTCCTTTCATGAACTTATTGATTTCTGCCCCGAACTTCTTCTTCTCCTCGATAAAAATGAAGTGACCACTCTTTTTGAAAACTTCAATTTGGCTATTCGGTGCATTGTCCGTTATCATTTCTTGCGACTTAGCCGGGATCGCATCTTCCTCTCCATACATCACCAACACAGGAAAGGGCATTTGCTTTAAGTCCGGATAGTAATCGTAACTCAATAGTTCTTTACCTAAGCCAGCATAAAGAGCACCACTCGCAGTGACGTAGTTGGCAGGTAAGTCGAAATTCAGTTTGTGAAAGTTACTTTGCTTAGCGAATGAATTCCGAAATGACAACAATAGCAGTTTTCGGTAAGCGGATGCCTTACCTGCTTTGAAATTCGGGGAGCCCATAATAATAGATCGGTCAGTACTGTCAAGCCCACTGGTCTTCCGCAGTTGATTTTCTTTCATCTCATTATCAAAATCCTTATTGAGCGGTATGGAATTGCAGAAGATGATCGCTTTTGTTTGTTCCGGATATCGCTTTGCATACTCCATGGCAGGAATGGCGCCCCAGGAATGGGCGAGTAATGTGATTTTGTCCTGACCAGTTGCCTTCCTGATGCCCTCGATGTCATCCGCAAAAAAAGATAATGTAACTGAATCCGGTGACGGTGTGGCCGACTGTCCGCTGGCTCGTTGATCATAAAGGATAACTTGATAATCTTTTGTGAGCTGATGGATGTGAGGCATGAAATAAGTGTGATTCATTCCCGGTCCTCCATGAACCACTACTATAGGTTCACCCTTCCCGATAGTTTTTACAAAAAGCTTTGTGCCGTTGATAGACATCATTGCTTCTTTGTGCTGACCCAATAGGCAGGAGGAAGCAAACAAAAACACAATGATAAGAGTTGATCTCAAAAACTAAGGTTTTAGAAGTGATCCAGTCATCGAAGCAAAACCACCCACCAATCCTCCGATGAGTGTAGTAAGCACAAAAAGATTTACCGGGAACAGCTGACTCACCTTTTCGGTGAGAATAGATTGTGTGTTGGCATCAATGTAAAGGGAAAGCCCAAACCATAGCAGGGCAACAGCTACGAAGCCAGCCAGAAATGATTTAGCTCCTGTGTTGCTGAACACGAAGCCAACCAAAAAGGCACCTATCGCCATCGACCACCATGGAAACAGCTTTTGAAACATAAAGCATACAACTGCTGTGATGATAATTTGAATCAGTAGTCTCACCGCGATGTCGGATTAAAGGTTGATATAAAATAGCGGTAACCAGCGGTTTCTTTTTCAGAATGAGGAAAGTGCAGTCTGAAGTATCTTCCATTGGCCCATGGATCAACAAGATTATCATAGAAAGGACTGCCTGGATTGCCACTCTGTCCACCAGGATAAACTCCCCAGGCCTTCACTCCCGTTTTTTCCATGCTGGCGATTAGTCTCCAGCTCGGGCCATGACTTCCTGTGGTTGCATTAATTGCGTTACCATTACCTCCGTTTACCACCTTCTTGCTGAAAGGCTCAAGTCTTAGGAGATGACCAATACCAGTGTCCTTGAAATAACCCCACTGTGGAGGGTTTGTATTTTCAGTTTTCCATTGCTCCACAATTTCAATGCTCCTTTTAAACGCCTGATTGATCAATTGATGTAAGTCCTCTTTTTCCGGAGTGGACTGCACATCATAATATGAAAGTGTAGAGTCTGTTTTCATGAGATGGATGGTCACAAAATCACTCGGTAAACTCAGGGCCACATTTTGATTTTGCATCTCATCCCAGATGTTTCGATAGAGTGTATTGTACCACACCTCGTAGTATGTGGCCGCTGTAGACTGAGCATCGTTGATGTAACCCCAATTTTTCAATTCAATTCTGATGCGTTCCTGTTCGGGAGTTAAGGAACTCGAATCAAGGTGACTCAACATAAACAGCAGACTCTCTTCAGCTTGAATGTTATAATTGTCGTTCTGCAACGTCATCATATCCTGAGGGGTAATTTCTTCCATCTGCCTCAGCCGGTTGTTGATTCGCCTGTTGCGATACGCTTCATAAACGTTGCTATGAACGTAGTACGGATACGTTGCATCTACAGGATATTGATTGGCTGAACTCACAAATCCGCGCGCTGGATTTTTTGTCATCACGTTTTGGTCGTTGGGAATATAGGCCTGCCACTCGTTCGATGTATTAGTTCCATCCAACACAAACTTTCCCTCATCCTTCCGTCTTACAGGATATTTACCCTGAATGCGCATTGCGATGTCGCCCTCAGTTGAGGCGAAGACAAAATTTTGTGCCGGTCCTGAGAAGTAATCAAGTGCCGCCATATAATCTTTGTGATTGCGTGCGTGGTTAAGCAAATAGAATGTCTTCAACTCCAGCGACTCATCGTGTGCAATCCACCTAAAGGCATAGTACTTTCTTTCTGAATCACCATGAAATGAATCGTCATAAACGACAGGTCCATGATGCGTGTAAACTACAGTATCATAAAACGGTTCATCATTTTTGATTTCAAATTTCTCAACGACTTTGTTGGTCTTTTTCCAAACGCCATCACTGAGATATTCATTTTTACTGTTGTCTTTAAATTGAATTTTATACCAGTCAACGAGATCACGCTGTGCATTGGTCGCACCCCAGCTGATAGAGTCGTTGAACCCAAGAATGATAACAGGCGATCCCGTAAAAGTCACCCCCATCACATTTACATTCGGACTCTTCATGTGAGCAGCAAACCAGATCGAAGGCATGCTCAGCGACAAATGCGGATCGTTGGCAAGGATAGGAGAGCCGTTCGCAGTCTTCAGGCCACTCACCGCCCAGTTGTTGCTGCCAACACCGCGTACCACCTGAGTTGCAGGCTCAATATTTACAAGCTGATCCGGCAATGCCAGCGGAACAGTGTCAAGTTTGACAGCATCAAATCTCCAGCCACCAGGATTATCAACGATAGGATCACCAACACCCTCCTGATCAGGATATAAGATATCAAGCATCTCCTTTCCGAAAAGGTTGAGAGCATTGGTCATTTGAAAATCATCCTCACCAATGTTCAACGTCTTCGACATGTTCTTCAGCAACAGCCCCATTTTCAGTTCCGTCCAGGGCTCCGGTGCGTAGTCCAGCAGTTTGTATTCCAATGGGAACCCCTCATAGGTTAGCCCCGCGATGTACGCATTCACACCCTCAGTGTAAGCCCTGTTCATTCTCCCAATCACCGAGTCAGCCATGTGTGCTTTAGTAGCATTCTCAGCGCCATATACCATTCCAAGCCTTCGTTGATTCCGATCAAAATCCAGAGCCTTGTCCCCGATGATTTCAGATACACGACCAGCCGCAGCATGCGTTTGAAACTCCATCTGCCACAGCCGGTGTTGCGCAGTCACATATCCCATCACACGATAGAGATCATCATCATTGTTCGCAAAAATGTGCGGGATGAGGAGACTATCGTACACCACCGAAACTTTGTCCCTCAGTCCATCGATAGGTAGCTCGTGATCAGGAACAGACCTAGACTCCGCATTCGCCCAAAATCCATGGAACGGGTCAAGAAACTTTCCCAGTGGAGGAATAGGCGTCCCAAAGTCCCAACCGCGATTAAGACAATAGGTAAGGGCAACAGTAATTAGGAGAGAGATTCCGAACTTGAATACTTTCACTTCGGCAGGTTATTTTTAACTTAAAGTAAAAAGCTTTTCCTAATTTTCGAGCCATTTAGCCAAATAATTAAAGAAAGTCCGTGCAACTTGTATTAAACAGATACACCAAGACAATAATAAAACGAGCAGCGGACATCAAAGCCATTTTTTTTGATGTAGATGGCGTGCTCACAGATGGCAAGATCATCTATGACGACACCGGACGGGAGCTCAAGCACTTTAATGTGAAGGACGGCCAGATCATAAGCCACCTGAAGAAGTCAGGCATCGTAGTAGGAGCCATATCAGGTCGCGACTCCGCAGCAGTGGCAAAAAGATGCAACGAACTTCAAATGGACTTCTGCCATCAGGGAATATTGAACAAAGCAGAAGTGTTTCAGAAGCTCATCGACTACCACAAACTCAAAAAGAAAGAAGTCGTATATATAGGTGACGACATCAACGATCTTGGTGTCATGCAACTTGCAGGAATTAGTGCCTGTCCCATAGATGCTCCAGTTTATGTCAGAGAAGTGGTAGATGTGGTCACAAAGACTAAAGGAGGAGAAGGCGTACTTAGAGAGATAGCAGATCTCGTATTGGCAGCGAAAGGTACCCTTTCAAAAATCTTAAAAGCAAAATAGATGGACGTATTTGAGAAACCAGTAGCCATTACAGATTCCATTTCCATTGGAGCGAAAAGATTGGTGTTATTCGCGGGCCCCTGTGCCGCGGAAAGTTATGATATCTGCATGGAGACGGGAGCCGAAGTTCAGCGGCTATGTAAGCAACTGGATATCGACTACATCTTCAAAGCGTCTTTCGACAAAGCCAACCGAACGTCATCGGGTTCTTATCGTGGTCCCTCGATGGAGGGTGGTCTGGAAATCCTTTCGCGCGTGAAGAAAGATCTTGGCGTACCAATTGTGACAGATGTCCACGAATCCTATCAATGTGCGGAGGTGGCAGAGGTGGTTGATGTGTTGCAGATTCCGGCATTCCTCTGTCGGCAAACTGATTTGTTGATTGCCGCAGCCAAGACAGGCAAAGCAGTAAAAGTGAAAAAAGGTCAGTTCATGGCCCCAGCCGACATGAAATACGCAGTTGATAAAGTACGGGAGGCCGGCAATGAAAAAGTTTTCCTGACAGAAAGAGGAACCAGTTTCGGATATCACAACCTCGTGGTAGACATGCGCTCACTGCCCGTCATGCGACAGTACACCCCCGTAGTATTTGATGTCACACACAGCATTCAGCAACCAGGAGGATTGGGCGGCAAGTCAGGAGGCCAGCGAGAATTCGCACCCTACCTAACAAGAGCTGCAGCCGCAGCCGGAGTTGATGGATTCTTTATCGAAACACATCCCAATCCTGCAAAAGGCCATAAGCGATGGCCCCAACATGGTACCGCTGAGTGAGATGGAAGCTTTTTTAAAGATGATCAAAAAATACTGGAGTATTGATTAGTAAGTTCAAAAATCCAGATTCAAAACTCAGGATGTTTGTCTCGAACCTTGAATGTTAAACCTTGAATTTCAAATCTTGAACCTAAAACCTGAAATCTGAAATCTTGAACGTAGACCAGTTTATTGTTCTTGCCGTAGTCACCCTACTGGTCCTCGCACTCTATAAAGAATGGGTCAATCCCGCCTTGTCTTTTTTTGGAGCCATCGTAGTGCTGCTCGTTACCGGAGTACTCACACCAGATGATGCACTCAAAGGACTTTCAAATCAGCAAATCGCAGTTATCTTCTTGCTGATGCTCATCACATCAGGACTACGATCAGTCTTCGGTGGAGATTTCTTTTTGAAAATTTTTAGCGACCAACTCACCCCAAGACAATTTCTTTTGCGAATGATGATAACAGTCTCGTCCGTGTCAGCATTCTTGAATAACACACCTATTGTCGCATTCATGATCCCCTACGTTCGCGAATGGGCCGAGCGCAATAAACAGCCTGCATCAAAATTTCTTATCCCACTTTCATTCGCTACAATCACCGGAGGTATGATCACCGTCATCGGTACATCCACCAACCTGATCCTGTTGGGATTGATCAACGAATACGATCAGCCCTTACTTCAATTCACAGACTTTGTCTACTTAGGCATTCTCGTTACACTCATAGCCTGGATTTACTTTTACTTCATAGGATATCACCTGCTACCATCACATTTACCCAAAATAGACAATGTCAAAAGCCACATCAAAGAATACATTGTCGAGACCGAAGTATTTAAAGGATCAGCACTTGTCGGGAAAACAGTAGCTGACGCAGGCCTTCGAAATCTTAAAGACCTCTTCTTGGTGGAAATAATAAGGGGGACTGAAGTAATTTCTCCTGTCACTCCTGACCACAAACTTCAGGAAGGCGACTTTCTATTCTTCTCCGGAAACACCCAATCCATTTATAAACTCATCAATGAAGACAACGGCCTGAAGATTCCCAAAGAAGATAAGATGGAATCTTTAAACCGTTGTCTTCATTGATCAG
>JAGQYM010000089.1 GCA_020436085.1 Cyclobacteriaceae bacterium
TGTTAGTGGTGCTGAAGCAAAAAAAGACCCCGGACGAGCCAGGGTCGAGATTAAAGAACCTTTAGAATGATTGTAGCCTACATAAAGCAGAAACGACCCGCCTAAGGCGGGCCGCTTCGAATGTTTTCACAACGGAATAATCCTTATTGTGAATTGCTTTCAGCATCAAATATAATAGTTCAATAATAAAGAGTCAAGCATGAAAAGGATACTAGGACTTGATTTGGGCACCAATTCCATCGGATGGGCATTGGTGAATCAGGACTTTGATAAGAAGGAAGGTATGATTGAAGCTTTGGGGGCACGCATTATACCTATGTCACAAGACATCTTAGGGAAATTTGGTAGCGGTGTTTCAATATCTCAAACCGCAGAAAGAACCCAACATAGAAGCGTTCGAAGACTATATGAGCGGGATCATCTTCGAAGGGAAAGATTGCACAGGGTGTTGAATATTTTAGGCTTTCTCCCCGATCATTACGCTAGAGCCATCGACTTTCAGAAACGCTTGGGGCAATTCAAAGATGGTATGGAAATCAAACTAAACTATGTCCCCAAACCACGACCTGAAAAACATGTTTTTCTTTTCATGGAATCTTTTCTAGAGATGGTAAGGGAATTTGAAGCCAGTGGTCATCACGGCAAAATACCTTACGATTGGACCTTGTATTATTTGCGTAAGAAAGCATTGCATCGGCCTATTTCCAAAGAAGAGCTGGCCTGGCTGATTCTTAATTTCAATCAGAAACGTGGTTATTATCAACTCAGGGGAGAAGACGCTGAAGTTGAAGATGAAGGCAAGCGGGAAGAATTTTTTGCATTAAAGGTTGAGCGCGTTGACTGCTCAGATTCAAACAGTGAGAAGGCTAAGGATATGTGGTATGATGTGCATCTTGAAAATGGATGGATCTATAAGAGAAAGAGCAAGGACCCACTAGACGGTTGGGTGGGAAAAGTAAAAGAGTTTATTGTTACAACTGAATTGGATAAGGATGGCTCTCTTAAACGCGATAAAGATGGGGAGGTCAAACGAAGCTTCAGGGCTGTGAATTCGGAGGAAGATTGGATTGCAATCAAAAAGAAAAGCGAGCACGATATTGATGAATCAGGCCAGAGTGTTGGAGAGTTTATCTATGATACATTGCTGAAAAACCCTACACAGAAGATAAGGGGTAAGTTGGTGAGAACCATTGAGCGAAAATATTATAGACGGGAACTTGAGGCAATCTTAACTGAGCAAGCAAAACATCATGCGATATTCGGTGACCAAGATGTTTACAACAAATGCATTGAAGAATTGTATCCACATAACGATGGGCATAAAACTAATATAAAAGACAAAGGGTTGATTTACCTGATAACTGAGGATATTATCTTCTATCAGCGTCCTTTAAAAAGTAAAAAATCCACGATTGCCAATTGTCAGTACGAGTGGAGCAGGTATAAAGATGACAATGGAAATGAGCATGTAGTCTTTAGGAAAGGTATACCACGATCTCATCCGCTTTTTCAGGAGTTCAGGTTATGGCAATTTCTTAAGAACCTGAAGTTGTATGTAAAAGGAAATCCGGAAGATGTGGATGTGACCCAAACGTTGCTACCTACTAATGAGGCTTGGCTGGAGTTGTTCGGTTATTTGTCAATCAGGAAGGAAACTGAACAGAAGGATATAATCAAATATTTTATTGATAAGAAATTGATTCCCAAAGCGGATAAGGATGCCTACCGCTGGAATTATGTTCAGGATAAGTCTTATCCATGTGGTGAAACCAGGGCGATGATTTTATCGCGATTGAACAAGATACCAGATATTGATGCGGATAAGTTTCTAACCGATGATATGGAAAAGCACATCTGGCATATTATATACTCAGTAAAAGATGGTGTAGAGTTTGAAAAAGCATTGAAGAAGTTTGCTGGTAAAAATGGGATTGACAAAGATGCCTTCGTGGAGCAATTCGGGAAAGTGCCGTCTTTTAAAAACGAGTATGGTAGCTATTCAGAGAAAGCACTGAAAAAGTTGGTGCCATTAATGCGTACGGGGCGCTATTGGAAAGAATCTGAAGTGCCCGATGAAGCAAAAAGCCGTGTTGAGTCCATCATGGAGCGGTTGGACTCCATTGAGTTTGACATAGACAGGATTCAGGATGTGGCTGATGACGATATTACCTCCCGGCTGTTAAGGAGTTTTATAGGTTTTAAGGATAAAAATCCTTTGAAGGGTCTGAACACTTTTCAGGCTTGTTATGCGGTGTATGGCCGCCACTCGGAAACGGGTAATATGGTTCGATGGAATGTGCCTGCCGATATAGATAAATATCTTTCGGAGTTTAAGCAACATAGTTTGCGTAACCCGATTGTGGAACAAGTGGTGACCGAAACACTCAGGGTAGTACGTGATATATGGCAACATTACGGTAATGGTTCCGAGAGGTTTTTTGATGAGATTCATGTGGAACTTGGTCGGGAGATCAAGAACCCTAAGGATAAAAGAAAAAAGTTGACGGACCGAATTACTGAAAATCAAAATACCAATGAACGTATTAAGAAGCTGCTGCAAGAATTAAAAGAAGATGCCAGTACAATGGGTGAAGTCCGACCACATTCTCCGAGCCATCAGGAAATTCTGAAAATATATGAAGAAGGTGTTTCCCAGAATGCAGCGGTTCAATATGATGAGGTCAGCGAAGATGAAGTATTGAAGATTAGAAAGAATACCAATCCCTCAAAGTCGGAGATTATTCGATATAAACTTTGGTTGGAACAGGGCTATGTCTCTCCTTATACCGGGAAAGTTATTCCCTTGAGCAGGCTTTTTACAACGGATTATCAGATTGAGCATATCATACCTCAGTCACGGTATTTTGATGACTCATTGAACAATAAGGTAATCTGTGAGAGTGCAGTGAATGAGTTGAAGGATAATGATATCGCATATGATTTCATCAAGAGCCATGGTGGTCAAAGGGTGGATCTTGGGGATGGTAAAACTGTGGATGTTTTGGACATTGAAACGTATAAAAATCATTGTGGTTCTTATTTTAAAAACAATCGAAATAAGCTGAAAATGCTGTTGAGCGAAGACATTCCTGATGGTTTTATAGAGCGGCAAATGAATGATTCACGGTATATCAGTAAATTGGTCAAAGGCTTGCTCAGTTGCCTTGTCCGGGAAGAAAATGAGCAGGAAGCTACTTCCAAAAATATTGTTACCGTACCGGGAGCAATCACTGCTGTGCTTAGGAATGATTGGGGGCTGAATGATAAATGGAATGCGTTGGTGGCTCCGCGTTTTCAAAGACTGAATGAATTGACCAACTCGCAGGACTATGGGTATTGGGATAACAGTATCAATGCATTCCGGATTCAGGTACCTGATTCGATATCCAAAGGGTTCAGCAAAAAACGAATTGATCACAGGCACCATGCCTTGGATGCACTGGTTATAGCATGTACCACCAAAGACCACGTCAACTATATCACTTCGTTGAATACAGAAAGGAACAATTATGCCTTGGTTTCTAAGCTAAGGGTGATGGAGGAAATAGAAAAAGTTAATAGAAATACGGGTGAAATATTCAAAAGAAAGGTGGCCAAATCCTACCACGCACCTTGGCCTTCTTTTGCTACTGATGCAGCAGATCAACTGGCTGCCTTGGTGGTTAGTTTCAAGCAGAATCTTCGCGTTATCAATAAAACCCGTAACAAGTATTGGTCCTATAAAGATGAGAACGGAGATTTGCGATTGGGTAAAAATGGCAAGCCCAAAAAGGAATTGGTCCAACAGGTCCGTGGAGACAGTTGGGCAATTCGAAAGCCATTGCACAAAGATACGGTCTCAGGCAAAGTGAGCCTAAAGCGGAAACGTTCCTCAACTGTTTCCCTAAATACAGCATTGGATGCTTGGGAAATGATTGTTGATAAAGACATAAAGGAACAGGTAAAGGCGGTGGTTGAGGCCAATCGGGGTGATTTGAAGAAAGCCAAAAAACATTTGAAAGGGAATCCTGTAAGTATGAATGGAAAGGTTGTTGAGCGTGTTGAGATGTATGAAATCATTGAGGCTACGGCTGTGAGAGTGGAGTTGACGGATGCCTTTACCCGCAAGCAATTGAATAGTATTACGGATACCGGCATACAGAAGATCCTTGAAAATCATGTCAAGCATTATGTGGATGAAAAAGGTAGTGAACGCTTTGATTTGGCATTCAATCCGGAAGGCGTGGAGGAAATGAACCGGAATATGCAGAACCTGAATGACGGCAAACCGCACCAACCTATACGGAAGGTTCGAGTTTACGAGGTGGGTGGTAAGTTCAGTGTAGGTCATGTTGGCAATAAGAAGGATAAGTATGTGGAGGCGGCTAAGGGAACTAACCTCTTTTTTGCCATCTATTGGAACGAAGAGAAACAGAAGAGAGAGTATGATACCATTCCGCTTAATCTGGTGGTGGAGCACCAAAAGCAGGTAGCGGGTTTGCCAAAGAAAGACCGCGCGCCCATTCCTCCCAATCCTGAAAAAGGCACATTCCTTTTTTCACTTTCACCCAATGACCTGGTATATGTGCCAACTGAGGAAGAAGCAGAGAATCCTGGAAAGGTTGATTTTAGGAATCTTAGTAATGAACAGATTGGAAGAATATATAAGATGGTTAGTGCTTCGTCATATCAATGTTTCTATATAAGGGCTGATGTTGCTACAACCATTGTAAACAAGCAGGAATTTACCCCATTAAATAAAATGGAAAGAGATATTGATGGAAATATGATTAAAGATTGTTGTTGGAAGTTAACTGTAGATAGGGTTGGAAGGATTACAGGATTTGTAAAATAGAAAGCAGTGATCAAGCGCACCCTTGCCATCACATCACCAGCTTACCTTTCGCTTCGCCAAAAGCAAATGGTGCTTGAAAAAAAGGATGAAGAGGGAGAGAAGGTCGAGAAAACCGTGCCGATTGAAGACATCGGAACATTGGTGTTGGAAGATCCACGCGTTACCATCACACACGGATTGATCGCTGCACTGCTGGCGAATAACGTAGCCCTCGTTACGTGCGATGAAAAGTACCACCCCACGGGCATGATGCTGAACCTGTGTGGCAACACCACGCAAGCAGAGAGTTTCCGGCAGCAGGCCGATGCCAGCCAGCCTTTGAAAAAACAACTTTGGCAGCAAGTGGTCAAAGCCAAGATTACAAACCAGGCCACCGTACTGGCAAATGCCGGCGGTGAAGTGCAAATGCTTTTGGAGGCTGCAAAAGGAGTTAAAAGCGGGGACGTGGATAACCGCGAAGGCATGGCCGCCATGTATTACTGGCCACGGTTATTTGAACGGTATCCCGGATTTACGCGGGGACGTGGCGCGGGGTATCCGAACAGCCTGCTGAATTACGGATATGCCATCTTAAGAGCGGTAACGGCTCGCAGCCTGGTAAGCAGTGGCTTGCTGCCTACGCTGGGCATTTTTCACCACAACCGGTACAACCAATATTGCTTAGCAGATGATATGATGGAACCTTACCGTCCGTTTGTGGACCAGTTGGTGGCTGGGATGGTTGAAGAAGAGAATGAGGTTCCTGACGTGTTGGGAAAATCACATAAAGAAAAGTTGCTGACCGTTCCTACCCTTACAGTTGTGATGAATGGGAAGCAACGTCCGTTGATGATCGCAGCTTCGGAGACATCCGCTTCTTTGTTACGCTGCTTCAATGGAGATCAACGCAAATTGATGCTGCCTGTATTGGAATGAAATGAGTGAACGGTTCAACGCCTACCGGATCATGTGGATGATGGTGTTTTTTGATCTGCCCACGGAAACCAAGCGGGACAGGCGCAACGCGGCCGGGTTTCGCAAGCGCCTGATCCAGGATGGCTTTACCATGATGCAGTTCAGCGTATATGTTCGCCATTGTTCCAGTTCAGAGAACATGGAGGTGCACAGAAAGCGAGTGAAAAAATCCTTGCCCCCCAAGGGAAGTGTGAACATACTCACCGTAACCGATAACCAGTTCGGGCGCATGGAAATCTTTTACAATACCAAACCCAGGGAAAAAGTAGAAGTGCCGCAACAATTGGAATTGTTCTGACCGCCGGTTCTCCTTCAAATTAGAAACAAAAAAAACCGGCCCTTTTACAGAGCCGGTTTGGATACCGATCCATTTTTTGCTTGGGTCATTTTACCTGAAATCCTTTACGCACAAGGCATATAGCCAAGTACGTTGGATCAGGTATGTCAAAGATCAATGATTGAAAGCAATTCACAACATTGACAGCGAAGGAAAGACCCTGGGGCAGTTGGATCAGGTATGTCAAAGATC
>JAGQYM010000008.1 GCA_020436085.1 Cyclobacteriaceae bacterium
TGCTTTTTTCCAAACCAAAAACGGATAAAAGATTTCGTTAAGGGATCATCATCAATCCAGGGCAGGGAGACCGAACTTAGTGTAAGTCTCGATACTTCATTTACAAGTTCTTGTCCTTTTTGCCTAACTTTTTCAGAATCCAAAGCTGTTGTCCAAGCTTTTGACATTAATACAGCTAATGGATCAATGTCGAAACCTATTCCATTATAGCCATAATTCGAAACCGTTCTCAGAGCTGTGCCAGATCCCACCATCGGATCTAAGATCGTAGCGGTTTTTCTTAAGCTTTTTAGAGCTTCGAATGCAATTTCCGGTGCCATTCGTGCAGCAAAAGGGTGAATGGGCCGAATCTTTGAATTTTTTTTTGTAGAATCCATCCAATTTTCAAGAGACTTACTAAAATAGCCAAAGCATTCCTAAAAATGGTATTTATTAAATGCTTCCTGTTTGTGATAGGTCTATTTCTGTACGACAAAAAACCCGCCTTTTGAGCGGGTTTTACCTAATTGGAGAAGTCTTAGACTATTTTTTCCGGTCCACTTTTACGGGCTGAGTCAGCTCCTTGGTCAGTTGATACAAAAACTCCTGGCCTTCGTAGTAGGACTTCACCTGTATCTTTTCGTTCATACCGTGCGCGTTGCTTTCTCCCGGTTCTGAGAAAAGGCCTGACACTCCGAATGTAGGTATTCCCGCTCTTCGGGTGTGGGCTCCATCCGTTGCTCCGGTAGACATCACGGGCACCACTGACACGCCAGGCCACATCTTTGCCGTTACTTTTTCAATACCACCAAACACAATCGGGTCGAGTGGTGAAGGTGGACTTGGTGCAGCGGGATTGACCGCGGTCACTTTTATTTTGTCGTCATTAAATACTTTGACCAATTGCGCCTTGATCTGTTCGGGATCGTCATTGGGTAAAATTCTGCAGTTCACCACTGCGGTAGCTGTTTGAGGCAAAGCGTTCTCTGCATGACCACCGCTGAGCATCGTGGCTACACAAGTGGTGCGAAGCAATGCATTGTAATAGGGATCAGCAGAGAGATTTTTTACTGCCGAAGCCACAGGAGGGTTTTGAATGACTCCCATCATGTCAGCAGAAAGCTGTCCTTCTTCCAGTTTTGCTGAGCGCTCAAAGAACACATGCGTACCATCGTTCAGGTTCACAGGGAAATCATAATGCGCGAGGTTGTCCAGTGCCTTCGCCACATGATAGATGGGATTGTCTTTTCTTGGTCGCGAACTGTGACCACCCGGGTCGGTTGCCTCCAGTTTAAAACTTTGATACACTTTTTCACTCAGCTGTACGCCATTGAGTATTTTCTTTCCGTCTTTCAGTTGGCCGCCACCGCCTTCGTTTAGGGCAAACTCTGCATTCACGAGATCGGGATGATTTTCCAACAGCCAGGCCACACCATTGTGTGGGCCACCTTCTTCATCGGCCGTCAATGCTACGATGATGTCGCGCTCGCCATTGTATTTTTCTTTTTTCAGGCGTATCAGGTTGGCAACAAAAATAGATGCCATCGCTTTGTCGTCTGCAATGCCACGTGCGTAGAAGTAACCGTTTTCTTCACGGAAGGTAAAAGGATCAAAAGTCCAGTCTTCGGGCTTGGCTTCTACTACGTCAAGGTGTGCCATCAGCAGCACTGGTTTCTTTTTGCCCGTGCCGCGTAGTCGCGCTACCAGGTTTCCTTTTTTAGGGTGGGCACCACCGATAAAAAGATCTTTGTCTTCAAAGCCTGCTGCTTTCAGTCGGGCGGCCATGGCTTCAGCGGCCTCTGTTGTATTGCCGGCAGAATGTGTGGTGTTGATTTCCGCCAGTTCTTTAAAAATCTCACGAGTGAGTGGTTGATCGGGCTGGGCCATTACACTCATTGCCGCCATCACGCACCACCCGATACATATTGTCTTTAGTGATTTCATTTGACTTGGTTTTAGTGATCATAATTTACGCAAATGGGGTTCTGGTGCAAACGGAAGTTACACCAGCAACTTAGCGGTCTTTGCGACCTCTGCGGTTGATGTTTTTAACCACTAAGTATGCAGCGCACAAAAAGAGTTGAAGAGAAGACTATTTACTTTGGTGGCGTTCCTTCCACAGTTGATAAGCCTCCCTCATGCAATGTCCGCAGGGTCGGAATCCGTATTTAGTGGCTTCGAGATAATCGCTAAAGAAAACGCGATTGGTTTTGAGCATTCGTTTGCCGGAAGCGCACTGAAGCGTTCCAAAGATTTTTAGCCTGGCATTGCCGGCCAGTTGTATTTCTCCTGTTCTGATCTTTTTGATCAGCTCCTTGTTTGTGATATCGTCATGCCGCGTCATGAAAAACGATGCCCAGTGTGAACCGCCTTCCGGTCGTGACCTCACTGACCCCATGTCTCACGTTGGCCCTATAATACCCTTTCGTTCCCAACACCGGCCTGAAGTTCGTGGTGACGATCACTGCATCACCCTGGTTTGGCTTCAGCACCATTGCCTTCGATTGCGCTCTCGGCACCTGCTCTGTCAGGACCAATTCACCACCCTCGTGGTCACGCCCTTGTTGCGTAAGAATAAAGATAACCTGAAAAGGGAAATAGACTGCTCCATATAAATCCTGATGAAGCGTGTTGTAGTCGCCAGTCTCGTATTTTAAGATTAGTGGAGTAGGTCGAAGTTGATTTTGTTGGTGACATTTTTCAATGAACGCCTCATGAGATAGTGGAAAGGCGTCCGGTATCTTTAAGTTTCTCATCCACTCATTGGCAATCGGAGCCAAGGGTTTGTAAAGTTCCTGTCTTAATGTTTGTACCGTTTCCGGCAACGGATATTTGAAATACTTGTATTCACCTCTGCCGAAGCGATATCGTTGCATGTTGATCACTGTGCGATATAAATCAGACTGATAATTTTCAATGAGAGATTGACATTCCAATGCACTTAAAACGGATGGCACAATGGCATATCCCTTTGTGTTGAGACTTTCGGAGATGATAGTGGATTCAAGGTTCAAATTCATAAATCAAAGATTGTAGAAGGGACACTCTTAGGTAACCCGTTTCTTGCTGAATATCGTTTTGAGTAGTTGAGTTTTCTTGCTCTTTCTGTAGACTTGCATTTCGCATGATTATCGCTACGCCAACAGAATTTAGATTTAACGAGATCCTTCATTTTCTGACGCGGTCCCCGAAAGAACTTTTGCATACCGTGGATGATGAGCGCGTGTACAAGTTGCTCGAAGTAAATGGTAAACCTTATCTGCTTCGACTTTCAGCAAAGGGCAACGACCTTAAGGTTGAATTTCTCATGGGCAAGGCGGACGCAGCGGTAAAGAAACAAGTGACAAAATATATCTTCGATTGGTTTGATCTAGATTAAAGATCTTACACCATTCTATAAACTGGCAAAGACTGACACTTATCTAAAGCCGCTCGTGAAAAGACATTTCGGTTATCGGATAGTGGGTCAGCCTGATTTATACGAATCATTGGTGTGGGCTGTGCTTGGTCAGCAGATCAATTTACAATTTGCTTACACGCTGAAAGGGAGATTTGTGCAGGCGTACGGAACTGAAGTAAAATTCAAAGAGCGACCTTATTACCTGTTTCCCAATGCGGCATCAATTGTCAATGTGAAGCCGGACGAACTTCTGGGTTTACAATTCAGCAATCAGAAAGCCCGGTATGTCATTGAAATATCTAAGGCGTTTGTTGACGGAGTAATTTCACAGGATAAGTTGGCAAGATTGTCTTTGGAGGAAGCTAAAGAGCAGTTGATACAAATCAAGGGTATTGGCAACTGGACGGCTAACTATGCTTTGATGAAAACATTTCGATATGCGGATGCTTTTCCGCTAGAAGACGCGGGACTGAAAAATGCAGTTAAACAATGTCTCGGTCTCGACCGCGCACCTACGTGGAAGGAGATTGAGAAAGTGTTTGAGAAATACAAAGGGTGGGAGGCCTATGCCACGCTTTACCTCTGGCGGATGCTTTAAGCTTCAAATTGTTTTAAGTGATGATCGAGGTGTTTGTACATTGACTTTCCCCATTGCTCTGGTGTCAGTTTTCCAAAAAACGAGTGTGGTTCTTTGGTGCAATTGGCCTCGCCTCCTTTACTAAATTCTCTGACAAGGTCTAATAGTCGAGTTTTCTCTGCGCCTAAATCTGTTCGCTGTGTGATTACAAATTCTTTCGCGGTGGGACTGTTTTTCGAAACGGGCGAGTCGTTGTAGTAGCTTGATTTGAATAGTGGACCAAGTACATACCCCAGAAAACTTCTTGGGATTCTTTTACGGTCCAATGCAACCAGCATGGTTTCAGCGCAGTGCGTCACCATTTGGTCCACTTCCATTTTACCCCATTGACGTTGGCTTTGTGGTGTGAGCGATTCAATTCTTTTTTCAAGCTCCTGCAGGGCTGGTGGTTCAAAAATGCTTTTCATCGTGGTTGGGGTGATTTTGAAGTAAATTAACACAATGATCAAATACGAGGTTGTATTGTTTTATAAATTGCGAGAATGAAATCTGTGTTAATTGTTGTTTTTGGTGTTGTATTGGCTTTCTCGGGCGGCCTTCAAGCGCAGGTGCTGGAGAACCCTGACGAGGCCTTCCGCCTTTCCCGCGAGTCGCAAAAACCTCTGCTGCTTGTATTTTCAGGTTCAGACTGGTGCGCACCCTGTATTCGGTTCAATAAAAATGTATTGAGCCAGGAAGATTTTATCCACTTTGCGTCTGATCATTTCATTTTGCTCAAAGCTGATTTTCCGCAAAGGAAGAAGTTGCCTGATCTGATAAAACAGCAAAATGAAAAACTTGCCGAGAGATTTAATCCTTCGGGCCTGTTTCCTCACATTCTTTTACTGAATCCTGATGAGAGCAAAAAAGGCACCTTCACTTATCGCAATCAAAAATCGGGTGAGTTTATTACTGAGCTTAGTACCTATTTTTCCGAATAGGTCAATGATGATACATGGGTCTTTAATTCGAAAAAATTAAGTCTTAAATTGGTTCTGATGAGAGCACTCTTCATTTTGTTTTTGCTGGTGGGTATTACTTTGCTCACCTCTTGCGAGTCTGTGAAGCCGTATCAACGTGTTTACCTGAATGACTATGAGATGAAAATGGGCGCTCCAGGATCAAGAGGGTTTGAACAATATGTTTGTACCATTCGAGAAGGAGCATCTGGGGGAGGGAGTACAAAAACAAGCGGTGGATGCGGCTGTAATTGAGTATAGGATAGGTGAAGAAAAGATATCTCTTGATCGGATTGATAGCCGCAACTTTAGGTGCTCGTAGTCAATCTCTAAATTCCAACTATAAAAAGAAGAAGCTTTCGCACAATGATGTGCAGATGGTGTATTCGTATTACAATCAGAACAACAATCACTCAGCCGTTACCGGTGGCATTGGCACCGAAGATCTCCAGGTTTATTCAACACAATTCCTCGTAGATAACATTAAAGACTCCACGAGGACTCTGCATTTCGGTTTGGGACTTGATGTGATCAGTTCCGCCTCAACCGACAACATTGATTTTGTTTTTTCTTCAGCATCACGTCACGATTCACGGATTTACACCTCGTTGGGATACAACAGAACGTCAAACCCAGATCTGAGTTGGGGCACGGCCTCTTCTTTTTCTATTGAGTCCGATTACTTGTCGTGGGGGCAAGCATTTTCATTGAATCACATCAACGCATCACAGACAAGAGAAATCTCTGCTTCGTTGCAAATGTATTTTGATGATCTGAGATGGGGACGATATCAAGGGCACAAGGTTTTGGAGTTGGTGTATCCATCGGAGTTGAGGGGAAGAAATTGGTTTGATAAGTATCGAAGGAATTCTTTCAACCTTTCATTGGGTTTGTACCAAACCATAAACCAACGGATGTCGTTGGGGGTGTATCCAGGATTGACTTATCAATCTGGTCTTCTTTCTACTCCGTTTCATCGTGTCTACTTTACTGATGGAGGCAAAAAAGTAGAAAGTCTTCCTTTTCATCGCGTGAAGATTCCTTTGGGCGTACAATTGAATTCGTTCGTAGGCACAAGATGGATACTTCGGTCTTACTACAGAATTTATTGGGACGATTTCGGAATTACAGCGCACACTTTCAATCAGGAAGCGGCCGTGAAAGTTTCCAGAGTAATTACATTAACTCCATTCGTTCGACTTTATGTTCAGCAAGGCACTGAGTTTTTTAAGCCTTACAGTGAACACGATCCTAATGCACGATATTACACTTCTGATTATGACCTATCGGACTTCAATAGTATGGACGTTGGGATGGGTTTTCGATATGCACCTTATTCTGTAAAAGGCAGGTCGACTTTTAAGGCAGTTGAGTTTAGGTTTTCACACTATCAACGTTCGGACGGACTTCATGCTAACGTAGTATCCATGTCTATAAACTATGACAGAGAAAGCAAAAAGAGTGAATAGCTATGGCGCGTTTGGAACTTGAGTTACCAGATAAGTTCATGTTCAGTTGTGAGATTTCAGTGCGTGCAAGCGACCTGAACTATGGGGGACATGTCGGCAATGATAATGTACTCACATTGATGCAAGAGGCCCGCATTTTGTTTTATAATCACATAGGGTTCAAAGACGAAATCCATTTCGAGGGCAACGTGGGCCAGATTATCTCCGATGCACTGGTAATTTATAAGTCGGAATCATTTCTTGGCGATCGCCTGACGATTCAGATTGGCGTCACTGATTTCAATAAATATGGATTTGACTTGATCTATCTCATTAGCAACCAGACCACAGGCAAAGAAGCTGCGCGAGGGAAGACCGGAATAGTATGTTTTGACTACATAAGAAAGAAGGTTGCGTCAGTGCCTCAGCGTCTACTGGCACAGTTGCAACAGTAGCAATCGATTTCTTTTACCTCCTGTATCGGATTACAACCGGCTATTTCACAGATTATATTTTGGTCGTCATTTGGCATGGAGTGCCATCGCTCAATACTTAAATTGAAGAGTGAAATAACCTTAACCAAATACGATGAGACAACGACTACTCTTGTTCTTGTTCCTGGTATCGCTGGCCGCGTTTGGCCAGAAACCAAAACTATCAACCAAGAAAATTGATGCGCTGAAAAAGGAAGCTGCCGACAAAGTACAGGCTAACGAAAAGCTGGTGCAAGTGATGGTAGATAAGATTTTCAGTTTTGCTGAATTGGGATTTCAGGAATATGAATCCAGCAAATACCTCACGGAGTTGCTGAAGAAAAATGGATTTAAAATTGAGATGGGTATTGCGGGTATTCCAACAGCCTGGACTGCAAGCTGGGGAAGTGGCAAACCGGTGATAGCGCTGGGTAGTGATGTGGACTGTATTCCAAAGGCTTCACAGAAACCCGGTGTTGCTTACCACGATCCGATTGTAGAAGGAGCACCTGGTCATGGAGAAGGACATAACTCGGGTATTCCTTTGAATATTGCAGCAGCATTAGCCGCCAAAGAAATCATGGAACGTGAAGGCCTTTCGGGTACATTGGTATTGTGGCCAGGTATTGCGGAAGAGCTCGTAGGCACAAAAGCGTACTACACACGAGATGGCTATTTTGATAATGTCGATATGTGCTTGTTCACACACGTAGGCTCCAACCTCGGTGTGTCGTACGGTGCAGCATCAGGTACAGGACTTATTTCCGTGGAATACACATTTAGCGGTGAGTCTGCTCACTCGGCTGGGGCACCATGGAGAGGAAGAAGTGCTGCCGATGCAGTGGAGCTGATGAACATTGGATGGCAATATCAGCGCGAGCACCTTGAGCCACTGCAACGTTCTCACTCTGTGATCACCAATGGCGGAGACCAACCTAACGTTGTTCCACAAAAGGCTTCCATCTGGTACTATTTCAGAGAGATTACCTACCCTAACATCATGGAGCTGTACGGTCATGGTAATCGCATCGCGGAAGCATCGGCCAAGATGACACAGACAACTGTAACCAAGAGAACTCTAGGATCCGCGTGGCCTCGTCACTTCAATAAGCCAATTGCGGAGACGATGAATGAAAATATAAAAGTGGTAGGACTGCCAACCTGGAGCCAGGACGATCAGGTATTTGCGCGAGCGGTGCAAAAGGAAGTGAAGTCAAGAAGAGACACTACAGGTATGCCAACCAAGCTTGACGAATTCAAAGCGCCAGATCCAGAGCCTCGCAGTGGTGGATCGGATGATATTGGAGACATCTCATGGAAAGTACCAACCGTGACGATGCGTTTTCCTGCAAACATCCCAGGTCTTCCTGGCCATAATTGGGCGAACGCTATTGCTATGGCAACACCTATTGCACATAAAGGTGTGACTGCTGGTGCCAAGGTACAGGCGATGACCATCATTGACATTCTTACCAAACCGGAGATTACTACGAAGGCGTGGGATTATTTTAAGAATGAGCAATTGGCAAAACAGCAATACAAGCCCATGATCACGGCTGAGGATGAGCCTGCAACTTATCTGAACACAGAGATCATGAAGGAATTTCGTCCACAGTTGGAGAAGTACTATTACGATGAAACGAAGTATGATAGCTATCTCCAGCAGCTGGGAATCAAGTACCCGACTTTGAGAAAATAGTGAGATCTGAGGGCCTTTAATAAGGCTGTCAAATTTTTGACGGCCTTTTTTATTATGCAGAAGTTTTTTATAAATTTCCTAGTTAATAAGTAATTCCCCTATGTGGCCTAAGAAAATAGTACTTTCGATTTTGATCTCATCCGGACTTGGGTTTGTCTATGGCCAGACTTTGGAGGATGATAAAACTGCGTTGATTGCTCTGTATAATGCCACCGATGGTGACAATTGGTCAAACAACACAAATTGGATAACGAATCCAGATGTTTCTACCTGGTTTGGTGTGACAGTATTTGGTGACAGGGTGCGTTTTTTAAAACTTATAACTAACAATCTTACTGGGACACTTCCAACAGAACTTGGTGATCTGGATGCATTATTTGTCTTGGATATTTCGAATAATAACCTGTCCGGCTCAATTCCTGAATCAATTGGAAATCTGGAGGAGCTCGCTACTTTGGCTCTTCGACAAAACGGTTTATTTAGTGGCACAAGCCTAACCGGGCAGATACCAGAAAGCATTGGAAATTTGACAAATTTGACGCAATTGGATTTGGGACAAAATGATTTATCAGGTGAAATACCGAGTACTTTGCTTAACCTTACTCAGCTAGAGAGTTTAGATATCAGTGGGAACGGTTTTAGTGGAACGATATCGTTAGTCTTAACTGACCTTACCCAGCTAACGTATTTGAATATTGGAGATAACGAATTTAGTGGACCTGTTCCAACAGATATTTCAAAACTAAATCAGTTGAGGACACTAATTTTGATAGCCAATGAACTATCCGGTTCACTTCCAATGGAGATGTTTGAATTGGTTGATCTAGAGTGGCTAGCAGTTGGCAACAACTCTCTAAATGGCAACATTCCGTCCCAAATAGGTCTTCTCAGCAATCTTGAATATCTGGATCTTAGTAAGAACCAGTTCACTGGGGAGATACCAACAGAAGTTGGGCAATTGAATGATCTCCGAGAATTATTTTTTCTGGACAATCAATTATCGGGTTCAATACCCGATGAGGTTGGTAATTTGTTGAACCTTGAGATTTTTAATGCCCGAAATAATTTGCTAACCGGTTCCTTGCCGGAAGAGTTTAGTCAACTTGAGAAATTGAACTTTTTAATAGTGTCAGGCAATTTGCTAAATGAAATCCCTGATTACTCGGACACCCCGATGACAAACTCAGGCTTACTGGAAGGCTTTCGAGTGAGTGACAATCTTTTGACTTTTGAAGACTTGGAACCCAACATCGATTTTATCACAGAAAACACGGAGCAAAAACCTTTTGGTCAAGAAAATACTTTTGAAATTGAAGAAGGAGCAAGTAAAGTGATAGAATTTGTAGTCGGGGGCAGTCACAATATCTATCAATGGGAGAAGGATAATGTCGAGATTGATGGTGCGAACTCGAATTCGTTAGCTATTTCAAATGCGCAACAGTCAGATGCGGGGGTCTATATTTTGAAAGTTACCAACTCGCTGGTAAATGACTTGACGTTGTCCAGCGAACCCTTGACGATCGTAATTACAGAACCCGCAACTCCAGACCCAGTCACATCTTTGGAGGACAAAATTCAGATTGATTTTGGAATGTTTCCAAACCCAACCTCTGACGTGCTTTGGGTACCTTTTGCGAGTTTAAACAATGAACAACCTGAGATCAAAGTTTTTGACAACAATGGAACTCCAATCTCTGTCAAACACAAGGCTGACGTACATGAGAGATTGATTACTGTAGATGTTAGTGACCTTTCTTCCGGAATCTATATAATTAAGATAGTGTCGGACAACGGTCTAGGAGTAAGAAAATTTGTTAAGAACTAGAATTATCTTTCCAATACCGGCATATTCGCTGCCAATACCACAAGATCCTCATCCTGCACCATCTTCTTCTCATCTGCTACCATCAGGAAGTTTTCATAAACCGTGTTGAGGTCTTCACCTTCGAAGTGATATCCAAGCAAATCCATTCTGTGCTTCAAAGCGGCTCTTCCGCTTCGCGCAGTAAGCACAATTGATGATGAGGGAACTCCGACAGTTTCAGGGCTAATGATTTCGTAGTTCTCAGCATGCTTCAAAAAACCATCCTGATGAATACCTGAGCTGTGTGCAAATGCATTCGCACCCACGATTGCTTTGTTGGCTTGCACTGGCATGCGCATCATTCCAGAAACCAGCTTGCTTAATGCATAGATTTTATCTGACTTAATGTTGGTAGAGAGACCGAGGTCTTTGTGTGTCTCTAGAATCATTGCAACTTCCTCAAGCGAAGTGTTTCCTGCACGTTCACCAATTCCATTCATCGTCACCTCAGCCTGACGTGCTCCGTTGATTAGACCTGAAACAGTGTTGGCAGTAGCCATGCCGAGGTCGTTGTGACAGTGAACGGAAATAATGGCTTTGTCAATGTCTTTCACATTTTCGACAAGATATTTTATTCTCTTGCCGTACAATTCAGGAAGGCAATAGCCTGTGGTGTCTGGAATGTTAACCACATCAGCGCCTGCTGCGATCACTGCTTCTATCATCTTTGCCAGAAATTCGAGATCAGCGCGACCAGCATCTTCTGCATAAAATTCCACTTCGTAGCCTTTTGTTTTTGCATACGATACGGCCCATGCGGCCTGCTCTAATACCTGCTCACGGGTACTCTTGAATTTGTGTTGAATATGTACATCAGACGAGCCGATACCAGTATGAATCCGTCCTCTTTTTGCATGGTTGAGTGCTTCAGCAGCCACGTCAATGTCTTCCTTTTTAGAACGAGTGAGTGCACACACTACTGGTTCTTTAAGATTTTTTGATAGCTCGACTACAGATAGAAAGTCACCCGGGCTTGAGATCGGGAAGCCGGCTTCAATCACGTCTACACCTAGTGCCTCCAGTTCCCTCGCAATGACAATTTTCTCTTCCGTCTTCAACTGACATCCCGGCACTTGTTCGCCATCGCGCAGTGTGGTGTCAAAGATTTGAATTTTGTTGCTCATCGTCCTCTGTGATTAATTGGTAATAGTTTCGTTGACAGCAATTCGTTGCGCAACCATGTCGCCCATTGCTGAAGTGTTTAATACTTTAATCTTTTCGGTTTTGCTATCTGCAATGTCGATCGTGCGATAGCCTTCTTTCAGCGTCTGCGACACTGCGTTGATGATTGCCTGCGATTCGTCTTTTAGTCCGAATGATATGTCCAACATCAATGCTGCTGACAGGATAGAAGCCAGCGGGTTGGCGATACCTTTTCCGGTGATGTCATGTGCGCTGCCGTGTATGGGTTCATATAAACCAACACGGTCTCCAATAGATGCGGATGCCAACATCCCCATTGATCCAGCAATTTGTGAGGCCTCATCTGTGAGAATATCTCCAAAGAGATTTCCGGTGAGTACCACATCAAAACTTCTTGGATCTTGGATCAGCTTCATCGCGGCAGCGTCTACGAACATGTGTGTCAAATTCACATCCGGATATTCTTTGCTCACCTCCTGTACAACTGCTCTCCACAGCCTTGAGCTTTCAAGCACGTTCGCTTTATCAACTGATGTTACTTTCTTATTTCTGGATTGAGCTGCTGCGAATGCTTTGTGTGCAATACGCTCTACTTCGTATTTGGAGTAGACCATCAGATCGTATGCAGTCTCGTCATTGTCTTTTCTTCCCTTCTCACCGAAGTAGACATCTCCAGTAAGTTCACGGAAGAAGAGTATATCAGCACCTTTTAATATCTCGGGCTTGATGCTTGATGCTTCGAGCAACTCGTCAAAAAGTTTTATCGGGCGCAGGTTTGCATATAAGCCCAATTCTTTTCGCATTTTCAACAGACCCTGCTCTGGCCGTACTTTGAGATTCGGATTGTTGTCGTAGTGCGGATGACCAACAGCACCAAATAAGATGGCATCTGCTTTTCTTAAGGTTGCAAGTGTTTCATCAGGTAGTGCGGTTCCGGTGGCTTCAATCGCATCGTGGCCGATCAGTGCTTCATTGAAATCAAACTGATGTCCAAAGTATTCTGCGATCTTAACCAAGACCTTTTGCCCTTCGGCTGTCACTTCCTTACCAATTCCATCACCCGGTAATATGGTTATCAACTTCTTCATGCGTGCTGCTTATCAAATTCTTTGATTTCCTCGTTGAGGCTGAGTAAATAATCGATGTCATCATATCCATTGATCAGACAAGACTTCTTGTATGGATTGATTTCGAATGATTCTTTATTGCCACCAAACTCAATAGATTGATTTTCAAGATCCACCACTACCTCGAGAGATGGATTTTTTTGTATGGCTTCCAACAATGATTTCAAATAGGCATCCGAAACGACCACTGGAAGCAGACTATTATTAAGTGCATTGTTTTTAAAGATGTCCGCAAAGAAACTGGACACGACCACACGGAACCCGTAATCATAAATTGCCCAAGCGGCATGCTCTCGACTGCTGCCACATCCGAAATTTTTTCCTGCCACAAGGATTTTTCCAGTGAAGGAGGGATCGTTGAGTATAAAATTGGAAACCGGCTGATTGTTCGAATCAAATCGCCAGTCTCTGAAAAGATTTTCTCCAAAGCCTTCACGTGTGGTTGCTTTCAAAAACCTTGCGGGAATGATCTGATCCGTGTCCACATTTTCATTTGGAAGCGGAACAGCTGTACTCTTCAATGTGCTAAATTTCTCCTTGCTCATATCCATTCTCTAACGTCTGTCACTTTTCCTGTAATGGCTGCGGCAGCCGCACTTAGTGGGCTTGCCAAAAATGTTCTTGATTTCGGCCCTTGTCTTCCTTCGAAATTTCTATTCGAAGTAGACACACAATATTTGCCTGCCGGGATTTTGTCTTCGTTCATACCCAAACAAGCTGAGCATCCCGGGCTCCTTAATTCAAAGCCAGCGGCTTCAAAAATTTTATCCAGCCCTTCCTTGCGCGCCTGATCTTCTACTTGCTTTGAGCCTGGCACAATCCACACTTCTACACCGTCTGCTTTTTTCTTTCCTTCTACAATTGATGCTACCATGCGTAGATCTTCTATGCGTGCATTAGTGCAACTACCAATGAACACATAGTCAATATTTTTACCGAGCAGCTGTGACCCAGGTTCCAAGCCCATGTAGTCGAGCGACTTAATAAATGAAGGTTTCTCGCTGATGTCTTTTAGTTCTTCTGGAGTAGGAATGCGATCAGTGACGCGAATACCCATTCCCGGGTTGGTGCCGTAAGTGATCATCGGTGCAATGTCAGCAGCATCGAACGCCAGTACTTTATCGAATTCAGCATCTTCATCCGACTTCAATTGTTCCCATTGAACAACAGCTCTATCAAAAGCTTCTCCCTGGGGAGCAAACTTTCTTCCTTTAATATATTTGAATGTCGTTTCATCTGGTGCGATCATTCCACCACGTGCGCCCATCTCAATGCTCATGTTGCAAATCGTCATGCGTGCCTCCATGCTCAGTGACTCAATTGTTGAGCCTGCGTATTCTACAAAGTAGCCCGTGGCACCGCTCGCTGATATTTTTGAAATGATGTAGAGAATAATGTCTTTGGCGACAACACCCTTGCCCAGCGCTCCATTGATTTCTATCCTCATACGTTTGGGCTTGTGCTGAAGGATGCATTGGGTTGCCAGCACTTGTTCTACTTCGCTGGTTCCTATTCCAAATGCGATGGTGCCGAATGCACCGTGTGTTGATGTGTGACTGTCACCGCACACGATTGTCATTCCCGGTTGTGTGAAACCCAATTCAGGTCCAATGATGTGAACAATTCCCTGAAAAGGGTGGCCGAGGTCGTAGAGTTCTACTCCAAATTCCTTGCAATTTTTTCGAAGAGTTTCGACCTGGTGGCGGGAGAGGGCTTCTTTGATGGGGAGGTGTTGGTCTTTGGTGGGAACGTTGTGGTCGGCTGTGGCGGTGGTTCTTGATGTGTTGAAAACGCCAATCCCTCTTTTCTTTAATCCGTCAAAGGCTTGCGGACTGGTGACTTCGTGAATGTAATGTCGGTCGATAAAGAGAGCGTCAGGATAACCAGCCTGCTTACTGACGACATGTGCATCCCAAATCTTATCAAATAATGTCTTACCCATTTTTGCTTTATAACAAGCGTTAGTTTGTCCTAAACTCCGTATAACGAACCCGCCCCGTGCTGTTCTGACAAGCAGACAACACGGGGCGGATTTGATTTTATACGGGAATACTTACTGTTGATTCATCAGTTAAATTCCAAAAACGAAGGTGTTAAAAGTTGACGAACGTTTCAACGAAATAGGTAAAAAGATTTTACTCCTACCAAGTGTTTGGTAGGAGTAAAACGTTACTTAAACTTCGCATGAAGTGAAATAATATTGGACGTTAATCCGTTTGATCGCTCGTAGTGATCGAATCGAATTTCAATTGTGTTCCACCGTTTCACACCTAGCACTCCGTCAGGTGAAACGTATCGAAATCCAAGACCACCGGATTGGCTACTCAACTCGGAAAGATCATAGTCGCTGCTGTAGAATTCATCAGAAGGATTGTGTTGACGAATAGGTGCAAAGTAGTCGATAGCGGTCTGCCGATGGTACCGATAAAACGGAGTAACTGAAATGAAAGGCGTGATCTTGACAGACGTTTCGAAGTTCATGGTATGCGCCTGCATTCCCCAATCATCTTGATAGTATCGATAGAAACCCCTGAGGATAAATCTGTCGCCAAGAAAGTAGTTGGCTCTGAATCCAATAGGTATTTTAAAACGGGTATCCGGTAGATTTTCTACCGCAACGGCATTGGTTACGAAGTATACTCTATTGAATGGTAGACTTAAAAATCCCTGCTGATAGGCGAGGTCTAAAATCATCGCCACCTGCAATCTTCTGTTGATGATTTGTGAAAGCGTGAATGATGAACTAAAAGAATTTCGTGGCTTTGTTGAGTAGGGTGCCGGACGAAGTTCTATGGGATAAATAATGGTGACCTGATCAAGATAGGCCTGGAGTTTTGCACTCAGTTGCCTGTTATTATCTTTTGAATTTTTTGAGACATTAACTCCGCCACCAAAAGAGAGGTAGTCATACTCAGCTGATATGGCTGCATTGGCTCCAAATGCCTGGCCCTTTTCCTCATTGGTCACTGACCACGCTACGGAGGGGTAGAAGCGCTGATCATTTGAGGACGCTGATGAAATGGTGTTGGGATCTACTTTGTCAGATGAGGCAGAAGTATAGGTGTCAAAACCCAACTCGAACGTGTAATTATGAAGGCGACCTTTTACGTCATACTTCGAAAGATGTAAATCAATCGTGTTTGAAATGTCTGTCAGTCGCTCCGTGCCTACACCACCGGTAACCGCTGAGTTGTTGCCTTCCTGGTGATAGTAACTTGACACAAAATTAGCTTCGTCAAACTTCAACTTTCGGGCTTCGTAGAGCGAGTCTGTTTCATTGGTCTGAGCAAACAAACCTGCAATGGACAAGTATAGTCCGATGAGTGTGAGGGGAATTCGAATCATGGTAGTTGCTAAGCGTTAGTTACAACCACAACCACCACCTGTCTTGCCTCCGTTTGCTCCGGAGGCGCCTTCGCGATAAAGTTGAAAATTCATTTCAAACTTTTCGCACTTTCTCATAGCGAGCTCCATCTCTGCATCGTTGAGATACATTTTTTGATACTCCTTTACTGGAGCACAGGATGAACTCCAACCCAAAAGTCCTGAGAATAATAGCAATAGACCAATTCGATTCTTCATCATATTTTAATTCAATCTGATATTCTTTGAAGTGTACACTTTATTATTGTCGTCAACGATGATGCATGCAATTCCTTTCATTTGATTGATCATGTGCAGTCCCGTATCAATCCCCATCACCGTTACTGGTGTTGCCATCGCGTCCGACAGTTCTGCGCTTGGACTTATGATTGTCACACTTTTAATTCCTGAAACCGGAAAGCCTGTTTTAGGATCAATGGTATGTGAATACTTTTTTCCATCGATTAAGGCAAACTTCTCATAGCTACCTGAGGTTGCTACCGCCAGCCCTGAAATCTTCAAATAGGAGAATGCATGATCCTTGAAATCAGGATGTGCGATGCCGATGGTCCATGGTGAACCATTAGGTTGATCGCCCCACGCTGAGAGATCACCAGATGCATTTACGAATCCGCTCTCCACGCCATTTTGTTGCATCAGGTCTCTTGCCTTATCAGCAGCGTATCCTTTACCAATCCCACCAAACCCGATTCGCATACCCTGCTCCTTGAGGAAAACAGTTTGACGTTCGGCATCGAGGATCACGTTTTTATAATTTATCAACTTCACCGATGCTTTAGCTGTTTCGTGATCGGGGAGCGAAGTCATGTGGGTGTCGAAGTTCCAGAATTTTTTATCCAACGAACCGTAAGTGATATCAAATGCCCCCTGCGTGATCTCTGATATTTTCTTTGATCTGAAGATGAGATCATAAACTTCTTTATCGACATGAACAGGAGAAATGCCAGCCATTGCGTTGATTTGATTTGTTTGGCTATCATCCTTGAACGTAGTGAGAAGTCGCTCGATCCGTTGAATCTCTTTGATGGCCATTTCAATCTGCTCCATGGCCCACTGTTCGTCATCACTCACCACGCAAAATTCAAAGTGATTACCCATCAGTTTCGCAGCCTTTTTATGGGCTACCATCTTACTCGTCAAGTTGCTAACGGGCATCAAGAGCTTGTTCGATTTGTTGGATGAATTCTTCAGGAGTGCCGGATTTGAATCCATCCCAGCTCTTTAGAATTTTTCCGTTTTCGTCTAACAAAAGTGTCAGCGGAAATTTTCCCTGAGGGTTATATTTTTCAGCCAACGCTTCGTTGTGTTTTATCTGCTTTGGCTCAAGTTGATTTTTCTTTGAACGGGGGAAGTCTGCGCGCACCAGCACCAGGTTTTTGTCTGAGTAAGCGATAAAGGTTTCCTTTTCAAAAATATCCCGGGTCATCTTAATGCAAGGACCACACCAATCTGATCCGGCAAAATTCAGGATAATTGTTTTATGCTCTTTTTGTGCCTGTGCCTTGGCCTGGTCAAAATTATAGTGCCAGTCAGGGCCAGGGGCTGCCATCAGCAAGGTGGAGAAAAGAATTGATAATATCATGTAATTAAGGGTTGGCGCTGATACGAAACGTCAAAATTACGCTGGTAGTTCTCGCAGCCTATGATTGATATCAGTTTTTACTGCTGACGTTAGCGTAACGCAATTGTGTAGGGTCAATTGCATGGAATCTCGTAATAAATTAGACGTAAATCTGTCGATTTAATTTTAAGACATTTTTCAGAATTAATTCAGATTTTGATTCGCTCACCTCTTCCCGTGCGGCCTTAGGACATCGCGGATATAAAAATACCCATTGGTACGGATGGTTTAGGCTTAACGATGCCTGTAATCTTGTTCCTATGCACAAGGGGGGTATCTTTGGGTTCTGGAAACGGAAACCATCAGCATTAATGAGAATTCTTCTGGTAGATGATCATGCCATTCTTCTGGATGGCGTAAAAAGCCTTCTGGAAAATGACGGACGAAAAGTGGAGTTTCAGGCGAATAGTGCCGAGGAGGCACTCTCTCTATTGAAGAAAAATCCGGTGGACTTAATGATCACTGACTTTAACATGCCGGGAATGGATGGTCTGTCATTGATTCATGCAGTGAAACGACTGGACGGAAACATCAAAATAATCGTGCTTAGTATGCATGAAGAGGTGCATCTGGTAAAGGAGATTTTGAAAGCAGGCGTGAACGGTTATGTGCTAAAGAAAGATACCCGCAGCGAATTGCTTAAGGCGGTGAGCGAAGTAGAAGAGGGCAATGTCTTTCTGAGCAACGACATTAATAAAATGTTGATCGTAAATCTTCAGAATCCCGATGAAGGTAGACTGCTGACTGACCGTGAGAGAGAGATTGTGAAACTAATCGCCAAAGAATACACGAATAAACAAATCGCTGAAGAACTCTTCATCAGTGAGAGAACGGTCGAAACACACCGAAAGAATATTTTTAAAAAGACCGGAACAAATTCTCTGGTAGGTCTGATCAAGTTCGCATATGCTAATAATCTCATCTGATCGAAAAGGCTTACCTGTCGATAAGCCCTTTTCCTTCTCAAAATCACAACCTTAGTCTACATACGGTACGTCTGTAAAAGCACCATCAGAGTTAAACTCTACTGCTGTTGAATTTGAATCCCTCTCTGCTTCAAATACGAACGTTCCGGAAATGATATTTGCCTCCCGATCAAATTTCGTGAGTGTGATCTTCAAGGAGAAGGTCTGATTGTGACCTGGGCCAGTAATCGATGCATTCTCAGGATAGGTGTATTCTTTATTCGGCACCAGGTCTTCATCATCGAACAGGGTAAGCTTGAAATTTGTGAACCTGTTGGTGAATGCGATTACGAATGACTCACCACCGGTTGTGAAGTTCTCGCTGTAGACGTCCACAGAGGCATGGGCACATTCCGTTCCTCCGTTGTAAACAAATCGCGCATTTTGTTCGCATGTAAAATCATCGTCACTGCCGCAGGCCATGAGCAAGGGTAGTGCAATAAAAAGTAGTCGTTTCATTGGGGTTTATGTTTTTGGCAAGTAACGTGCAGGACAGTGAGGCCAAAATACCCTTGTCCCCTGATTTTCGAATACCGTGGAGTCCCCGGTAGGGGATATCCGTGCCAGTGGGTATATGAAAATGCGTACTGTACCGGATTTCACTCACCCAAACCCGCAGCGACCTTAGCAGGAAATATTTAAACCATGAAAAACATCTTATTTATCTCTCTGTTTAGCCTTGTCTTTGCTGCCCAAGCGCAGAAAGACTGGTCGACCGTTGATTTTATAAAGGAGGGAAAAGTGGACACTAAGGGTCTTGGTAAGTCCTTTAAGTCGAACCCGGTCTTTGTAAACGACTATTATATTATGCAAGCTTCCATGATGAAGGGCTCATCGCAAGCCGGAGTTATGCAGAAGCAAGGTGTAGGATCTGTATTTTCTGAGGCTTCCCTGGCAGGCGTCAGCAAGGAGGCATTGCAATCATTGATCGAAGAAATACACGGACAATTGATTCAGGAGTTGAAGAATGCCGGTCTGGATGTCGTTGATGGTGAGGCTTTGTTGCAAACCGATTATGCGCAAAGTAAAAAAGATGATAAGAAAGTATTTGCCGGTAAGACTGATGGTACAGTGATCTATGACAAACTCAATTCGATGGACGCAAATGGCTACGATATTAAAGAAGTGAATTACTTCAGGCCAAAGGATAAAAATGCATTTTACACGAGCGCGACCATCCCCGGTAATTTTTACGCGAAGATGGCTTCGAAAGAGAAGGTAACATTGATGAGTATTGGCTACATCATTCGATTCGCCAGTTTTGAGGGTTCAAAGACCGTGTCCAAAAATAAATTGACGACCACAGCTGGCCTTGCAATTACGCCCGTTATTATGATTAGTAATCCAAGTGGGGCTTTCTCGTGGATCGCTTTCAAAAAGCCAATTGAAGGCAACAATGACTGGAGCAACGGTTTGGTGAAGATTGATTCACGTGATGGATCCTATTGGGGACTTTCATCAAAGGGTGAATATGCCATTGAGGCAAACGAAGCCAAGTATGTTGCCGAACTGAAAGACCTGATTACCAATCTTCAGAAGGACATAGTGGAATTGATCAAGTCGGAGATTTGATAGGAGATAATTCAAAGGCTGACTCAAAAGTTATAAAGTAACCGTCATCGCGAGTGAAACGTGGCGATCCCATTTAGGTAGACCATATTCGGAGGGATTGCTTCATTGGGTTCGCAATGACGATTAGACTTTGAGTCAGCCACTTATTGGGTATAGTTTCCGATTCTGATAATATCTGCAAAGACTCCGGCAGCAGTGACTTCAGCGCCAGCACCTGGTCCGCGAATCACCATCGGGCGGTCATGGTACCTTTCTGTGGTCAGCAATATGATGTTGTCACTTCCAGACAATGCGTAGAATGGATGCTCTGGTCCAACCGCATTTAATTTCACGTTTACCTTCCCATTCTCTAACACAGCCTGATATCTTAGTTTTTTGTTTTCTGATTCAGCCAGTTTTCGCTTGACCTCAAATGACGGGTCAAAACAAATGAAGTCTTTCAAGAAAGCTTGAACATCGGTTCCACTTTGAAGTTTTGCAGGTACAAGATTCTCTACCTCCACATCAATCAGTTCAAGGTCTAACCCGACTTCCCTGGAGAGGATGAGAATTTTACGCGCTACATCCATTCCACTTAAGTCGTCACGGGGATCAGGTTCTGTGTAACCTTTTTCCTTTGCCTCAACAACTACCTCACTAAATGGTTTTGTCCCGTCAAATGAACTGAATATGTAATTGAGAGTACCGCTTAGTACTGCCTCAATGCGAATTACTTTATCGCCACTCAATAAAAGATCATTAAGTGTGTTGATCACCGGCAGACCTGCACCAACATTCGTTTCATACAGAAACTTTACTCCACGTTTTCTGCAGATGTCTTTTAATTCCTGGTAATAACCGAAGTTCGAAGAGGCCGCTTTTTTGTTTGGCGTCACGATGGAAATATTTTCAGCGAGTATAGAGTGATAGCTTTTCGCAATTGTTTCATCAGACGTACAGTCCACAAAAACGCTGTTGGAAAGATTCAGTTCATTCATCTTTGACAGGAATGAGTTCAAGTCCATGGTTTCGGCCTGCTTGTCAAGGTGGTCCATCAGCAAATCGGGATTAATACCCTCAGGATTAAAGAACATTTTTCGGCTATTGGCAACTCCGGCTATTTTAATATCAAGGTGATGATCCTCAGATAGCTTGGAATACTGATCTCTCACTTGACGGATCAATGCCTTTCCAATCAGGCCAGTGCCGGCAAGGAATAAATGGATTGTTTTCAGATGCGAAAGGAAGAAAGCGTCATGTAGTGTATTCAATGCTTTGGCTACGTCCGCCTGTTGAATCACAGCAGAGATGTTGAGTTCAGAGGAGCCTTGCGCGATCGCACTTACGTTGATGCCATTTTTCCCGAGTGCATTGAACATTCTTCCGCTGGTTCCGGAATGGTGTTGCATACCTTGGCCAACGGCAGCAATGATTGCAAGGTCTTGGGTCACCTTTACTTCATCCACCAATTCATCTTTGATTTCATATCTGAATTCGGTTTCAATCGCTGCCTTTGCTTTCACACTATCTCTGCTATCCACAGCAATGCAGACAGAGTGCTCGGAAGAGGCCTGACTGATAAGAATGACATTAATATGTTGATCAGCCAGTGCCCCGAAGAGTCTTTTTGAAAAACCAACCAATCCAAGCAAGCCACCTCCCTGCACATTGATAAGCGATATTTTGTTGATTGAGGAGATGCCCTTGATGAGTTGTCCATTCCCAGACTTTGCTTGAATAAGGGTTCCAGATCCTTTTTGATTGAATGTATTTTTTATTCGGATTGGAATCCTGTTCGCCATAGCGGGCAGCATGGTAGCGGGAAAGATAACCTTCGCGCCAAAGTGCGATAGCTCCATCGCTTCTTCATAACTCATCTCGGGTACTGTGAAACTTTTCTTAACGAGGCGTGGATCAGCCGTCATCATTCCATCCACATCTGTCCAGATTTCCAATTCCTCCGCTTTTAGTGCTCCCGCAAAGATGGCTGCGGTATAGTCAGAACCACTTCTGCCTAGCGTTGTTGTCTCGCCTGTGTCAGCTGTAGCAATAAAGCCGGTGATTGCCTGAAGGTTTTCATTTTCATGGAAATAGGATCGAATATTTTCATTGGTCAAGTTGAAGTCAACCTTCGCATTTCCAAATTGATTGTTGGTACGGATAAGTTTTCGCGCATCGAGGTAGGCCGCTGATAAACCTTCAGCGTTTAGAACCTCGCTGATTATATAGGCAGACAATCGCTCGCCAAAACTCATGATGTAGTCCAGGGTTCTTGGAGTGCGTTCTCGTACGAGATAGATACCGTACACCACGTTCTCCAGTTTGGTAATTCGAAGTTTAACCTGGTGGATTACCGCGTCTTGTTGCTCATTTGGAATCAGCGCCTTGACCGTATCAATATGTCTCGACTCGATCTGACTGAGAACATTTTTGTACGTACTATCTCCGTTCAGTGCCAGTTCGCTGGCGTGGATTAATTGATCGGTAACACCGCCAAATGCAGAGAACACAACCGCAATCTGGGCTGGAAGTTCATCGCGCAGAATTTCGACCACACTTTGGATTCTTTCTGGAGTGGCAACCGAAGAACCACCAAATTTTAGAATTTTCATTTTTTTTAAAAAGTAAAGTAAAGACGTACGTCTCATGACGAACGCGATGTGACTAAAGGGTGATATGGTGTTGGCTACGGGTTACCCCGTAATAATGGTGGAAATAATACAGGCAGGAGAGTAGATATTACCTGTAGGCTGTGACGTTGTGAATTCGATATAAGCTGAATTGATAAACACGACTTTGGTTAGATCAGGTATTCAAATAAGTTTTCGTGTTGATTGACAAGGGTGTAATTAATTTCCCCATTGTCCATTCTTTCAATCAATGAATTAAAATCATCTTGTGACTTCACTTCTATTCCGATCAGTGCTGGACCAGTCTCTTTATTATGTTTCTGTATAAACTCAAAGCGAACGATATCATCGTCAGGACCAAGAATGTTGTTGACGAACTCTTTTAATGCTCCAGGACGTTGTGCAAATCGAACAATAAAATAATGTTTCAGACCTTCATGAAGCAGAGAGCGCTCTTTGATCTCCTGCATTCTGTCAATGTCATTGTTGCCTCCGCTAACAATGCACACTACATTTTTTCCTTTTAAATCTTCAGTGTATAAATCAAGTGATGCAATCGTTAATGCACCTGCCGGCTCAGCTACGATCGCATCTTCATTGTAGAGTTGCAAAATCGTTGAACTCACTTTTCCTTCTGGCACAAGGATCATTTCTTCTATCGCGTCCTTGCACACTTCGAATGTGATATCTCCTACTTTCTTGACAGACGCCCCGTCAACGAAATTTTGAATGCGCTCAAGGATTACCGGTCGTCCGGCCTCCAGAGCCGACTTCATAGAGGGTGCTCCTTGTGGTTCTACGCCTACGATTTTAGTTTTTGGGCTGAATGTTTTTGTATAATGTGACACGCCCGCACAAAGCCCACCTCCACCTATGGGAACAAAGATTACATCTACATTCGGTTGCTCCTGAAATATCTCCAACGCAACTGTCCCTTGGCCTTCAATTACTTTCTGGTGATCGAAAGGTGGTATAAATGCCTTGTTATGTTCTTTGGCATGAGCCACCGCCTGCTGTTGACATTCATCGAATGTGTCGCCAACCAACACAATTTCAATGTTGCTACCTCCAAACATTTTTACCTGGTTGATCTTTTGCTTAGGCGTAATTGCCGGCATGTAGATCACTCCATGAATTGATAACTCGCGGCACGCAAAAGCTACGCCTTGCGCGTGATTGCCAGCACTTGCACACACGATACCATTAGCTCGTTGATCAGCAGTGAGACTTTGAATCAGATTGTAAGCACCTCTAATTTTATAAGAGCGAACAACCTGTAGGTCTTCGCGCTTCAAATAAAGGTTACAGCCATACTTCTCTGACAGCTTCCGATGGAATTGCAATGGCGTTTTGATAACAACCTTTTGCAACACCTCGTGAGCCGCGTCAATATCGATGGTATACGGTTGGGTGGTTTTCATTACGGAATAAGGCTGGAGTATCTATTGCACCGTTGTCAAATGAATATCAGATGACAACAGGCAACAGATGACAGCCAACTATTTAATCAATCATACTTTCTTCTACTGTAGCCTTCTCAGGTCTTAGCTGACGAACAGCTGCTCCCGCCTGCCATAGTTCGCTTTCGCGAAGTTCTTTCAGTTCTTCCGAAAGTTTTTCTCTATAGTTAGGTTGACTGCAAGTATCGATCGTGCGCTTAGCTTCTTGTCCACTCGCAACACTCTCATAAAGTTCTTTGAACACCGGCAACGTAGCGGCTTTGAATTTTTTCTTCCAGTCCAATGCTCCACGCTGTGCTGTAGTTGAACAGTTCGCATACATCCAGTCCATGCCGTTTTCAGCAACGAGTGGCATGAGGCTTTGTGTAAGCTCTTCAACCGTTTCATTGAATGCTTCAGAAGGTGTGTGACCTTTCGAACGCAATACCTCATACTGCGCTTCAAATATTCCAGCGATTGCTCCCATCAAAGTGCCGCGCTCACCAGTAAGGTCAGAATACACTTCTTTTTTGAAGTCAGTTTCGAACAGGTAGCCTGATCCTACTCCAATTCCCAAAGCGATCGCTTTGTCTTTGGCTTTGCCTGTTGCATCCTGAAATACAGCGTAGCTCGAGTTGATTCCTTTTCCTTGTTGAAATAATCTGCGCACGCTAGTACCTGAACCCTTTGGTGCAGCCAACACAACGTCAATGTCTGCGGGAGGAACAATTCCGGTTTGTTCTTTAAATGTAATGCCGAATCCGTGCGAGAAGTAAAGTGTCTTTCCTGCCGTCATGTGAGGCTTAATGGTTGGCCACAATGCAATTTGTCCCGCATCGGAAAGCAAGAATTCAATAATCGTTCCCTGCTTTGCTGCTTCCTCAATGTCAAAAAGTGTCTCACCAGGAATCCAGCCGTGAGCCACTGCTTTGTCCCATGTCTTCGAGCCTTTGCGTTGACCAACAATTACGTTGAATCCGTTGTCGCGGAGATTGAGTGCTTGCGCAGGTCCCTGAACACCGTAGCCTATGATAGCAATGGTTTCGTTGCGCAATACTTCCAACGCTTTATCCATCGGGAATTCTTCTCGCGTTACCACTTCCTCCATAACGCCTCCGAAGTTAATCTGTGCCATAATCTGGTTTTGTTTTTATTTGTCAATAGTTAGTTTAATACAACCTCTTTGTTATTCAGTTCGCTTAGTTCATAGTAGCGTTCGCAGCCGGCATGGTAGTTGGCATACTCTACTTCAATGAGTTTTTCCATTTGATGTTTTACTTTTTCCATCATCTCTGATGAAGTGTAAAGTAGAAGCGTAGCACCACCTTTGTGAAAATCTTCTGCAATCTCGTGTGCAATAAGCTTTTTTATCCTCACTCGTCTACGATTGAGCACGTTGACGATACGATTAAGGATTGAGAAATTATTCTCAGCGGCAATCTCCAATGTAAAATCCTGTTTTATCATGTTGGAATGATTTATTGTCAATTCTTCGGTTCGAGTAATACTTCCGAAACGCCTGCACCCGCAGGTACCATCGGGAATACGTTGTCTTCTTTGCCCACCACCACTTCAAGAAAACTTGAGGTAGCGCTTTCCAAAAATTCTTTTAGTGCAGGGACTAAGTCGGTTCTTTCTTCTATTCTGCGAGCAGGTATGTTGTAGGCTTGTGCCAGTTTCACAAAGTCGGGATTTGTCATCTCAGTGGCGGAATATCTCTTCTGGTGGAAGAGCTCCTGCCATTGTCTCACCATGCCAAGGAAGCTGTTGTTGAGTACGAGTATTTTCACCGGAATTTCGTATTGCATAATAGTGCCCAGCTCCTGAGCAGTCATTTGAAAACCACCATCACCTATTACGGCTACAACCTGAGATTCGGGTTTTGCCAATTTTGCACCCATAGCTGCAGGTAATGCGAACCCCATAGTACCGGCACCACCTGATGTGATGTTTGTTCTGGGGTCCTTGTATTTAAAGTAGCGTGAAGTCACCATTTGATGCTGCCCCACATCAGTTACAACTACTGCTTTTCCTTTTGTGAGCTCAGAAATGTTTTTGATTACCTCCGCCATCCTGATCGATCCTGTGACATTGAACTCTCTTTGCTCTATTTTTTCTCTTTCTAATTTGTCGAGCTTGGCAAAGCTGTCGATCCAGGCCCAGTGTTTTTTTGGCGCACACATTTCGGTGAGAGCGGTCAGGGCTTCTTTAGCATCAGCATGCACCTCTACATCGGCTTTGATAATCTTGTTGATCTCGGCTTTGTCGATCTCGATGTGTATTACTTTAGCTTGTTTTGCGTATTTGGCTACGTTGCCTGTCACGCGGTCATCGAAGCGCATTCCTAATCCGATCAATACGTCACATTCGTTAGTGTTTATGTTAGGGCTGTAATTGCCGTGCATTCCGAGGAATCCAACATAGTTTGGATGATCCGTTGGGAAACTTCCAAGACCAAGCAAAGTACATGCGACTGGAATTCCGGTTTTTTCGGAGAAGGCAATTAACTCTTGTGTCGCGCCAGAAAGCAAAACGCCTTGACCCGCAAGAAGGTATGGTTTCTTGGCATTGTTGATGAGTTCAGCGGCCTCTTCAATTTGCGAAAGCTGTAGTTGAGGCTTTGGTTTGTATGTTCTTACACCTTCGCATTTTGTGTATTCGAATTCTTCGAGGATTTCGTTTTGCGCATTTTTGGTAATGTCAATTAACACAGGCCCTGGTCTTCCTGTTTTTGCAATGTAAAACGCTCGAGCAACTGACGAAGCGATATCTTTCGCTTCGGTGATTTGTACATTCCACTTTGTAACTGGGTTGGTGGTGTTCACTACATCAATCTCCTGAAATGCATCTGTGCCCAACAAGTGTGAAAAAACCTGACCGGTGATGCAAACGATTGGTGTAGAGTCGATCAATGCGTCAGCTAATCCTGTGATAAGATTAGTAGCGCCTGGACCGGACGTTGCCATGGCTACACCAACATCACCAGACACTCTCGCATAGCCCTGTGCTGCGTGCACTGCACCTTGTTCGTGACGAACAAGAATGTGATTTAGTTTGTCTCTATATCCGTAGAGTGCATCATAGACCGGCATGATAGCTCCACCAGGGTAACCAAACAACGTAGTTACGCCTTCTGCTACAAGACATTGAAGCAGGGCTTCAGATCCTGTGATATTTTTTACTTTGGTAGTCTCCTTTTTTTCAGCCTTCGTCAGTAACGCATCCATCAGCCGCAGTTTTTACTTGTTTCGCATATTTGAAAAGCACTCCACTTTTCACTCTCAACTCTGGCGCTTTGTATTTTGATTTTCTTATTACAAGCGTCTTTTCGTCCACGAGTAAATTGAGCTGCTTTTTCTTTACATCGATTTCTATCCAGTCACCATCTTCAACCAAAGACAGAAGTCCGCCATCAAATGCTTCTGGTGTAATGTGGCCCACGACAAAACCGTGAGTTCCACCAGAGAATCTACCATCGGTTATCAACGCCACATTTTTGCCAAGACCTGCTCCCATAATCGCGCTTGTTGGCTTGAGCATCTCGGGCATTCCTGGCGCGCCTTTTGGTCCAACAAAACGAATCACGACCACGTCCCCTTCCTTTACTTTTCCCGAACGAATTCCATCGATGAGTTCAAACTCGCCATTGAACACGCGAGCTGTGCCTTTAAACTTTTCACCTTCTTTGCCGGTGATCTTTGCTACAGATCCTTTCTCCGCCAGGTTGCCATAAAGAATTTGGATGTGACCAGTTTTTTTTATGGCCTTGTCGAGAGGTACGATGATGTCTTGCTTTTCAAAGTCAATTGCTGGAACGTCTTTTAAATTCTCAGCGAGTGTTTTTCCGGTCACAGTAAGGCAGTCACCGTGAAGAAGTCCCTGTTCAAGCAGGTACTTCAATACAAGAGGTGTTCCTCCGATTTTGTGAAGGTCTTCCATCAGGTACTTACCGCTTGGCTTGAGATCTGCAATAAGCGGTGTAGCATCGGATATGCGCTGAAAGTCCTCTTGTGTTAGTTTGAGTCCAACCGATTTCGCCATCGCTATCAGGTGAAGCACTGCGTTTGTCGATCCTCCAAGAGCCATCACGATGGTCAAAGCATTTTCAAATGCCTTTGCCGTCATGATGTCAGAAGGCTTGATATCTTTTTCTAATAGATGTCTGATGGCCTCGCTTGCTTTGCGACACTCTTCTGATTTTTCTTTACTCAATGCAGGATTTGAAGAAGAGTAGGGCAACGCCATCCCTAGTGCTTCGATCGCAGAGGCCATTGTGTTTGCGGTATACATGCCACCACAGGCACCGGCCCCCGGACAAGCGTTTTGAATAATGCCTTTGTAGTCTTCATCCGACAGCTTGTCGGCCATCTTTTCACCGAGCGCTTCGAAAGCTGACACTATATTTAATGACTTCCCCTTCCAGTGCCCGCCAGCGATAGTTCCTCCGTACACCATAATGGCAGGTCGGTTCAACCTTCCCATAGCGATAAGGGAGCCTGGCATATTCTTGTCGCATCCTACTACCGCGATGAGTCCATCATAGTACTGCGCATTACAAACTGTTTCTATGGAGTCAGCAATCACCTCGCGGCTTACCAAAGAATAACGCATGCCCTCGGTACCGTTAGAGATACCATCACTCACACCGATAGTATGGAAAACCAAACCCACAAGTTCCTGATCCCAAACTGCCTGCTTTACTTCTTGCGCGAGCGCGTTGAGGTGCATATTGCAAGTGTTGCCATCGAAGCCGGTGCTCACGATTCCTACTTGCGCCTTCGTGAGGTCGTGTTCTGTAAGGCCAATCCCGTATAGCATTGCCTGTGACGCGGGCAGTGTCGAATCTTGCGTGATGGTTTTGCTGTACTTGTTTAGCGCCATGCTTTTAATTGTTCGGAAACTAAACGATTACGTAACTGTAGCTCTTGTCCATTACAAGGCAGCGGTATGCTTCCTGAATGATTGCACCGAGTGATTCCTTCCAGGGCTTCACAAACTTTTGTCCTTCTATGGATTCAATTCCAATTACTTCAGCAGCCGTACCACAGAAGAAAGCGCTGTCGGCTTCGAAGAAATCTTCAGGTTTGAATTTCTTTTCTTCTACCCGAAGGTCAAGCTCAGCGCAGATTTCCAGAACTGTTTGTCTCGTGATTCCAGGTAGAATGCTGCCACGAGGAGGGGTGTATAGAACACCGTCTTTCTCATAGAAGAAATTTGCGCCTGGTCCTTCCGCCACAAATCCCTCCATGTCCAACATCAAGCCCTCATCGAAACCCCTCTGCTTTGCTTCGGTGGTTGCCAATATCGAGTTGACATAGTGACCGCATGCCTTGGCTTCTACTTTTACTGACCTGGGATTTGGTCTTTGATAGGAAGACACACACACTTTTAATAATTGATCGCCCAGATATTTTCCCCACTCCCAAGTGGCAATCATAAGAGAAACTTTGCTAGGTGCCGTCAACGACATGTTTGGCGCGCAAAACACCAACGGACGGATGTAGGCGTTAGCCTGATTGTTCTTTGCGAGTACTTGATAAGTGATCTGTGTTAGTTCTTCCGGACTATAGTCGAAGGGTATCCCAATGAGTGAAGCACTGCTCTTTAGTCGCTCGTAGTGCTCATGGGCTTTGAATATTTTAACTCCGTTTACCGTTTGATAAGCGCGGATTCCTTCGAACACGCCATAGCCATAGTGAAGAGATTGGCTATATAAATCTGTCTTTGCCTCAGCGGCCTTCACAAAATTTCCATCCAGGAAAATCACTGTGTCATCGTTGTAATACATACTTCTTTAGAACAATCGTTAGTTTGTAAATCCCATATAAAACAAAACCGCCCCGGTTATCGGGGCGGTTCACTATTTCTTTTCAAGACTATAGTATCACCACCCCGGTTTTCGAAGAATAATGACACTAATAATGACAAGCACACCCGTAATCGAATTGATTACAGAGTTGTTAGTTTCAAAAATGTTCGCTGCTTTCTTCACATTGTTGTGCTTGCATTACAAGATTGGATTTTTTTTCTCTGTGATTCAACAAATTCCTTTAAAAAATTTTGTACTGACCTCTTAACGAATGTTAGGTAGAGTTTGAAAATTGGGTTTTTCTTATCGTAAGAAATCTCAAATTACACCATTCTTCATACCTCGATAACGTTTGCGAGATCAACTTTTTGCCACCGAAACTCTCTGCTGATCATTCAAGGCGCTCTGCCAATATCATCACCTCAAATTTATTGTAAACAGTTGATTATCAGTGCAAAATAGAATCTATGTAGATTAGCATTTACTAATTAATTTAGTATTTTTACTAAATGAACGCCAGATCGGTTATCCATTTCGACCTCGATGCCTTTTTTGTGGGAGTGGAGTGTAAACTAAACCCTGCCCTTGAGGGTCGCCCCCTGATTATCGGAGGAATCAGCAGGAGAGGAGTGGTGGCCGCGTGCAGCTATGAGGCCCGAAAGTTTGGCGTGCACTCTGCAATGCCGATGTACCTGGCGCTTCAGCTTTGTCCTGATGCCAAGGTAATTTCTGGTGATATGGAGGCTTACAGTAAGCACTCACATTTGGTTACTGAGATTATTGCGGATTCTGCCCCGTCCTTTGAAAAATCTTCGATCGATGAGTTTTATGTAGACGCAACCGGGATGGACAGATTTTTTGGCGCGTTTAAGTGGGCGGTCGGACTTCGCAAAAAAATTAAAGACAACAGTGGCCTTACGATTTCTATGGGTATGTCCGTGAACAAGTTGGTATCGAAGGTTGCTACGGGAGAATTTAAACCTAACGCAGAAAAACTTGTGCCCGCTGGAGAAGAGCGGGATTTTCTGGCGCCTCTCTCGGTTGACAAAATTCCCATGATCGGAAAACAAACTGCTTCATTCCTCTATGATATGGGCGTGCGTAAGGTTGCAACATTGCGCGAGATGCCTGTGAAGTTTTTGATAAGCGCCTTTGGAAAGAACGGCATCAGTCTGTGGAACAAAGCGCATGGCATCGACAATGCACCAGTTGTTCCTTACAGTGAACAAAAATCAATCTCTACGGAATGCACATTTGATCAGGATAGCATTGACGTGAAAGGAATGAAGTCCATACTTATCGCCATGGTGGAAAAGGTCGCGTTCAATTTGCGTGAACAACAAAAACTTGCGTCTTGTATTACGGTGAAGATCCGATATTCAAACTTTGACACGGAGACAAAACAAATTCACGTTCCTTATACCTCATCCGACCACACGATACTTCGAACCGTGATGGAGCTTTTCGATCGACTGTACACGCGGAGGATGTTGGTCCGTTTGGTTGGTGTAAGACTCAGCGGATTGGTTCATGGTAATCACCAAATCAGTTTGTTTGATGATACTGAGGAAAGCATCAACCTGTATGAGGCCATCGACAGGATGAAACACAAACATGGCGTGGAGAAACTTATCAGGGCCTCCACCTTGAACGTCAACAAGCGGGTGAGGATGGAGATGAATGCGTTTAAGGGATAGATTTTTAGATCGATAAGGTTTGACACCCATCAGTTTACTCAATCAGCAAAAGGTGGATAGAAGGTATTTTAGAAAAGCCTTTGTCAAACGTGAGAATTGGAAGTTCATAATGCAAACCTGTGGCCGCTATGAGTGAGTCAGGTAATGATATTTTTCTCTCTTGTCTTAATTTAATAGCAATTTCTTTGATTTCATTGCTGTACGGAAGCAAAATGCAATCATCAAGAAGAGCTTGGGATATCACAATTTCGTTTTTGGATATACCTTTCATTCCGAGTAGTTCTATTTCGCTAACAAAAGATACCGCCAGTAACTTTTCCGTATATACCGCTAGCCTTCGGTCGCCCTCAAGAAGATTGATCAAGATGTTAGTGTCAGCAAGAAAATCAATCTTCACGTCTTGCCTCCTTCTGATAGGTCAGCCCATCAAGCCCACGTTTAAGAGACCCGAAGTATTTTTTGAGCGAGACCTTTCTTCTCGAGTCAAGCTTGGCAAGCGCCTTTTCGATTTCCGCCTTTGTGGCTCCTTTCTTTATCGTGATTACCATAGGCAAATATAAAATAAAACCTGCTCGATAACCCGATGTTCCTCAATTGCCATACCGCTTTTAGTTTTAAATATGGTACTCTTCAGGTAGAGGACCTTTTTAATGAAGCTCAGCGGTGTGGGGTCAAAAAACTTGTCCTTACCGAAATCAATAACACTGCTTCATACATAGAACTGCTCAGACTTTGTAAAGAAAAACAACCAATCGATGAAAGCGGCCTGAACAGATTTGGCAAGCCTGGCTATGCGCTTGACATCGCGCTGGGTATCGAGTTCCGAAAGGAGGATAAGCTACTTTACGTTGCTATCGCCAGAAACAACGCAGGGTTTGAGGAAATGAACCGCTTCCTCTCTTTTCATAATATCAGGGGCACCGCGCTGCCCGAACAGGCTCCGGAGTGGAAGAATGTTTTCGTTATCTATCCGTTTGGAAAAAGGGAATCGCAACATCTAAGAACGTACGAGTTCATTGGAATAAAAAAACATGAATTAAATCGTTTTGTCCTTTCGTCCTTTGCCAAGAGTTTACCGGGGAAGTTTGTCGCTCTGCATCCGGTAACGTTTGCCAAGAAGCGTGATTTTAATGTGCATCGGCTATTGCGGGCCATCCATCACAATACATTATTGAGTAAGCTGCCAGAGCATTTGCAAGCCCGTGAGGATGAGATGATGATGCCCGAGCGTGAGTTCGAATTAAGTTTTGCCGGTTTCCCACAGCTGACTGCGAACGCAAAGAAAATTCTTGACGCTTGTAACATTCACTTTGATTTGGGTGTCGATAAAAACAAACAATCTTTTTCCGGGGATCACGATGTGGACTGGGAACAGTTGGTGACCGATGCCTGGAACGGATTTCAGCAACGATATGAAGCGGTCAACGAAAAGCTAAGAGAAAGATTTCAGCGGGAACTCAATATTATTAAGGAGAAAAAATTCTGTACCTACTATCTCATTGCCTATGACCTGATTAAGCATGCAAAGGAAAAAGGATATGACTTTGTAGGACGCGGTAGCGGAGCGAACAGTATGGTTGCCTACTGCCTGGGCATTACCAACGTAGATCCAATTGAACTCGATTTATATTTTGAAAGATTTCTCAACCCTGAGCGGACTTCTCCCCCGGACTTTGATCTTGATTTTTCCTGGGATAACAGGGACGCGAGCTATGAGTATTTGTTTTCGAAATATGGCCCCGAGCACATCTGTCTGTTAGGTACTCATGTCACCTATCAAAACCGCTCTGTATTGAGAGAGCTTGGTAAGGTTTTTGGATTGCCGAAAGAAGAGATCAACCAAATCGTTGAGGAGCCGGAACGACATCGATCAAGAGACCACATTACCGAATTGATTTTTAAATATGCATCATATATTCAGGATCTACCTTCAAACATGTCCATTCATGCGGGCGGAGTATTGATCACGGAGAAGCCAATTTACGCCTACACCGCAATTCATTTTCCGCCCAAGGGTTATCCGGTTTCTCATTTTGAGATGAACAACGCGGAGGATCTTGGCATTTTCAAATTTGATATCTTAAGTCAACGTGGCCTCGGACATCTGAAGGAAACGGTGAAGCATGTAAAACGAAATCAAAACATTGATGTGGATATCCACCGGTTTCGTGATTTCAAAAAAGATGAAAAAATAAAGTCCCTGTTGCGAGACAGTCATGCCATGGGGTGTTTTTATGTTGAGTCCCCCGCCATGCGAATGCTCTTGGGAAAATTAAAATGTGAAGACTATCTCACACTCGTGGCAGCCAGTTCGATCATTCGACCAGGTGTCGCTCGATCCGGCATGATGCGCGCTTACATCGAGCGATTTCATAAAGTGCGAAATGGTGAATCCTACGATCCCATTCATCCCAAGATTGATGAATTGATGAAAGAGACATTTGGCGTGATGGTGTATCAGGAGGATGTGATCAAGGTGGCGCATCACTTTGCAGATATGTCATTATCGGAAGCTGATGTGCTTAGACGAAGTATGTCAGGTAAAATGAGATCACGGGAGAGTTTTAAAAAAGTGGAACAGAAATTTTTCGATAACTGTGCTAGACTGGGCTACACCAAAGAAGTGACCGATCGTGTTTGGTATGAAATAGAAAGTTTTGCGGGATACTCATTTGCCAAAGGGCACTCAGCAAGTTATGCGGTGGAGAGTTACCAAAGTCTCTATTTGAAAGCACACTACCCCCTTGAGTTCATGGTTGGAGTGATCAACAACTTTGGGGGTTTTTATAGCACGGAGTTTTATTTTCATGAGGCGAGAAGAAGCGGGGGCAAAATCAATGCACCTTGCGTAAATAGGAGTGAGCGTCTGACAACTATTTATGGTGATGAGATATTCATAGGGTTCATTCACCTAAAGAGCCTTGAGTCAAAAGTGGTGGAGGCTATTATGGTGGATCGAGAAAGACAAGGACCGTTTACCGGTCTTGATAATTTTTTAAACCGAATATCCACCACGCTGGAGCAGGTCAGAATTCTTATTCGTTTGGGAGCTTTTCGCTTTACAGGTAAGTCAAAGCAAAGACTCTTGTGGGAGGCAATGCTTTACCTAAGTAATAGGGCTGCTAATAAATCAAGAACTCAGTCGACAGTATTATTTGACACTGAGCCTGGCGAATATCCGCTTCCTGTGCTTCAAAGACAGCCGCTCGAGGACGCCTTTGACGAGATTGAGCTGTTGGGATTTCCGCTTTGCGATCCCTTCATTTTGTTAGAGGCTCCCTGTCAAGGTGACACTACCGAAAAAGAAATGGCAAGCTGCATACGGAAAACAGTGTCAATGGTGGGATATCTAGTCACTACAAAAAATACACGCACCCTAAAAGGTGAGTCGATGCATTTTGGTACGTTTTACGATCGCAATGGAGATTTTTTTGACACGGTACATTTTCCAAATGTGGCGCGCGGGTTTCCGTTTAGAGGTAGGGGCTTTTATGAAATGCGCGGAAAGGTGGTCGAAGATTTTGGTGTTCTATCTCTGGAGGTTGATTCAATGAAAAAACTTCCGATGATCAGCAAACGCATTGAACAAACGAAGGAATTTATAGAGATGCCGCGCGAGTCCAGGCATTCAGTTCAATCACATGAGTGACATGGCAACTACATTTTCCGCGTGCATCGTGTGAGGAAACATATCGACCGGCTGAACCTGATCAATTGAATATTTTTCGGAGAGTAATTTAAGATCGCGTGCTTGGGTTGCTGGATTGCAGCTTACATACACTATTCGTTTTGGCTCTGCTCTTAAAATCATTTTGCAAACATCCTCATGCATGCCAGCGCGAGGTGGATCGGTAATGATCACATCTGGTCGGCCATGTTCAGATAAAAAGCTGTCATCCAGCAAATCTTTAATGTCTCCAGAAAAGAATTCGGTGTTGGTAATGCCATTAATCTGTGAATTGACCTTTGCGTCTGCAATGGCATCAGCAACGTATTCAAGTCCAACGACTTTCCTGGCATCTGCTGCAACAAAATTGGCAATAGTGCCGGTACCAGTGTAAAGGTCGTAAACCAGCTCATTGCCGGTAAGGCCCGCGAACTGCCACGCGATCTTGTACAGATGAAATGCCTGCTCTGAGTTGGTTTGGTAAAAGGATTTTGGACCTACGCGAAAATGCAAATCTCGTGCTCCATCCGGGCTCGGCATTTTTTCCGTGATGTAAGGATTGCCGCGCCAGGTAATTACCTGAAGGTCATGGAACGTATCGTTTCTTTTGCCATTGACCACATAGTTTATAGACGTGACTTGCGGAAACAACTCTGCAACGCTGGACAAAATCAGATCAATCCATTTCTTTTTGTGTTCAGTTACCTGGAGTATAACCATCACCTCACCAGTAGAGGCAGTGCGTATCGTCAGTGTTCTAAGAAACCCGGTTTGTGATCTTAGGTTAAAAAAGGGAATATCAAGATCAAGTGACAGCTTTTTGATGTGTTGCCTTATTTCATTGGAGGGTGACGGCTGTAAGTGGCACTTGTCAAGGTCAAAAACCTTGTCGAACATTTTGGGAATGTGGTAGCCGAGGCCGGGACCTTTTATCTTATCCGTTTTCAGTTCTTCCCATGTCAACCATTGACTATCTGTAAATGTGAAGTCAAGTTTGTTTCGGTATTCTTTAATGTGCTGAGATCCCTTTATGGGAAATAATTCAGGTAATGTTAGTCCTCCAATGTGTTCGAGGTTGTCGCGAACTTGTTTCTTCTTGTAAAAAAGCTGAGTCTCATAATTGATGTGTTGCCATGTGCAGCCACCACAGATACCAAAGTGATCACAAAAAGGAGTTGCTCTCTTTTCAGAGTGCTGAGTGATGTTCGTTACGCGGGCTTCAAGAAAGCTCTTTTTCGATTTAGTAATTATTGCTTCAACGGTGTCTCCCGGTGCACCGCCCTTGAGAAAAACAACCAGCCCATCAATTTTGGCCACGCATTTCCCTTCGGCAGCCATTTCTTCAATCACGAGATTTTCAAGCTTGTCGCCTTTTTTCACCTTTGGGTATATATAACTTTATTGTTGTGATTGTGCGCAAATTGCTGATCAAGCGCGTCCATTGAGGTGGCGAAAATACACAATAATGGGGGTTTTGGTCGTGTGGCACTGTTCCTATATTTCGAATCAGACCAACCTATGAGAAGAGTCTTCATCTTGTTTTTGTGCTTCTGCGGTATTCAGGCAGGTGCTTCTCATATTGTGGGTGGCGAATTTGAACTAATCCACATCAGTGGATCGTCTTATAGACTCAATCTGATCATCTACTTCGACAAGTTGAATGGCGCTGTGGGGGCTAAGGATCCAAATGCTACGGTCGCTATTTTCAGAAAAAGTAACGATACATTCATTACCAACGTGGTGCTTCCGCTCGACATGGAAAGCAGCGTGTCCTATACCCAGCCTGAGTGCTCCAATGGTGAAATTGTCACCGATAAACTTATTTATACAACTATTATCACTCTCGATCCGGAAATTTTCAATGAGGAGGAGGGATATTACGTAGCGTGGGAACGTTGTTGCCGAAATTACACCATCACAAATATCTTTAGTGAAGACCCTGCCCCACAAAATGGTGGCATAGCTGCAGGTCAGACCTTCCTTCTGGAGTTTCCAGCCGTGGTGAAGAATGGTCAGCCATTTATTAATTCATCGCCACGCCTGTTTCCTCCTCTCAATGACTATGCCTGCCCAAACAGACCTTACTATGTTGATTTTGCAGGTATTGATGACGATGGTGATTCGTTGGTGTATTCACTCACCACGCCACTCAACACGCACTCAGCAGTGGCTTTACCTGCATTGCAACCGAGACCCTATCCAGTGGTAGAATGGCGTGATGGGTTTAACATCAATCACATCATTGGGGGAAACCCAGATCTCAAAATCAGCAAGGACGGTTTGCTTACAGCCACGCCATTGATCCAGGGGCTTTTTGTTTTTGCAGTCAAAGTGCAGGAGTATCGAAACAAGGAATTGATTGGTGTGTCGAGAAGGGACTTTCAGATGTTGGTAGTGGATGGTTGCGCAGATGCAGTACCGCCTGAAATTACAGGACCTACAAATGTTAATCTCTCCTATACAATGACGGGTGATGACCGATGCATAACAGTAACTGTTTCTGATGCCGATTCGCAAAAATCAAATCACAACTTTACAGAAAAGGTGAAGATCAGAGCGGTGGGTCTCAATTTTGCCAACAAGAACCTCACCGAAATATTACCTGCAGATGTGACGGAGATGTTGACCAATGGCAGTACTGCCGACTTCAAAATTTGTTTTCCAGTTTGCCCTTTTTTCATTGGTGGACCGTATCAGGTAGGCATTATTGCCATGGACGATGCTTGCAGTCTCCCGCTGCTGGACACTTTAAAGATTACTGTCAACGTTGAGCCACCACCAAATACAGATCCTTACTTTACCGACCCTGGTCCGGTTCAGCTAACTTTAGATGAAGGGAAATCATCCGATGAGCCTGGCTTGCTGCCTCCCGATTTTCTAGCCTTCGAAGTGCGAGACGATGAGGCGGACAATCTCCTGGTGTCTGTACTCACAGATGGGTTTGTGCTAAACGATGCAGGTATTTCTTATACTGTTGATCCTGAACAGCCAGGCTTGGTGAAGGGTCGATTAAAATGGGATGCGTTTTGTGATATTTACGACTTCACGAAGCGAACGACTTTCAATGTTACAATTCAGGTGGATGATTTGGACGAGTGCCAGCTAAATGATCCAATTAAAAAGGAGTACAGTTTCACAGTCAAGCTTCCGGAAAACGCCCCTCCAATAATTGATACGAACCTCACTGCAAATCCAAGTGAGCGGATTGTTTCTGGAGTTCAGCGTAGGGTGTACGAGACCTTGACTTTTGATGTATTCGGGGAGGATATTGTTGATCATGACTATTTGGTGCTGGATCTTGTTGGAACGGAGACCCAGAGTGTTGAGTCACTCAATTCACTAGGTGTTTCATTTCAAAAGGTTGAAGGTACGTCTTCCGTTCAATCTAAGCTGACCTGGGATATTACTTGCAATGGCTCTTTGGATTTAGATAGTGTTGACAGTTATGACTTACAGTTCTTAGTTGTGGATGACAAGAACAAATGCAGGATCTACAAAGCGGACACTGTTGAGGTTGAAGTTAAAATTCTACCTCCGCCTAATATCGGTCCGCAGCTAGTAGTCAATAGCCTTAATACTGATGTTGCCCTTGTAAACAATGAAATTGAAATATTCAGAGGTAATCAGATCATTCTGGGATTACAGGGTGCTGATTTTGATAATGACCCAAAAGACTTGCTTAAACTGGAATTGATTGATGCCAAGGGTATTGTGCCGCCCAGTGGATTCGTGTTTGAGTCGGCTGAAGGAGAGGGCTCGGTATCAACAACTTTTAGTTGGAATCCTGACTGTTCCATATTTGAAAATGGGGTTTATGAAAATGACTACGTATTTACATTTAGTGTGAATGACCAGCGCTGCTTCAATACCAAAGCGGATACTGTTGAAGTAGTGATGAAAATCAAAGACATTGATGGGAGCGATAGTGGATTTGACCCTATCAATTTCTTTACTCCCAATGATGATGGATTCAACGATTATTACTCGATGGAGAAATTTAACGAAGACACTGAATTGTTGGAAAACATTCTACCACTTGACAATTGCATTTCCCAGTTTCAAGCCATCCGAATTTATAACCGCTGGGGTAAGGAAGTTTTCAAGAGTACCGATCGTGACTTCAAGTGGTATGGTAAGGGCGAAGCCGCAGGTGTTTATTATTACCTGATCAAGTATTCCAACAAGGAGTACAAGGGAGCATTGTCTGTCCGCTATTAAAGCTCTATCCTAAGAATCTGATCTTCGCGGATATACGCGTCCTCATTCATCCACTTCACGTGAACCCAAACGTCTTTTTTATCTTCCAGGTCAAGAAGGTGTCCCTCGTTGAGAATGCCAATGACAGAAGCCCCGGCAGATGGCCCGCTCATTAAATAAGTTGAGTTGCGATGCACGATTCCCAGATGCGGATCAAGGCTATAGTTGATGTGTGAAAATATAATTGCCAACATAAATAGCATCATAATGGCTAACGGCATGGTGCTTTTCTCACGCTTTCTATTGTAGATCATAAGACCGAATATAAGTGCAGCTATGCCCGACAATAATCCGGTGATGGTGCTGTGATATTCTCGCAGCAGAGAGAAAGCTTGTCTGGTTTGTGTAGTCTTGTAACCGATGAGGTGATGCTTGTCAGCCATCTCATTCATTTTAACTAACGCAGTCTCGTCATTGGAAGCCAGGTAATAGAGATTGAGGTAATAAAGTGACTCGCTTATGTTGCCTAGTCCCTCATGGATGAAGGCCATTTTCAAAAGGATCGACTGCGAGTAAAGCCCCTTACTTAAAAGGTCACCGTAAATTTCAAGTGATTGCGTATACTGCTTTTGATTGTAAAGTGAGTCCGCTTTTTTTAGAGATCGATCGGGAGTTTGCGCTTCCGTGGAGATGCCGGTGAAGAGCAACAGCAGAGCGAAGAGAAAATTTAAAACTGCTTTTTGCTTATTTTTCATAACCTGCTACCTTTGTGCCCTCAATTAAAGAAAAGCCTCAAATTTAGGCAAGATTCCGTAGCTCATCCCGATAGCTATCGGGAGGTTGAGTAAAAAAATTGTCGGGAAAGGATTCCGTAGCTCAGTTGGTAGAGCATAACACTTTTAATGTTAGGGTCCTGGGTTCGAATCCCAGCGGGATCACAAAAAATAGAAAGGCCAGGAAGTATTCCTGGCCATTTTGTTTTTAGCTACTCCCTTCGGATAACCTCTCGTTCAAAATAGCTCTTTCTGATGAAGGGCTGATTTCCGGAGATGTATTTGGCAATGGATATCTTAAAGAGGTCATATAGTATGACCAGTGCCAAAAGTCCTGATACCACGAAAAATACCCCGTTGCGCAACTCCAGGTAAACGACACCCGCAACGATTCCACCCACCATATATGAGGTCAGTACCGCTCCCAGAAGCCAGGCTTTCTCTACCACCTTAGGATCTTGACGATGTTCCTTCTTGGTTAACATCGAAAAGGAGATTGCAAGGTCTGTCGTAAGGCCAGTAAGGTGTGTGGTTTTGAGCGACATGTTGGAAACGCTGGCGGTCAACCCGTTTTGCAGACCCATGGCAAAAAGCATGATGGCTACCATGAGTTCAGTTTCCCATAGTCGTGAGGCGTAGAATTCCTGCAAATAGATGCCAATGAAAATCATGCAGGCGATTTCGAATATCAAAGGCATGGCGTGTGATAGGTACTGAGATCTGCTGTTCACGACAAATAAATTGGCAACAAAATTTCCAAGGAAGAAAAGGCTAATCCATCCCAGCACAATCCCAGCCTCTAGCCAATTGCCTCTGGCTATCTCTTGTGCGAGAATTGCATAATGACCTGTAACATTTGAAGTGAAAGCAAGAAAAATAATTAATGATGTAACGTTCACCATGCCTGCTGAGAACGCGGTAAGCGTTCCCAACATTACGTTGTCTCGAAGAGATCTATTGCTATAAAGCCTACGCAGCATCGTATTGTATTACCCGACTATCCTCTGGCGTGACTCTTGTTGAAGAATAATGCAGCCAACTGTTCTGTTTCAATCCAGGTTGGTTCAATAAATTCCTCAGATTGAATCTCTGTAGCAGTGAGTGAACTCTTTTTGATGAAAGGCACCAAATCAAAGCTCCTTTTATGTCTGCGTATGAACTTATAACTCACAGGAACAAATGCCTCATCTACTTTATTGGCTTCGATATATTGATTGAATGCAGCGACATTGAAACCGGTGAAGATGTCTACATGAAGTGATTCAATTCTCGACCGGAACCGGTTTTGCATCAGCCAACAAGAGGATACGAATTCTTCAGTCTCCAGTTTTTCAATGAGCTGACTCTTCGAAAAAAACAGGAGGTCTGAAATTGAATCAGATAGTGAAATGCCGTGAACCAGCAAGACTTTGGCTTTTGTCTCACCCAACTGGGTCATGGCATCTTTGAAAACATTAAGTGATTGAACTGAAAAATCAGTGGGGATTAGGATCGTCTTTGTCATAACTGCCTGCTTTTGTTTGAAGCAAAACTATGGTTGCGGCATTAGACGGTGCTAAGAGCCCGATTAGGAAGACATTAGAATATAAATCCCAACATTAGAATGACATTAGAGCGTGTAATTTCCCAATGGCAGGTTGATTCTGACGGTTGTCCCTTCGTTGAGCGTGGAAGCAACGATCAGTTCTCCATTGTGCATTTTCACAATATTTCTGGCAAGCGGCAGCCCGATTCCATATCCTTCAAAACTTTTTGCGTTGGACGCCCTGAAATACGGATCGAAAATATACGCAAGGTCGCTTTCCGGAATGCCGATACCGGAGTCCTTTATGATCACGATCACTGACTTGTCGGACGCCCCAACTGCAACTTGAACTACATTGTTATCTGAGTATTTACATCCGTTCAGTATCACATTGGATAAGGCCAGATGAAGTAATTGGTCATTGCCTTTTATCTTCAACATTTCTGGACTCTCCGGAAGCAAGCTGAAATCAATGCTAATTTTTGCTTTAGGATTAATTTTTTCGACTGTACTTGTTACATCAAGCACCAGTTGATCGACACGGATTTTATTAAACTTTTGAGATTTCCCATCAAAACCAGTTTCTGCCAGAAAGAGTAGTGCTTTTGTTTTTTTGTCAAGCTTTTCAGCCTCTTTCAACATTGTGTTTAAGGATTCCCTGTACTCCTCCGGTTTTCTATCCCTCGAAAGAGCAAGGTCAGCCTCCCCGATTATGGAAGTAAGGGGTGTGTTAAGTTCGTGAGAAGCATTGCTGATAAAGTTCTTCTGGGTTTCGAAAGACGTTTCCAGTCTGTTGAGCATATCGTTGAATGTGGTCACCAGTCGTCCAAGTGAGTCTTCGTGTTGGGGAATAGGCAGGCGGAGGTGAAGATTTTGAGAGCTGATCTCCTGCACCGCACTGATAATTTTATTTACTGGCTGAACCAGGGTTTGAGAGAAAATGAACGAAACCATTACAATCAAAAGCAGTGCGAAGGCAAGTGAGGTGAGTAGCAAATTGCGCAGATAAGCAATATGGTGGGTGTTGAAATAGTTTTCAGCTGAGATAATAACTATATAATCTTCATTAGAAGAGTTACGATATTTTATCCCAGAATAATAGATGTTTTTGTTACTGTAGCTGGCGGCATCGTTACTGATGATTTCACTCACAAATGACATAGGAACGTCTTTCGGGATATTTGATTCTGACGCTTCTTCATTCAGTTTAATCACAAACTCTCGTTGATTGGGAAGTTTTTCGAGATACTCTTGCCGAATCTCTCTCACGCTACTCACCTCATTGTGTGGTTCCAGTTGGATTTTTGCTGTTGTGGCAGCTCTGATTTCAAGGCGCTTGTAGAAATCGGTAAATGCGTAGTTGGAAATAGAATAGTAAATGAACCCACTGAACAAGAGGGAATAGGTGAAGAAGATGCCGATAAGAATGAATATTAGCTTTGTCTGTAATTTCATTCTGACTCTTTTAAGACATACCCCATTCCAATCACGGTGTGAATCAATTTCTCAGCACCAATCACATCAAGTTTTTTTCTCAGGTAGTTGACGTAAACATCCACCACGTTGGTGCCAATGTCAAAGTTTATGCCCCACACTTCGTCCAGCATTTCTTTTCGCGATAAAACTTTCATTGGGTTCTTCATGAACAGAAGTAGCAGTCGGTATTCGGTAGATGTGAGGGAAAGTTCCTTACCAGCTCTGCTAACTGTTTTTCTTTCATCGTTCAGTTCCAAGTCAGAGAAGCGATAAACCGTTTCGTCTTTCACTGGTGCACCGAAAGTTTCTGATCGCCTCAACAAAGTCCTGATTCTGGCGAGCAACTCAATGAGTTTAAAAGGTTTTACCAGGTAGTCGTCAGCCCCTGTATCGAGTCCTATTACCACATTCTCTGTACTGCCAAGTGCTGTTAACATTAGAATGGGAATGTCTTTTTGTTCCGCACGGACCTGACGGCATACTTCGAGTCCGTTAATCGTTGGCAGCATGATGTCGAGTATGAGTATGTCGTAGTTTCCCTGACGCACCATCTGCAGCCCGGTCTGCCCATCCATTGCGATGCTCACATTGAAGCCTTCTTCTGTGAGCCCCCGATTAATGAACGAACACACGTTTACATCATCTTCTACCAGGAGAATTTTTTTCAAGTGCTTCTGATTTTGTGGAGTCAAACAGGTTTATCCGCCTGTTTTATTTTTGTTAATCAAAGATATTAATCCACTTGATATAATTTACAGATGATTTTGGATGAGTGGGTGGAAAAGCAAAAGGCCAAATTCAATTGGCCTATGTCAGAAATCATCTACGAAAATGCAATTTCCTACTGTAACAGATGATTGTCATTTCTAAAAATTACTCTTCCCAAACTGTACTTGCCCGCCCCTGTGAATAGCAAGCAGGCTCCAATCACCAGAAAGAGTAAGGCTTTTTCCTTTGTGCCATAGGGGTCATCTGCATGTCGAATAAAAGCCGCTGTGGACATGGTGAGGACCCAAAACAACGCGGCCGGTCTCGTGAACAAACCGACCCCGATTAATAACCCGCCACCAAATTCTGATAATGCTGCCGCCCACGCAAAAAGTGCCGGCAAGGGAAAGCCCATTTCACCAACACCTTTTATCAGACCTTCGGAGGGAGGCGTCTTTCCAAGACCGTGGCCGAACGCCATAAAAAATCCCGCAATTCGTAGTAGTAGCAGTCCAACATCTGCGTTAATCGGTTTCATTTTATTGAGTTGATTTCATAGAATTCTTAAAACGTTGATAGTTACGCAAGAGTGCCTTCCATCTCACGGCATTTTCCGCAGACGGTTCTATTTCTTCATTTTTGTAGAGTTCAGCTATTTCTGTTGAGTCGTGGGTACGAGCCCACTCGATTATAGGTTGAAGTAATATATCGGCTGAGATATTTTTATCTGGCAGCCAATAAATCAGACTCTCATGAATTTCTCCCGTGTGGTTGATCCAGAAAGACTGCTCGGTAACTGACGCTGGCTTCCCAATGAGATCATAAAAGTCATTTGTTTCTGTAAACAGCGTCTTTACCGCTTGTGTTTTTGCATCAAACCAGATGGAGTCTAAAATCGTGCGCCCATTCATTACGCTGTCCCATGCCGCCCATGGCCCTTTTGATTGATTCGATTTGAGCCTGATGGTAGGCCTTCCTTCTTTTGACTCAAACCAAACTTTCATCGTGTCTGCCACAAATAGCTGAAAGGCAGAATCTTTTTGTTTTCGTAGCGAGAGATATTGGTTCACTCGCCTAACCTGATCTTGATGTGAAATTTCTGTAGTGCATCCAATCAATCCACCAATTAGAAAAATAATTAGACATCTCATCGGATCAATATCCGTGAGAAAGCTTAATCAGCGTGTTAATGGGATGTTAAATGGGACTTATTTAACAATCTTCTTTGATCGAAGTTCTTTCGCCATTTTGAGTGCTTCGTAGGCATTGATCAACCCGCCTGTGCTACTCAGGTCGCTGAACTTAACTTCATCGTCACCGCCTGGACGTGTAATCATGAGGTTGTCAAATTTTCGGGTTGACCTTCTCAAAATGTCTTTTACCTCAAGTGCTGAAAGCTCAGGGAAGTAAGACATGACGAGAGCTGCGACTCCAGTAGCTACTGGACTTGCCATGCTGGTTCCATCAAGATCTTTGTAATTGTTTTCCGGAGTGGTGGAGTATATTCTTACACCAGGAGCAAATAGGTCGACCGACTTTTTGCCGTAGTTCGAAAAACTTCCAACAAAATCTTTATCGGTGCCCCACGATGACGCGCCTATCTCCATCCAGTATTTGGATTCTGATCCGTCATCAAAGTATCTGGTTGGAAAATTTTTTTCTTTGTCGATGTCATCCGAATCATTTCCAGCTGCGTGGATAAGAAGTACTCCCTTGCTCTCTGCATACTTCACAGCCTTGTCCACTACTTCTTTTTGAGGAGAGATTGATTTGCCAAAACTCATATTAATAATGTGTGCGCCATTGTCAGCAGCATACCGGATAGCATTGGCTACGTCCTTGTCACGTTCATCGCCATTAGGTACTGCCCGCACAGACATGATTTTTACATTGTCCGCTATTCCCTTTACACCAATGTTATTTTTTCGATTGGCTGCAACAATTCCCGCCACGTGTGTGCCGTGCATAGCATCAGGGCCTTTCACATCATTGTTGCCATAGCCTTTTTCATAAGGGTCGGAATAGTTGTCACCAATAATTTCGCGCGGGTTAAAGTCCTCATTGTAGCCATAGGAAATAATTTGATTGAAATGGTCTGCGGCTGACTTTACTTCGTCAAGGAATTCATCAATATCGGTTTCCGGCCCGATGTTTCTAAAAATATTTAGCACGAATCCTTTGGCAAATAGAAGTGAGGGCTCGGATGTGGTAAATTTTTCCACAGCCTCTGGAGTCAGTTTATCAACCTCCAGCAGTGTTTTTAAAGTGTCAATACTTACCTGGACATTTTCATACAAGTTGTTATAGAGTTCGAATTGCTCAGTATTGCGCGTAACCAACTTTTCGAATTTTGTTTTTACCCTTTGGTATTCATCAAATTCAGATTTGTCTTTTTTGGAGATTTTCTTCTCGTCCACTCCATCGAATTTCTTTTTTAAGCGAATATACTCTCTGGTTAGTTCGTCCGTGTCCTGATTTACATTCCCGTCCTTTCCACCGATGAAATTCCAGCCATGTACGTCATCAATGTAGCCGTTATGATCATCATCAATTCCGTTACCTTCGATTTCATCCGTGTTGGTCCAGATTACATCTTTAAGATCTTCGTGCTCGATGTCCACACCTGAATCAATGATAGCTACAACTACCGTTCTTGATGGCTGATCTTTCAGGATTGTAGCATATGCTTTTTCGACACTGACTCCCTGCAAGCTGTCCTCTTGCGGATCTCTTAGATGCCAGTCCTTGGGGACGGCCGAGTGTCCGCTCAGTTGGGTAAACCCGGGAATTGTGATGACAAGGAAAAAAAGAGTGATGATCAGGTGGTTTCTCACGTTGTAATATGGGTGTAATGTTTGTCGAATATAGTGCGTTAGGGCCAAGATGATGCCAATTTTAGGGTTCTTGCTTCAAAATCTCCAGCATTGGGTTAGCTGTTTTTATCAAAAACGGAAAAGATATTACTTCTGTTATCTGGTCCAATTAGTAATCGTTAGGGGGTAGGAAGGAATGCTGAATTTTGAATCGTAATAATAGCTCTAATATGTTCCATTTCTTCCTTCTGTCGGTTGTGCTTTTTTTCGCTTTATTCTTTTCGTTGGCTGCAAAATACGTTAAGCAGTTTGAGCAAGAGCATATGCCACACGAGGCTTCCTTGCAATGGACAAATGCCGTTCACCAGCGTGTATAACTTGGGTTAATTCCGAAGAATTTCTGGGATAACACCCCCATTGGTAATTTTTTAAATCCTTTTTACTTTTGCCACCCTGCCAAGCGAGGCAGATCCCTTATTTTGTTAAAGGCCCAGGTGGTGAAATTGGTAGACACGCTACTTTGAGGGGGTAGTGCCGCAAGGTGTGCTGGTTCGAATCCAGTCCTGGGCACCAATTAAAAAGATGCCGAAGTGGTGAAACTGGTAGACACGCACGTTTCAGGGGCGTGTGTCGCAAGACATGTGGGTTCGAGTCCCACCTTCGGCACTTACTTACACTCATCTTTACCTATGTTTTTTGTCTATGCGATCAGGAGTACCGTTCGGCAATATGTCTACGTTGGGATGACAAGCAACATTGATAAGAGACTCCAATATCACAACCATGGATATGAACGAACGACCAAACCCTATAGCCCCTTCGAGTTGATTCTAAAAGAGTCTTACCCATCGAGACAACTTGCGCGTCAGAGGGAGAAATATCTAAAATCAGGAGTTGGGCGGGAGTTTCTAGCCGGCATAATTTAAGTAGGTGAAGAGTTAAGGTTCGAGCCTGCCTGTCGGCAGACAGGTCCCACCTTCGGCACTTTATTTTTTAGTCAGAGCTATTATTCTACTACTTTCTTTCCACCAACCTTCTTGGTCAGATAATTGAGGATTTCGCGGTAGTGGGTAAACTCTTTATGTCCAAATGTCAGTTTGAATTGATCATCATAGCGAATCTCCAATTCGCGAAAGGTTGAATTTTTTCCAGTCTTCACCACTGATTCCCTCCATGATTCTATTCTCTTAAGCTCATATTTTTTTTTCACTCTCCTAACCGGAAAGTGAACTTCGATCATATTATTGCCTACCAGGATTCGTTTATAGTTGATAAAAATTTTGATCGTAATAAATACTGCCACGGGCACCATCACAACTAGCACCAGATAAGTGTACCATGGAGGGTTACCGTCTGACACAAGTTGCAACACGCTCATCCCGATAATGACATAGGTGATTATCAAAAAAAGCGAGAATGAAACAAGTGTGTTCGATGTTGGTTTAGAAACGATCAAAGATTGATTTTTTAGGATTCAATGGTTACAAAAAACAAACATTGACCCCAAGAATCAAACTAAATCTTCTAAATTGAATTTTAGATGCTCTCGAAGAAATGTAAGTACGCCATTCACGCCTTGGTTCACCTTGCCAAGAAGTATCAGCAAGGACCAGTGCATATTCAGGAGATTGCCGACCAGGAACGAATTCCTAAAAAATTTTTGGAGGCGATACTACTTGAATTGAGAAAAGCCAAAATTCTTCAAAGCAAAAAGGGGAAGGGCGGTGGTTACTACCTTCAAAAGAAACCAGAAGAAGTCAACCTTATCGAAATTATCCGATTGATGGATGGTGCCATTGCAATGTTGCCGTGCGTGTCCCTCAATTATTATGAACCTTGCGAAGAATGTAAAGATGAACGGATCTGTAGTATTCGCACAGCGTTTATTGGTGTTCGTGATGAAACGTTGCGCATTCTTGCAGAGAGTACTCTTGCTCGCATGGTTAAGAACGAGCTTCCACCAGGAGTCTAGTTTATCGTCCAAGCTTTTCTATTAGCCCGCTGATGTAATTCCTTTCGGCAAGGTGTGATGCCAAATCTTTCGCCTTTTCTAAGTAATCAATTCCTTTCTCTATATCCGTTTCAGAAAGTATTTTTCCCATTGTCACGTGAAACAGATGATAGTTATTAATAAAAGCCACTTTTTCGAGTTTTCGAAGATGATCGATTGCTGCCAATCTTTCACCCGAGTAATATTTGGCTATCGCCCAGTTCAATTCCACAAAAGGTGAAGGGTTGATGGCCATTAATTTTGCGTAGAGACTTTCGATTTTTGGCCAGTCAGTAGTTTTGAAATCAGATGCTGTGCAATGCAAGTATGCAATCATGGCTTCTATGTGATATGCCGATGGATTCTCAGTTTTACAATTGGCCAACTGGCTTGTTGCCACCGCAATCATATCCGTATTCCATTTCGAGCGATCTTGCGACTCGAGGTCAAAAAGATTGCCGTCTTCGCCAAAGCGCGCGTCAAAACGAGAAAGGTTGAATAGCATTAAGGAATATAGTGCTTGAGCCTCTGGGATAACAAAGTCCTTATTCCTTACTATCTCCTGAGTCATCGATAGTGCATCTTCACAAAGGGTAGTGTTAAGAATTGATTTTCCGAAGGAGGTCTTGTATCCTTCATTGAACATCAGATAAAGAATTTTGAGAAGGACCAACTTAGTGGTGTGCGAGATATGGTCTTGGTCAAAACGAAGTTGAATATTTTCATCAGCTAAGATTGCTCTCAGTCGTTGCAGTGTTTTTACAATCGTTTCATAAGGAGAACCAAGAACAGTCGCAATCTGATCTACACGAAAACCTGCAGCATAACGCAATGCAAAAATAACCTGTTGCCTTGGCGAGAATCGCGAATGAGTGCAAGCGATCAAAATATTTAGTGTATCACTTTCAGAGAAATCCGCCTCGTTCGAATTGTCCAGGTACTCAGGCTCAGAATCAAAGTTGATTTCTTTTCTGTCTCTTATGTTTTTAAGAGCGATATTTTTGCAGACTTTGAACAACCACGCTTCCGGATTTTGTGGCCGCTCATGTTGCCAACTTTGCTGCGCGACCACGAATGTTTCCTGCACGATGTCTTCAGCAGTCGCAATTTCCCCTACGCCAAGGTGTCTGATCAGCCCGGATACCAACTTTGAAAAATTCCTTTTATATAAAGTATCCAGGCTATCTGCGTGAGCCATGATTTAGTATTCCAGTATCGGCCTTACTTCAATTTTGATTTGACCAGTTTGAACGAGTGGACATCCGGCAGCGATCTCCGCGGCCTGCGTTAAGGAATTGGCCTTAATAATTGTGAAACCACTGATTACTTCCTTTGCCTCAATAAACGGCCCGTCTGTATGAATAGCATCCTTGGCGGCCACCGCGATATCGTTTTCAAGAGGGTCGCCCTGCACGAAGTGTCCAGCCTGTGTGATTTCTTCAACCCATTTCACCATCGTCTGGATGTCAGCCTGAGATTGTTCAGGCGTCATTTCTTTTAGTAAACGTAGATCTTCGCGAATAAGTAGAATGAATTTTTTCATGGTATTAAATTTAGTAAATGGTTACGATGTCAGTTTAGGTTTGCGCGTGTATATGGAAAGCTTAGTTCCTTTAGGGTTTCTTTTCTTGATCCTATTACCACGTATGAATTCATTTGATTTGCCGAAACTTTTTCAAACGTAAATCCTTCGAAGTAAATACGGTCAGGTGTCATCTTCACAAGTCTAAAATCTTGAGTTACATTTTTCTCCTCCCAACCTTTAAGGTCGGCATGAAAATGTTTCAACCTTAGAACGAGGGTTTCATTCTCTTCTACGATCGTAACGATTTCGTAAAAATTGACCTTGCCATTAACAACTGATCTGAACACACTCATCATTGACTTGCCATCTGGAGGAGACCAAAGTTCTTCGGTAGTACCGCCAAATGCTTCGCCAACCCAACGGCCAGCTAGCCACTCGATATTTTTAAGACTAGCTTTTGGTGAGGCGCTACCTTCGGGAAGCGTGAGCGTGTTTGGAAATTCAGTCTGCGCGCTGAGTGTCAGGCATTGCAGTGCAAACGCCATGGTTAAAATAGTTTTCATACGCCATCTTTTTAGGCAGGGTACCTAAGAAGGCAGAAATATGGACAGCAGTGGGTAATTTTTTTCTAGATAAAGGGTGTGCTTTGAATACGCAGCCTTCTTGGCCCCTTAATCAGGGCAGCCTAGTTTCTGTTTCTTCCCCAGATTACCATTGACACACCAGCAATGATGACCGCAGAGCTTAAAATCTGAATTGGTAGCACCGATTCTTTTAAAATAGCTGCAGCAAGAATGGCGCTGAAAATCGGTAGTGTATTATATATAGTCGCGGCCTTGGTGGACCCGATACCGACAATCGCTTTATTCCACAGGTAAAAAGAAATAACTGACGGACCAATACCAATATATAAGAGCTGAAGTGTCGACTGTAGAGTGAAGTTGACTTCGGGACTATATAAAAATTGCTCGGTGAGAAAAAATGGAATGAGCATGAGTTCACCGATGAGAAATGTCGAGGACACAAAGGAGAGGTTGCCTATGGCTGGATTCTTCTTTCGCACTAATGTGGTGTAGGTGGCAAACACAGAGGCAGCAGCACCCATTAAGAGATCGCCTTTGTTTAGCTGAAGAGTAGTAAATACCGATAGGTCGCCTTTCGATAATAGCGTCAACAAGCCCGTTGCAAGAATTAGAAATCCTACAATTTGCCTTTTCGTTAGGTGTTCTTTAAAAATTATCCTATTGAGGATGACTACGTAGAAGGGAGCTGTGATTGCAAATAAGGATAAATTGAGCGCGGTGGTGCTATGAGCCGCCTTATAAATCAACATATTAAATATGGTGACGCCCAAAAAGGATAAGAGCACCATTAGTTTCCATTGCCCGACCAGCAGCTTAAAGTCCTTTTTAATATAAGGAAGAGCAATTGGTAGTATCACTATGCACGCAATCAGCCAGCGTAAAAAAGAAATAGTAATAGGTGTATAAATGGCATTGAGCCCTCTGGCCACGATGAAATTACCAGACCAGACAATAGTGGCTGCGAACGCGAGCAAATAGCTTATACGATTGTTTCCGCCTTCCATATATAATAGGTGTTAAAGATGAGGATTATCGAGGGCTTGATTGGATTGCCAGGCTAAAAAATGCCCAAACGAGATGAAATTCGGTAAATTTCATGTGTTAACAATTGATTTAAAGTGGTCACATGGAATTCGCAAAAGAGGATACCCAGCTAATCTGTATTCTATATCAACACCTTTGGATACAAGATTCTTTTATGCTCATTTCATTTGTAACCTTTTATACCCTTCTGGGTAACTAACCCGAATAATTGACCCGATCTCAGGACTTGATGACAGACGAGCAGTTGATGGAGGCCGTAAAACACGGTGATCTTCAAAAGGCCTCCGTGCTATACGACAGGTATCAAAAGCGCATTTTCAATTTTTTGGCTCGCCTCACCATGGACAGGGAACAAGGTCAGGATCTCACGCAGAATGTGTTCTTGCGATTGCTGAAATATCGCCAGTCTTACAAGGATGGAATGAGATTCCAGTCCTGGATATATCAGATGGCACGCAATGCATTTGCTGATCACTATCAGGCGCATAAGAATAAGTTCAACCAGTTTGTGGAGGTGGAGAAGATAGGAAACAAGGCAACAACTGCGCAAGAGGATATGGAGCAGGAGGAGAAAGAGGAACTTCTCCATCGGTCAATGGCTCGGTTGTCGGATGAGCAAAGAGAACTGTTGGTGCTTACCAGATATCAACATATGAAGTATGAAGAGGTCGCAGTGATAATGGATACAACAGTGGCCAATATTAAAGTGAAAGTGCATCGCGCAATCGCAAAATTAAGAGAACATTATTTCGAACTAGAAAATGTATAGATATGGAAAAGGAGAAGCTGGAAAGTCTACTGATTGACTATATCGACAATAATCTGGACGAAGGTCAGAGGTTAGAAGTTGAGAAAATTCTGGAAGCTGCGGAGAATGCACGTGAGCTCTATCGTCAGTTAAAACAGGTGTTGAATGTGATGGAAAGCGTGTCCGATCTCGAGCCGAGACAAGATCATAGGGGTGAATTCGAAAGGACACTCGAAACGGAGAGCACGACTTCGGCCCAAGGTCGAACTGTATTTTTCCAGCCCGTATTTTATCGAGCTGCAGCTGGTATTGCATTACTCATTGCCGGAGTTGCTGTAGGATACTGGCTGAATGCTAACAATCAAAGAGAGAATGAGCTTGCTTCACTGAAACAAGAGATGGCAGAGACCAAGAGCATGATGATGGCCATGTTGCAAAATGATTTGTCGGCAAGCAAACGGATGCAAGGCGTAAATGTGGCCTTTGAAATGAAGGAAGCAGATGATGACATACTAAAAGCCCTTGCTCACACCATGGAGAACGATCCAAACACCAACGTGCGACTGGCAGCGCTTGAGGCGCTGAGTAAGTTCATCGGTGAAGCAAGAGTGAAAAAGATTTTGGTCTCGTCCTTGACGGTTCAGAAAGATCCAGTAGTGCAGATTGCATTAATACAGTTACTGGTAAAAATTAAAGAGAAGGGTGTTGTTCAAGATCTCGAAAAAATCATCGAGGATGAAAAAAATATTCAAGCTGTGAAGGACGAAGCCTACACAGGAATTTTGACACTGTCATAGTAACCTTTAGTTGTGTGACAGGTAAATCAAACAAAAACAAAAAATGAAAAAGTTAATTGTGGGAATGGTGTTGGGATTAGTGATTTCCTCAGCACACGCGCAGGAGTACAAAGTGAACAAAAACAGTGGAAGACTTGAAGTTCATTTAGGTAAAGCACGAATTGAAGGGTACGATGGCAATGCAATAGTATTTTCTTCAACTGATCATCGTGACAAGACGGACGAACGTGCCAAGGGATTAAAGGCCATTAATGGCCTTGGTCTTGAAGACAATACTGGGTTGGGCATTAATGTGTCGGAAAGTGGCGGTGCGGTTGTGGTTCAGCAATTGAAAAGAACTGACTCGCCTGATATCAGAATTCAAGTGCCCAAAGGAGTGATCGTTGCATTTCAGCATGATTCGCAATACGGTGGCAAGGTAAGATTTGAGAACATGGAGAATGAGATTGAAGTGTCAGCTCAATATAACAGTGTAGAGATGCGCAATGTGACGGGACCAATGACTGTGAAATCTATCTATGGACATGTGGAGGCTGACTTCAACTCAACAATAAAAAACCCGATCTCGATTGTTTCAGTGTATGGCTATGTAGATGTCGCGTTACCGTCAGCCACGAAAGCGAACCTGCGTCTCGATACTTCTTACGGAGAAATATTTGTGGCGCCTGAGTTTAAGATTGAAGTAACTCCACAGGGCAACATGATCAAGTATAGTGACCGGGTTCAAGGCAAAATAAATGGAGGAGGAGATTTGAATATTGATCTAAGCAGCAACTATGGAAAGATTTATCTCAGAAAAAAATAACGTGAATTATTTAAAGAAAGATTTTATGAAAAGGAGTTTGATGTTAGTCGTTAGTCTTCTCTCTGTACTTACACTAAGTGCACAAGAGTACAAGCTAGCGAAGTCGAGTGGAAAGCTGGATATCCGCGAGGTGAATGAAGTTAAGATAGAAGGATATAGCGGCAGCGAAATTATCTTCATCTCAAAAGATTATCGCAGCGACAAGGATGATCGCGCGGCTGGATTGCGAGCTATCAGTAACCTTGGCCTCGAAGACAACACCGGTATTGGATTATCAGTGGTTGAAACTAATGGCGTCATTGAAGTGAGGCAACTGAAGAAAATGGATGGCCCTGACGTGCTGATCAGAATACCAAAGGGTATTAGCGTCAACTATTCGCACACATCTCCTCATGGAAGTGATGTAAGCCTGAGGAATGTGGAAAGCGATATCGATGTTTCCACTGTACACAACGATGTTACACTGGAGAATGTAACGGGGGCTGTGAGGGTGAGGACTGTACATGGAGATATCGATGCGATATTCCCTGCGGAAGTCAAGAATCAATTGTCTCTCAATTCCACTCATGGTCATGTGGATGTGGCATTGCCCGCATCAACAAAGGCGAACCTGAGAATGTCAACGTCATGGGGCGAGATCTTCGTGGACCCTTCTTTGAAACTGGAACTTGACAAGACAGGTGACTTCGTAAAATACAGTGACAGACTCAATGCTAAAATGAATGGAGGAGGAACAGAAATAAACTTAACATCTACCCATGACAACGTTTACCTTCGCAAAAAATAGGTCCGCAAGAATTTTAGTACTTACGCTAACTTTAGTCAGCTCGTACGTCTTTGGCCAGCGGCAGATCGATGAAACGATAGCTGTGAAAAGTGGACAAACACTGAATATGAGATTTGATTATCCTGAGTTGATTCGAATCTCTACCTGGGACAAAAACGAGATATCAATCAAAGGTACAGTTACCATAAACTTTGGTGCTAATGACGATGCTTTCGAACTCGATATTTCAAACCAGGGAAATGTAATTAGTGTGGAGAATCACATCAAGAATATGAAAAGCCTTCCGCAAATAGTCACAATAGTTGATAACGGCAAGAAGATGATATTCAGAACCAAAGAGGAGTATCGGAAGTACAAAGCAGAGAACGGATCATCCTACGATGTGATGTCATGGGGAGTGGATATGGATATTTTACTTGATATCAAGATTCCTAAGACCATGAAGACTTCTGTTGAGTCAGTATATGGTATGGTTGAGATCAAGGACTTCTCAGCGCCATTGTCTGTTGTGGCGAAATATGGGGGAGTAGATGCTGCGTTGAATGAGACAATGGTAGGCGAGCTTAATGCAGAAACAAACTATGGGCAGATTTATTCAAACCTTGATGTGAAGTTTGGAGGGGAGGGGCTCAGAGAGAGAGATTTCTACACGCATGTATCGGCAAAGCCTGGAAGAGGGCCTCGCTTTGACTTCGAATCAGAATATGGGAACGTTTACCTGAGGAAGTCGAACTAGAACCTCAAGGATAATACTGAATACCTCCAGTGTGACTTTCACTTGGAGGTATTTTTTTGCATCTTGCCGCGCAAAAATTTTTACAACCACAGATAATTGGGATGGCGTTACTAGAGAAGCAACTGTATATCAAAAAGTCTACACTACCAGATTCAGGCAAAGGATTATTCACAAAGAAGTTTATCAAGAAAGGTACACGCATTGTTGAGTACAAAGGCGAGATCATGACCTGGAAAGAGGTGCAGAAGCTGGCTGACGACAGGAATGGGTATGTTTTCTATGTCAGCCGCAAGCACTGTATCGATGCTTTTAACTACAAGAAAGCACTGGGTCGATACGCTAATGATGCAAAAGGCCTCAGCCGAATCAAAGGCATCAAGACGAATGCTGAGTATGTGGTTGATAAAAAGAAGTGCTTCATTGAAGCGCTCAAAGACATTCCAGCTAAGTCAGAAATTTTTGTAGAGTATGGGGCTGACTATTGGAAGGTGGTCAGAGATAATCTCAAAATTGACCAAGAGTGGGAAAAGAAGAACAACAAGAAGGGGAAAAAAGCAAAGTTGCCTCATCACAAGGCAACTAAGCGTATCGGTTAATTACTGGCTTGCCCTTTGGCCTGCTCGATGGCGGCCTCCATTTCTTCCTTCACTTTCTTAATTTTCTCCATCTGCGACTCAAGATAAGCCCGTGCTTCCTCCGCGTCAGATGAGTCAGGGAGCGGATCAAACTGATGCATCCAATCCATCATCAGGTTGCTGGCAGAGTCGAGTTGAAGAATGGTGTTCTCAACCGATTCTTTTTTCTCCATCACCATGTCCGGGGTATTCGCTACCATCTCCTGCAGTTGAGACTTGAGTTTATAAATGTCTTCCATCTTGGGCATTACCTCATCGTGAACGTTCATCACCTGATCGTACAATGCCTGGTTAGGGTTTTCTTCCGCATCCTCTTCTGTATTAGTTTCGGATTGACTCGTAGGTTGTCCGCATCCGATTGCAAACAACAGAACCAGCAGAAATAGCTTATCAAATACTTTCATAATACTCTCCTTAATATTGGTTTTCAGTGGACACAAAGGTAAGTGTCATCGCCTTAATTCCTGTTAAAATTCCTTCCAAACGCCAGTTAGGACGATGAATTTTTTTAAAAATTTACATGACGAACGCGGCTCACAAAGAATATTTCACTTTCTTAGCACTGCGAAAGCGAGAAATAACATGCTCAACAAGCGATTTTATTTTCACTATTTTTTCTTTCAAACCCGCACGGGACTTGATCGAGTAGCGCTTTGTTGACAGAAACGATAACAAAAAGAAACTCAGAAAGTCCCGGGAAGCCGGGACTTTCTGCTTTTAGAGGGTTTATGAATAAGAAGCAAAAAGTAAGAGTAGCTATTCAAGGCATCGCCACCAGTTTTCACGAAGTGGCTGCCATGCAATACTTCGGAACAGATATTCAGACTATTGAATGCCTTAGCTTTCACGCCTTGTGTGAGTCTTTGAATGATAACACTGCAGACTATGCAGTAATGGCGATTGAAAACTCAATAGCGGGTAGCATTCTCCCAAACTACTTTCTTTTACAACAAAATCATTTCAATATCCTGGGTGAAGTGTATCAGCCCATTCACATGCATCTGTTGGCGCTGCCTGGTGTGAAGTTGAAGGACATCAAAACGATTGAATCTCATCCGATGGCTATTCGCCAGTGCTCGGATTTCCTGTATCGACTGCCCAATGTTGAGATTCGTGAAAGTGACGACACCGCTTTGTCAGCAAAAAAAGTTAGAGTCGAAAGTTTGAAAGACACCGCTGCCATTGCCAACGAGCAAGCAGCCAAAAAATACAAACTGAATATTCTTGAGAAAAGAATTGAAACACACAAAAAGAACTTCACCCGTTTTCTCATTCTTTCTAAAAAGGATGCAGTTCAAAAAACACCCAACAAAGCCTCATTGTCATTCGAAGTGGCTAATGAAGTAGGTAGCCTGGCCGATGCCCTGATGACTTTCAAGAATGAAGGCATCAACCTTACGAAGATTCAGTCGGTACCCATCATTGGCAAACCAAGTGAATACACGATTCACATAGATGTGGAATGGAAGAAGAGGAAAAGTTATGATGACGCCATTCGATTGGTATTGCGACAGGTGCGAAATCTGAATGTGATGGGCGAATACAAAAAGGCAGCGATTAAATTTTAAAGAGATGATTAAAACAGCAAAACGGATAGCGCAGGTTGAGGAATACTACTTCTCGAAAAAACTTCAAGAAGTTAGAAGTCTTGATTCTCCCGATTTTCCCGTAATCAATTTGGGGATCGGAAGTCCAGACCTTATGCCAGGCGAAGAGACTATTGCTGCACTTTCTAAAACAGCATCGCAGTCCACAAGTCACGGCTATCAAAACTATAAAGGTGTGCCAGCACTGCGTCAAGCAATTGCTGATTTTTCAAAACGTATTTATGGTGTTGATCTAAATCACAATGATGAGATACTTCCGTTGATGGGATCAAAGGAAGGTATCATGCACATCTCGATGGCCTTTGTAGATGAAGGAGACAGAGTGCTCATTCCTGATCCTGGTTATCCCACCTATGCTTCGGTTTCGAAACTGGTAGGAGCAAACATTGAAACCTACAAGCTAAGGGCTGATCGCGGATGGCAGGTTGATATCGAAGACCTTGAGTCTCGTGATCTCTCACAAGTTAAGATCATGTGGCTTAACAGTCCTCACATGCCAACCGGCAGTGTGATGGACAAAATCATTATGGAGAGAATTATTTCCCTGGCGAAGAAGAATAAGTTTTTGGTGGTAAATGATAATCCTTACAGTTTAATTCTTAATAACCGCCCGGAAAGCCTGCTGTCAATTGAAGGTGTAGAGGACGTTGCGTTGGAGCTAAACTCTCTAAGCAAATCACACAACATGGCAGGTTGGCGAGTTGGCTGGGTTGCGGGAAAGAAGGAGTTGATTGACGCTGTTTTGAAAGTGAAAAGCAATATGGACTCCGGTATGTTTCTCGGACTTCAAAATGCCGCAGTTGAAGCTCTCGGTCAAACAAAGCAGTGGTTTGACAATCTTAACGCCACATACAAAAAGCGAAGAAAACTTGCGTTCGAAATATTAGATGAGTTGGAGTGCGTGTATGATGAAAATCAAGTAGGGCTATTTGTTTGGGCAAAAGCGCCCGAGCATGTGCGTAGTGTTGAGAAGTGGATTGATGAAATTCTCTATGGCTCAAAGGTTTTCATTACGCCTGGGTTCATTTTTGGTGATGCTGGAAAAGAGTTTGTTCGGATTTCATTGTGCGCCAATGAAGACAATTTGCGAAAAGCAAAGGAGCGAATTGAGAAATTAAAAATTGAAGGTAAGTCAAAACAAAGAATGAAGGCGGCATCATGAAAGTAACTGTTGTTGGACTAGGATTAATTGGCGGATCAATAGCGCGCGACTTGCGAAAGAACGGTCTCACATCTGAGATTATTGGCGTTGATCAAAATGAGGCTCATGGCGATTTGGCTGTGCGACTAGGAATTGTTGACAAGGTTTCAACACTCGAAGCTGCATTGAGTGAATCGAACGTTTGCATTTTGTCGATACCTGTCAATGCTGTAACAAAGGTATTGCCATTGATTCTTGATCAGGTGAAAGACTCAACCATTGTAATTGACACAGGCTCTACCAAGGCAGCTATTTGCAAGGCCGTAAGTCATCATAAGAACAGAAGCCAATTTGTTGCAGCACATCCGATAGCGGGAACGGAGAATTCTGGACCCGAAGCCGCACTCAACGGATTGTTTGAAAACAAGACGATGATTATTTGCGAAAAGCAAAAATCGTCAGATCATGCATTGCATGTAGCTGATCAGATTTTTAGAGCACTCAAGGTGAGAACAATCTTTATGGAGCCGGTAGAACATGACAAGCACGTTGCGTACGTTTCACATCTCTCCCACGTGAGTTCATTTTTACTTGGACAAACCGTAATGGATATAGAAAAAGATGAGAGAAATATTTTTGCGCTGGCGGGAAGCGGTTTCGCATCGACCGTTCGACTTGCAAAAAGTTCTCCAGATATGTGGGCTCCCATTTTTGAACAAAATGTAGAGTATCTCAGCCAGGCACTACTGGAATATATCATGCACTTGCAACGATTTCACTATCATCTCATGAAGAAAGACACAGCTGAAGTGCACAGAATAATGAGTCAAGCCAACGATATCAGACGTGTCTTGAGCGGTATAGAACTAAACGAACAAAAGAACAATAAAGTAGAATCATTAATTGAAGATTAAATAGAGCCAAAATGAAAAAGGAATTGAACATATCACCATTGCAGAGCTGGACGAAAGCAGACCGCCCATTGATCATCAGTGGTCCATGTAGTGCAGAGAGTGAAAATCAAATGGTGAGCACTGCAAAGCTGTTAGCAGCATTGGGGAAAGTGAACGTATTGCGAGCAGGAATTTGGAAACCTCGCACTCGCCCTGGCCAATATGAAGGAGCAGGAAGCGAAGGACTGAATTGGTTGATCAAAGCGAAACAGGAGACTGGTCTTCCGGTAGCTACCGAAGTAGCCACTGCGGCTCATGTGGAAGAATGTCTCAGGGCCGGTGTCGATATCCTTTGGGTAGGCGCGCGTACTACCGTCAATCCATTTTCAGTTCAGGAAGTTGCGAATGCTCTGCAAGGAGTTGATGTGCCTGTGTTGGTGAAGAACCCAGTCAACCCTGATCTTGAGTTGTGGATTGGAGCACTCGAAAGATTGAATCGTGCTGGAATTAAGAAATTGGCAGCGATCCATCGTGGTTTTTCATCCTTCGAAAAAGGTCCATTTAGAAATGCGCCCATGTGGGATATTGCAATTGAACTGAAAACCAGATTCCCTGAGCTGGATATCATCTGTGATCCTAGCCACATTGCTGGCCAACGTGAGTTGATTCCATTTATAGCTCAAAAAGCACTGGATCTTGATATGGCAGGTTTGATGATTGAGAGTCACATTGAACCGTCAGTCGCGCTTAGCGATGCCAAGCAACAAGTGACACCGTCTGCGTTAGGCAAAATCCTTGATGATTTGGTTGTGAGGACGCCTTCAACGGCCAATAAAGAATTCAAAAGCACACTTACAATACTTCGCGAGCAGATTGATCAATTGGATGACAAGATTATGCAAACGATGGCAGCCCGTATGAAAATCTCTGAGCAAATCGGAAATTACAAGAGAGACAACAACGTGACTATCCTTCAGGTAAACCGCTGGGAAGAAATCATTGAAACCAGAATTTCTCAAGGTAATGCGATGGGATTGACTAGTGAGTTTGTTAACAATTTATTAAAGCTGGTTCATAACGAATCTATTCAGGTACAACAGAAAGTAATGAATACCGCTGGACAGAACGTCTGATCTGGTTTTTCCGCCACCGGCACCACACATGTAGTTTGTGAGTTGAAACTTACTGCAGCCGCTGACTTTGGCTTTTTTTAGATTAAATTCGACTTGTGTCAAGTCGGATAATTACTCTTTGTTTGGTTATGGCTTCTATTGGAGTGCGCGCGCAGTCCACTGAGCCACTCGACAGTGCCACTTTGTGGAGTAGAATCACCGTAATAGAGGATCGGTATCTGGCCGATTTTCCAAAGACCTTCAGGGAAGTTGAAAATCTTTTTCTCCAAGCACTAACTTCAACCTGTGAAAGCTGCAAGGGAAGAGCGTACATGATGTACGGAAAATTCTTTTGGGCCAATGGCCAATATCCGGAGGGCCTGGTCAATTTTAGAAAGGCTGCTAAGATATCCAGCCAACTAACGGACTACGATACATGGATAAAATCAATCGACCTTATCGGTAACACCTATTATTACCAGGCGTACTACGATTCAGCTGAGTATTATTTTAAGCAAGCTTATTCTATTGCTGAGGAGACTGATGACCGGGAGGCTATGATCATGATTCTTCACGACCTGTCATTGATGTACCACAGAAAAGGCGACTTTAAGAAAACGGTTGAGTATATTTTTAAAGGAGAAAAACTAAGAGATGAATTACCAGAAGCTAAACATTACATAGAGGCGATGGGCGCTATGGGGCCTCTGATGATTGATTCAATCTACTATAAGGGAGAAATAGAGGTTGAGCTCAGAAATTTAAAGCACCATATGGCCAATGGAGATACCATGCTGATGTATCACACGTATCAAAATCTTGGTAAGGCACATCGCCAGCTGAACGACTACAAAAGTGCAGCACGATATTTTATTAAAGCCTGTGAGGTGATGAGTACGATCAATTTACTACCCGAATGGGATTTGGTTGCCATCGACTATCAAAGCGCAGGAATGAAAGATTCATGCTTCTATTATCATTACAAAGCCAAAGAGGATTTTCATCGCTACACCAGACCAAACGCCTCGTACACTATGGAGTTATTGGGTGATGCCCATTCACATTTTGGGCAACTCGACTCTGCAGTTTTTTACTACGATTCAGCGCTGGCGATGAGTTATCGCATGAACAATCGGATTACCTTCACAGGCATTCATCGGCATTTGGTAAGGGCCCATACCAGGCTCCGCAACTATGAGGAAGCAGAAAGACATTTAGAGACGGGCCTAAGGCTGGCCAAAGAGATTTCACTCATTCATGAGAAAAATTTGTTGGATGAGGGCCGAGTGCTTTATGAGCAAAAAGGAGAATATAAAAAGGCACTCTACTATTCAGAGAGATTCAAGGATTATCTGGATAGTATAAACAGACAAGAAACGGCAATTAACCTGACGCGCATGCAGGCAGATTTTGAAAATGCTAAAAAGGAATCTGAATTAGTTGAGCTTAAACAAATAAATCTACTTAATGAGCAGAAAATAAAAACCAGAAATCTTCAAATCACACTTGCTGTTGTGTCTGTACTGATGGTAGGGGCTGGCGGCTTATTTTTCTATTACGAATCAGACAAAAAGAAGAAGTCAAATCAATTGCTCGCTAAGCAAAACCAGATCATTGAGGAACAGTACAAATTTGTAAGCCAACAAAAGGAGGAAAAAGAGATACTTCTGCAGGAAATCCATCATCGCGTAAAAAACAATCTTCAGATTATCAGTAGTTTGATTAACCTCAAAGCACGTAATCAGAGCGCTGAGACAAGTAATATTCTCAAAGATGTTAATTCAAGAATTTACTCCCTGGGGTTGATACATGAGATGCTGTACAAAGCAGACAACCTGGGCTCTGTAGACCTGAAGGAGTATGTTGGTGAGCAGTGTCAGCTTACTGTTCAGTCACTGGAAGCTGAAAATATAGAACTCTGTATGGATCTTCAATCAGTTCATGCCAATGTGGACTCTGCACTGGCAATTGGATTAATCAGCAATGAACTGATTACGAATGCGATAAAATATGCATTTGACAAGACTCAGGCTGCGAAAAAAATTTACGTGAGCCTAAACCGCCAATTGGAGCACTGGGTTTTTAAAATTGCAGATAACGGAGAAGGAGAACCAGTTTCGAAAGGGCAATTAAATAAATCATTTGGACTCCGTTTTGTCGATCAATTAGTGAGGTCCAAGTTAAATGGAGAGATGAATATTTTGTTTCAAGATGGATTTCAGATTGAAATGAAACTCTCCCAACCCACATGGCGATGAAGTTATTAATAATAAATTTGGAGAGATGGCGATTTCTGTAGCGATAGTCGAAGATGAGTTTGCTATTGCCCAGGACATTAGCACTTTTCTGGGAGACCATGGATATCAAGTCATCGGCATATATGAGTCTGGTGAAGATGCTTTGCAGGAGTTATCAATCACACCACCCGATTTGCTTCTGGTAGACATAAGACTACTTGGAGAGATGACTGGAATACAATTGGTCGAGAGAATAAAGGAATTGTATGAACTGCCCGTTATTTACATCACAGCCAATTCTGACAGGGAAACCTACACAAAAGCTAAAGCTACCTTGCCGAATGCCTTTCTTGTAAAGCCGTTTACCCACTCGAATTTGTTGGCTGCTGTTGATCTTTCACTCTTCAATTTTTCGAGAAATCAAGTACCCGATGGAATCAGCAAAAGTGATGGAGACACATCAAGCTATGAAACGCTTATTCATAAAAATCTTTTTGTCAGGGCGAACGGAAAGCACGAGAAGATATCACCTGGAGAAATACATTTTGTGAAGGCATCTGGAAGTTATGTGCATATCCATACCGAAAAGAATCGATATGTTCTGTCTCAGAATCTAAACTCATTTTTGATGAGGATTAACCTCAAAGAGCTAGTTCGAATTCATAGGTCTTACGCAATCAATATTGGTAACGTGGAGTCCTTTGATGATACATCTCTGATGATTGCTGGTCATAAAATACCCATAAGCGAAAGTTATCGCCAGGAATTTCTGTCGCGTGTTCGTTTGTTGTAGGAGTATTCGTCAGGGTATTGAAACTTCACAAAATTTTGATACCAACTCCAGAAAGATAAACCCTCTCTTGCAAAAGAGGACTTCATAAGCAAGGTGAAATGAGCCAAATTACTGAATTGGCTACATTTTAAACCTTGAAAAATGAAACGAAGCTTTTGGTTATACCTTTCCATACCTGCTCTTGCGATCCTATTTATTGCTAGCTCTTGCTCGGACGATGATGGTGGAAATCCAGCAAACTCACTTACAGCTGATGCTGGCCCTGACCAAACGGTAGCACCTTTTAGTGTAGTAACCTTGGATGGTAGCGCGTCCTCTGGACCAGGTGGGACGTTCAACTACGAATGGGAACAACAAGGTGGTCCGGAGACTGTCAGCTTGAGTGGTTCAAGTTCTGCAAACCCAACTTTTACACCCACAAAGAACGGAATATATACTTTTCTGCTTCGAATAACGAGCAGTGGCCAGTTTTCAGTGGACAATGTGACCATTACCGTTACTGGAGCGCTCGAATTAAGCGGTACACTTTCTGAGAGCATGAGCCTGAAGGACATTGATTCTGATCCGTCAATGCCCGACTACTTGATCACTTCTGACTTAACGATACCTGGTGGGATTACCTTGAATTTTGATGACCCTAACAATGCTAGTGGAAGTATAGTAGTGAAGGTTGCGGCAGGGGCTGGTATTATTGTGGAGGACAATGCAGTTTTCCGAATTTCTACTTCTAACAATCACAAGATTACCTCTGATACAGGTTGGAAGGGAATACTTGTCAATGGTGGGACGATTGATATTAGTGTGATAACTATTATCGAAAATGCCGGATCGACCGCCTTTGCTGGTCAATCGGAGGCGGCCGCCATAACGTTTGCAGGAAATACACCTGTGATATCAAATTTTAGAAATGTCATTTTTACCAACTCGGGCTCCTATGATATTCTCGCTACAGTACCAACTAATGGTGCAGAGTCGATAATCTCCAATACTGGTTTTTCCAGCGCCATCCCTATCAAGGCTCCCATTTCATTTGTCAACTATATCGGCTTTAATACCTTCCCGACCGACTATGACTACATCCATCTGCAGCCAAGTGGTGGCAGTACAATCGATGCCTTACCGGGACAGACCTTCTTTTTCCGGAACGGAGCAAAATTCTATTTGGATGATGATTTTTTGGCGGGTTCGCCAATTCTAATCCAAGCCTCGATTATTCTCATGAAGGAAGGTACCGGTATCCTGGCGCAAGAACAGTTAACTATTTTGGAAAGTGAACTTGACGGCTTGGATGGAGCGGCCTGGAAGGGAATAGCATACGGTTCCGGCAATCAACTGTCCATTAGTAACAGTACAATTTCCAATGCAGGAAGTGAAGTATTTAGTACTGGATTTCTCAGTACTTCTGAAAAAGCTGCCGTGTACATAACAAATGCAACATCAGGTTTTTCAAGCGTTGAGATTATTAACAGTGGAGGATATGGCATATACAATGCCGGGATGAGTTCTGTGACGGTGAACAGCGGTACTTTTTCAGGTACCAGTCAACCGGCAATCAGGACACATGTATTTCATATCCCCAATATTTCTTCTAATTCCTATACGATGCCCGTTGGCGTGGCAGCGGTAGAGGTCTTTGTTCCCAACATTACTACATCTCCGGGTAGCACATGGAGTCCGCTCGGAGGATCAAACTATTATTTACCGTCAGGCTCTGTGCGACTCTCCGGTGGTTCCTGGATTTTGCTGGCTGGTGTAAACATTAGATTCAAATCGGGAAAACAATTGGACTTGGAGCAGGGGCAGTTTACTGCTATCGGTACAGCCGAATCACCTATTACTTTTGATGGTGAGGCTGGAACGAGCGGCTCGTGGGCTGGGATATTGGTGCAGACCATAGCTAAGATCGAGCACTGCCAGATAAAGAATGGAGGGGAGACGGCCATCATCAAGAACGGAGTTACGCCTGCGACAGAAATTGCAAATCTGGTTTTCAATCAAACCGTAGCCTCTAGCAGCACATTCAAAAACAACACGATTTCAGGAGGTGCCGGATACGGTCTTTTAGTAGAATCAGGAAAACAAAACCCCGATGCTTTGAACGTGGCAAATAACAATACTTTCTCCAACAACACCAGTGGTGATGTTATCGTGAAGTAGTCAACCTTAAAAAACTAATTTTATGAAATGGCTTAGTCTGACCTTTATTATCGCGCTGAGCGGCAATTTATTCGCTCAGGAATTCAAACAAGAACTCGAGGGAAAGATGGTTCCCGCTAAGATGATTTTTGGTGATGGTGTGGTGAAAGATATCGAGTTGAAGTATCAAGCCCCGGAATTTTATAAGAACCAATTCAACAAATTTACCATCAAGCCAGATTTTCAGAGCGAGCCCTACACTCATTCAGGAGGCATTGAAGCATTTATGGTTGAGGGAAACATCTGGGCACTTCGTCCCAATCCGGCTAGAAGACAAGAGTTCACTGTTTTAAACATACAGGGTGCAATTGAGCGCTACACTTATTTAAAATTTGAACGCAAACCGGGTACCGATGATGAAAAATTTGCCATCGTAGGAAGTCGAACTGGAACGCTCACCCACAAAATTGGAACGAATGACTATGTGGATGGAGACGTGTCGGTCGCTGTGTTAAAAAAATGGATATCGGATTCACCAGAGATATCAGCCGAACTTGAGAAGGCAGAGGCAGACGCTTTGGGAGAGCAAGAGAAGCAAAATTCTGAAGAGGCTTCAGCTCAACCAGCGCCTAAAAAGAAAGGCCTCATGGGAGCCGTAGGAAAGTTGGCAGAGATGGACGCAAAGCAGATAAAGAAGGAGAGGGCTACCGTAGATCTCGACAGAATCATAAACAACTACAATGCATGGTACGAAGCTAGTAACTCGGGCAAGATCAAATACTACTTTGTTGATCCTCCACGGAGTTTGGGAGCCCCTGCCAAGCGGCTAACGATGGACGAGCAGCAAGCTCAATCGAAGACAAAATTGGCGGATCAGTACGCAGGAAGATCAGCCAGTGCCTCTCCCGAATACGCGTCTGCTAAAGACAACTACCCAGAGAAGAAAGAAACCTTTGCTGCTAAGCTTGAACGTATCAAAAATGACGGCAACAAAGTAGGTGTGCTATTGATGTTGAAACCGGCTGCAGCTCCCAAGCCTGAAAGTGCACCAGGTAGTGCTATGATGAAACAAATGATGCCAAGCGGAGAGCAATCTATCGATGGTGAATACATGGACGAGTCCTTACTGGCACTTGGAAAAGCATTTGCAGATGATTTAAATACCGCGCTAGGTATTGCGGATTTCGAGGTAATAAATATCAACAACGTCCCCTACAAGGATCTGAAACTTGGTAGAGTAGATGATTGGTGGGCATCAAAGTATAAAGTGGTTTTCACCTATACCGTTGATCCAAGATTGACTGTGACACAGAAAGATGTAAACGGTGCAAAAAAATATGCCGCATCGCTCAACATGGTGACCTCTCTTTTGGCTATGGAGTACATAGGTTCTTCTGACTCTCCAAAGCAGAAGGTGGTCGCGCAGGTGCTAAACATGGGCAGCTTCGTTACACCTGAGCATGTGCAGGATGAGGAAATCTCTGATGTTAAGGAAATATATCAAAAGATCTCAGGTGCGTTGGGCATGTCTATGGTTGAGAAAGTTAACGCTGAACGAGCCGATGAAATGAAAAGGCTCGTGGAGAAAAAGCTTCAGTAGAGAAAAATAAACCTGGTGAACCAAACAAGATACACGAGTAATGAAACGATTAAACCAAATACGACTATGAATAGATTAACTTTATCAATCTTAGGAATGTTCTGCCTGATTTTATTTTCGACATCTTGTAAAGACGAAGATGATGAAAATCCAGCTGACCTGATAGTCGGATCCTGGCGGTTCGTAAGTTATGTCGCGTCCGAGTGTTCTGACCCTGATGATAACGAGAGTGAAACCTGCACTTCGGCTTGCGAGGTAGTAGTAATTACAAAAGATATGGTCACGTTTGAAGGAGAGCCGCCCGAGTCCTACTCGATTGACGGAAATAAAATTACTTTCGGTACGGGATCAGGGGCTGATACTTATGAGTTTACCGTAACTGAAACCACACTCACCGTGATTGAGCAGGACCCAGGTGAATGCAAGGAGGTTACAACACTAACGAGAGTGTAAGCTGCATTCTAATAAGGCATTCTCCGATATGCTTAAGTCAAGTCATATGGAGAATGCTTTCCTTACCCAGGATTTGGAGACTAACTTTCTGATTTTTCCAGGAACAACGTTTGCGTAGGATATGCAAACTCGATATTCCTGGCAGCAAACTCTTCATAAATCCGAAGATTGATTGCTTGTTGTATGTCCATGTATTTCACGTAGTCAGGTTCTGTCACGAAATACACCGTCTCGAAGTTCAAACTAAAATCTCCGAATGTTGCGAAGTGACAGCGGTCGATTTCAGCATCTGTCTGGTCGGTAATGATTTTCTTCACGATTTCAGGAATTTCACGAAGTTGTTCAGGTGTTGTTTGGTAAGTCACCCCAAGCGTGAAGACAATCCGCCTTTTTTCCATCCGCTTGAAGTTGTGCACACGCGAATTGGTCAGGTCGCTGTTTGAGATCACAATCTGTTCACCGGAGATACTCTTAATTCTTGTGGTCTTGATTCCTACATATTCAACGTTACCCCTTTTATCATCCACCACGATGAAGTCACCAATCTCAAATGGCCTGTCGAAGAAAATAACGAAGTAGTTAAACAGGTCGCCTAAAATAGTCTGTGCTGCCAACGCAACTGCCAAACCTCCAATGCCAAGACCCGTAATAATCGCGGTAACATCGTACCCGAGATTATCAAACAAGAATACAAGACCCAGCGACCATACAAGCAGGCTCACTACAATCATTATGCCCCGCAGCTGTTTTACTTTTTCCTCTCCACCTTCCTGTCTGCGTGCGTATGACTCAAGTAGAATTCTTAGCGAAGAAGTGGTCAGGCGAATTGCATAGAAGGTGAATGCGACTGCAAATGCGCTCGCCAGTATTTTTGTGCCTCCTTCGGTGAGGTTCAGATACTTTATTGCAAAGTACATCACGCCTACATTCAGCATAGGCAGAATAAAGCGTTCAACTCCACTAACTACATAGTCGTCAAAGTTGGTTTCTGTGGTGGTAGCCCATTTTTTTAGTTTTGTGAGAATACCCTTTCGGAATAGCCTGATAATCAGCATTCCCCCCAGAATCATCCCTACACATATCAGGTAGCTCTCAATGGTATTGCCGTAGTATTCCGTTTCGAGGAATGTCATGGTTACTTCAAGTATTTTAAATCCAACATCAATGAGGCGCAAAGTTAGGCCATATGCCTTGTCAGGCAAAGAATATACTGTTTTAATACCCTGTTTAAGCTTGACTTAAAAATATCACTCCGTTGTTCAACTCTTTATGTAAATTCTCGATATTCATCTTCCTAATAATATCCCTATGAGTTCAAGTTCAAAGAAAATCGGCTTCGGGCTGATTGCGACAGTCTTGGTTGTCGCATTAATTTTTTATTTCTCCAAAGGTCATTCTGGTAGCCAGAATGATAACGCAGGAATAAATCCTGCTTTCGGTGAATTTGTTTCATCCTATACAGCCGGAGTAATTGGTTCCGGTTCTACTATTCGAATTGTTCTAACTGAAGATGCAGTTGATTTAAATATGGTGGGACAGGAATCATCCGTGAAGCTTTTTAGTTTCAAACCCTCCGTGGATGGTAAAGTAACCTGGTTGGATACTCGAACGGTTGAATTCAAGCCAACCAACAGAATGACATCAGGGCAGTCTTATGACGTAGACTTTTCGTTGTCAAAAGTGCTCACTGTTCCAAGTGAGCTTGCCACATTTCACTACTCTTTCCGAATCATTCCTCAAAACTTTGGAATTGCAATTGACAATGTGTTGCCATATTCCAAGTCAGATCTTACTCGTCAAAAAATTGAAGGGATATTAACTACGGCTGACTTTGCAGAAGACGCACAGATAGAAAAAATGCTTACTGCACAACAAGAAGGAAATATACTTTCTATTTCATGGGCACACGCTGCGGATGGCAAGCAACATGCATTTACTGTGGAGGAAGTAAAGAGAAAAGACAATGCAACGGTAGTGCGCCTCGCAGCAAACGGTGAAGCGATAGGTATTGGCCAAACATCAGATGAAGAGGTGAAGGTGCCGGCACTCGGGGACTTTAGTGTTACCAATGTGAAAGTCGATCAAGGTTCATCACAAGCCGTTGTGGTTCAGTTTTCTGATCCGCTCAGTGAACGGCAAAACCTGGATGGCCTCATTCGTATAGAAGGCCTCAGTGATCTTCAATATGAAATCAAAGACAACGAAGTGAGGGTATATCCCAGGCTCCGACAAACTGGCACTAAAACGCTTCATGTAGAAGCGGGAGTACGCAATGTGCTGGATTATAAAATGAAAGAGAGGACTTCCTTTGAAGTGATGTTCGAGCAAGTGAAGCCGGCCGTTCGTTTTGCTGGCAAGGGATCAATTTTACCAAGCACTGACGGATTGATTATGCCCTTCGAAGCAGTGAACCTTAGGGCAGTAGATGTGACCATTCTAAAAATCTACGAGAAAAATGTGATGCAGTTCCTGCAAATCAACAATATCAACGGTAACTCGCAACTAAGACGTGTGGGCAAGCCGATTGTGAAAAAGATGTTGTTGCTGGAGAATTCTGGAGTGACTGATTTTGGAAAATGGAACCGCTTTACTCTGGACATCTCAACTCTGATTAACACGGAGCCTGGTGCCATCTATCAAGTTCGGTTGGGCTTCAAGCAAGATTATCGTGCATATACGTGCGATGGCGCAACACAGGCTGATCTAAGTTCTGGTGATCAGGCTGGATTTGATGCGGAAAATTGGGATGAGAACGATGACGGAGAGGACAGCTACTGGGATTCTTACGAGGACTATTATTATAACGAAGACTACGACTGGTCACAGAGAGACAACCCATGCAACTCATCTTACTATAATAGCAGCCGGTCCATCAAGCAAAATGTAATAGCATCCGACCTGGGGCTTGTAGCAAAGAGGGGTAGCGATGGAAACACAATGATATTTGTCAACGACTTAAAGACAACGGAACCACTTTCAGGCATTCAGGTTGAGTTGTACGATTTTCAACAACAACTTATAGCATCGTCTACGACATCTTCTGATGGAAAGACAATCATCCCATCGAAACAGATGCCCTTTCTTTTGGTTGCAAAAAATGGTAGTCAACGAGGCTACCTAAAATTAAATGACGGTGAGTCGCTATCGCTTAGCAATTTTGACGTAGGTGGTGAGCATGTAAGCAAGGGGATCAAAGGATTTATCTATGGAGAAAGAGGTGTTTGGAGACCAGGAGACTCTCTTTATGTCACGTTTTTGCTGGAAGACAAGCTCAAACTTTTACCATCTAATCACCCGGTGGTTTTTGAGCTGCAAAACCCTCAAGGGCAGGTAACCTCGCGACTCGTGAGATCAAGCTCCGAAAATGGTTTCTATAAGTTTGCCACAAAAACTGGCTCGGAAGACCCAACAGGGAACTGGTTGGGAAGAGTGAAGGTGGGCGGCACGGAGTTCACCAAAACGTTAAAGATTGAAACAGTAAAACCAAACCGATTAAAAATCAATCTCGACTTTGGCGTGGATCGATTAACAGCAGGTGGTAATAACGTGAGTGGAAACCTTCAGGTGAACTGGCTTCACGGAGCGCCCGGCAAAAACCTCAAAGCAGAATTTGAGGTACTTCTCGCTAAGTCAGAAACCAAGTTTGACAAATATCCGGACTACGCATTCGATGATCCGACAATAGATTTTTATAGTGAAGTGCAACCGATTTTTAGTGGTTCGACTGATGATGATGGCCATGCCACAATCAATACTAGTTTATCATTGTCTGATCAGGCACCAGGAAAGTTAAATGCAATTTTCCGTGGAAAGGTTTTTGAGGAGAGCGGCAACTTCAGCATCGATCGGTTCAGCATTCCCTATTATCCATACTCTTCTTTCACTGGTGTTCGCCTCCCGAAAGGAGATAAGAGAGGAATGTTGCTTACAGATACTACACAACGCGCTGAAGTGGTGACAGTCGATGCCGATGGCAATCCGGTTTCAAGAAGTGAAATTCAGATGTCGCTCTATAAACTGGAGTGGCGCTGGTGGTGGGATGATTCTGGTGACAATGCGAATTACATGTCTGGGCGGTATTCGCGCCCGATGAAAACGGGGAAAATACAAACTGTAAATGGGAAAGGTCAATGGGATTTTAAAGTTGACTATCCTGAGTGGGGCAGATTCCTCGTTAAAGCTTACGATCCCGTTTCAGGTCATAGCACTGGAAAAATTGTATACATCGATTGGCCGGGTTGGGCAGGCCGCTCAAGGGGCAACAGTCAAGGTGCGACCATGCTTTCATTCTCATCCGACAAACCGGTTTATAATATTGGTGAAAAGGCGAACATTGTTATTCCGGGCAGCGGACAGGGAAGGGCACTCGTAAGCGTGGAGAGTGGAAGTCGGGTGATACAAACCTATTGGGTTGAAACGCAAAAAGGTGATAACCAGTTTGCCATTGATATCACACCAGATATGACACCTAATGCATTTGTTCACACAACACTGTTGCAACCACATTCACAAACTGTCAATGACCTTCCGATTAGAATGTACGGAGTAATTCCAATTGGTGTAGAGGATCCCAACACGCACTTACAACCCGAGATTCAAATGCCGGATGTATTAGAACCTGGAAAAGAAGTGGTCATAAAAGTTTCTGAGAAGGCAGGCAGAGATATGACTTATACACTAGCAATCGTGGACGAAGGCTTGCTTGACCTGACTAAATTTACCACTCCGGATGCATGGCAGCGATTTTATGCGAGAGAGGCATTGGGTGTAAAGACCTGGGACCTATATGATCAGGTGATGGGAGCATTTGGAGGAAGAGTGGAGCGACTACTGGCGATCGGGGGTGATGGAGAGATGGCTGCAAAGGAGGATGATAGTAAAGCAAATCGTTTCAAACCTGTAGTAAAATTCTTTGGGCCTATTACGCTTGATGGCAGATCAAACGAACACAAGTTCGTAATGCCTCAATACATTGGGTCAGTTAAAACAATGTTGGTTGCAGGATATGAGGGTGCATATGGAAAAGCTGAAAAAGCAACACCCGTGCGGAAGCCTCTGATGGTTCTCGCCACACTTCCACGCGTACTTGGCCCAGAGGAGCGATTGAAATTGCCAATCACTTTGTTTGCGATGGAAAAAGGAATTCGTGATGTGAGTATCAATGTCAAGGTGAGTGGGCCTCTTAGTCTGCCAAACGGAAGTTCAAAGACGGTGAACATGAATGGAAGTTCTGACATGACCACAGACTTTGAGTTGGCGGTGAAAAGCGAAACCGGAGTTGCCAAACTGGAGGTTGAAGTGTCGTCAGGTAGTTACAAAGCGAAGGATGTTATCGATATAGAAGTTAGAAACCCCAATCCATTTGTAACTAAGGTGCAGGATAAATTTATTGAAGCGGGAAAAAGTTGGAGTGCAACAATTACTCCTGTTGGCGTAGTGGGTACAAACACGGCTACCCTGGAAGTGTCGAGTTTACCGCCTGTTAATTTGGGACAGAGGCTGCGCTACCTGCTTCATTATCCGTATGGATGTATTGAGCAAACCACATCATCAGTTTTTCCACAATTATTCCTTGATCAGGTGATGGTACTTAACGATGAGACCAAAAATAAAACACAAGCAAACGTCAAAGCAGGAATTGACCGGTTGAGATTGTTCGTTACTCGAGATGGAGGATTTGCTTACTGGCCGGGCAATCAGGATTCTGACAGTTGGGGCTCAACTTATGCTGGGCACTTTTTGCTGGAGGCATCGGCTAAGGGATACTTTGTACCCAATGACATGCTCAATCGCTGGAGAAAGTATCAGCGAGATAAAGCGCAGTCGTGGCGAGTTGGACGCGAATATGCGCGCGATGAGCTGGTGCAGGCTTATAGATTGTACACGCTTGCTCTTGCGGGCCATGCGGAACTGAGCGCAATGAATCGCCTTCGGGAAATGAATGGCATATCTTCTCAATCAAAGTGGATGCTTGCAGCTGCGTACGTGAAGGCTGGACAGCCAGAGGCAGCCAAAAAACTCATCGACAATTTGCCCACTGCCATCAAACCGTATCAGGAGATGGCCTATTCTTATGGATCTGATTTGAGAGACAAAGCGATTATTCTGGAGACTTTGGTTATGCTCAACGAAAGAGCGAAGGCATTTGATTTGCTTAAGGAAATCTCAGCCGCTCTGAGTAATCCTAATTCATGGATGAGCACGCAGACAGTCGCCTGGAGTCTTAAGTCGGTCGGTTCGTTTGCTGGTATGGAGAAGAAGGGAGCGATTAAGTTCACCTATACATATAATGGAGAAAAGATTTCCGGAAGCACGGAGTTGCCAATCGCTCAAATTAATCTGCTAGCAGAGCAGAGCAAGGCGGTCTCATTCCAGTTTGATAACACAAGCTCAGGTTCGTTGTATGTCAATGTGATCACAGGAGGTGTGCCGGCCCGGGGAGCCGAGGAGGATGAAGAAAACAACTTGAAGTTAAGTGTCAGTTATTCGGATACACGTGGAAATTCGTTGGATCCTTCCGCCTTGGAACAAGGCCAAGAGTTTATTGCTTCAGTCACTGTAAGTAATCCAGGACTGAGAGGAACTTATAAAAATCTTGCTTTGAATCAGATCTTCCCAAGCGGTTGGGAGATCAACAACCTGAGACTTGATGATGCTGAGGATCGACTCACGGGAGATACTCCAACTTATCAGGATATCAGGGATGATCGGGTTTACACTTACTTTGATCTTGGTGCAAACCAAACCAAAACGTTTAGGGTGATGCTGACTGCAAGTTATGCTGGGTCATACTATTTGCCCGCAGTAAGTTGCGAAGCAATGTATGATCGAAGTGTTTACACTCGCAAAAAAGGGAAGGAAGTTCAGGTCGTAAAAGCAAATGTGGTTCCGTAATTCGTGAGCTTGCTCAAGCGATATTGGAAAAAGGTAATCAGTGCACTTATGGTAGTGTTCCTGGCTTTCTTTTATTTCTCTCTACCCGATCCTCTTTTTGAAGATCCCTATTCTACTGTGTTGGAAGATCGCAATGGAAATCTTCTGTCTGCTTCTATAGCAGATGATGGTCAGTGGCGATTTCCACTTCAGCAAAAAGTGCCTGAAAAGTTCGAAGTGGCCATCGTTCAGTTTGAAGACAAGCGGTTCTACAGCCACTGGGGCGTTGACCCTTTGGCGATTGGGAGGGCCATCAAACAGAATGTTCAGGCGGGAAAGGTAATAAGCGGTGGCAGCACGCTTACGATGCAGGTGATGCGCTTGGCCAGAAAAAATCAGTCAAGAACTTTTGTAGCAAAAGCAATAGAGACGTTACAGTCACTTCGGCTTGAGTTTGCGCTCACCAAAGAAGAGATCCTTGCTTACTATGCATCGCACGCGCCTTTTGGGGGTAATGTAGTTGGCATTGAGGCGGCAGCTTGGCGGTACTTTGGGAGACGTGTTGATCAACTGAGCTGGGCTGAAGCTTGTATGCTCGCAGTTCTCCCCAACAATCCTTCACTCATTCACCTCGGTAGGAATCGTGATGAACTTAAACTGAAACGAGATCGACTCTTGCAGCAACTAAAGGACGCTGAGAAAATTGATGAGATGACCTATGAGTTAGCCATTTCTGAACCGATTCCTGAGAACCCCCATGCATTGCCTCAACAAGCAAAGCACCTTCTGGTGAGAGCGAAGATGGAAGGCCATGATCAAAAGAAAATTCATTCTACCATTGATGAACGAATTCAGATTCAATCAGAAAGGATAATTAATGATCACTTCCGAAGAATAAGCGGCAACCAGGTATTCAATGCTGCAGCTATTATTCTTAAAGTTGAAACTGGCGAAGTGATTTCTTATGTGGGGAACACCAATGCAGGAGCAGACCATCAGGAAATGGTGGATGTTGTTACAGCTCCGCGAAGCACAGGCAGCATTCTCAAGCCATTTCTTTATGCCGCTAAGATGGACGAAGGGAGTATGCTGCCGCGAACACTGGTATCGGATGTGCCAACCGTCATTAGTGGATTCTCGCCAAAGAATTTTTCAAGAGAATATGATGGAGCTGTGCCTGCAGATCAGGCGTTGATCCGTTCGCTGAATATTCCTGCAGTGCTGGAACTTCAGGAATATCAATACGAGAAATTTTACAATCTATTGAAGAATGTTGGTCTGACCACATTGAAGTACGAGGCAGATCACTATGGACTATCCTTAGTGCTTGGAGGAGCTGAAGGAACATTGTGGGATATCACTGGTGCTTACGCGTCCATGGCGCGAACGTTGAATCACTATTTTCTGAAGCCTGGTTCGAAAAGGTATCATAAAAGCGACTTTCATTCTCCCTACTATGCTTCAAGTACCAAACAAGATGAACAGCTTGAGCTGAGCGAAACCAGTTGGTTAAGCGCATCTTCCATCTGGCTCACGTTTGACGCGTTAAGGGAATTGTATCGGCCGGGAGAAGAGACAGGCTGGCAGCACTTTTCCTCGACAAAACCGATTGCCTGGAAGACGGGAACGAGCTTCGGGTTTAGAGATGGGTGGGCCGTGGGAACAAATGCTGAATACACGGTAGGTGTTTGGGTTGGTAATGCAGATGGCGAGGGCAGACCAGGCTTGACAGGTACTGAGATGGCGGCACCGATACTCTTCGATCTGTTTGCCTTGTTGCCCGGACAGCCATGGTTCCAAAGACCAGAATCGGAGCTTACTGAGATTCAGGTTTGCACAAAAAGCGGACAACGTCTTTCATCCTTTTGTGAATCCTCAGTTGCTACCTGGGTCACTAAAACTGGGTTGTCTTCTCTTCCCTGTGAATACCATCGGAGAATCCATCTTACGAATGATGAGCGCTTCCAGGTCAATCTCGATTGTGAAACTTCGGCAAGGGTGCATACGGCAAATTGGTTTGTATTGCCTCCGGTTCAGGAGTACTATTATCGATCGAAGAATATTAGCTACCGCCCGTTACCTCCAACTCGCAGCGATTGTGTGCCTGCCACTCAAGTAGCAATGGATCTGGTCTATCCGAAGCAGGGTGCTGAGATATTTATTCCTCGAGAGTTGGACGGATCTCCGGGCAGAACGCTGTTTCAGGCGGCTCATCGCTCATCCAAATCGACTGTTTATTGGCATCTGGATGGCGATTATATCGGCTCCACGAAGAAAACCCACCATTTGAGCCTGATCGCGGACATAGGCAAGCACACCCTCACCTTGGTCGATGATGAAGGTCAAATTCTGACCCAGTCGTTTCGAATTTTGGCATCTCCATAACTGGTTGAAATGTAAGGTTTTATGAGTTTTTGATTAAATTTATCAATGAATACTCAGTATTTTTGATTTTTTAATCTTAACAGGTAAAGTCTATGGGCCTTAATCTTAACCTGGCATTTGTTCTATTTTTTGGGGCATTTTCCACACTTGCGCAACCTTCCAGCGGTGACGCCAACTCAGCTCTTACGAACCATGTGGTGATAGGAGCATTCTCAAGCCGTGACAACGCGGTGAAATTTTCCGAAAAGGCAAAGCTCACTCATCCGGATGTAAAGTTTGATATGAACCCGGATCGTCAGCTTTATTATGTCTATGTCTTGAATACCTCCAACCGAGTTCAGGCATTTGCCGAAGCGAGGAAGCTACGCAAAGAGTCTCGCTATTGGGACTCGTGGGTTTATTACGGTATGCTTGGAGAAGTTACCACAGCAACAGCTGATAGTCAGGGCGAAACACGTAATGCATTGATGGCATCAAGCGGTACGGTGAAAGTGAAGCCTGTTTCGGAAAACGTTGACAAAGAAGCTGCGGAAGTGAAGGCTTATTCAATGACCGATGAACCTGCCGGTGTGGATGTGGAAAAGATGATTAGCGGTGCTTCCAGTGAACAACAGAAAGCCCATTATCAGACAATACAAGAAGTAAAGAAGTCTGCTACCAAGCTTGACGCTAATACAAAGGTTATCGTCTTTAAAGATGATGAAGAGGGTAGAAAGGCTTTGAGATCACTTGGATACGACATTGACGAAGATCAACCTGTCACAGGTTTTTTTGATTCGAATAATAACATATTAGCAATCAATGCTTCAGAGTCTCAAACTGATCAACCATTTCACGAAGGCTTGAAGCCGGTTGTTAAGTTTCTGCGCAAGAAAGATCCGGAGAGTTTTGACGCCTTTGCAGCGAAGGCTATGGAGTTTAATCATCCGACTCGTGGGGTAGCGTATAAAGAAATCAACGCAACTGGTGAAGAGGCTTTAGCCAATGTATTGGCCGATGCGGCAAAGGGATATTTTGAAGCCAATGACCAAAAAGAAGAAGTCTCCAATTTGATGAAGGAAATTTTGGTTTCGCTTGGTGTTAAGTCACCTGAGATAGCAGTGAGCGACAATTTCGTCAAAACAACAGCCGGTAATCTGGCGGTAGCCGTTAGAGAAGCTACGGGTTTCGATGCCGAGGGAAATAGAAAATTCAAATTCAATATTTTCAACACTGTTAACAACAAGAAGATCAAAGGCGAGGTGGACCTTGTCAACGATGCTGGGAGAAAGCTGATGTCTTATCCCGGAAACGAAGTGGTGACTGTAGGCCGTGCCGATGCGTCTGGAAACATCGTGCTGGCTTGCGAAGTGTTGGGATATCGAAAGTTGCTGTTTAAGGTCAACTATGATAATCCTTTTCTTACAGAAAAAGTGAAACGAGGAAATGATGACGAAGCAATTTTGGATTTTGGATTGGTACGCTTGCAAAAGGGAGATATCGCGGTGATGTACAATGTTTATTTCTTCAAGGATGCAGCAATCATGAGACCGGAATCACGCTACGAGCTGAACAACCTGATTGATATGATGCACGAAAATGAAGCATACAAGATCCGGATTCACGGTCATACCAACGGAAATGCCGCAGGAAAAATCATCACCATGGGTGATTCAAAAAGTTACTTCTCCCTTTCTGATACCAAGGAAGGTCGTGGTTCAGCAAAAAAACTCTCTGAGGAACGGGCTGATGTAATCAAAGGCTATCTTGAAAACGAAGGAATAAATGCTGACCGAATGGAGATTAAGGCTTGGGGAGGAAAGCGACCTTTGTATGACAAGAACCATAGTTTGGCTCAATCGAACGTACGGGTTGAGATAGAAATCATTGAGAACTAAGGGAAATGCGCCAAGCTTGATAAGGTCAAATGCACCTCGTCATGTCCATTTGGGGTATTGTTCGTCCCTGGTTTGAAATCAAAAATCCCCGTTTCTGGTGTTTTAGAGCATGATTGCTTAATTTGGGAGGAATCCAAACATAATTGTTGTGAAGAATTTCATCACGCTCCTGATTGTACTTTGCGCGGCTGCTCTGCCTCGTCCAACTTCGGCTCAATCTGATAATGACATTCAGCACTATGTTGTGATTGGAGCGTTTTCCAAAATCGACAATGCTATTCGCTGGACGGATCAGGCCAACAAAGCCAATTTCAGCGCGCAATATGCAATTAACGAAGGACGCGGTCTATACTATGTTTATATTCTTCGTACTGATGATAAGAGAGCTGCCTTTAAGTTTATGCTAAAAATTCGTGTGGAAACTAAATACAAGGACGCGTGGGTGTTCTCCGGCAGACTCGGCAAAAATGAAGAAGATACGGCCGTTGAACAACAGCCTGTGGTGGAGGAAACACCGGTTGAGCAGCCTGTGGAGGAGCCTGTAATTGAAGAAGTGCCTGTGGAGGAGGAGCCAGAAGAACGGCCGGTGGAGGAACCTGTAGAAGAGAAGCCAGCGGGCAAGCCTTTCATGTTCAAATTGGTTAGCGCAAATGAAGAAGTACTTGGGGAAGTCCACATTCTTGAGTCACCTACGGCAAGCCAATATCAGGCCTTCAATGGCAATGAAGTAGTGTATCTGACCGCACCAAGAAATTCAGAACGAGCATTTATTGTGTCAGTTCAAGCTCCAGGTTACCGACCAGTAGACCTTACCGTTAACTGGGACGACCCAGCCGTACTTTCATCGGGGATAGGACCGAAAAGCGAAAATATTATTCCGATTGAACTAGTGCGCTCGAAGCGTGGCGACTATATAGAGTTTAACAGAGTTCGGTTTTTTGGAAACTCTGCAATTTTTACTCCGGAGTCTAGGCCTGAGCTTGATGGGTTGGTTGATCTGATGAAGGAACAGCCAAAGTATAAAATCATGGTTCACGGACATTGTAATGGAAAGCAGTCTAGAAACATTGTCACCAAAGGTAGCTCCAACGAATTCTTTGAGACTAGTACACTGAACAACCGTGAAACAGTTTCAGCAAAGCAACTGACTCAATACCGTGCTGATCTGGTGAAAGACTACTTGGTAAGTCAAGGTATAGAAGCGAAAAGAATCAAGACTAAAGCTGAGGGGGGAAAAGTTATGATTTATCCTCAAGGAAGCACACTGTCAGGATACAACGATAGGATAGAGGTTGAGATTAAGAAAGGAAAGTAAGTGCTACTCCTCCAGGTTTTCTGTAAAGACGCTGTCTTCTTCCAGATTTTTTGAGATGCTCTTTGTGATCTGGTCAAGTTCATCTCCACATTCTGCCAGGTAGGTTACGATGACTTTATCTTTTTCAGGAAGGTCAGTTTTTTGAATCAGGTTGATTAGTCCCATAATTCGCGCAATAGGCGCTCTAAGCTGGTGTGCATTCATAAAAGCAAATTCTGCCAGCTTGTGATTTTGTGTTTTTAACTGATTAGTTCTTACCTCAATCTTGCTCTCCAGCGTTTTGTTGAGTTCAGAAAGCTTACCATTTAACACTTTTAGTTTTTGAGCTTGCTCTTCTATCTGGGAATGGTTGTCTTCTATCTCACGATTCTTTTCGCTTAGAATGGCATTCACTTCCGATATCTTGTTGTGTTGCCTTATCGATATCCATGCCATCAGTCCTGCCAGCACAGAAACAATACTGATTCCCAGAATCAAAAACTGTTGAGTTCGAATGCGTGCATCTTTTGCAACTTGATCTTGGCGTAATTTTTTGTTCTCAATCTCTCTGGTGTCGGATTCAAAAGATGCCTGCAATAAGGCTATTTGCTCTGACTTTTTGAGGTCATAAACACTATCCATCAGCATATTGTGCTTTTCGAGCACCTCAAGTGATTTCTTAAAATCACCTTGTCGTTTGTAAATGCCGGACTCAATATCAAAGTTGGTGACTTGCAGGTCCATTGCCTGAATATCCGTGGCCAGCGCAATGGCATCATCAATTATTTTCTCTGCCTGGTTTAATTGTCCTGTCGCGAGGTACACGCGGGCGTAGTCCTGATAGACTTGAATCAGGCTTCTGATGTCCCCTTGTTCTTTCCAAAGTTCTGTGGCCTTGTCATAAAGCGGCAGTGCCTCGTGGTACTTGTTGGTTAGGAATTTGATTTTGCCCCTGTTCTGATAAACATAAGCCATGGTTCTTTGGTCATTCAGAGGAGTGGCCTCTTTCAAAGCCCGATCAAAATAGTCCTGCGACTGCGGATATTCACCGAGGAAAAGATAAACTTCACCAATGTTAAAAAGTGTAAGTGCAAAGTTAGCCTGATTAGTGCTGTCAAAGCTCAGCGACTTCTCCAGGTATTCTATTGCGGTTTTATAGTTTCCGACTTTCTTGTACACCTCTCCCATATTATGATATGCAGCGGAGAGCCCGTTAAGATCCTCTATCCCTTCTGAATAACGAGCCGACAGTTGGTAGTAGCGAAGCGCGGGTTCATAATCTCCTGTAACCCAGTATGAACTACCCACTACATTCAGTGATCGCGAGTAACCTGTATGGAAGCTGATCTCTCGAGCGATTTCAGATGTTTTGATAGCCAGGTCTCGGGCCTGGCCCGGATCTGATTTTAATAAATCAAAGGCATAATCATTCAGCGTGACAACCAACGCACTGTCGTGTGGTTGCTTGGATAATAAAAAGTCAATGCTGTCTTTCACCGAAGACGGCTGTGAAGCTGCAATCAACCCTTCACACACGCAAACCAACAAAGCTATCACTCGTCTCATCTCTCGCTGCCTCCTGTCAGGTCATTGCCTTCAGGATGTCGTGTTGGGTAATGATGTGAACTTTCTCTTTATCGTCACGGACGAGCAGGGCCTTACTTGATTTATTTAAAAGCGAAGACAGCACATCGAGTGTGCTATCCATTGCCACAAAAGTCATAGGCGCGTCCATAACTTCACCTACAGGCTTGGTGGTGATGTTGGGATCTTGAATTACTTTTTCCAACAAACTAGATGCAGCAATACTTCCTACAAACTCGCCTTTTTCCACTACGGGCACCTGGTCAATGCCTTCCTTGTTCATAATGGAAATAGCTTCTCCAATTGCTGAATTTTTTGATACGGTGTAAAGGCTATCATGCCCATTCCTTTGATCAATAATTTTTCTTGCAGTGGCGTAGCTTCTCTCTTCAAGAAACCCGTGATCCTTCATCCAGTTATCGTTGTAAACTTTATTGAGATACCTGGTTCCGTGATCAGGTAAAAGAATTACCATGATGTCACCATCCTTAAGGTTATCCTGTGCGTATTCAAGCGCACCGTGTACAGCGGAACCACTGCTCCAACCCACAAAGAGACCTTCTTCACGTGACAGTCTTCGCGCCATCACTGCTCCATCTTTATCTGTCACTTTGATAAACTTGTCGATAACATCGAAGTCAACATTCTTCGGAAGGATGTCTTCTCCAAAGCCTTCGGTGAGGTAAGGATAAATTTCGTTTCGATCGAATTCGCCTGTCTCCTTATATTTTTTAAAAACCGAACCGTAAGTATCAATACCTACACTGACGATATCACTATTTTGACCTTTTAGGTATTTTGAAGTTCCACACATCGATCCTCCTGTGCCTACGGTCGCAACGTAGTGAGTTATTTTCCCGCCAGTTTGAGTCCATATCTCCGGCCCCGTAGTTTCAAAATGCGCCTTTGCATTGGATGCATTGTCATACTGATTTGGATAAAATGAGTTGGGAATATCTTTGTTGAGTTTTCTTGCAACCGAATAGTATGACCTTGGGTCTTCAGGTTCAACGTTAGTTGGACATACTATGACTTCAGCACCGACAGCCTTCAGGATGTTAATCTTCTCCTGAGATTGCTTATCGGCCATTGTAAAAATACACTTGTAGCCTTTGGCGATGGCTGCCAATGCTAAGCCCATCCCTGTGTTACCACTGGTTCCCTCGATAATGGTCCCTCCTGGTTTCAATATTCCTGCTTTCTCGGCATCTTCCACCATTTTCAGTGCCATTCGATCCTTTGTCGAATTGCCGGGATTGAAGTACTCCACCTTAACCAGGATGGTTCCTTTGATTCTTTTGGTCAGATTATTAAGTCTGATCAAGGGTGTGTTACCGATGGTTTCAATAATAGAATTGTAGATCATGATGTCGAAATTAGAGGGCTATAAAGGTACTAATTTCGACTGGACGAGGCTGGAAAAAATTCCCGGAAAAGCCGCTAATTGAAGCTATCCTGCTGCACCTGCCAGCAGATAGAGGACAGCCATACGGACTGCAACTCCATTCTCGACCTGATCGAGAATGATGGAGTGATGGGAGTCGGCAGCATCACTTGTAAGTTCAACACCTCGATTGATTGGCCCTGGGTGCATCAGCACGATTTCTTTTTTGAGGCTGTCGAGAAGCTTTTTGTTGATGCCGTAGTAAAGAGAATATTCCCTCAAGGAGGGAAAATATTTGATTTGTTGCCGCTCCAACTGAATGCGAAGTACGTTTGCCACATCACACCACTCAAGTGCCTTCTTCACATCATACTCTACAGTTACGTTTAGACTTGCGATGTACTTTGGTAGCAGTGTAGGAGGCCCGCACACCATTACCTTGGCTCCCAGCTTCTGAAGTGCGAAGATGTTGGAAAGGGCTACGCGCGAGTGAAGAATGTCGCCAATGATCGCGACTTTTTTTCCTGACAGCGTACCCAGTTTTTCGTGGATGGAGAACGTATCAAGTAGTGCCTGGGTTGGGTGCTCATGTGTTCCATCCCCAGCATTCACAATGTTTGCTTTGATATGCTTTGAAAGAAAATGTGGAGCGCCTACGCTGGCATGCCTCATCACGACCATATCCACTTTCATCGCTAGCACATTGTTGACGGTGTCCAGCAGTGTTTCACCCTTCTTGACTGAGCTGTTTGAGGCGGTAAAATTGATTGTGTCAGCAGAAAGTCTCTTTTCGGCAAGTTCAAAAGATAATCTGGTGCGGGTGGAGTTTTCGAAGAAGATATTCGCAATGGTCACATCTCTCAGTGAGGGAACCTTCTTGATTGGTCGATTTATGATCTCCTTAAAATTAGCAGCCGTTTCGAAAATAAGTTCAATGTCTTTGGTGGTGATGTTCTTGATTCCGAGGAGGTGCGGTTGACTTATCTTCGACATAGTGCTAATCCTGGTTGACTAACCAAATCTTATTGTGCTTATGACCTTGTGCCTGCATTTCCACCAATACTTTTTGCGAGGCGATCGTATTTACATATTTGCCTACATAGTCCGCAGCGATCGGTAAATCCCGGTTGTGCTTTCTGTCAACTAAAACGAGAAGCTCCACCTTGGCCGGTCGGCCAAATGCTATCATGGCATCCATGGCTGCGCGAACTGTTCGGCCCGTGAAAAGGACATCATCTATTAGAACCACATGTTTGCCTTCGATGACAAACGGGACTTTTGTTTCGCTTGCCTTGGCGGGAGTATCCCTTCTTCTAAAATCGTCTCTATGGAATGTAGTGTCTAGATAACCGAGTGGAATATTGGACTTTGTCAGTTTTTCAAGCTTCTGATGAATGAGTTCGGCCAGGTAGATGCCACGGGGCTGAAGCCCTAGAATAACGGTATCCTGGAATTGATCGTGAGTCTCAATAAGTTGCTGGCAAAGCCGATTCAGGGTGATATCAAGCAGATCAGAGTCGAGAATGAGTTTCTTCTGCATAGGCCTGAGCGCGAAGATACTAAAATTCGCTTAACCCTTATTTATAGTTGATTTTGTTTACGAAAAAAACCTTGCGATTGGCGCTCACCTTTATTTCCCTGAAGTTTTTGATTTGCTGAATCCCGCTTACGTACAAATGACCATCATACCAGTAATCAAGTGTGCTGGCAGTAGTTTTTTCGTCACGAAGTATGTCGTCTGCAAATCTTAGTTTGATTTCATCAAACGATTTCCCTTCAACAATTTCTGAATCCTTAATGGTCTTGGTCCTGATTTGATTCTCATACACATATTGCAAAAGGATTTTGTCATCCAGCGGTTGGATTTTGACAAATTGCTTCAGTGTAGGGGTGGTCACATCATTGATTTCAAAACTGTTGTCCCAGGTGAGATTACCTTTTTTGTCAAAACCAATCACGACTGCGTGAGTATAGTGATATCCGATTAGAGTATATCCGCCTCTGTTGAAAGAGTGGCTATACATCTGCGGAATTCCATTTCGGTACATGACGCCATTAGGATAAGCGTATTGTGGATAAAAGGCCTCGCCTAACATTACAAACTCGTCTCCAGCCTTTACGATTTCATGTACAGCAAATCGATAGTTGAACTTTGCTTTCTTTCCTTTAATCTTTTTTCGTTCTATTCTTCCCATCACCCTCTTCTCCTTCGTTGCTTTCATGTAGTTAAAGAAGTGTTCAAAATCAGCGTAGTCATGATATTGAATGTTGTATTCGCCAGTGGGAGTGATTCTTGCGATGAATAAGCCTCGAGAATACTCTTTAAACCTCCCAAATACACCAACCACTAACTGTTCATCGTCCACTTTTATTGATCTTCCGAAGATCAGGTTCTTTTTGTCTTCAGGTTGAAGAATAGTAGTTTTAATAATGTCACCATCATCGCTGTAGTTCCTAATCCACAGGCATTTCTTTTTATCATAGTTATCAGTACTCACAATTACATCTGTGGTGCCGTTGTCATACGTTTTGATCTGGGTGAGTTCACCCGGTTCATTAAAGAAGCCCGGGAGTATTTTTGAGAATTGTGTGTCGAAGTTGAAGTACACGATCAATGGTCTATAATTAAAATATCCACCGATGAGCGCAGCTGTATTCGTAATTACAAATTCTGAGGGTTGAAAAGGAATGAGATTTTTAACGGTATAAACCACTGACTCCCCGTCAGCCACTGAGATAGCAGCTATGTGAAAATCACCATAACGAAGTGCAGCATTTCGGAAGAGAATGAAAAGGATGTTATCCTTGACTGCTGAGCGCACGGCAACAAGGTCTTTAGCAATTTCAACTTGCTGCTTCCACACTTCATGAAGGGCGGTGTCAATTCTAATGATCTCAAGTTTATCCACCCCAGGTTCAAAAATTCTTCGATAAATCATGAGTCCGCTCTCACCAGCAGACACAGTGTGAAAGTCGGAGATCTCGTCATTATTGATTGCGATTTCGAACCGATCAATCTGCTCTACCTGACCAAACGAAGTCAAGCTCATCATCATCGCAATGGCCCATATGGTGCTATTCAGCTTCAAACTTGTTTATATAAAATACATATCGAATGGGATCGTCTCCGCGTCTCTCCTGGTCTCGTAGTGACTGATAACCCCACACAAAAAGGTGATCCCTGTACCAGAAGCGTATTCCTGTATCCTCTTCTGTTTCATAACGTACGATATCTGAGTCTTTTAGTTGAGGGACGCTTAATGTATCACTCTCATGCTGTGTGGCTTGTGATCCCACACTGGCGAATATCTCCTGTTCTTTTTTGTAGCCGATGAAGGCAAGTTTGTCCTTTACGATAAAATCTGACGTCTGTTCCAACGTGTATCTCTTCTCATCAGTGAATTTCAGGCTATTGTCCCAAAGTACTTTGCCACGGTTGTCGAAGAGTAAGAGCACTGATTCAATCATTTTCGTTGAGCTGTTCTCATCCATTGAATTCACTGAATAAGGTGAGCTGGAGTAACGATTTAAAAATGGGTTGTAACTATATGGTGTAAATCCATAGCCATAATAAGGACTATAATAATTGTTCCAATAGGGGCGGGGATTTGATGAGACCGGTTCATACATCTCCGACAAAAAATAAAAACCCTCGTCCGTCTCGGAGATTCGCACTGGTTGAACGTGCGCCTTGTAATCGGGATTCCTTCCTTGGTCCATTCTTTCCTTTGACTTGGTCTTGATCCGGCTGGCACGTTTTTCAGGCAGGTAATCGAGAATGTGATTGAGTTCGGGAAATGTGAAGTAGTTAATTTCTTGATTGGAGAACGGATCAACAAGAACAGAATAATATCCAAGCGCCTCTGTGGTAACACCTTCAGTGTACGTACCAAGGATTATCAATTCTTCCCGCTGAAGACCGCTTGTAATACCTGTTAGTAGATTCTTTTCCTTTTCGATCTCAATGTAATCTTCTAAAAGCAGGGCTCCCGTTTGATCAAATGTTTTTAAAACAAGGTGTCTTTTGTCAAGTGAATTTCTTTCGATCATTAGCGCATTGAATGTGTTGTTATGATTAACCTTCACGTCCAACAGCTCAGTGTCCTTAAGGAAAAATCCGGGTATTACTTTGATCAGCTCAGTCTGTGTTTCGTACAGCATTACTGCTGGCTCTCGCGAAACATAGCCACCAAAAATTGCATTTTCACCTACCATTTCGAAGTGCGTCAATCTAAGTGAGAACTCGTGCTTGATTTCAAAGTGTTTTACCGTAAAGTTTGTTTGGTGGATTTGTAAGAGTTCAAATTTATTGGAATCGCGATCGCCCTCTCTAAAAAGATAGTACACATAAGGTGCTGCGTACTCGTACCCGATCATGTCGTAATTGGATTTCATTTCTATGTCCGATACCCATTTTTCGTTCAGTGATGAGTCGAGAAGAATTATTTCCCAAAGTCGTTTTCCATCGTTGAACTTATTCTTTTCTCTCATTAGCGAAATGCCGCTCTCTGCCATGGACACGATGGTGAATCCATTGTCTGAATTTTTTAGCTCCTTTTCATATCGCCCTCGTGGAAAGAATTGTGCAAATCCAATAGATGAGACCATTGTCAATGCAATTGCAAAAACGGACCATCTGATTGGTCGAGGCAATATCTTATTTAAAGGAAACATTTACTTCTGACTCATTTGCATCACCAGGTCAAACTCTTCTTTTTTAACAGGCTGAACAGAAAGTCGAGAAGATCTCACCAGTACCATATCCGCCAGTTTCTTGGTGGCCTTTACTTCCGCGAGTGTGATAGGCCTTTTCAGTTTCTTGTCGACAGAGATTTCAACCACAGCCCAGTCCTTATCTTTGGGATCTGGAAAGTGCTCCTTTGATATTTTGGCAAGACCAACAATTTCCTTGCCTTCCCCGCTGTGATAAATGAAAATGGTATCTCCTTTTTTCATCGCTTTAATATTGCTGCGAGCCTGGAAATTTCGAACCCCGTCCCAGACGGTCTTTTTGTCTTTAACAAGGTCATCCCAGGAATAGGTCCCGGGTTCCGTTTTCATTAGCCAGTAGTTCATGCTTTCTTTTCGGTTTGGTTCAGGTTGCGTTTCTATCGATTCTAAAATAGTAAATCCGAATCGCATTTTAGAAGTACGATAGCAGACTCAATGCCATTTATGAAATTTGAAATCAAATTTTAAAACTTTCTGTCAGTTTACTCACCCGGATTGAGTTAGATTTATGACCTCGGCAAATACGAGTTCCGAATGAAGATATTGGTGATCAGGTTCTCATCCATAGGTGACATAGTGCTCACGACCCCAGTGGTGCGTGCGTTGAAAACGCAGGTGGACCATGCAGAGATACATTATGTAACAAAGAGACAGTACGCGAGCTTGTTGGCCGAGAACCCCTATATCGATAAAGTACATGTGCTTGACAGTGGCTTGTCAGCACTGATTAAATCACTTAGGAAAGAGCAATTTGATCTTGTGGTTGATCTGCATCACAATCTCAGGACGCGTATGATTAAGACGGCTCTGGGCGTGAAGGCCGTCAGCTTTAATAAATTGAATTGGGAGAAATGGTTGATGGTGAATTTCAAAATCAACAAACTTCCATCTATTCACATTGTTGATCGCTACCTCGCAACGGTATCCCATCTCGGAATTAAAAATGACTCCCTAGGTCTTGACTATTTTATTCCGGAAAAAGATGAAGTACCTGAAGAGTGGCTACCTGAAAGCCATTGCAATGGTTTTGTTGTTTATGCAATTGGAGGGCAGCATGCTACCAAAAAACTTCCAGTAAAAAGGATGATTGAGCTTTGTGACAAAATTAATAGACCAATCGTTTTACTAGGAGGAAAAGAGGATTTCGAAGACGGAGAGACGGTGAGAACCTTCTTTGAGCAGAATGATAATTCACGTGACGTTGAATTAGGATTGAAAGATGAGCTCGGAAAGCGAACCGTTGTCTTCAACGGATGCGGGAAGTATAATCTTAATCAGTCAGCTAGCATTACCAAGAGGGCGAGCTACGTTTTTACTCATGACACAGGAATGATGCACATTGCTGCAGCGCTTAAAAAGGAAGTGTTTAGTATTTGGGGGAACACGATTCCACTCTTTGGCATGTATCCTTATAGAACCAAGTTCACGGTTTTGGAAAACAACAAGCTAGACTGTCGGCCGTGTTCCAAAATTGGTTACGAAAAATGCCCGAAGGGTCACTTCAAGTGCATGGAAAAAATGTCTTTTGATTTTTACCTGCCAGAAAGCAGTAATACTTAATAGGCCCTCACCAGTTTTCCTTCCATGTAGTTGACATACGATCTGTTTACTACGCGCATTCCACCTTTGGTTGGAAAGTCTCCGGTAAAGTACCAATCTCCAGAATGATATGGAATTGCCTTGTGTAGATTTTCGATGGTTTGAAATACCACCTGAAGTTCGGCCTTCATTCCTTCTGGTCTCACAATGTCAGTTATCTTATCTGAAATTTCTTCGTAGCTAAATTGCTCGTAAAGCCTTTTCACGTAGTTAACCGGGTTCTCCTCATTTTCGGATTGGAGACACTGTTCATACACTTCACCTAATAAATAATCCTTTCCTTGATCTTTGATGAGTTGAATGACTGCGCGGAAAGCAACAAAGTCTCCCATTCGACTCATATCTATCCCGTAGCAATCCGGGAAACGAATTTGAGGGGCGGAAGAGATCACTACAATCTTCTTTGGGTTCAGTCGATCCAGCATTTTCAAAATGCTTTTTTCCAATGTTGTTCCCCGTACGATCGAGTCGTCAATGACTACGAGCGTATCCTTGCCTTTGTTGACCACCTCATAGGTGGTGTCGTACACGTGAGCAACCATGTCCTCACGGTGCTCATCGTCTGTGATGAAGGTCCTTAGCTTTGCATCTTTCAGCACTATTTTTTCTACCCGTGGTCTAAACGATAGCAATTCTTCCGGTGAATCGACCGAGGGCTTTCCATCAATCAGTATATCCTTTTGCTTACTTACAAGAAAATCTTCGATACCGCCCATCATCCCAAGGAACGCAGTCTCTGCTGTGTTGGGAATGTAGGAGAAGATGGTATTCTTTAAGTCGAAGTTGATTGACTTGAGAATCTGAGGCACTAGTAGTCTTCCAAGAGTTTTGCGTTCCTGATAGATTTCAGGGTCAGTTCCTCGAGAAAAGTAAATACGTTCGAAACTGCAGGATTTCTTTTCCAACTGCTTGATCACAGGATACTGTGCAAAGTCCCCGCTCTTTGTAATAATCAGGGCGTGCCCTGGATCAATTTCTTCAATTTGACTGTAGTCAATATTGAATGCGGTTTTTATTGCTGGCTTCTCTGATGCCACCACTACCACCTCATCATCTGCGTAGTAATAGGCAGGTCGAATACCTGATGGGTCTCGCACTATAAAAGCAGAGCCGGACCCTGTGAGCCCGGCCATCGCATATCCACCGTCAAAATCCTTGCAAGCCCGCTTCAATACCTTCTGAAGATCAATTTCATTTTCGATCAGCTCAGAGATCTCAGGATTGGTAAACTTGTCCTTGTATTTTCTAAAAAGCGATTGGACTTCCTCATCCAGGAAGTGTCCAATTTTTTCCATCACGGTTACGGTATCTACTTTGTCCTTGGGGTGCTGTCCCAAGCCTACGAGGATATCAAAAAGCTCATCCACGTTGGTCATATTGAAGTTGCCTGCCATCACGAGGTTACGGCTCCTCCAGTTGTTCTGCCTCAGGAAGGGGTGAACGTTCTCAATGCTATTAAATCCATGAGTACCATACCGCAGGTGGCCAAGCCAGAGCTCACCCATAAACGCCACGTTTTCCTTGAGCCAGCGCTCGTCTTTGAACTTTTCTGCTCCGCCCTTTTTTAACCCTTTTTTGTACTTTTTGCCGACTTTGCTGAACAGGTCCGCAACCGGTTGAGGTTTCATGCTTCTGTATCGGCTGATATACCGAAATCCCGGTTTCTGATCAATTTTGATGTTGGCAATACCCGCGCCATCCTGGCCTCGGTTGTGTTGCTTCTCCATCAAAATGTACATCTTGTTCATTGCGTAGGTGGTGCCATACTTTTCTATGTAGTAGGAAAGAGGCTTTCGCAATCGAATTAGGGCTATGCCACATTCGTGGAGGATGGCATCACTCATAGGAAACGGTTAAGACACAAAGTTAGCTCTATTAATCCAACCCATCAACAAAACGGTTGTGTCCTTTAAACCAAAATGGCGTGCAAAAGATTTAAGAATGGAGCAGATTTTTTTGTACTAAATCAGGCCTTCGTTTCCGAGTATTTGGAAATGGTGAAGTAGAAGGTGCTGCCATGGCCTTCAGTACTTTCCAGCCAAATACGGCCGCCATTTCTCTCCACAAACTCCTTGCAAAGAATCAATCCCAAGCCTGTACCTTTTTCATTGGCGGTGCCCCTGGTGCTGTACCCTGAAGTCTTTTCGAACAGAATTTTTTGAACATCTTGGCTAATACCAACTCCGTTATCAGAAACTGATACCACATACTCGTCACCTTTTTCTTCAGCCCCAACTTTAATTTCCCCACCACTCTCGGTAAACTTCATTCCGTTGAGGATAAGATTTCGGAAGACAAGGCTTATCATATTTAGGTCACCCAATGCGAAAGTATTTTGCGGCACATTGTTGGTGAGCTTTATCTCTTTCATGTGCAAAGAGGTGAGGAGCTTGAAATTATCTTCAACTACCTCACTCAAATTAATTTTAATAGGTTGAATACGCAACTTATCCATCTGCAAAAGAGCCCAATCCAGAAGGTTGTTAATTAAGTTCTTGGTATGATTGAACTGAAGCCTAAGCTCTTTGGTCAATTTTGGAAGTTCGTGCTGTTCAATTTTGTTGCTGCTCATCAAATCAAGAATAGCAGACAAAGCATTAATGGGTGAGCGCAAATCATGCGAAATGACAGAGAAGAATTTGTCTTTCACTTGATTCAATTGCTCAAGCTCAAGGCTTCTCCGTTTCATTTCATTTTGGTGTTCAAGCAAAAGTTTGTTAATGCGTATTCTGCGCTGACCGCTTCGATATACTGTAAACAAAAGGATGACAGTTAATGCCACCACTACCACCATAATGTTTTTTAGAAATGCCTGCCGCTTTAATTCACCTGCCTGGCGCACCTGAGTTTGGTTAAGCTGCGCTATCACCATGTCTTTGGTTTCAGTCTGCAAACGTAGTTGATCCTGAAAAATTCTTTGGATCATGTCTTGACTGAAGAGACTGTCTTGTAAGACTTTGGATTGCTTCGTATAGTCAAGTGCGCTCTTATAGTCCCCACGCTCTTCATAAAGATTTGAAAGTGATCGGTAGCAATCGATCTCAAGTGTTCGGGCGTCAATGCGCTTGGCGATATTTAGTGCTTCTAATATTAGATTGGCTGCACCATCAAATTGTTTTTGGCGCAGAAGAAGTTTTCCTTTTCCCAATTGTGCTTCTGCTAACCCAAACTCATTCTGCATTTTCTGCTGAATGGTTTCCAATGTGTCATAGTAGGCGTATGACTTTTGGTAGTCGTTTTTCCGTAGATATAGTCTTGCAATTCTCGAGATCACCTCTGGCTCAAGAATTCTGATTTGACGTTGTCTTGATAGTGACAGGGCCTTTAAAAGTGATTCTTCAGCTTTATCGTATTCGCCTTTGCGTAGATACACATCGCCTACCTCATTAAATGTGTAGGCAGGACCATCTTCATCACCGAGTTCTTCGCTCATCTTTCTTGATAGTTCCAGATGATCGAGTGCTATGCCGAACTGGCCTAGCTCCTTGAATACTGTTCCTACGTTGTGAAGGGCAATGGTGGTTTGCAATGAATCATCGATGGCTCTTGAAATACGATATGACTGTGTAAAGTAGTAATAGGCCTCATCGTATTCACCCAGGCTTACATAATCATTGCCCAGAAAATTAAATGAGCTTGCGATGTGAACGCTGTCTTGCGAAGCCATCGCAATGGGAAGTCGCGCTTTATCATATTTTAGTGCGCTGAGGAAATCTCCACGTATAGTTGCGAGGTAGCTTTGCTGCTTGTAGGCATCAAGTTTCCCCCATTGTAGATTTTTTTCTTCCGCTAAAGCTGCTGCCTGGTCCACCGAGGCCTTGGCTTGGGGGAAGTCAACAAACTGATACTCCTGTGACAGAGCAATCAGCAAAGTGAGTCTTATGGAATCTGAGGGTGTTGCATTTATCTCTTTTTTGAGACTATCCGCCTTAGATATTACAGGCTGTGCAGACAGATCATAACCGGCTGCGATAAGAATTATCAAAATCCAGGTTCTTATCATTACTAACAATGTAACCTTAAAACCGAAGTCGCGCATATTAAAACTTCAAAAAATGCCCCTATATTTTGTGTGCTTATGATCCATAGGCTTGAAGATCAACAGCATTAAACCAAACTGCGCCAAAAGGTAACCAGTCTATGTGAATATACTGTTAATACCGTGTTTGGTGCCTCCTTATTAGTGTTTAAACTTAAAGTTAACCCAATAAGTTAAGGTCAAATTGTGGAATTTCGTTTAAAACACTACATGAATAAGGTCAAATAAGACATCTCAGTTCCAAAGCCTGTGTTGTTCCAGGTGAACAATCTCTCCGAAGAACAATCGAGTTGATGCCTCAAAGGATGGTGTGAAATCTGAAACAAAGAAATGCTTGTTTGGTTTAGACTCGATATTCAAAAGATTGTTTTCACTGAGGTAAATGCGCAAGGCTTCCGCAACTATTTCTGAGGAATCTAGAATAGTGACTTTACCATTATAGTAGTTGTTGATTTCTTTTTTAATTAATGGATAGTGAGTGCAGGCAAGGATCATGGATGCAATGCTCCCCAACTGTTCGTCAGAAAGGTACTGTGCAATTATTTCATGACTAATCTGATTATTAAAGAAACCCTCTTCAATCATTGGCGCAAGCAGTGGTGTTGCAAGAGAGTTGAGCGTGATGCCTTTTTCTGCTTGCGCAATTCGCGTAGCATAAATTCCAGATGTCACTGTTCGCTTGGTTCCTATCAAGCCAATCGTTTGTGACGGATAGTGATTCACAACATGATCAACCATCGGATCGATCACGTTAATAATGTGTGCGTCCTTTCTTACATATTCTTTTAAAAGTTCGTAGGCGGCAGAGCTTGCTGAGTTGCAGGCAATCACGATGACCTTACATCCTTTTTTAAGCAATACATCTGCAATCTTTACTGAGTATGCTTGAATGGCAGCCTCCGACTTGTCACCGTAAGGGAGGTGCGCTGTATCTCCGAAGTAAATAATGTTTTCGTTAGGTAGTAAATTCGTGATGGCATGAGCTACAGTAAGTCCACCGATTCCACTGTCATAAATACCGATAGGGCCAGATGGGTTGTTATTCATATTGTCGAAATCCGCGTCTCAGTTCAAAGAGCCAAAAATATGACTTGGAATTTGTATAATTGTGCCGTAAACCATCTAAATAATTGACATGGCATTCAATCTGTTAAAAGGAAAGCGTGGAATCATTTTCGGAGCGTTAGATGAAAACTCTATTGCCTGGAAAACTGCTCTCAGAATTAAAGAAGAGGGTGGAACCTTTACCTTGACCAACGCACCCATTGCAATGAGAATGGGAAAAATAAATGAACTCGCAAAAGCGTGTGGAGCAGAGGTAATTCCGGCTGACGCAACATCCGAACAAGATTTGAATACTTTGTTTACAAAGTCAATGGAAGTGCTGGGAGGGAAGATTGATTTTGTGTTGCATTCTATAGGTATGAGTCCCAACGTAAGAAAGGATAAATCTTATGGTGATTTGAATTACGATTGGTTTTTAAAAACACTTGATATCTCTGGCCTTTCATTTCATAAAGTGTTGCAAACGGCTGAGAAAACAGACGCAATGAATGAATGGGGATCTATTCTTGCATTGACTTATATCGCAGCGCAGAGAACCTTTCCGGACTATTCTGATATGGCGCAGGCCAAATCTGTACTTGAATCTATTGCGCGCAGTTATGGGTATCGTTTTGCAAAGCTGAAGAACGTGAGAGTAAATACGATCTCACAATCTCCAACTAAAACCACTGCTGGTGCAGGCATATCCGGTTTTGATGTGTTTTATGATTATGCGCAGATGATGTCACCACTTGGAAATGCGTCTGCTGAAGATTGTGCAGCCTACATAGTAGCAATGTTCTCTGACTTCACCAGAATGGTGACAATGCAGAACTTGATGCATGACGGAGGATTTTCTTCAACCGGTATTACAGAAGATTTGATTGAGCGCCTCACAAAATAGCATTAATCAAAAGAGGTAAAAAGTTGGAGGCTATTCCGTATGGTATGCTTTCCTCACTGTAAAATTAATCTCGGACTTCGCGTTATCTCAAAGCGCGAAGATGGCTACCATAACATTGATACATGTTTCTATCCGATTCCATGGACAGATGTATTGGAGATCGTGCCAGCCAAAACAATCTCGTTCACTAATACAGGAATCCCAATCCCGGGCAAGCCAGAACAGAATCTTTGTCTAAGAGCATATTATCTCATAGCGGAAGAGTTTGACATAGCTCCTGTCAGTATCCATCTTCACAAAGTCGTTCCGATGGGAGCAGGTTTAGGGGGAGGATCTTCAGATGCGGCTTTCACTCTGAAGTTGTTGAATGACATTTTTGAGTTAGACATTTCAGACGATCAGCTAAAGAATTTTGCAGCGCAGCTCGGCAGTGATTGTGCTTTTTTTGTTGACGACAAACCGATGCTGGGTTCAGGCAGAGGCGAAATACTCGATACGATTAATATTTCACTGAAGGGTAAGCATCTGGTAATAGCCAAACCAGATGTTCACATTTCGACAGCGGAGGCTTATCAGGGAATTACGCCAAAGATGCCTGTCCAGGATGTGAGAAACATTGTTGAGAATACAACGATTGAGAATTGGAGCGGAGTTTTGGTAAACGATTTTGAAGACAGTGTCTTTAGTCAACATCCCATTATTGTCGAAATCAAGCAACGCTTTTATGATGAAGGCGCAGTTTACGCAAGTATGTCAGGATCTGGAGCGTCTGTGTTTGGAATCTTTGATAAACCAAAAGACTTGAAGCATAAGTTTGACCAATTTACTTATTGGTCGGGCGCTTTGTAGTCGCGAATCGATTTTTCCTTGATAAGAGGATGCGCGATCACCGCCAGAATGATTACTGCGGTTCCGATATAAAATTCAGTTTTCATCTTTTCAGTGTCACCAAATATGATCACCGCCATGATGATGCCATAGACCGGCTCAAGATTGGAAGTTAACTGAACGAAGAAAACGGAAAGGCGCTTAAGCAGTTCAATACCCGCTGAGTAAGCATAAACTGAACAAACAAAAGACAGGATGCAGATGTAAAACCAATCCATTGCAGTTGGGAGGAGTTGCAATGTTTGATTGGTAGCCCATATATTCTTGTAGAAGGGCAAAAACATCAGCGTGCAAGCGAATGCTCCTATCATCTCCAAAAATGTAATGGTGTAGGGATGAATACGCTTTACATACTTTGCATTAATTACCGTGAACAAAGCGATTGTAAATCCTGATGCGATGCCTAGAATAAGGCCTAACGGAAATTGAAAATCGAATGAAAAAATAATGTAGAGACCAATCACAACGATGATTCCTAGAACGACTTCAAATGTCTTCACTCTCGTTCGGCTAATCATTGGCTCGAGAAATGCCGTCCAAAGAGAACCAGTGGCAAACCCCACGAGGCTAACACTCGCATTAGAAACTTTTGCAGAAGCGAAGAAAGCAATCCAATGAATGCCAACGATAAAACCAGTTCCAAGTATTCCAATAAGATCTACTTTATCAACTTTAAACGAATTACCTGTCACTGTAATAAGAACTGCAAGCCCAATGGCTGCCAGCAGCGTTCGATACAACACCATCTCAACTGCAGGGATCGAAATCAACAATCCTAGAATGGCTGTAAATCCCCAGAGGAATACAACAAAGTGAAGTTTAAAGTAATCTGCTGTTGATGCGATCAACGAGGTACGTATTTATACATGCCCAGCGAAATCACAGTAAAGGTAATATTTGGAATCCAGGCCGCCAGAAGCGGAGACAGAGAGCCGGCCTCTGCGAACGTTCGCGACATCATAAAAAACAAAATGAAGATAAACGAAAGCAGAAACCCGAGCGCAATTTGAAAACCGGTGCCTCCCCGACTTTTCTTGGACGACACAATCACACCCATGAATACCAGAACAAAAATGGTGAAGGGTGACGAGAAACGAATGTGTCTTTCTACTTCATAAGCCTCTACTCCGCTCGCACCTCTGAATCTTAACTTCTTGATGTGTTCCGTCAACTCGTTGATCGTCATTCCATCGTACTTACGTTCTGCATTTTCAAAATCTGCAGGGGTTACAGAGAGTGCGGTGTCGAGTTTTTCACCAACCTGATCTGATCCTGGTGGTGGATGATAGCCAACATGAAATATTGAGTCAACTCTTTTTCTCTTCCAAAAACGGATCGTCCACTTGTTCTTGGTTGAATCCCAGGTAATGTTGTCAGCTGTCAGTTTATCGACCAATCGGTTGTTATCAAATCGTTCAAGCGAGAACTGATAGCCAGTACTGGTGTTCACGTTATAATTCTGCAGATAGAAATATACATTTGGCTCAATCTGCATATGCACATTTCGTTGATCGAAATAATAAGCCTTGTTCAGATACTGAATTTCAAACGCAAGTCTTGAACGATTGGATTGTGGGATCACCCATCCATTAAGTACGAAATTGAAAATGGCAATAATGAGCGAGGCAAGGAAATATGGAACAAGTAATCTTCTGAAGCTAACACCGCTGCTTAGTATGGCGATAATCTCTGTGCGAGCTGCCATTTGCGAAGTGACAAACACAACAGCGATAAATACCATGATGGGGCTCACCAAGCCAATTATCCATGGAATGAAGTCCCGATAGTAGCCAAGAATCGTTGGGCCATCCAGGTTGTTGCGCGCAAATTTGTCCATCTTTTCGGCCAGATCAATCACAGCTACAATAGCTACAATGATCAGCACTACGAAGATGAAAGTGTAAAGAACCTTCTTGATGATATATTTATCAATGATCTTCACTTCGTTACATCCGCTGGGTTACTTGTTTTACCATTTGCCTTTTCCAGTTCGAAAAACTGCCCTCAATTATTTTTTCTCGTGCCATCTGCACCAACCAAATATAAAATGTGAGGTTGTGAATTGAAGCAATTTGCGCGCCTAAAATCTCCTTGTTAACGATCAGGTGCCGCAGGTACGCTTTTGAATAGTGTGTGCTTACATAACCACCCAATGCCTCATCGATCGGACTCAAGTCATCACGCCACTTCTCATTTCGTATGTTGATGATGCCATTGCTGGTAAACAGCATGCCATTTCGCGCATTTCTGGTTGGCATCACACAGTCGAACATGTCAATTCCCAGCGCAATGCATTCCAGAATATTCCCTGGAGTGCCTACACCCATGAGGTATCGAGGTTTGTCAGTGGGTAGTATACCGCAAACTTGTTCGGTAATTGAATACATGATGTCATGTGGCTCACCAACAGAAAGTCCACCAATCGCATTTCCAGGAAACTCTTGGGCGGCAACAAATTCTGCTGATTGTTTTCTTAGGTCTTCATAGGTGCTGCCTTGGATGATAGGGAACAGCGTTTGCTCATATCCATACCTTGATGGAGTCTCTGTCATTCTGGTCTTGCAGCGGGCTAACCACCGATGCGTAAGGTCCATGGATTTCTTGGCATAGTCATAGTGGCAAGGGTACGGTGTACATTCGTCAAATGCCATAATGATATCTGCCCCGATGCTCCTCTGAATATCAATGGCAATTTCAGGTGAGAAAAAATGCTTTGAGCCATCGATGTGTGACTTGAACGTAACACCATCTTCATTGATCTTACGATTTTCCGAAAGGGAATAAACCTGGTAGCCTCCGCTGTCCGTGAGTATTGGTCTTGACCAATTGATAAACTGGTGAAGGCCCCCAGCTTTTTCCAATAAATCGATCCCTGGTCTTAGAAAAAGGTGATAGGTGTTTCCAAGGATTATTTGTGCGTTAATGTCGTTGGTCAGTTCTCGCTGATGAACAGCCTTTACTGATCCTGCCGTGCCCACGGGCATAAAAATCGGTGTTTGAATCTCGCCATGATCGGTAACAATGGTTCCGGCTCTTGCACGAGTCTCCTTATCGGTATTGATCAGTTTAAATTTCATTCTGGATTAGACGCTGCAAAAATAGGTATTAACACCAAAACCGCCTTCGCTGCTATCATCCCATTTCTCGTTTCCGTCTCCGAGAGGAATTGTTAACTTTCACGGTTTTACCGGAATTTATGAAATACAAAAAAATAGATAGCGACCTGTTTATTAAGAACAGAAGAAGACTGGTTAAGGAATTGCCAGAAGGCGCCATAGCTGTGTTCAACTCTAACGACCACATGCCTACCAATGCTGATGGTACAATGCCATTCAAACAGAACAACGACCTGTTTTACCTTACTGGAATCGCTCAGGAGGAAAGTTGCCTCGTGATTTGCCCGAACTTTCCTGATGAAAAATTGAGAGAAGTATTATTTCTCCGAGAACCCAACGAATTATTGGAAAAGTGGGAGGGGCACAAGCTCACCAAGAAAGAAGCCGCTGAAATTTCAGGTATTACCACAGTTCGTTGGAATGGAGACTTTCATAAGATCTTTCATCACATGATGGTGATGGGTGGTGTGTCATCTGTTTTTCTAAACACCAATGAACATTACAGGTCATCTGTAATAGTAGAAACGAGAGACGCACGATTTATCAATTGGTGCAAGGCAAACTATCCACTTCATCAATACAGCAGGGTAGCTCCGATCATGGCGAACTTGCGATGGGTAAAACAGCCAATAGAAATAGACTTGATGCAAGAGGCGTGCGACATTACGGAAAAAGGATTTAGAAGGGTTCTCAAATTTGTTAAACCCGGTGTGATGGAGTACGAAATAGAGGCGGAGTATGTGCACGAGTTTATCAGACATCGGTCCCGAGGTTTTGCTTATGAACCGATTATCGCATCTGGTGCGAATAATTGTGTGTTGCACTATCTGGATAACAATCAAAAATGTAAGGCTGGAGATCTTATTTTGCTAGACGTTGCTGCCGAGTATGGCAACTACAATGCCGATCTTACCCGCACGATTCCCGTGAGTGGCAAGTTCTCCAAGAGGCAGAAAGACGTCTACAACAGCGTGCTCCGTGTTATGCGTCATGCAATGAAGATCATGGGGCCATCGACTAATTTCTTTGACTATCAAAAGGATGTGGAGAAGTTCATGGAGTCGGAGCTCATAAGCCTAAAACTCATTTCGAAGTCAGATGTAAAAAATCAAAAGTCAGACAATCCAGCCTTTAGAAAATACTTCTATCACGGTACATCTCACATGATTGGCCTTGACGTTCATGATGTGGGGGATATGCATGCTAATATGCCGGTGGGTTCGGCATGGACGGTGGAGCCTGGAATTTATATCCAAGAAGAAGGTTTTGGTATTCGTCTTGAGAACAATGTCATTATTCAGAAAAAAGGAGTGTTTGACCTCATGAAAAATATTCCGGTGGAGGCAGATGAAATTGAGGATATAATGAATAGCAAGTAGAATGAAGCGGATTATTTTAATCATTTGCGTGTTTGGGTACCTTGGTATTGTAAATGCGCATGAGTTTTGGTTGCTGCCTAAAAAATTTAAATACCAGGTCGGGGAACAGATGGCAATCGACTTTATGGTTGGAGAAAATTTTGAGGGTGAGTACTGGGATCTTCAACGCCATAAGGTGGAGAAGCTGTCGGTTTACAATCGGGTTGGTAAAACAGATCTACTGAACAAAGTCAGTGCTAGCAAAGGCAACAATCTTGAGTATGCTTTCAACAATGTGGGAACTCACCTGATCACCCTGGAAAGTAATGATGCTTTTATTGAACTGGAACCTGAAAAATTTGATGCTTATCTTGAGGAAGATGGACTGGAGTATATAAAAGAGGAGCGAAAGAAACTTGGTGAGGAAAATAAAAATTCCCGCGAATTATATCGGAGGTTTGCGAAGTTATTGGTGCAAGTCGGAGAGAAGACGGATGATACTTACAAAAAGACTGCTGGATTCAAGATGGAAATCATCCCTTCACAAAATCCATATGACTTAAAAGCAGGCGATCACTTTGAGTGCAAAGTCTTTTACCGCGGTAACCCTGAGCCGCACGCACTGGTGAAGGTTTGGAGCCACATCGGCAACAGAGTTTTTTTGCAAAATATCTACACGGAGTCTGATGGTTCTATCAGGTTTCCGATCAGCAACAAAGGGCCGTGGATGGTGAGCTCTGTAAAAATGATTCGGTCTTCCAGCAGAGAAGCAGAATGGGAAAGCCTGTGGGCAAGTTTGGTTTTTGAAATAGAATAATATGTCGTCAATATCTTCTGACAAAGCGCCCGAGCCAGTTGGTCTCTATCCCCACGCGCGAAAAGTGGGCAATCTTTTATTTCTATCCGGTGTTGGCCCGAGAAAAAGGGGCTCGAAGGATATACCGGGTGTTACGCTGGACGAGAATAAGAACATCGTTTCATATAGTATTGAAGAACAGTGTCACTCAGTGTTTCAAAATGTGAGGTACATTCTTGAAGCTGCTGGATCACGATGGGAGAATCTTGTTGATGTCACGGTTTTTCTCACCAATATCAAGGAAGACTTTGCGACTTATAACAAGATTTATGCTGAGTATTTCAAAGACAATCAACCTTGCAGAACTACTGTCGAGATTACAGCACTGCCAACTCCGATTGCTATAGAACTGAAATGTATCGCAACGATTGATTAGATCGCGAAGCTCTCACCACAGCCGCAGGTGCGTGACGCATTGGGGTTGATAAACTGAAATCCTTTTCCATTCAGTCCATCAGAAAAATCAAGAGTTGTACCTAAGAGGTAAAGCAAGCTTTTTTTGTCAACAAGTATTTTTACACCCTTGTCTTCAAATACCTGGTCGGCTGCATTTATTTTATCATCGAAGTCGAGGTCGTACATAAGTCCGGAGCATCCGCCACCTTTCACAGACACGCGCACATTGTGATTAGAAGATCTGCCTTCTTCTTTTAGCAACTCTGCAATTCTTGACTTGGCTTTATCAGTTACGCTGATCATTGTCTTAAGACACTGGGTTTAATACTACGCTAAAAACAGTGATGGTATTTCTATCGCGGCCGTAATACAATTTCTCCAAAGCATTGAAAATATTGCTTGCCCTGAAATAGGAAGTGTGTAGTTCGTGCTGGCCGGCAGCTACCCACTGTATTGTGTATGAGTTGTCTTTCTCTTTGAAGTTTTGGACGTAGGCCCACATCTTTTTGAGCGCGTCAACTTTATCGGAGCCGGTTTCAGAGTGAAACAAAAATGACTGATTGTGACGTGAGTTCAACGTGATGAGGTCAAGTTTGGTCTTGCCATCCATCACGCTGTATTCAAAAATCAAGTCACTGGTTCTCAGTCCTAGATAGCCTTTAATCTGTTGTTGGATTTTGGCCGCCTCGACATGAATATCGCCTGCTGTTTCTAACATCATTTCTTTCAATTCAGACTCAAAACTCTGGGAAACCTCTAAAAGTTTCTGAAATTCAGACAAAATTAATAATTCCAGCCAAACCAGCCTATGAATAAGATTGAGCATATCGGGATAGCTGTGAGCAACCTTGAGGAGTCTAATCGCCTTTTTGCAATGCTGTTGGGTACACCACACTATAAAATCGAGGAGGTGGAATCAGAGGGTGTTCGCACATCTTTTTTTGAAGTTGGTGGAGTAAAAATTGAGCTACTGGAGGCGACCAGACCAGACTCGCCAATAGCAAAATTCATCGAGAAAAAAGGTGAGGGCATTCATCACTTAGCATTTGCAGTAGATGACGTTCAGAAAAGTATAGCGGTACAAGAAGAAAATGGGTTCGCTATGATCAATAAGGTACCTAAGGACGGTGCGGACAATAAATCTATTGCCTTCTTACATCCCAAAACAACCAACGGAGTGCTGGTGGAAATGTGCCAGGAGAAATTGGCTTAGTTCTCCTGACTTTGCCCGAATTGTAAACTGTTATAGTGCTTCAGCTTTTTCTTGCCCACCGAAGTTTGATAGTAGGGCTTAGGGCCACATGAACTGATTAAAATTACCAACACGACAATACCAACAAGTGTCTTCATTCTTCATGTGTTTTTCGTTGGTTAATACCAAGCCCAGCAGATATTAGCTGTTGGTAGCCGATAAGGTTTAATTTTGCCGGATCAAATAACCAAAATACCGGTAAACGGCAGTTACGATGACAGAAAAGCGGTCTGAAATAAATCAAATAGGAGAGTTTGGGCTGATTGATAGGATAAGCAGCCGCGTTGAGCTTCAAAACAGCTCGACTGTCAAGGGCATAGGTGATGACGCTGCCGTAATTGATGCTGGAGATGACTTTACTTTACTCTGCTCCGATATGCTTACAGAGGGGGTTCACTTCGATTTATCGTATGTGCCGCTTCGTCACCTTGGATACAAGGCCGTGGTTGTAAACCTGTCTGACATTGCTGCGATGAATGGCCGTCCAGAGCAGATCATCGTGAGTTTGGGCTTGAGCAATCGATTTTCATTGCAGGCAGTTGATGAGCTATATGAAGGTATTCGTGCAGCTTGTCAAAATTATAAAGTTGATTTGGTAGGAGGGGATACAACTTCATCCGCTTCCGGACTTGTTATTTCAATTACTGCAATTGGCAGAGTTCAAAAGGATAAGGTAGTCTATCGCAGCGGGGCAAAATCAAATGATATCATTTGTGTTACGGGAGATCTTGGAGCTGCTTACGTAGGGTTGCAAATTTTGGAAAGAGAGAAACAAGTGTTTTTGACTAATCCTGAGATGAAACCACAGCTGGAGGACTTCGAGTATGTAGTCGGGCGTCAATTGAAACCAGAAGCGAGAACAGATATTGTTCATGAACTCGGTGACCTGGGTATTGTGCCTACATCAATGATTGATATTTCCGATGGTCTGGCATCTGAGTTATTGCATCTCAGCAAAAATTCAGGACTTGGGGTAAAAATCTTTGAGGATAAAATCCCGATCGATACAAAAGTGTACGAGACGGCCGCGATAGAGCTGAAGGTTGATCCAATCACTTGCACACTCAATGGTGGTGAGGATTATGAGTTATTGTTCACCATCACGCAAGCTGATTTTGAAAAAATAAAAAATCATCCTGATATCCATTTTATTGGTCATATGCATGATGAGGCAAAGCAGAACTTGTTGATTTCAAAACAAGGGACGGTGATTCCATTGCAAGCCCAAGGTTGGAATCATTTTACATCTCAATCGACTGGGTAGGGGATGTAAACAAATTTGGTGAACTCCCGGTCGACAACAAACAGACAACAGTACTCGTCTGGGTCTTTGTAATTGCCTTTGAAAACATCTTCTCTTTCTGTGGCTATCAATTCCCGCTGCACAAACTCTTCAAGATAAGAAGCGTAGTAATTCCAATCGAGCCCGAGATCGTCTTTGCCTAACAACAATTGGCCGATGGAAATCGAATCTTTCGCGATAGCGAAAATCGGAAATTCAAAACCTGCTTTACGAATTTGATATGATGATTCTTTGAGGGTATCTGCCACCTTAACGAAATCTTTGGAGATTGTTCCCAAATATTTGCCGTCAAGTTCAGGGTCGTTGGAGTTCATAGTGTAAAGTTAGCACCAAAGGTAATTTGCGGCTATCGTTCCTTAAGCCAGTTTGCCGAGAAAGCCCGAAGTTCAGGGAAAAACTTTCGAAACTCTTCTTCAAACTCCTTATCGTGCTCGACCAAATCATTTACCGCTTCCTCCATTTTTGATTCGAAAGGAGTTCTGCTGGCCATACCAGACAAGGCTCTGTGAATGCCTTCTGTCTTTCCATAGTTCACAAGCCAATTACCTTGAGCCATATAGACGAGAAGACGCTTAGCTCGCTCCGGTAAAATATGATTGTAATTTTTCGTAAGCGAGTAAAATTTCTGGGCATACTCCTCCAATGGTTGGTCAGAATAATCGCTCCAGTTTTTTGCGAGATAATAGTCGTAAAACATATCAACAATTACACCCGCATAGTGCCGGTATTTAGGACGCAGTCTGTTCTTACTTTGCTGCACGATGGCGTGTGTGTCGGTGAACTCATCTATTGCGCGGTGAAGTTCTATGCCTTTTGCTATTCCTTCCTCAAATTGTTCTTTCAGGTTTCTTCCCCTCACGAAATCACCAATAAAATTCCCCATCATGATATCGTGATCACTCCCTGAAAGATGAAGATGAGCCAGAAAATTCATTAAATGTAATGTAATTGATAAAGTTAGTTTTTAAAGAAAAAGTTTTTAATCATTTTTGATATCTGTTCTTTGTCCAAACTGACAACATTCCCAATGTCAATGCACTCACAACTCAAGCTGCTGGTCAATCTCGCCCTTATCGATAATGAGGTGGCTGATCGAGAAAAAAAATATATCATCAACATCGGAGTGGCCAACGGAATGGAAAAGGAGGAGGTGGAGAAGTTGTTCACTCAGTCTCATGAGATAATTATCCCGGATGGACTGTCAAGTGACCAGAAGTTCAATTATCTGTTCAGTCTCGTGCAACTGATGAAAATCGATGAACGGCTCTACAAAGAAGAAATCAAATACTGCTCTCAGGTAGCCTCAAAACTTGGGTACAAACAGGAAGTTATGTTTGAGCTGATGCTGAAGGTGAGCGCTTCTATGCAACAGGCAGAGATTGATAAGCTTCGAATGCTGGTTGAGGGTTATTTGGTCAAGTAAATTTGCAATTCACTCGTTATTTTCTTCTCTCATTCTTAGAATTCTTTGGAGTTCTTCTACGTCCAACTTGTCTTTTGGTCTGGAACTCGTGAGTTTGGAGATTATCAAGTGATCAATGTGCAGGAAAGGTATATTGATGTCATTGAGAGGCAGAATATCTTTTTTATCAAATGCTTCTTCAAACGTAAGGCCTGAAATTCTAGTCAAAAATTCAACCTGCAGAGGTTTTTCTCCGATATGAAATGCGGCATGCTTTGTAAAATCTAATTGTCGAATCTGGTCAATACTTAGCTGATCGAACCCGTCCGCAATCAAGTAATCGAGAAAATGTCGTTTATTCTCATCGTTGGGATTTAACCAGATGTCCATGTCTCCGGTTGTCCGATTGTATCCATGGAAATTGACAGCATAGCCTCCGATTAAAATAAACTGAACCTGACGTTGGGTAAGTTTGACCAGTATCTCCTTATGCGGCTCGATCAAGAAATTCATGAGGATTTGATTGCAATTGTTCTCTTTAACGGTCTTTTAGATAACTCGTCAAATCCACTAATAAACGCACGGTTAAGAAAATTCATGTATTCAAGGCGCTGTGTTGGCGATAGTGATCTGGAAAATGAACGTGTAGATTCTTCCTGGTTTTCTCTGCTTGAGACCATGATCTTTTTAAATGTTTTGGCATACCTGGCCGAATTAAAGTAGGCATCGATAGGCTCGTCTACCTTGATGGCACTGTACTCAGCTTCATTCTTCATTTGGGGAAATTATTGCTAATACCATTCCAAAATTAACGAAAACCACCACTTCCCGATCGCTCGTAAAATATCTACCTTTGCGGCCTGTAAGCCCAAATTTGGGCTGAAACAGCATATTAAAGAAGGGAATGGAGAACATCCGGAATTTTTGCATTATCGCGCATATTGACCATGGGAAGAGTACCCTGGCTGATCGACTGTTGGAGTTCACAGGTACCCTTTCGCAACGCGAAATGCAAGCCCAGGTTTTGGATAGCATGGACCTTGAAAGGGAGAAAGGGATTACCATTAAATCCCATGCCATTCAGATGAACTACAAGTTTGAAGGCAAAGAATATACCCTCAACCTGATTGATACTCCCGGCCACGTAGACTTCTCCTATGAAGTGTCGCGTTCGATAGCTGCCTGCGAAGGGGCGCTTTTGATTGTAGATGCCGCACAAGGAATTGAGGCTCAAACTATTTCCAACCTTTATTTGGCACTTGAACACAATCTGGAGATCATTCCAGTCTTGAATAAAATTGATTTGCCTGCAGCACGACCTGAAGAGGTAACAGACGAAATTGTTGATCTTATCGGTTGCTCACCTGACACGGTAATTCACGCCAGTGCAAAGCAGGGCGTAGGTGTAGCGGAAATTCTTGAAGCAATAGTAAGAAGAGTGCCGCCACCAAAGGGTGATCCAAACGGTCCTCTTCAAGCGATGATCTTTGACTCTGTTTTTAATTCATTCCGCGGAGTAGAAGTATACTTCAGGGTTTTTAACGGCACGATGAAACAGAGAGACATCGTGAAGTTTGTAAATACCGGTCGTACTTACGATGCTGATGAGATTGGAGTTTTGAAGTTGCAGAAGCACCCGCGAAAGGAAATAAGCGCAGGAAATGTGGGCTACCTTATTTCGGGGATCAAGGAAGCGAAAGAAGTGAAAGTGGGTGATACGATAACGCATGTTGACAGGCCCGGTGCTTCAGTTAAGGGATTTGAAAACGTAAAGCCCATGGTCTTCGCGGGTATTTACCCGGTTGATACCAGTGAGTTCGAAGAATTGAGAGCATCGATGGAGAAACTTCAGTTAAACGATGCCTCACTCGTATGGGAGCCAGAGACTTCAGCAGCGTTGGGCTTCGGCTTTCGTTGTGGGTTTTTGGGCATGCTTCACCTTGAAATTATTCAAGAGAGGTTGGAGCGTGAATTTGACATGACGGTGATCACCACCGTGCCATCGGTGCAATTCAAAGCAAGGCTTACAAGTGGTGAAGAGATTACGATCAATGCGCCTTCTGAAATGCCAGATCCCACCAAGCTCGACTACATCGAGGAACCTTTTATAGTGGCTCAAATCATTACAAAAGCTGAATACATCGGTCCCATCATGGAGTTGTGCATTGAAAAGAGAGGACAGATCAAGAATCAGGTGTATCTCACTACAGATCGCATCGAACTATCTTTCGAGATGCCCTTGTCAGAAATCGTGTTTGACTTCTTTGATAAACTGAAAAGCATTTCTCGTGGTTATGCCTCGCTTGACTACCATTTGATCGGATTCAAAGAGTCAGATATGGTGAAGCTCGATGTGATGCTTAACGGGGATAAAGTGGACGCCCTCTCAGCGATCGTGCATAGAGGCAAGTCGTATCAATGGGGAAGAAAGCTTTGTGAAAAATTGAAAGAGTTGATTCCGCGACAAATGTTTGACATCGCGATTCAAGCATCCATCGGACAAAAAATTATTGCCAGAGAGTCGTTGAGTGCTATTAGAAAGAACGTTTTGGCAAAATGCTACGGTGGTGATATTTCGCGAAAGCGGAAACTTCTGGAGAAACAAAAGAAGGGTAAGAAGCGAATGAGGCAAATAGGAAACGTAGAAATACCTCAGGAAGCTTTTATGGCTGTGTTGAAAATTGAATGATTTGTGACGAGTGGGCAGGTATTTTTTGACTTTTTTAACGAGTATTAAATAGGATTTAAGGAAGCTCATGGTCGAAACAAAAAAATACACACTCATCGATGGTCGTAAGGTGGCCGCTGACATCAAGAAGGAGATAGCCGATCGTGTGGATGAACTGCGCAGAGAAAAGAAAAAATTGCCTCACCTGGCTATCATATTAGTCGGTGATGATGGAGCCAGCACAACTTATGTCGATGGTAAAGTAAAGGCGTGCAAAGAAGTCGGATTCCATTACTCTTTGTTACGATTTGCAGACACAATTTCTGAGGAAAGACTGATCAAGCACATCGATCAAATCAACAACGATGATGATATTGATGGTTTCATTGTTCAGCTTCCGCTTCCGGCACACATCTCTGTCGACAGGGTTACCGAGAGAATAAATCCTGAGAAAGATGTCGATGGATTTACCAATCAAAACTTCGGTAGCATCACGTCCACACATCCGTTGATTTTGCCTGCAACACCCTTTGGCGTGTTGGAATTGCTACGTAGATACAACGTGGAGACTTTGGGAAAACACTGTGTGATGGTTGGAGCGAGCAGACTAGTAGGCGCACCACTAAGTATGATGTTGGCGGAACAGGGAAGGGCCACAGTCACGATTTGCCACAAATACACAAAGGATCTTTCAGAACATACAAAACAAGCCGACATTCTGTTGGTGGCTGTTGGCAAACCCGGACTTATTACAGGCGACATGGTAAAAGAAGGAGTAGTGGTGATTGATATTGGAACTACACGTGTGGAGGATGCAAGCAAGGCTAAGGGATTTGCACTCAAAGGTGATGTGGATTTTGAAACTGTAGCGCCAAAGAGTTCGCTGATTACACCAGTGCCAGGTGGCGTAGGCCCAATGACGATCGTTTCTCTTTTACTGAACACGCTGCGAGTATTTGAGCAACGTGCTCACTAGGTTTTCAACGTGACGAAATCAATCAATATTGAAAAAGGAATGCTTCCTCTTATGGAGGAATTTTACACAATTCAAGGGGAAGGAGCATTTCAAGGTCAGGCTGCGTATTTCATTCGGTTGGGAGGTTGTGATGTTGGTTGCGTGTGGTGCGATGTCAAAGAATCCTGGGATGCAAGTGTGCATCCATTAGCAGGTGTAAATGAAATAGCAGAAAAAGCAAAGAGAAGTGGTTGTAGCATTGCTGTTGTTACTGGCGGTGAGCCTGTAATGTATGATCTGAACGAACTGACCACCGCATTACATGCTGTTGGCTTGAATACTCATCTGGAAACATCCGGTGCCTACACGATTACAGGAAGTTGGGACTGGGTTTGCCTTTCACCAAAAAAATTCAAAGCACCCGTTGACTCTGCATATTCGCTAGCGAATGAGTTAAAGGTGGTCGTTTACAACAAAAGTGACTTTGATTGGGCCCTTCAACATGCTGCCAAAGTTCATCAAGATTGCAAGCTGTTTCTTCAGCCAGAGTGGTCAAAAGAGAAAGAGATGGTTCCTCAAATCGTAGATTTTGTGAAGTTCAATCCAAAGTGGCAGGTATCCTTGCAGATTCACAAGTATATGAACATCCCCTAGTGGGAGAATTTTCCTTTTCATTTCATCATCACAAGTCCTTTTTGATCGTTTTAATGGTTGAAGTCTCTTGGGAGATGGTTAGTTTTATGCGATGCATTGGACTGTGATGAGAAAAATACTTCTGTATGGGTTTCTGGTCGGAGCGGCTATTTCTGCTGAAGCACAATTGAGCACCAATAAGAAGAAAGCAATTGAGCTGTATAATCAAGCTGATAATTTTCGAGTGAGAGGACAGTATGAGGCCGCAATCTCTCTGCTTAAGGAAGCGATTGATAAGGATCGCAATTTTGTGGAGGCTTACTTCAGGCTTGGATTTACTTACAAGTCCATGCGCGACTATCACCGGTCAGATTTAAGTTTTGAAAAAGGTCTTTCACTTACGACAGATCCAAGAAAGCAAAAAGGTTTCTTTCTGGAGATGGGAGACAACTACCTTAAACAGGGTGAGTACCAAAAGGCGCTTGATTTTTTAAACCAATACCTGGCTATTGAAACTACTAACAAACAAAGAATTGCTCTTGCAGAATTGTGGAAGCGAAACGCTGAATATGGATTAAGGAACAAAAAAATTCAAGCGCAATACCAGCCACATCAACTTAGTGATACCGTCAATCGATTTGGTTTGCAGTATTTTCCTGTACTCACAGCTGACGAGCAAGAATTGATTTTCACGAGACGGATGGGGCCAGGCCCTGATGATGATGAAGATTTGGTAGTGTCCCGAAAAAATGAAAATGGTCAATGGGGTATTCCTGAGTCCATCTCCCAGAACATAAACTCTCGATTCAATGAAGGCACATGCACTATTTCTGCGGATGGAAGAACTTTGATTTTTACGTCATGCATTGGTCGCAGAGGCTATGGTAACTGCGATCTTTTTTACAGCAAAAAAGTTGGAGACGAGTGGTCTGTTCCGATCAATATCGGTCCGGAGATAAACAGCTCTGCCTGGGAATCACAACCGTCATTGTCCGCAGATGGACGAATACTTTACTTTATTTCTGACAGAAGAAGTGGGGTTGGTGGAAGGGATATTTATTTTTCAAAAAAGAAAGATGATGGCACATGGTCTCCCGCTGAGAATTTGGGACAACCAATTAATACACCTTTTGATGAGATCTCGCCATTTATACACGTCAATGGAAGAACACTCTTCTATGCTACGAATGGAAAGCCGGGATTTGGAGGGTATGATATTTTTAAAAGTGAAATGACAGATGGTAAGTGGGGGATGCCTGTAAATTTTGGCTCGCCAATCAACGATCATGAAGACCAATTCTCTCTGTTCATTAACGCAGACGGAACAAAAGGATACTACTCGCATGAGGATGGTACCCGTGAGAATTCAGCAAGACTATATGAAATGACAGTGCCGGCTGAACTCCAAATTGCATATCGCAGCAATTTTGTAAAAGGCGTGGTGAAAGATCGAGCGTCCGGTGAGTTTCTCAAGTCGCGCGTAGAATTAATTGATTTGAAAAACGATCAGTTAGTCTCCGTAGTCGAGTCAGATTCTGTCTCAGGCGATTATTTGATGGTTCTAACTACTGGCTCGGATTATGCTCTTTATGTAACAGACTCCGACTACTTATTTCAAAGTTTAAATTTCAACTATGAGAACAATCCCAACCCGGAGCCGGTCGTAATTGATATTCTCCTTGATAAGGCGAACAAGGGAGCGACCGCAGTGTTGAACAATATTTTCTTTGACTTCGATAAGTATGAGTTGAAGGAAAAATCGATAACAGAGTTGAATAAGGTAGTTCGGTTTATGAATGAAAAGCCAACCGTGAGAGTAGAGATAGGAGGGCACACAGATAGTGACGGTTCAGCAACATATAACAAACAACTATCGCTTAAAAGGGCTCAGTCGGTAGTTTCTTATCTGGTTGAAAAAGGTATAAATCGAAACCGGTTGACTGAAAAAGGTTATGGTGCCGATCAACCAATGGTGCCAAATGATACTGAAGAACACAAGCAGGCCAACAGGCGAATTGAATTTAAAATCATTGAATATTAATTGGTGATGAGTAGGTGCTTGATCTGCTGCGTGTTGGTGACCGCTTTTCTGTGGTCATGCAAGGATGATGAGGTTACGACTCCCGCTCCTGAGCCGTTTGATGTCACGTTTGATTTCCAATCCAAGTTTCAAATAAAGGAAAATGATGATACGGAAATCATCATTCCAATTAAACTCAGCGAGTCTCAAACTGAGCCAGTCAGCGTGACTTATGAATACTTCGAGCAAGACGTGGTGAATGGCAGTGATTTCACCCTACTTTCTGAGAATCCACTTGTTATCTCTGCAGGCTCTACCTCCGTCAACGTCAGGTTGAAAATCAACGACAACCAGGTGCCTCAGCTGGAGGATCGCAAAATTTTTCTGAGAATAAGGTCAGTGGATAAGGCGCAGGCGAAATTTGGTGTTCCAAGTGAGGTAGAAATTACAATTGAAGAAAATGATTGCCTGAGTAGCATCTCTACAGTTGAGAACTGGTTTGGAGCATTGACAATTCAAACTGAGATCGACACATCTACAGGGACAGGTTTGGAAAACAGCACAGGCTTGTGTGGAGGATCTTTTGATATAAAAGGCAAGGTGGTAGGAGCCGACAATCCCGAGTCAACATTAACAATCAAGTTGGCAAAAGACTCGAGTGAGCCCACCAAAGGGACAGCTACGATTAGCCGTTCAAAGCTATTCACATTTACAAGTCAATTTGAAATCGAGGCCGAGGGTGAGTACGATGAAACGGAAAGAAAAATCGTGCTGAATTATAACTTCTTCGATTTGAACAACAGTGCAAACAATTTTGAGAGTTCACTTTTGATAATCGCTGACCAGTGAAATTAGGACATTTTGTATTGGTGCTTGTTGCTCTGATAAACGCCAATCTGGCAACTGCACAAATCGATCGGGCAAAAGGCCTGGAGGCGGTTGACAGCGCATATCAGCATCATCGAGCCGAGGCAGAGAAAAGGATTACCCAGTTTCTTCAAAGATCGGGATCGGGCCGTGTTCTTACTCAGGAGACTGGCGCGAGAATTTTTTTGGTTGATGTTTCTCCATCTGGCATTCCCATCTACATAAAATCAGATAACGCTGAAGTAGCGACATCTTTGAATGTAGACGAACTTCGGTCAACTGGCAGCCTTGGACTTAATCTTGAGGGAGCTGGCATTCAAGTAGGTATTTGGGATGAAGGGCGAGTGAGAAACAACCATGTGGAGTTTGGCGGACGAGTTACTCAAATAGATAACCCTTCATCATCCTTTAATTTTCATGCAACGCATGTGATGGGAACAATGATAGCAGCGGGTGTCAATGCCAACGCAAAAGGTATGGCGCCAAAGGCAACAGCTATTGCATTTGATTTTAATGGAGATGTAAGTGAAATGTCAGGTCAGGCAAAGCCGGATCAAACTTCGATAATACTTTCAAATCACTCATATGGTACATTGTCAGGCTGGGATAACGGCACGGGAAATTGGGTGTGGCACGGAGATCCTTCAATTAGTAATACCATCGACTGGAAGTTTGGTTTTTATAATTCAACAAGTCGGTTTTACGATGACATTGCATTCAATGCCCCATATTATTTAATTGTCAAGTCAGCTGGTAATGATAATAATGACGTAGGTGATGGATCCAGACCTCCCGATTGCAACCCATTTGATTGTATACCTACCAATGGAGTCGCGAAAAATATTCTTACCGTGGGAGCGGTCAAGAAATTAGCTGGACCCTATACAGGACCTTCTGATGTCGAGATTACGAGCTTCAGCAGTTTTGGACCTTCAGACGATGGCAGGATAAAGCCTGATATTGTTGCGCCTGGTCAGGCCGTGTTCTCCACCTCGGAGACAACGACCACGTCTTATGCAGCTGCCAGCGGTACATCCATGTCTTCACCAGCTACCACCGGAACACTAGCATTGTTGCAAGAACTCTACAAAAATTTGAATGGAGGTAACCTGATGAAAGCCGCTACTCTTAAAGCTCTGGCCATTCACACTGCGCGCGAAGTAGGAACGAGTCCGGGACCCGACTTTAAATTTGGTTGGGGTCTGTTGGACGCAAAGGCTGCCGCAGAGACGATAATCAATAAAGACGATCAGAATATTTTTATTCAGGAGCTAACACTTGCAAGTGGTGGGTCTTTTGAAATGAACTTAACGCCAAAAGAGAATGAAAAAATCACAGCAACATTGGTATGGACTGATCCTGCTGGCCCAGTGCTCGCTCCATCGCTGAATCCAACAACAAAAACGCTTGTTAATAACTTAAATCTGAGTTTGATTGATGATGGTGGAACTACTCAATTCCCATGGAAGCTCAATGGAGCAAACCCGTCAGCAGCAGCTACTAAAGGAATAAATACGGTTGACAATGTTGAAAAATTGGAATTTGATCTTCCGGAACCAAGAGATTATAAACTGAGGGTTGATCATAGCGGAACACTGGTTAATGGAAGTCAGGATTTTTCCCTCATCTTAACTTACAGTTCACTTGTCGATCCGCGAACAAAGTACTATTGGATTGGAAATACCGGGAATTGGAATGACGGAACCAAGTGGTCGTTAAGTAGCGGTGGGGTTCCTGCGAATGCAGTCCCTGGTTCCGAAGACAATGTCATCTTTGATGAGAACTCGTTTTCAGCTGACAATCAAACACTAAGCTTGGCGCAGGACCAACAATGTTACAGCATTCGATGGTTTGCAAACGAGAACATTCTATGGTCTCTTAATAGTCACAATCTTGAAGTCGGTGCTGGTATAAACTTACTGACTGACAATATCACGACCACGTCAGCGGGAAGCATGACGCTTTTAGGTTTAGGTGAAGGAGAGAACACAGTTAGCCTTGGCGACAACGATCTCAGTGATTTAACCATTGAATTTGATGGCTCAGCTTCATGGGTACTCACAGGTGATGTATCATTGTCGGGCATCAATATGCATGAAGGCTTACTAAAGATAAATGGCGCCAATATTTCTATTAACAACATTGATTTTGCAGGAGTGGCTTCAAAATCAATGAGTGTTGAAAACACAACAATCACGGGTTCTGGTACCGTATTGATCGATTGGTCAGGTGTTGAACTGGAGGTAGTTAATTCTTCACTTCTGTGTCCAGCAGCCTCAACCTTTTCGATTGATTTTGGTTCCAATACTTTTGCCGGCACCATCGAGCTTGCTGGCGGTCAATTGAATGCAACTGGCTCTGGCGAAATGGCTCAGGTAGCAGGAGCGGGGACTTTGGTTGCGCAAAGTGATTTGACATGGGGTGATATTTCACTAGAGGCAGGATCTATACTGACAATTCAAGAGGGATCGCAGCAGACTGTTAAGGGTACATTTGATTTAGCTGGTACAATAGGAAGTAATGTTGTTGTTCAGTCATCTGGGGCAGGGCTTGCGATAATTAATTTTGAGTTGAACCAAAAGATATGTCTTGATCATCTTACAATCGACAATGTGGAGGTGACAGGTGAATCAACCATAAGTGCAGGATTGAATAGCACCTTAACCAATTCGCCAGGATGGGTCGAAGATGATTGCAGTAATATTCTGTTTGCTGATTTTGAAGTCTCGTTCAATTGTGAGAATGCATCTGTTTATTTCACAGATAAAAGTTCGGGTCCCATAAGTTCAAGAACCTGGAATTTTGGTGATGATGCATCGCAAACCAACGAGTCAAAGGAAATCAATCCTATTCACTTCTTTGAAGGACCAGGTCAGTTTGCTGTTACATTGACGATATCGGATGGAACTTCGTCTGATTCGTATCTGAGAACGATTAGTCTACTTCCCTCTGTTCTCATAGAAAACAGGATTGAGTTGAATAACGGAAAACTGATAAGCTTTCAACCCGCTGAAGCGTATCAATGGGTGTTGGATGGGAAAGTACTTGAGGGAGCTGACACCAGGTCGATTGATTTCATTAATGGATTTGGCGAATATGCCGTTTTAACTTTTGACGAGGTGTGCAACAGAAGATCAGAACCGTTTCTCGTTACTGGCTTTGGTGAGGATTCTCAAACTGGTGGACTGTACGTTTACCCTAACCCCGCGGTAGATCACTTAAATGTATTATCTGGTTCCGCATTGGATAATATCAAAATAACGGATCAAATAGGACGTGAGCTATTCCCACTTTGGAACAAAACCGATGATGGAGCAGAGATAGATATTTCCGAATTCCCAAGAGGAATTTATATCTTGCATGTACAATCCGAGTCTCAGATTTTCTATAGAAGGGTAGTATTTCGTTGACAATTGAGTGCGCATGAATGCTGCAACTCCCAGGTTATTACTTTTATTGTCCTGCCTTGCCGGTCTACTTTCAGGTCAGGCGCAGACAAGTAATGATTTGACAACGCTTCAAAGAAAACAGGTTGAACTCTTTAATAACCAACTCAAAAAGGTAACGGATTACGCGAAAGCAAACTCAATCTCAGTTCTTAGAAATACACTTGAAGGTCGTCAGCTATTATTGGTTGACGTTCACAATGGAGTTCCCATCTATCTTGCTTCCCTGAATAGCGAAGCTGCCATCACAACCGGAGCCTCAGTTCTTCAATCTGGAATTACCGGAATAACGCTGGAGGGAGAAGGTATGCTAATCGGTGTTTGGGATGAGGGAAGCGTAAAAGAACATATTGAGTTGGGAGCTCGGGTAATATCAAGAGAAGTAAATAATCCTAAAACACATTCCACACACGTTACAGGTACTTTGATTGCTACCGGCATCAATGCAAGTGCCAAAGGAATGGCGCCTAAAGCAGAAGTTACGGACTGGTTTTTTGATAATGATCTAGCAGAGATGGCCGCATTGGCAAAGCCGGATGAGACATCCTTGCTCTTATCCAATCATTCATACGGAACGGTAACAGGCTGGACGAAGATCGATAATGTTTGGACTTGGACGGGAGATCCTTCAGTGAGTGCAGACGAAGACTATCGCTTTGGATTGTATGGTGCAAAGGCCAGGGCTTTGGATGAACTGGCGAACCTTTCTCCTTACTACACCATCGTGTGGGCAGCGGGAAATGATCGTGGCGAACCGGGTGATGGTTCACATCCGCCAGACTGCAACGGAGGCACAGGTTATGATTGTATAATACCCGAGGCTGTAGCTAAAAATATAATCACAGTCGGAGCGATTAATAAAGTTACTTCTTATACCGGACCTGCGAGTGTGATGATGAGTTCGTTCAGTAGTTGGGGGCCAACGGATGACGGAAGAATCAAGCCTGACCTCGTTGGAGCTGGAGTGAATCTGTTTTCACTAAGTGCTGTCGGTACGGATGGGTATTCATTTTCCAGCGGCACATCGATGGCCACGCCAAATGTCACCGGTTCTTTGGCTTTGCTGCAGGAGCTGTATCGAAAACTTCATGGTGGTAGTGTAATGAAAGCGTCAACCCTCAAAGCTCTGGCAATCCATTCGGCAAAAGAGGCTGGCCCTCTTCCCGGACCCGACTACAGTTTCGGATGGGGATTGCTGGATGTGGAGGCTGCAGCAAAACTTATTGTTGCCGAAGATGGAGTTCAAACTATGATCAAAGAGGAGACGCTGAGCCAGGGAGAAGAATTTGAAATAATACTTAATCCAAAAGCCAATCAGAAAATAACCGCCACGTTGGTGTGGAATGACCCGGCTGGTACATCTCCAGCTGCTTCGTTGGATCCTACCGATCTGATGCTTGTTAATGATTTAGATATGAAACTAGTCGCGCAGAACGGAGCGACACAATATCCTTGGCTTCTTGATCCGGCAAGTCCGTCTGCGCAAGCCATCAAAGGTGATAACTTTCGAGACAATGTTGAGAAGCTTGAATTTTCGTTTCCAATTGCTGCACCCTATCGACTAGTTGTTAGTCACAAAGGAACTTTAAAAAACGGTAGTCAGTCCTTTTCGTTGGTCTTGAACTATCAGTCCTCTCAGGTTGGACAGACACTTTATTGGATTGGTGATTCTGGTAATTGGAATGATAATACACATTGGTCGACCACAAGTGGAGGGTCACCGGCTTTTACAGTTCCGACCTCAAACGATTTAGTGATTGTAGATGATAATTCGTTCGATGGAATTGAGGAAAACAAAATAACATTGCAACAGAATCAAGCAGTTCGATTGCTGAAATGGATTTCAAATAACAACTCCAGTTTGGATCTTCAATCCAATACGCTGACAGTCTCTCAAGGAGCATCTTTCGCTAATTCTCATTTCGCTGCATCAGGTACTGGAATTTTAAGTCTTTCATCCGGGGCGATCGCTGGATCAGTTTCTTTCATAAATAATGATCTAGACAACATCCGCGTCAAAACATCTGGTGAGTGGTCTCTCTCGGGTGACCTCTCTTTAAATGAACTTGAAGTTGTTGATGGTAAACTCAGTATTGTCAATTCAAAAATTAGCCTCAACTCTCTGAAAGCAATTGGCGCAACGGCAAAATCACTTAATCTAAAAAACGCCATTCTGAATTTAAGTGCTGAGAGTGAGATCAATGGAACATCGTTGGAATGGAATGCAACTGATTCAAAACTATTGGCTGACAATGTGAACGTAACATTGGACTGGAACAACGTAAATTTTAATGGTGAATTGGAAGTGAATGCCGCAAATGTGAATATCACTGGCAGTAACTCATTCGAAAGCATTAAGATACTGGCCGGCTCAAATATTCAGCTAGCGAACGGGTCGAACCAAGACATTAATCGCATAGTCTCGCTTCAAGCTAGTGGGAGCGAACCAGTTTCGATTTCATCAATTGGGAAAGCTTCTGTCACCTTGATCGAGCATTCTCTCCTTTGTGTAGATTATTTATCAATCACCAATGTTGATCTGGTAGGCTCATCCATCATCAATGCAGGATTGAACTCAACCATCATCAATTCGGAAAACTGGAAAACGCAGGCTTGTGAAACGGTCCTATTTGCTGATTTCGAAGAAGGATTTCTTTGTCAAAATGGATTGACGGAGTTTTATGATAAGAGTAACGGAGACATCACTACTTGGCAGTGGAATTTTGGCAATGAAGGTGCTGTGTTTAACGAAAGTGACATTCAAAACCCTTTTCATTCATTTGGAGATTCTGGAGCATTCACAGTATCACTTACGGTATCAGATGGAAGTTCTTCTCATTCGTATAGTAAGGAAATTGAGATTGTTCCAACTTCCTTTGTAAAGAATACAATAGCAGTGAATGGCAATAATTTAATGAGTGTTGATATTTCTTCTGGCTATCAATGGTATCGAGATGGCGATGAAATTTCGGGCGCGACTCAACGATCGTACTCGTTTAATGGCGATGAAGGTATATATCAGGTTGTAGTTGGCGCGGGTGAGTGTAACCGGAGTTCGGACCTGGTGACGATTACGGGTGTAGAAGAAGTCGAAAAGATATTGCGCCTGTATCCCAATCCAGTTAAAAATTGGATTCGCATCCAGTCGTCACTTCCGATTAAGGAGTTAACAATCCATGATGCCATGGGTAGACTTTTGTTCTCAAAGAACGATGAGTTTGAATCGCCCGTATCAATCGCTCACCTTGCCGATGGCCTGTATATCGTTAAGGTTGTCACCAATCAAAGAACACTCTCCCGGAGGATAGTGATTGATCATTAGTAGGGTTTCATCCCTTTACTTAAATAGTTTTTGACGTAGTCAGTCACTCCATCTTCCAGAGTGTGCAGAGGTTGTTGATAGCCGATGCTCCTTAGCTTTTCCATTTTTGCCTCAGTGAAGTATTGATACTTATCCCTGATGTCGGCAGGGGTGTCAATAAATTCGATGTCCGGTTTTTTGTCCAGGGCATGAAACACAGCCGTGGCCAGGTCGATAAAGGTTCGAGCTTTGCCTGATCCCAGGTTGTAAATGCCGGAGTTCTTTCTGTGATGCATGAGAAAATAGCAGATGTCAACCACATCTTTCACATAAACAAAGTCTCTTTTTTGTTCCCCATCCTTGAAATCTGAATTGTGAGACTTAAAGAGTTTCATTTTGTCGGTGGATGAAATCTGCCGAAAGGCGTGGAAGATGACCGAAGCCATTCGTCCTTTATGATATTCATTCGGACCATAAACATTGAAGAATTTAAGCCCTGCCCAAAAGAATGGTTTCTTTTCCTGAGCTATTGCCCACAAATCGAATTCCTGTTTGGAAATGCCGTAGGGATTTAACGGCTTCAGGTTGCTGATGGTCGATTCATCATCGTTAAAATCTTCTTCACCTAGTCCGTATGTTGCTGCCGAACTGGCGTACACTAATGGAATTTGATAAGCAACACACTTTTTCCAAATCATTTGGGTATAATGTGTATTGAGCTTGTGAAGTAAATCTAGGTCAAACTCGGCAGTGTCCGTTCTTGCACCTATGTGGAAGATGAATTCCACGTTTTCATAATTCTTATCTAACCAAGATTCAAATTCATCACGGTCTACACGTTGCTGAATGATTGCGGTTTGCAGGTTCTTCTCTTTCTCATTATCCCCAAATTTATCTACCGCGATAATGGCCTTAAAGTTTTCACTATTAAGCCTTTTGATCAGACAGCTTCCAATAAATCCCGCAGCACCGGTTACTACAATCATCGATAAATATTTTGGAGCAAGTTAGCGTATATTTGCGCCAGAATAAAGGTATGGTATACGTTAGTCGAAAGGAGCACTTCAACGCAGCTCATAAATTGTACAACCCGGCCTGGACTCCCGAAAAGAATGTCGAGGTGTTTGGCCCGTGTGCTAATGAAAATTGGCACGGGCATAACTTTGATCTCATCGTGACCGTAAAAGGTAAACCTGAT
>JAGQYM010000090.1 GCA_020436085.1 Cyclobacteriaceae bacterium
CACCACCCAGCGGTCATCATATTGGGCTGCTGCCGTATACCACTTGTTATCCCAGAACGATGAGTAGTCCATCGGCTCATTGCCTCCGGACGACATGAGCCCTTCCCGTTGCACACCAAATGGATTTACATTGAAGAAAAAGCCATTGGTATGATCATTATACGTATCGAAGTAGATTCCAAGGTTATCATTGTTTCTGAATTCAAAATCGCGCCTTAGCGATTGCACAATCACGGCCTTGTTGTTTTCAAAGCAAGTAAATCCGATATAGAGATTATGCGCATCAAATGTCATGCGCACCTCTGTAGGATTAAGTGGAGCCATGGAGTCCACAGGGTTGTTCATGAAAAAGTCTTTTGCCACGTCAGCCTCAATCCAGTCTGCTTCATCCAGCCTTCCATCCAAAATCACTTCACCGGTAGCTTTGCGTATATGATACTCCGATCCTGGTTGGTTCTGTGCATCAAGCACGTCCCAGGCAAACACGGATAGCAGAGCCGAAAATATGACTTTTGAATTCATCGGTTGCAAAGAAATGAAACCGTAAGGCAATTCCATAACCTCTTAAAAAAACATCCATTACCCTCAAAATTTGTAATTTTGCCACTTACAATTCGCAAATGTCAGGACAACCTTTAATGGCCATCTCACCGGTTGATGGCAGGTACGCAAAAACAACGCAGTCACTCACTCCCTACTTTTCAGAATATGGTCTGATGAGGTACCGGGTACTGGTCGAGATTGAGTATTTCATTGCACTTTGCAAAACGATTCCTGAGCTAAAGTCTGTTTCTCAAAACCAGTTTGAGTCTTTACGCAAAATCTATCGTGACTTTAAATATGAACATGCCCTCGCCATCAAGGAGATCGAAAAGACAACGAACCACGATGTAAAGGCAGTTGAATACTTTATAAAGGAGGAGTTTGAACGCCTGGGACTGAAGGAACAAAAAGAGTTTGTACACTTCGGTCTTACGTCACAAGATGTAAACAACACGGCCACACCCCTCCTTTTAAAGGAGTTTCTTGGCAACGAATTTCTCCCGAAACTCAACGTTGTGCTTACTCAGATCGGTAAACAGGCTGAGGAATGGAAAGATATCCCGATGCTGGCACGAACTCATGGGCAACCTGCCTCACCTACCCGATTGGGCAAAGAGATGGAGGTGTTTTCCGTTCGAATAGTCAAGCAACTCGATTTGCTCAAACAAATTCCTCATAGCGCCAAGTTTGGTGGCGCCACAGGAAATTTCAATGCTCATCATGTAGCTTACCCAAAAATTGATTGGATAAAATTCGGAAACGAGTTTGTTGGCGAATACCTGAAACTGAACCGGAGTCATCCCACAACCCAGATTGAGCACTACGACAATCTTGCCGCCTTATTTGACAACCTTAAACGCATCAACACAATTCTTATCGACTATTGTCGCGATATCTGGCAATACGTTGCGATGAATTATTTCAAACAAAAAATCAAAGCGGGAGAAGTTGGATCTTCTGCCATGCCCCACAAAGTAAACCCTATTGACTTTGAAAACGCTGAAGGCAATCTTGGGCTTGCCAACGCCCTCTTCGAACATCTTTCTGCAAAACTCCCCATCTCTCGCCTGCAACGCGATCTGACAGACTCTACCGTTTTACGAAATATCGGAGTGCCGCTAGCACACACATTCATCGCATTACATTCTCTTGAGAAAGGAATCAACAAACTTGAACTCAACCAGGAAGCCATTGATCGTGATCTGGAAGACAACTGGGCCGTAGTAGCCGAAGCGATTCAAACCATCCTGCGCCAGACGGGTTATCCAAATCCTTACGAAGCATTAAAGAACCTGACGCGCAAAAACGAGAAGATAACCAAAGAGAGCATTCATTCCTTTATCGATTCGTTGGAAGTGTCGGCTGATGTTAAGCAGAGACTAAAGGATATTTCACCATTCAACTACACAGGGGTGTAGCGCCCGCCTGACTTGTGAAAAAGTTAATTTCCCTGATCATCCGATTTGTACCCAGAAAATACCTGCAGCGCGTAAGCGGCATCGGACTTAAGGTAATGGGACTTTTCTATGCGGGCAATCGGGTCGAGTGTCCTATTTGCAATCATCACTATCGCATTTTCTTGCCCTATGGCAGAATCAATCCAAGGTCAAATGCCCTGTGTCCGCACTGCCAATCACTGGAGAGGCACAGATTAATCTGGTTATACCTTCAGGACAAAACAGATTTCTTTTCCAGGCAGCAGGACGTTTTGCACATCGCACCCGAAGCCTGCTTTATGAAAGGATTTGAAAAAAAACATAAACAACGATACATCACAGCAGATCTTGAGTCTCCGCTGGCCAAAGTCAAAATGGATATTCACAAGATGCCGTTTCAAGACAACTCATTTGATGTGGTTTTGTGCAACCATGTTCTGGAGCATGTCGAAAGTGATGTCACTGCGCTAAAAGAAATTCAAAGAGTACTCAGACCTGGTGGTTACGCTATTCTTCAGGTTCCTTTTTTTTCGCCTGTACCCGATGTGACGATTGAAGATACCACTGTGACAGACCCGCGAGAACGAGAACGATTGTTTGGGCAAGATGATCACGTGAGGAAATTCGGAAAAGATTATCCCAGGAGGATCGAAGCTGGAGGATTAACCGCAGAGGCCAGTGATTTCGCAAAATCGCTTGGCGCTGACCGATGCTTTCATTCAGGCATCACGCGTGACGAAATACTTTACATCGGCCATAAAAAATAAAAGCCCGAACGAATCAGGCTTTTATCAGTTATCTGCTTTTAAGGATTATCCCAGATTGTCCAACACTTCCATCACCTCACGTACGTGTTTGCGGCTGGTTTCCAACATTGCCTTCTCTTCGGCATTGAGGTCGAGTTCAATCACACGCTCGATACCATTCTTGCCCAACACCACAGGCACTCCGAGGTAACAATTCCTGATTCCATACTCGCCATCCAGTTGAACACATACCGGAAGTACTCTGCGCTGGTCTTTCACAATCGCCTCAACCATCTGAGCTGCGGCCGACCCAGGGGCATACCATGCTGAGGTGCCCATCAACTTCACCAGTTCTCCTCCTCCTACTTTCGTTCTTTCGATGATGGCGTTGAGTTTATCAGGAGCTATCATTTCCGTTACGGGTATTCCGCCAACGGTAGTATAGCGTGGAAGTGGCACCATCGTATCGCCATGGCCACCCATCAACATCGCCTGAATGTCTTTCGGAGATACATTCAATGCCTCAGCAAGGAAAGCGCGATAGCGTGCAGTGTCAAGAATTCCTGCCATTCCCATCACTCTTGTGCGAGGCAGTTTAGAGGTGAGGTGTGCCTGATAGGTCATTACATCCAACGGGTTAGACACCACGATAATGATCGCCTCAGGTGAGTGCTTAACAACATTTTCTGTCACCATTTTCACAATACCTGCGTTGGTTCCTATCAGATCATCGCGGCTCATCCCAGGCTTGCGAGGCAATCCGGAAGTAATTACCACCACATCCGATCCAGCGGACTTCGAATAGTCATTGGTTGATCCAATAGTACGGCTATCGTAAAGGTTGATTGGCGCCTTTTGCCAAATATCAAGCGCCTTGCCTTCTGCCAGGCCTTCTTTGATGTCTACAAGAACGATTTCATTTGCAATTTCTCTGTACGCCAGCACATCGGCACAAGTCGCGCCCACATTTCCAGCTCCTACAACGGTGATTTTCATAGTTCTATCTAATTGATAATTATTGAATAGTTAGGTCGTTCGCTCAAAGGCCCGCAATTTATCACGGACAGCATCAAAGAAAAAGGGTTATTACCCAAAAAGTCACAGCAATGTAAAACGAACAACTTCGTCTGTATCCGCTGTAATTTTATGCCGATTATCAATGCGATAGCCCACCACCCAGACAATGTTGCCCTGGCTTTCCAAAACAGTCACCCTTTCCTTGTCGGCAATTGATACTTTACAGTCAATTAGGAGGTCACTCACTTTTTTTCGATTGTTCATTCCCAGTGGATAAAACATGTCTCCCTCCTTCCATTTCCTCCAAACAATCGGGAAGCACAAGGTGTTTTTGCTCAGTTTGGCTACATGGGTGTCGGTCTCAATTGTATGATCCGATAAAGTCTCTATCCGGAGTTGCTGATCGTGAAACGAGGCAGACTTGTCGGCCTCCTCAATCCACACTTCTCCATCATTTGTTTTGGGTCGGTAGATTATCCATTCGTTACGGTCAACGACCAAATGGTAGTCTCCCGCAATAAACTGCCGGCCTGATTCCTCGACCTCAACAACCTCCTGAATTTGCCTGAAATTAAATCCAAACTTCTTCACCAACTCCCAAAGAACAACGGCAGGAAATGGAGTTGACTCAAGCAATGCTTTATCGATTATAATCCTGTCACCAACTTTCTTCACAAACTTGTTCTCCAATTCACCCAAACCCAGTTTAAACACACTCAATGCTCCCAACAAACGCTCCTGGGTCTGCAGCATACTTTCATCTAGAGCGGGATTCAGTGATCTGAGCTGCGGCAAAATATTGTGACGGATGAAATTGCGATCATAGTCGTCTGTATCGTTTGATCGGTCTTCGCGCCATTCAATTTTGTTTTGAATTGCATACGCCCTTAGTTGATCGCGGGTGCACCCCAGCAGAGGCCGGATGACGATGCCTGCCCGCACAGGAATACCGGCAACTCCACTGATACCTGTCCCGCGTGTGAGATGAAGCAAGATCGTCTCCAAATTATCGTTTGCATGGTGTGCTGTCGCTATGCAATAAAAATGCTCGGCCTGGCATAACTCCTCGAACCAGGCATACCGAAGTTCACGAGCCGCCACCTGAATGGAGAGTTTGTTTTCTGCGGCATAGTTATTGGTCTCAAATCGCTTTGAGTAAAAGGGAATGTTCAATGATTTACACCTGGCTTCAACAAACTGTTCGTCCTTTGCTGAGTCGCTATCGCGCAACTGAAAGTTGCAATGGGCCACTCCGACCTGATATCCGGCAGTATGAAATAAATCAAGCATCACCATGGAGTCCAATCCACCACTCACAGCTAGCAAAACCTTTTGGCTCTTACTACACAGTTGATGCCTTTCAATGTATCGCACAACTTGGCTTACCATACCGCAAAGTTAACTTTTATCTATTTTTGCCACTGAAAGCATTATGAAGGTTCGACTACTGATTTTCATTGCCCTAATTAGTGTGGTGGCACCAGCCCTCGGGCAGCGAAGGGTGAAACTGAAAAAGGCGGACAACCTTTATGGCAGCATCAAGGATGGGCAGCGCTATGACCGCCTGATTGGCAACGTGGTATTCGTTCAGAACAATACAACCATCTATTGCGATTCTGCTCACTTCTTTAAATCAGACAACCGGGTAGAGGCATTTGGCAAGATACACATCATCGAAGGCGACTCAGTAGATGTTACGTCAAATGGGCTTTCGTATGATGGAAATGATCGCATCGCACACCTGAGAAAAAATGTGGTTTTCACCAAGCTGGGCCTCGCTACACTTTACACTGATTTTCTCGACTACTATCGCAATAAGAATGAGGCACGCTATTTCAATGGAGGCAAGTTGGTGGACTCCACCAACGTACTTACAAGTATCAAAGGCTACTACGATGTGAACACCAATATGGCGTCTTTCAAAAGAGATGTAGTCGGTGTGAATGATGAGTATACACTGAACTCAGACACCTTGCAGTACAACTCCCGCACGAAGGTGATCTTCTTCCGCGACCACACGATCATCAAAGACAAAGAAGGGGGAACCGCTGTTTATGAGAGTGGGTTTTATGACACCAGCAAAAAACAATCATCGCTCAACCGAGGTGAAATTGAAACGCAATCATACAAATTGAATGGCGACAAATATTTTCTCAATGACCTGAGAAAGTTTTATAAAGCCCAGGGAAATGTCGTGATGACTTCGAAGGAAGAAAATCTTATCATCTATGGCGATGATGGAGACTACGATCGCAAAGCTGGAATTACAAAAGTGTATGGCAATGCTTACCTCGCCAAGATTGCGGACGATAATGATACCTTATTCCTTACAGCCGACACGCTCGTGTCAGTTGAAAGTCCTGACCCTGCGAAGAAGAAATTGCTCGCCTACCACAATGTGAAAATTTTCAAGTCAGATCTACAGGGAATCGCAGACTCTGTAGTGTACGTAGCACACGACTCTATCCTCTATTTTTTCAATG
>JAGQYM010000091.1 GCA_020436085.1 Cyclobacteriaceae bacterium
CTTCCAAAGAGTAGTAATCCCAATAACTACGACCCAGGTAAAAAGCCGTGGGATTAAATTCATATTGCAACGACTCCTGATGGTAGTCTTTGATGACACCTACAATTGTAAAAACAGGATCACTCTCGTCATACGAAACCAGTTGCTTTTGAATTGCATCCTCAGGTGACTCAAAACCGAGCACCCTTACAGCCGTCTCGTTTATTATAAGTGAATTTCGCTCATCAGATCGAGTCCTTTCAAACGGTCGCCCTGCAACGAGCGATAAATCATACATCGTGAAGAAATTCTCATCAACAGCAAATGTGCGACACCTCTTTCCTCCCGGATCACTTGGCTGTCTAAACGTGGAGGAACTACCGACCTCATCACCCGGCACATCTGATGAAAACGCTACCTGTTTCACATCTGGAATTTTCTTCAGTTCGGTAGCAAAGGTTTGTAAAGCAGACGTGTACGTAGTGTCGCGCCCAACGCTTTCTGAAAGCACTAACTTCTTATCAATGTTAACGCCCAAATCTTGATTCCGCATAAAACGCACCTGCTGGATCAGTCCAATTGTCCCCGCAATCAGTATAACTGCCAGAGTAACTTGCACCACCACCATTGCTTTTCTAAATACGCCACCGCTCGCGATACTCAATTTACCTTTGAGTGCCTGCGATGGTCTAAAGGATGATAACACAAATGCGGGATAGAAGCCTGACGTCACCGCTCCAACAACCAAAGCTGCAATAGCTATTCCCCAAAAAGTTATGTCAGTAACAGAGGGAAGCGTCAGCGGCTTGCCAATCAAATTTCCGACAGCGGGTAAAGTCATGTTAGCCAACGCGAACCCTGCAAAAATAGCGAGCCCGTTTACTACCATTGACTCAAACAAGAATTGATACATCAACTCCGCGCGATGAGCCCCTATCGACTTTCTTACACCCACTTCACGAACACGCTCAAGTGAACGCGAAGTCGAAAGATTAACGTAGTTAAGCCACGCCATGAGAAGAATGAACACGCTGGCGATCACCACATAGTCGAGGTACTTGTAGTTACCACTGCCATTAAATTCATAGTCGTAGTTTGATCTTGTATGGATATCACGTAAAGGCTGCAACTGAAACTCGTTAACAAAGTTTGACGTTTTCATTCGTTCACCCATATGCCGCTCTGCAAAATCCGCCAATTTCCTTCGCACGTTATTAGCGTCAATATCTTCTTTCAGGAGAACATAGGTATAAAAATCAGACCAGCCCCAACTTCCATCAGCATCGCCACCGAAACCTTTTGCCAGCTCAATATATTTTTGGAACGACAGCAAGATATCAAACTGTAGATGCGAGTTTACTGGAACATCATCTATGACCGCACTAACCTGAAATAGATTGCCACCATATATAAAGGTCTTGCCGCGAGCATCCTCGATCCCAAAAAGTTGATTTGCTATTTTCCGCGTGAGGACAGCATTATTCATTTCATTCAGCGCGGACTCATCACCAAAAGCAAAAGGAAATGAAAACATGGTGAGAAACTCACTGTCCACCCACCTCATTATCAGTTTTGGAATCTTAACATCATCTACAGTCACCAGACCAGATCCCTTTCTGATGCGAATCGCTTCTTCGATCTCCGGAAACTCGGCTTTCAACGCACCTGCTACAGCCGGATAAGTGAAGGCAAATCGTTGGGGAAGTGTGCCCTTCTCAGTGACCGTCATCGGCACCCGATAGATTCGATCCGCGTTCGCATGAAAGGAGTCATAATTCCTCTCGAACCTCAGATATCCAAGCATTAATAGAGAGGCTGCAATTCCCAGCGCGAGGCCGGTAATATTGATGATTGAATAGGTCTTGTTTTTTACAAGATTGCGGTAAGCAGTTAACAAATAGTTTCGGATCATATCATAACGAATAATGGTGAATGAGAAATTGATCGACTTGACAATACCCGGGCGAAAGAGCAAAAGCACATCGATGATCAGCAGCAGCCTTGCTCTCTTCTCACCAGTTGACTCAGCACGACTGTGATACAATTCGATGAGATCGCCTTCGATACTCCTCACCAACTCCGGCCGGCAAAACCACCGAAAAAGGCGAAGCGCAAAAATCTGAGATGTATCAGGCTTATACATTCAGTCTGCTTTATTCTGAACGAAGATTATTGACAGGGTTTGTAGCGCCAGCTCTCAGTGCCTGAAAGCTTACCGTCACTAGCGTAACAACGAGTATGCACACTGCTGACCACAACAAAAGATAGAAAGGTATATCCGTGCGGTAATAATAGTTTTCCAGCCAACTGCTCATTACTGAGTAAGTAAGTGGGAGCGCAACGACACATGATATCAACGCCAGCAAAACAAAGTCCTTCGAAATCATATGCCACACTTGGCCTATAGTAGCTCCTAACACTTTACGGATGGAAATTTCCTTTGAGCGCCTCTCCGCTACGTAAGACACTAACCCCAGGACACCCAGGCAACTAATGAAAATGGCAAAGAAGCTAAACACGCCAGCCAATTTGCCTGTCCTCTCCTCTTCTTTAAACTTGAAATCGTAGTCTTGATCAGCAAAGGAGTAGTCGAATGGCACATCAGGCACAACTGCTCTAAACGCCTTTTCGATTTTTGGTAAAGCTGTTCTTGGATCTACATTATCATTTAACCTGACATAAAGAAATTCAAGTGAGCGCGCAGACATAAATAGCATGATGGGGTCCGTTTTAGCGAAAGGTGAACCTTTTACCATGTCTTTAAAGATTCCGACAATTGTATACTCCATTCTCTGACCCCAATGATCCCAAATTAATGTTTCGCCAATCAAGTCTTCACCACCCAGATCATTGGCAGCGGTTTCATTGATGATCACACCGCTTAAGTCACTCTTGATATCATCTGTAAAGTCACGGCCGGCAACAAACTGCAGCCCCATAGTATTACCATAACTATGCGTGACGAAAACAGTATTAAAACTCAAACCTTCAATGTCATCTGTTTTTGATTTCCATTGAAAGTTATCATTCCACCCCAACGTGCTTGTGACCGGATAATTTGATTCGGCAATGTCTCGCACCACACCGGTTGAAATTAGCTGAGACCTAAGAACTTCCGTTTCACCTCTATTCTCCTGAGCACCCAGGCGAACAGCGATAAGCCCGTTTCTATCGTAACCCACTGCCCTATCTCTCCCGAACTCAATTTGTCTGTAGATGATAAATGTTCCGGTGATTAGCATAACTGACACAGCGAACTGGACAATTACCATAACTTGCCGAGGCAATGACGAATAACGGCCAGTCTTGAACGTTCCTTTCAGTACCTGAGTAGCATTAAAAGACGAGAGATAAATTGCCGGATAACTGCCAGCCAACAAACCTGTTAGAAAAATAAAACCAATACCAATCAGCCAAAACTGCCATTGACCAAGTGGCAAATGAAGATTTTTTTCAGTCAACTCATTGAATGACGGCAATGTCAGCTGAACCAACGGGATTGTCAAAATAAAAGCGAGCATCACCACCAACAGCGACTCTGTTAAAAACTGGTTGACCAACTGCTTTCTGGCGGAGCCTATTGATTTGCGGATACCTACTTCCTTAGCACGCCTTTCCGATCTCGCTGTACTCAAATTGACAAAGTTGATACAGGCGAGCAACAGCACGAACACTCCTATCACCGAGAGGTAAATAACCGATGTCATTCTTGGGCTGGTAGTCTGAACTCCATTTTCGAAATTGGAATTCAGATGCCAGTCTTTCATTGGTAGAAGAAACAATTCAGGGTTAGTAGCTGCAGTCCGCTCATCCACATGGGGCAGCATGGCGTCCTTAATTGCTTTTGATACCGTTTCAAAATCCTGACCGGGATTCAACTGCGCATAAATGAAAATATTGTAATTGTCCCACACCTCAAGTCCGGACGTACCGAGGTATAATTCAAGTGGAGCGATGTATTTGGCATTCGCAAATTCAGAGTTCTTTGGGATGTCTTCGTAGACGCCCGTCACTTTGAGATTCCATTTTGAGTCCACTCTCACGATCTGATTGAGTGCCTCTTCATTCGGAAAAAGTTTGTCGGCTAAAGTCGCGGACAGCATTATAGAGCTGATGTCCTCAAGTCCGCGTACGGTACCATGAATCATTTTCAGCGACAACATCTCCGGACCATCGGCCTGCATACTATATCCAAACTCACCAAACCACTTCTCTCCTCTTTGCAAAACCCTCGTATCACGGCTTGCACGCATCATCACGACACTCTTGAAATAAGTGTCATATTCTGACTGAAGCAACGTTCCAAGCCCGGCAACACTAAAAAGGTTAGTCTCAACTCCAGATGGGAAAGTGTTGTGTCGGTAGACTCTGGCAATGGAATCGTAGTTCTTATGATACGTATTGAAGGTAACTTCATCATAAACCCACAACCCGATCACCATCGACACACTCATTCCTAGTGTTAAACCGCCAATGTTGATGATTGAATATGATCTCTGCTTAAACAAGTTTCTCCAGCCGATTTTAAAGTAATTTTTAAACATGGAAAGTTGGTTTGGTGATGAATGAGTTTGAAATGATCGAATAATACCAGGACGAAAGAGTAACATGACGTCCCACAGCAAACGAACATTAGCGCGAAGACTTCCCACCCTTTGCTGTCGTTCGGCATACAACTCAATAAGGTCTCCTTCAATGCTACTCGCGAGATCCTGATGGCAATACCATCTGAAAAACCTCAGCGGCAAATCCGGAGGTGAGGTTCGTTTGCTCATACCTCGAAGTTCATTTTAGAATCCCAGGCTACATTCGGAATTGCACGCCACAGTTCTTCTCTTGTTTCCCTTACAAATTCCATTGCCCGTTTTCCAAGTGCTGTAATCTGAAAATATTTTTTAGGGCGACCTGCGCGCTCGGGTGTAGTATCGCCTTCTTTCGATTTTAGGTATCCTTTGTCTTCCAGCCTTTTCAATGCAGTCTGCAACGCACCAACACTCACACTTCGAGACAACCTGGTTTCAATTTCCTTTTTGATCGACACACCATAGGCATCATTGTGAAGCACTGCTACGGTCAGCATTACGATCTCCTCAAATTCGCCCAGTTGATATTTTTTCATAGCGCTCAATTAATTCCTATTTGTAGTATTAACAATCGTGCCACAAATCGATTTGGGTAAAACCAGTGTTTTTCACTAGATCCTGCACGATGACTGGGATCAAAACCGGTCAGATTCGTTCGAAATCGTACGCTGTCAAATTCTTGTAAATCGAGAAGGCGCCCAAAAATTTTCTACCGAAACGAAACAAATTTCGTTCGCTTAATCAGTGACTAACAGCAAAAGCAATTTCTGAAAGGCTTCGCTTGCAATAGAATATTTCAACTTCCATAAGGTTGCATATAAATACTTCTCATTCATGAACCAGGTAACAAAAAATTAATAGTTGAAAAATCAAATCTTTATTTGGGCACTACCGTTAAGCGCGGTAGAAGTAAAAACTATTATGGAACTGAAAAAGAATCCAGCTGCAGATGTTCATCGCTTGCGCGGAGTATTGCTTTCTCTTTCGTTAACAATATCTCTTGGTGCAGTAATCACCGCCTTTGAATGGAAATCAAATGGTGACGGTGGATCTGTAGACTTGGCGCAATATGATACGGTTGGTGATGAGTTGTTGGAAATTCCAGTAACTGAGCAAACGCCTCCTCCCCCAGCGCCTTCAATTGTACCAAAACTTGTAGAAGTACCGGACGAAGAGGAAATAGCCAAAGATATAGACGTTGTCATTGATGTCGAATTGAAGGAAACTTCGGAGGCAATCAAAGTCACCCACGTGGAAGAAATGGCGAAGGAAGAGACTGACGAAGTTTTTTTAATTGTTGAGGAAGATCCACAATTCCCTGGTGGAACTGGCGCGTTCGCAAAGTTTATCAAAGACAATCTTCACTATCCGCGAAATGCACGTCAAATGGGTATTGAAGGAAAAGTATTTGTTCAAGCAATCGTTGCAAAAGATGGTTCACTTACTGAACTACAAGTGCTCAAAGGAATGGGCGCTGGCTGCGATGAAGAAGCTTTACGCGTAGTTGCAAAATCTCCTAAGTGGAAACCAGGTCTTCAGAGAGGGCACCCCGTGCGGACAAGAATTGTAATACCTCTGGTATTCAAACTAGGATAAGAATACACGATTAGCGGAGTTGTGTTGTGTTGAAGAAGGGCAGCGTTGAAATCAGCGTTGC
>JAGQYM010000092.1 GCA_020436085.1 Cyclobacteriaceae bacterium
TGTCAATGGTGTTGTCATCTATAAAATGAATAGTTGTTCCTATTTCCTCATCCTTGTTTTGAAATGCCCGGAATGTTCCAAGCACACCCTTATAGTTAGGTAGAATTGCCGAATGCAGGTTAATAATTCCAACTTTTGGAACTGATAAAATATTCCCCTTGAAAATTTTGCCAAAGCGAATCGATAAAAACAGATCGGGTTGGTGGGATGAAATGAAGTTTACGATTTTTTCATCGGTTACGCTGACCAATTCTTGAAGTGGAGCATTGTATTTTTTGCTGAGTTGATCAAATGAAAGAAACCCAGGGCTGCCAATCGACTCGAGTTGAGGAAAAAGTTTATCAACAATGAATTCTTTTTCGAGGTAGGCTAGCTGCTGCAAGGGACGTACATTGGAGGAAGGAGCTCCAACTTGTTTCGACACATAGAAACGTAGCTGATGATCTGTAAGATTTGAAGCAAGGATATTGAGAGCGATGTTGCTCTCGAGATCAAGGTTGCAAAAAATGGCAATGTTCATGGCAATTGCCAAAGATAGCTATGAATTGATTTCGATATCTTGAATTCCATTCGAAACCATGTGTAGTTACCATCCTTCAGGTTCCACGTGATTTCACTTTCTGCGGGCACTTTTATTCCATTGAAATTTTTGTAACCATCCATAGTCACGATCCAGTGTTCTTTTTTGGATTGGTCTCCAGTGTAGTAGAATCGTTGAGCTTCCACTTTTTCGATTAACCCATTAGCATCAAACGTGAACGTGACAGTTCCGCTTGTTCCATTGTCAACTAGTGTTGCTGTCGCGTGTGTGCTATCCGTTTGCACCCACTTGATGTCTGAATTGAGTGCAAAACTCGGATTCCACACAATCTCCGCAAGATATCGTTGTAAAGCACCTTCGTCTATCTCTTTTCCGATCGCATCATTAAGTGTCACTAGCGACATCACTTTCACTAACATGCTTCCCTTTCCGTGAAGGAATTTGTCGCGAACGGCTACATACATTCCCGGTCCGGCTTTCATTGTTGCATTCCATACAAATGCCGGACTTGAAAAGGCCACCCAATGGGTGGCAGTGAACGAAGCCCAATCGCCATCCGGTGCTGATTTCATTTCTCCTCGCTGTTTGATTATCGCAAAGTTGCTTTGAGATTGGTCGATCGCGCCAGTCGCGGCAAGCCAATTCTGCACGATTTCTGGTAGATTATCGAATGAAGATTTATCAAAAGTTCTAGTTTGCGCGGGAGGAGTGATCTCTTCAACTTCTTTTTCTAGCATTTGACTGAATTGCCATGCTCCAAATGAAAGCAGCGCGGCAATTAAAATAATGACGTTTGCTATGGTTCCGTACCGCGCATCGGTCCAATACATCGAAATCAAAACCTGGGAGGTGACAACGGCAGCAAGACCGATTATCCACCATGAGTCTTTTTTGATCAATAATATGACACTTGCAATGATAAACAGTATAGCTGTAGTGAGCCACAACATGCCAACTGGTTTCGAAATAGACCTGGTTAATTGGGGTAGAGCAGCCAATTGGAATGCCTTAACAAAACCCGCCAAATGGATAAGTCCATGGATGAGAATCAAAATGGCTAATGCAAATCTCATATCGCAATAAAAGTAATTTGCGATAAGGGATAGAACTATGACTCAGGTCATGGGAGGTAGGCGGTGGCCTCGACTTCAATCATGCTGCCGTAGTGTAGGTCTCGACTCGGCACAACACAGCGGGCTGGCTTGTGGTCACCAAAGAATTCCGAATAAACTTTGTTAACGACATCCCAGTGCTCAATATCAGGAATGTAGATTCTCATTTGCAAAATGCAGTTCTTGTTACTGCCAACCTCCTTTAAAATGAGCTCTATGTTCTTAAGAACTTGCAGAGTCTGGTCGGCAATACCCTCTGGGGTCACTTTTGTAACAGGGTCTTTCGGAAGTTGGCCAGAAATATAAAGCACACCATTGTGCTCGACACACTGCGAATAGTGCCCGGCAGGTTTTGGCATTTTGTCTGTCGTGAATAGTTGCATATGTTAGCCTCCTTTAGCCTTAGGTTCAAACATTTGAATTGTATAGTCTAGCAGTTCTACACCACCGTGGGAACCATGACCAGGAACAACAATTTGTGCGTTGTGATAATGCTGCTTCACTTTATCTACTGTGGCTGACCATTCATCAAGGTTGGCATCAGAGAGATTACCTTTTCCTGCACCCAACGACTTTATCATGCAACCGCCAAACAAGATTTGTTTAGATGGAATCCAAAGAATCGAATTATCGGGGGAGTGGCCTTGTCCGAAATACTGAGCAACTACTTCCTCTTTTCCAATTCTAAATTTCAACGGGCTATCAAACGTATTTTGTGGTGCGATCACATTGTCTTTAAGCGCAAGTTCACGAGTAAGGGAGTACCCATAGGAAGGAATGTTTCTTTCGTGTACAACTTCGAGACCACCGAGGCAATCAGCATGAAAATGATTAACGTAAACAGCCTTAATGGAAATGTTATTTTCTGTAAGCCAGTCCAATAGATCAGTCGTCAGTCTATTGTTGGCAGGCGTGTCGGCAATGATTGCTTCTCCGCTGTCGACAAAGATTAACCCGTTGCTGGCCACACGCCCAAAGCCGTCAATCTGAGTGTGGGAAATATGGACATAGACATTTTCAGCGATGGGAACCAGTTGAAGGTCTTCATTAATCGTGATGGTCTCCTGCACCAATACATATTGAATGCTTAGAGTGAGAATGAGAATATATTTCATTTCGTAGCCAGTTGATGGGCAAGTTAAATGAAATTAATGATCGGCATAAAGACTTACCTCAAGTTCGGGCTTGTTTAGTTTTATCAACTTAGATGTATCGCCTAGAACTTCGTCCACAAAGCCATAGGTTTTGGCTTCCAGCGCGTTCAGAAATCGATCACGCAGAAAGAATTCTTCGATTTCTTTCCAGGAGTGGCCTGTGTGTTGGCCAAGTATGTGAAACAATTGGCTTTGAATGCGCTCTTGCTCGTTTGTAGCAATTCTCACATCCTCGGTGTATCCCTTTGCACCGCCACCTGTCGGGTGCATATGAATGGTGGCTTGCGGTAAGGCATAACGCTTGCCCTTGTGTCCAGCTGCCAGCAAGGTAGTGGCCATGCTACCAGTAAACCCCACAGAAACAGTGGATACTGGTGCGGTGATCATCTGCATCGCATCGTAAATAGCTAGACCAGCATACACAACACCTCCTGGACTATTGATGTACATATCGATTTGGCGTTTGGGGTCTTGACTGTTGAGATAAAGCAGTTGAGCCACAATTACATTTGCAACCTGATCGTCAATTGCCGTTCCAAGAAAGATAATTCGTTCTTTGAGCAACAAACTGTAAATATCGTAGGCGCGTTCGCCTCTTCCGGTGTTGTCAATCACCATGGGAATAATGCCAGACATTGCTCGATTAGTTAAAGATGGATTGAATCAATTTCTGAAACACCGTATACCGAGGACTGTGGAATATTATCTTCTCGATCTGTATTATTTCTTCACGTAGCTGATCTTGACCATAACAATGGATTGCATCGTAAGCGAGTTTCTGTGCGATGACATCTCTCCTCAGATCGGTATCAAGAATTATTTTTGCCTCAAACAATACAGCCTCTTCGGAGGAGTTTTTTTTCAGCAAGTGATCTTCGATCGATTTTATTTTATTCAAAGAAATCCTCATAACTCATTAAGCTCTTTTTTACGTTGTCCCTGATTTTCTCGAGACACTTGAATTTCTGAACAGTAGCCGATCGGGCGCTGGCAAATCCAAACTTTTTGGCCATCTGGTCCATTGATATTTTGTCGTAGTAAAACGCCTGTAGCAGGGCCATGCATTTCTGGCCCGATTGGAGAAGAAACTTAGACAAAGCCTTAATACACGGGTCAACCTGTTTTTCATTCCCCAGCGCAATCACACCGGGGGGTAGAGGTTCCAAGTTCTTAATTTCATTGAACCGTCTGCTCCACAGATGCCTGACGATGCCCAACAGGTATTGACTTTCATCGGACTGAATAGTTGTCTGTCCTTTCACGACCTGCTCGTAGTAGATGACGATTCCATCCTGAAAAAGGTCTTTTGCCTCTTCCAGAGTTCCCCCTTTTTTTCGGATGAACCTCGCGACAGGTGGAAAGCAAGTTTCGTAAAGCCGGGTGATCAACTCCTCACGAGTTTCCGTTGTCGTCTCGATAGTACTATTTATGTCAGTGTTCATAACTATATGTGCGTCAGGATGGCCAAATATCACCGAGTCTTATAGAAATTTTTTTCCGTTGGTAGTTCAAATTATCTGCTTGTATCTTGCAGCTATGTTTACTGGTATTATTGAAGTTGTAGGCAAGGTAAGTGAAATTGGGTTAGATGGTGGCAATACACACTTTGCCATCCAAAGTGGAGTTAGCTCCGAACTCAAGATTGACCAGAGCGTGTCTCACAACGGTGTTTGTCTAACAGTTACACGCGTGGATGGTAACATTCATTGGGTGACGGCTGTGAATGAGACGCTTAACAAATCAAATCTGAGAGCTTTGCAGAAGGATAGTTTGGTCAATCTGGAGCGTTGTATGCCTGCCAATGGCCGATTTGATGGACACATAGTCCAAGGGCACGTGGACCAAACCGGAGAATGCGTATCAATTACAGAAGATAACGGCAGTTGGATTTTTTCATTTCAATACAGTCCTGACACAGGAAATGTTACAGTTGAAAAAGGATCCATCTCAGTAAATGGAGTCAGCCTTACTTGCTTCAATTCATCAGACAACGGTTTTTCTGTAGCGATCATTCCCTACACATTTGAGCATACTAACTTCAAAAATCTGAGGGTAGGAGATAAGGTTAACCTCGAGTTTGATATTATTGGAAAGTATGTACAGCGTCTGCTGAAAAAATAGTTTACGAGGCTTTCTTTCCGAATTTGTGTAGTAACCAGTTGGCAAATAGAAATCCTGCCCATCCACACAATACTCCGACAATTGCACCGACTATAATGTCACCAGGATAGTGAACTCCAAGGTATATTCTCGTGTAACTCACGAGTAGTGCCCAGACGAATATCAGCCAAATCCATGTATATCGTGCGCGGAATAGGAGAAAGATCATCATAGCCGTTCCGAATGTATTGGCTGCATGACTTGAGGCAAAGCCGTATAGGCCACCCCTGTAGTCATTCACTATGTGCACGATTCCAGTTAACGAAGGATCCTGGGAAGGTCTTAACCTTTCGAAAAATGGCTTCATGAAACCCGATGTGATTTGATCAGCCAGCGTGATCGTGAGTGCGACACCAAGTAAAACAAAGAGTGAGTCCCATTTTTTAAATTTGATGATTAAATAAACCAAAAAAAGGTAAAGAGGTAACCAGAATATAGTCTTGGTTGCCCACATCATTACTGGGTCAAGCCAAGGAGTATTCAGTCCGTTGAAGAAGAGCAACAGCTCTTTGTCAAGATCAAGAATGGTTTGCAAATTGGCTGTTGTTTACACTCGCGAAATTAATTTAAAAAAACCGATGTCTTCAGACGATACCAACAAAATCACCTTTGCGCAGGTTCCTCACACCATATTAATGGTGAGGCCAGTGTCGTTTGGATTCAACCCGGAGACCGCGGCTTCCAATGCGTTTCAAAAACAGCCTGAATTGTCAGATCATGTTCCTGAAATAGCCAGGGAGGAATTTGATAGAGTTGTCCAAATTTTGAAAGATAGAGGAATAAGCGTCATGGTTGTTGAAGACACGCCTATGCCGATCACTACGGATGCTATTTTTCCCAATAACTGGATTACGACCCATGAGGACGGAAAAGTTATTCTTTATCCGATGATGGCTGCAAGTCGCAGGCATGAAAGGCGTTCGGATATAGTCGATATGCTACAAAAGAGGTTTGTTGTTAATGAGGTCATTGACTTCACGACAGGAGAGAATAGCAATAAGTATTTGGAAGGTACTGGCA
>JAGQYM010000093.1 GCA_020436085.1 Cyclobacteriaceae bacterium
CTCTCGCTTGATCAGTTCTCCTGTCTCGCTATTGAATATGTCTCGATATAGTTTTCCGTCTGCTTGGTATTCGCTGATACTTGTGCCGGGCTTTGTTTGCTCTTGAAATTCACTGAGGCGTAATGCAAATTCAGCTTCCCATCGCTCGGCTTCTGTATCGAAGCTCAATTGAGAGCGGAGTTCATTTCGATAATCACTCATCTGCTGATCAAAACGACTCAGTGAGTAGCGTAGATTTTCCACTTCTCGTTCTTTGTCTTCTGTCTCCAGTGCAATGCGGTTATTTATTTTTCCTAGCTTGCTGTTGTACTGTTCGGCGAGAGAGTTTCTTTCGTCAATTAGATTGGAGATATTTCGATTTGCTTGCTGTTCTATCTCTGCAGTCTCGCCTGTAATAGTGGCAGCTGAATAAAAGGGGTTACGTCTTGTCTTCGATATGGATGTGTCGCGCGTACCTTTCTCTCCTGATATTTGACCATCAAGATCAGCAATCCGTGACTCTAACTCTCCAAGTCCCTCTTTCTCATATTCTTCGTTATATCGCTGCGTTCGATATCCCTGAAGTGCATCTTCTGCCTCTTTAAGACTACTTTCTGTGGTTGAAATATCGGACTGTAGTTGATCCGTATTGAATGTAGAAAGTGGCACGCCGTAGGTGCTGTCTGCGCTAGTAGCAGGATTTGTTGTGACACCACGAAGCTCTCCGAATTGCTTCTCGAAGTCTTCCCATGAGACGAATGGTGATGTGGCAGATGATTGGGTTGCCATAAATGTTTTTACTTTTTGCTACTAATTTCCTCAGAGACTCGACCTGTCTTGAGGTTGATGTTGAATTGTTTGTTGGGATCAAGACCATACTTAGGGAACAGTTGCTGTATGTAGAGTTGCTTTTGATACTCCAACGCTTGAACAATCAGCGTGTGTTGCTTTATAAGCTCCTCTCGTTTTCGCAATTCCTCTAGGTCATCCCTCTTTAGTTTTTTTGTTCGTTTTAACATAGGTTTTGTTTAGATATCATCGAACCAAGCAACTCCGTGCCAGCTGAATCCGTTGTAGATCATTAATCTCCCTCCGGCTCCCATTCCACTCGGTGACGTATCGAAGTACATTTCTCCTGTCGTAGGACTACTCGGTTCATCAGTACCAATCCTGAATGATGTCCGTACATCCACGAAGCCACCTGAGACAGCGTTGTTTCCATAAAATCGAACAATGTCATTTCCACTCGATGCTTTTATGAAGAAGCGATCAGTAAGAGTTGTGTCAATCACCAGAGGCCGACTTCCCGAATCGTCCACCCACATTCGTGCGTATGCATTGGCTCCGTCATCGAGCATTAGCCCGTGACCGGGACCCGCTTGTATGCCATAGATGTGGACTCCACCAATGTCTCGTAAATAACCGAACTTAAGTCCTCCGTATGGTGCTGATAAGTAGCCAGTGCTTGTTAGGTTGAATTGTCCAGCAGTGATCTTTGCAGCAGTGAGTGAGAGTATCTTTGCTTCTGTGACTGCTAAGTCGTTGATGTGTGCTGTCAGAATTGCAGCTGCACCAATCTGCGCTGATCCAACCGCAGCACTTGCAATCTTTGCACTGGTTACTGCTAAGTTCGCTATATTCGCATTGTCTACTGCAGCAAGCCCTATCTTTGCGTTCGTGATTTGAGCATCACCAATCTTTGCAGTTTGGATCGTGCCGTCTACAATTTTTGCGTTTGTTACGATTGCATTTGCTAGGTGCGCGTTCTGAATTATTCCTGTTCCTATGTGTGCTGAAAGAATCGTTGCATCTGCGATCTGCGCTGCCACTGTGATAACCGCTTCGCTTTGAATGAGTTTTTGAGCATTTACTGCTCCGTCTTTTATTTTTCCGGTTGCCACTGCAGCTGCTGCAAGTTTCTCTTCGGTAACTGCTAATGCATTCAGGTGTTCTGTAAGAACAGAGTCAGGAATCAACTTCGTACTTCCGACCGCTTCGTCTGCAATACTTTCCCCCACCACTGCGCCACTCTTGATTTGGACTGTATCTACTGAGTCAGGTGCGAGTGCCTGTGAGTTTTGTCCATCGTGTGTATGTGGTGGGACCTCGGGAAGTGGAAGGTCTTCCACCTCCGTGTTCGTGAATACCTTACTGAGTCCAGCTACTTTCATACCTAGAACAGTTCTGCATTATCGAAGAGTGACGTGATCGCTACCACATCAGGCATTTCGTTTCCTGATGGATGAAGCGTGACTGCCACTTCGTAAGTTTCTCCCATACCCTCTTCCTCCTCTTCATCTTCTGGATCACCTGTCTCTATCGTGAATACTGCTTTCGTCTTTCCCTCTTTGTCGAAACTCTCTGCACCATCGGCCATCGTTGCTTTGAGCCAATCACTTGATTCATTCAGTCGGTAGAACACTTCAACAAAGCAGTCTTGCGGTAATGGTTTGGTAAGTAACTTAATGAAGCGGAACGCTTTCTGTACGAATGGATTCCCGGCATCAAATACCAGTCCCTCATATCGTCCAGTTGCTTTGTTGTCTTCATCAACAGTGTCTACTCCATAAGTGTCCCCATCTTTCCACGCAACGAATGGCTGATCGCCGAAGACACAGACTGCTCCAATACCTACACCAGTGAGCTTTCCATGCGATGGTATGTATTCCAAGTTGAGTGCGTAAGGATCGTTTTTGTTAAGTCGTCCATATGAATACACGCCACACTTATCTGATCCAGACACACCAAGTAGCGGTACTCCTTTGAAGTTCGCTACAGCTCCAGGCTCCACCCACCCACCTCCTGGCAATTTCTTCAGAGGAACAAGATTCGCTGTATCCCAATAGTAGAGACTGCCCGATATACCTGCTTGTGCGAGGATGAATTCTCCCTGAATGAGTGAGTTGATTCCTTTCTCGGCAATCATCCGGCGCACGATCCATGACGGCTTAACTTTGTCCCATGTCCAAAGCCAACCCTCCTCTACTTTCGGTCCTCTTGTTGATCCAATAATTGCTATCGCATCCTGTGGAAGCAGACACTTTGTTCGATTACCCGGCACAATGTCGAGTGCTTTACCATTGAAGTTGCCCTCATAGTCGACCAATGCGAGATACGGACCGTCGCATATCATGAGAACACCTACTGACATCGTCATGGTGTGCCAGCCTGGATCACCATTGAGCGTGGCAAAACTCTCAACATCTGTAGACCAAGAGCCGGAGAGAGGTATGCGCTTTAATTTCGTTTCAGTTGCCCAATAGAGATACGGAATGTACGAATCGCTCCCATTGTTATTTGTGTACTCTGCCGCGCCCGTGATCGCTCCGTCTGGGTCTGTGTAGACGAGCGACCATGTCCCATCACCACCATCCTTTCTATAGATGTTGCCGGTATCGCCAAATCCATAGAGGTTGCCGTTGGTTGCGGGAACGAAGAACAGAATCAAATCAGTGACAACCGAACCCGAATCCTTTTTGAGAGCTTGGTTACACTTGAGGGTATCAGTCTCGGACCGGATATTGAGTCCGTAGCCAAACCTGAAAGAACCCATAACGCCTTTATAGGCATCATCTGCGATGCCTCCTCTGAACCCTTTTATCTTGTAGGCATTAAGTTCCATAGTCTGTTGGCTTGTTTAGGAATCGGGTACTAGTCGCTCTGCCTGCATAGCCGGTTTCTCCCGGCTCTTCGTATTCCCTGTCTTTAAGAATTTGAAGCAGAGCGATTGCCTCGGTTATTTCTTTGTCAGCATCATTACTCCTGTTTGGGAGTTTCTTGAGGCAGATACCGAGTGCGAGCTTCACGATCGGCTCATCCATTTCTTCCGGAGTAATCGGTGTGTCTGTATCTTTTACCAGTGGGACAGGACGCCTGCGGTAGTAGAGGTCTATAACCAGATCGTCCATATCTGGTGTTGGTTTGAGATGGTATTCATCTCCTATAATCGTGAAGACATTACAGGTGTCATCATCATGGAATCGAGCAAGAGATACTTTTGTGTGCTCAATATCATTTACTTTAATGAACAGCATTCCACCGGGCTTATAGTCGAACGGATTGAAGTATTGCGCTTTGTCCTTTTCAGTAAGGTGTGATGCGTGATGCATCAGGAAGTTCCAGGGCGCAAAGTTGCAAGCGCGAATAATCGATGTATTGATCCACCGCTTCTTATCATCTTTACTCCAAAAGCCAGTTGTCTTTGAAGCAGAGATGCGTGCATTTAGGTCATGTACGAATTCTTGTAGCTGCATATTACGGTTGGAGTTTTCCGGTTGCTCGGTAGTTCTCGATATATCCCAAGAGATTGTCACCGGGACAGTTGGTTGCTTCGCCCGGCACTTCTCTATGGCCGAAGACTAGCTCGCGCGGAATGTTTCGTAGCTTGCGTATTGAGTCAAGCAATTCTTGTAGGGTGTCTAGCTGATTCTGCGATGGCTCTTCATCCCCTGCACTGGATTGGAAATCACCTGAGAGAGCTATACCTATTGATCTGTAATTAGCTTTGTATGTATCGGCATGCGCCCCAATCATGTTTTCGTAACGCCCTTCAATGTGTTTTCCATCTCCGTCTAATGCTCCAGCTACCCAGTGGTGATACCCAATATCACCCCACCCAATGCCAAGATGATTATTTTTGATCGTCTGGAATTGGGTGCCATCGCGTGCTGTTGCGGAGTGGTGAACGATTATAAAGCTCGGATAGTTGTCTTTCTCATAAACGGCAACGTCACGCTGACTGGTAATGCGGGTTCGTTTTTCTTGCCATGCAATAACAATCTTCACCGCATACGATCCTGCTGATTTTAGATAGTCCCAGGGCAGCTTGTACTGTCCGGACCATGAGTAGTAATCTTCTAGAACGATTCCGATCTTGTTTCCCTCTTCCCAACCATTTCTATCGACAATCTCTTGCACTATTTCACTGATATCAGGCGACTCGTAGACGCTCTCAGCTGACCAGTGGAGTCCTACATGCACACCGCTTACAGCTTCTCCGATAGTCCATTCTTTCTGTGCTGTTGTTTTCGTTCGTGTCGATGGCTTATTCGATCCGTCTGACTGAAATACTGAAGCATCGTCTTCCGCAAAGCCTTTGATCATTACATTTGGAAATCTGTTGTTCTGATCAGCATTCACTATCAATAAATTTGCCTGAACAATTTGTGCCTTAGGAGGTATGTCTATGCCACTGAATATCAGCCCGCAATCAAACTTGTTCGCGCCATCATTACCAAGTGTGAGAACGTTTCCGTCCGGAGAAGAATTCCACTCTCCCTCGTCTGTCTCGTTGCCATCTCGATCATTTCCTCCGAGATAACCGACTGTGACGCGTGTATTTTCATTGCTGTACCAGATTTCGAGCTCGGCTTCGTATCCACTTCCTTTGCTCTGATCCCAGCATGTTTCAGCTTCTCCATCTGACGACTCGTTATCCTCGATTACAAACGCAAGAGAGTTGCCCATTTCCCAATCTGCTTGCGCCACAATCTCTTCCACAATCAACTGAAGGTTGGGAGTCTGGACCCACTCATGGGCTTCCCATGATTTGATGATGTTCCACTGAACGCTGTTTACTGTTTTGTCTCTTTGGGAGGGTCTGCTTTCTTGGCTGAATGGCTGCGCGTTTGCCTCTTTAATACCTTTGATCACCAGCTTTACATCAGGGTCACTTCCATCTGTAGAAGCAGGACGTAAGCGTAGTCGTGCCAAAATGATTTTTGACTCGCGGGGAATCTGCATATCTCTGAAGCGAAAGGCAGCGGTGTGTAAGGACGAATCGTAATGTCCGAATGT
>JAGQYM010000094.1 GCA_020436085.1 Cyclobacteriaceae bacterium
ACGTATAACCAGGTGTACCTCCTCCGGCAGTAAATGTGATTGTGGCATCTGAAGCACCATTACAACTTGTTGAAACGTCAGCACCGGAAAGCGTAAGTACGGGCGGCTCTGTTACATTGATCGTGGCCTGGGCTGTACACAGATTTGCATCGCGTACTGTCACTGTTATCGATCCAACCCCCGCATTTGTTAAATCAAAAGTTGTCGCCCCAGGTGTCTCTGTACCACCAGTTGTGTTGCTATCGACAGTAAAAGAATAGGCGCCTGTTCCTCCTGAAGCAGTAAATGTTCCGGATCCGTTCGTATCTCCATTGCACGATAACAGAATGTCTCCCGTTGTTGACAATACCAGCAGTGGCGGTTGGTTCACATTGATGGTAGCTTGTGCGGTACATAGGTTAGCATCGGTAACAGTTACCGTAACCAAGCCCACACCGGCATTGGAAAAATCAAATGTAGTCGCACCGGGTGTCTCAGTAGCTCCCGTGGTGTTTGCATCTACTGTGAATACATAGGGCGCAGTTCCTCCAGATGCTGTAAATGTTCCTGTCCCATCTGTATCCCCACTACAATCCAGTAAAAAGTTGGCAGTAGGTGTAAGGACAAGCGCAGGTGGCTCTGTAATGTTGATCGTGTGTTGCACAGTACATCCTGCATTATCTTCAACTGTCACAGTAATAAGCCCAACATCCGCATTGGTGAAGTCAAGGGTAGTTGCGGTCGCCACTGTCGTTGCACCCGCTGTATTTGCATCGACTGTAAACGTATATCCTGGCGTACCTCCGCCAGCTACGAATGACCCCGCACCGTCTGCAATACCATTACAACCCAATAAAATGTCTGCACCAGTCAAAGTCAGTTCTGGTGGTTCAGAGATTTGAATATTGGTGAGTGTTTTGTTGCGACAAGTTAGACCTCCACCGGTGGATCGAACATTGATTCGATATTCACTTCCCGGATCAACAGCATCGTTTGCAGGTATGCCGAATGCTTCTGCGCCAGGTAAGTTGAGAGATCCATTGCCGGGAGTAAATGTGATCGTTGTGAGAGCAACGTCATCATGAAATGCGAGCTGAGTTAATCCACCTCCACTGTCTTGAAAGAATAATTCAATATCAAATGGCGGCTGAGCATTTGGAATGGTTCCAGCTGTAATGGTCAGTTGAATCTGTCCATTGTTACCACCAAAACAACTGGCAGCCTGGGTATTCGCAGCAATGGACAAACAACCCGGCTGCGCCTGTAACTCCTGAGTAGATCCCAGAAGAAAAATTATAAACCCTATCAGGTATACTAATCTCCTCATGCTCATCGGAGATTAGCAAATTCGACATCGACTACTTTTCTTCTGCACAGAAATCTCTCCTCTCCACTAAATGATAAAACGACCCTGTAGATCGCATCCCCGCTCACATCAAGATTTGAAAACTGATGACGGGTACCTCTGCCAAATGACTCAACGGTTTGCTCTGACGTGCCGTCAATCTTGATCAATTGTCCGGTATAGTCAGTACCCGATCCCACCGACAGCCTGAATGAACCCTTCTGATCTTGCTTATCAACCCTGAGGTCAGATACCTTGATTTGCTGGCTGCATTGCGCACTGGCGGTATGAGGCGATAAGCTTATAAAAAAAAGTAATGCAATGATTATTAAAGCACTATAGGATTTCATCTCAAGAAATAATTCAAAAAATTACGTAATTATAAATAACCTTCAAAAAAGTATAGTAACCCTATATAATAGTGTGCAAAGATGGCCAATTCAACATTTAAGGCTTCACTAAAAAGTAATATTACCCCATCCAAGTAATATTTAGCTTAAAAAATGCCCCTTTTTAGCCCAAATCAGTATAAAAAGGGGGTTCTCCTCCGGAATAACACTTAGTATTTCCTCCGTATAATCTCGCTCATAATAAACGCCTTTTTGAAGCCATTTGGATCCTTTAGCTCCTTCAGAAACGTCAATGACGGCTTCTTTTTCCTGGGAGTATCATATTCCTTAAAATGATCGAATCTCACGACTTCACCAACTGGATTAACTTCCTCGAGTGAAGGACGATTGAATGCCTGCTTCTTGGCTGCCTCATAAGTCTTGAATACCTCGTCATCTCGTGTGGCATTGTAGTCCACATCCTCCAAATCCTCCACTTCATCCTTGATATCATCATCGTAATCAACAAAGTCATACTCCTTCTTGGGAGCAGGAGGTGGCACAGGCTTCGAAAGCGTCTTTTGTCCCTGTATTTCACGAAGCAAATCCTCGAATGTAACGGCCTTCGGCTGCCTCGATGTTGATTGAGGCTGAGGGGGTTCAGAATAATCTTCAGGTGGTGACTGTTGCCCTGGCCTCTTCTTGTTAGCCCTGGCAATCAACGTGATAACAATCACAATTATCCAAATCCAAAACTGGATATCCATTGTGTCAAAGGTATCGAATTATCATCGAATTCAACGCTTTTGACTGTGTCTAACATATGGAAAAATTGTGGATGAATTTAGAGAGGGCGGATTTCTGAAATGCTAAATCAAGGTTATCTTTGCCCTCTTTCTTAGAAGACAACCACTATTCAACGTACGTATTCATGCAGTTAGCGAAGCTGGAGATCAAGGGTTTTAAGAGTTTTGCCGATAAAGTAGTTATCAATTTTGACGAAGGTATCACCGGTATTGTTGGTCCTAACGGCTGCGGTAAGTCAAATGTGGTTGACTCCATACGGTGGGTGCTAGGTGAGCAGAAAACCAGCGCTCTTCGAAGTGAAAAAATGGAGAACATCATCTTCAACGGTACTAATCAGCGATCTGCTTTGCAGATGGCTGAGGTTTCGCTGACCATCAACAACACAAAAAACATTCTACCGACAGAATATTCGCAGGTCACGATCACCAGAAGGCTTTACAGATCGGGTGAAAGTGAATATCTGCTGAATAATGTGACTTGCCGTTTAAAAGATATTACCAACCTCTTCCTGGATACCGGAGTAGCTTCAAACAGTTACGCAATCATCGAGCTTGGAATGGTGGATGATCTTCTCAATGACAGGGATAACTCGCGTAGGTCTTTGTTTGAAGAGGCTGCTGGAATTTCGAAATTCAAAAAGCGCAAAAAGGAAACGTTGCGTAAGCTTGAAGACACCGATGCAGACTTAGAGCGCGTAGAAGATTTGCTGTTCGAGATTGAAAAGAACATGAAGAGCCTGGAGAAGCAGGCCAAGCAGACAGAGACTTACTATCGAATCAAAGAAGAATACAAACACAAGAGCATTCAACTCGCCAAGCTGGTTGTAAAAAAACAAAAGGAGAAATTTGACTCAATAACCAAGCAGTTAGCCGCGGAGAATGATCGCAAGACTGGACTTACAACAGATGTTGCCGAGAAAGAAGCGTTAATTGAAAGATCGAAGACTGACCTCATTGAAAAGGAAAGCACACTTTCCAGCAGGCAAAAAGCCATCAATGAGTATGTTGGCAAGATCAGACAATACGAAAGCGAAAAGCAGATCAAAAACGAACGTCTTCGCTTTCTTAATGACCGTGTAGCAAGCCTTAAAGATCAAATTGATCAGGACAAAAAGAGCAACGAGAGGGCAAGGTTCAGCATTCAAAGCCTTGAGACTGAGAAAGAATCTGCGCAAGCATTGCTTACAGAAATTTCGAGCAAAGTAGAAAGCCTCAAGGCTGAGTACGACACTCAAAAGGCTTCCACGTACACCTTACAAGGAGAAGTAGATGCACTACGGAAGGAGCACCGCGCCAAACAAGATGAATCTTATCAACTTACCAAGGCGCTAGAGATTCGCGATATTCAGGTTTCCTCATTCAAACAGGAAATCGAAAGAACAACAACTGACTCACACGAACAAAGTGCGAGCCTTGCTGACTTCGAAAAGAAACTGGTAGTACTTCAGGAAGAGGTATCAACCAAAACAGACTATCTACAAAAACTGAAGACTGACGAGTCGGAAGTAATGCAGCGTGTTTCCTCTTTGGAAAAAACCATTGAGCTAATCCGCGAAGAAATGACCGAAGTAGGTCGTAAACTTGATGCTCGCCAAAACGAATTTCAACTTACCAAATCGCTGGTAGAAAACCTGGAAGGCTTCCCAGAGGCGATCAAATTCTTGAAGAAGAATGTGGGTTGGACCAAAAATGCTCCTCTCCTCTCTGATATCATCTCTACTAGTGAAGAATATCGCGTAGCAATTGAAAATTTTCTTGAACCATACCTGAACTACTACATTGTAGAGCATGAAGCTGAGGCTTACGAAGCGATCAACATACTGAGCGATGCAAGCAAGGGAAAGGCCAACTTCTTCATCCTGGACGCATTTGAGAAGTTCTCTGCTTCAGACATTCAGATGTATTCAAATGCATTTCCTGCGACTCAGATCATCGAGTTTGATCCAAAATATGGAAAGCTGATGGCGTACATTCTTGACAAGGTGTATGTTCATGATGGCGACATTAAGTCGGTGCCAATTGATGACAATAACACATTCATTACTAAGAATGGCAAAGTCACCAAGAGACGTTTCAGTCTCTCTGGCGGATCGGTAGGGCTGTTTGAAGGAAAAAAAATCGGACGGGCAAAGAATCTTGAGAAGCTAGATAAGGAGATTAAGGACCTTACCCGTAAGGTAGAAGACATTCGTCAGGGCTTGCTGGACAAGCAGCGCGAACTTGAGAAGCTGCGCAACAACACACTCAAGCAGCAGATCGAAGAGGCGCAAGGTGCAATCAAAATGGTGAACGATGAGTTTATCTCAGTTCGCACCAAAAAGGAACAGTTTGCGCAAATGATCAACACTGCGGATCTGCGCAGGGAAGATATTCAGGAGAAGATAGAAAACCTGACCCGCGAACTGGAAGAGCTGAAGCCCAAAGCTGAGGCGGCAGCCATTGCCGTACAGCAACAGGAAGAAAAGCTCAAGGTGATCAATGACGACTTAAATGCACAGAACGAGATTCTGAGTCAAAAGTCTGCAGCCTTCAATGAACAAAATATTTTCTTCCATCAGCAGGAGAACCGCGTTAAGAGTCTTGAGCAGGAAGTTCGCTTCAAGCAAGAGTCGATGGAGCAAAGCACTCAACGCATTGAAGTCAATCAGGAAGAGCTGAAGATTAACGAGGAGGAAATCAGAACCATCATCGAGACCACACAAAGCAACGATGAGGAGCTGATTGCCATGTATGCGCAGAAGGACGAGATGGAAAAGGGCCTCGGAGAAGCAGAGAAAGAATACTATGCTGCTCGTGGGGAAATTGATCAAATGGAAAAGGATCTAAGGGAGATCCAACATCAACGTCAGAACATCGATACCCTTTTGATGCAGCTTCAGAACGAACTGAGTGAAAGTAAGCTAGAACTCAACTCTGTTAAAGAAAGACTTTCCGTTGAGTTCAAAGTTGACCTGGACGAAGTACTTGGCGCGCAAACTCAGGAAGAGCAAGAGGAGCTGCCCGATGAGGAGAAACTCAGAAATGAGGTGACCAAAATCAGGGACAGGATGGAAAACATGGGGCCCATCAACCCCATGGCCATGGAAGCTTACAACGAGATCAAGGAACGCAACGACTTTATCATTACTCAGAAGGA
>JAGQYM010000095.1 GCA_020436085.1 Cyclobacteriaceae bacterium
TCTCTCAATTTCATTTAATGCCCCTTTAGCTCCAGATGCGTATGAACGTGGTTATCACTATGCCAACGCAACTAATCAAAAATGAATATGTAATCACAGCAGCAATGGCCTCGCTAAAATCATCCTCATCAAATTTGTATATGAGAAGCCCTGTTGTTGTTGCGAATAACAGGAATGTCTGTAGCAGGTTATCTATCATCTATACATCCTCAAGTTAGAAATCTCATCATAAAGCCGTTTGTTTTCAGCTTTAAGCCTTTCGTTTTCTTCTACCAAATCCTGATTCAAATCTTTGATTATTTCCTCTTTGTGGTTTTCGTAAATCGCTCTTCTTACTTGCCCGTAATCGCGTTGGTGATGCGGGTGGTCTGACTGATAGTCTGTCAACCCTCGCATAATCGCGTTTCTGTAATTTGTCCAATGGTCGCTTTCAACGTAGTAGCTAACATCGCAATACAGGTCACCCATGACTTCGTCCATCATGGCTGCCAGTTTGGGCTTGAAGCTGTCCATGATTCGCTGCGCCTCTGCCTTTCCTTCTTCCGTCAATTCTGGAAACAATGGATATTCCTCAATCATCATCAGTACCCTCTATTTCATAAATCGGCCAGCCTTCTTCATCAAGAACTATATGCGCTTCTTCATAAAAACCGCTGTCAACATATTTCATTGCAGACTTTAAGCTAACGACACCGCTAACTTGCCAATAACCACTATCGATTTCTTCTTGAACCCACCACCTAACCCTGAAAGACTCATCTTTATTCATCTCTCAATCCTCATCAGTCTCGCCGTTGTATGCGGCTCTTAGCGCCTCTATCGGCGTGTGTTTGTATGGTGTACTGTAGCGTGAACCTTCAGATTCATAGTCAACCCACCACGCGGGAGTGTCAGATTTAGAATCAAGCATTCTTTTATGAATCTTAGATATTGTCGCGCCGCTCTCAACCATCCAATCTAGCAGTTCTGTATCTGTCGGTGTTTTCATGTTCTATCCCCTTTGCCTTGTTGTTTAAATTCTTGCCTAGCATGAATGGTCACAAATTCCACTTAGCTGACAATATGCTGAACAATATCCGGTTTTGTCGTCCATGCTTTCTTCGCAATCGTCACAAAGAAAGCCAATTTCATACCAGTTGATTGCATCATTCTTTTTGGAAAACTTTTCCCCGCACCACCCGCACTCTATAAAATCTAATTCCAATTCACACATTTTGCCAACTTTGTTTGGTTGTTCAGTTTATTTTTTACTTTCAGCGATAGGTAAAATATCAACGCTTTCACACCGAACCCAAATATAATCACCGTCACGGCACTTCAGCTCAAGCAATGCTTCATTGAAATTTACCGCCGTTATTGGGTACTTGCTTGTTTTGGCGTTCCGAGCATCCATTTTATATAAAGCAGACATTCCCGGACCAAATCTAGTGCTATTAAACTCCTCTCTGTCCATATTTATTCCTCGTATTAGTTTATGGCTGGTTTTTAGCCCTTAAATGAAATACTGAATCCGTGAACACGTAATGCCTTCATTACTTGAGTCCACTGCTCTGCCGGAGACTGTATTTTGTAATTGATGTACAAATCCCCAACAACCCCTGCAATCTCATCCCCTGCTAAATTATCTTGGCTACTTGTGGTCGCATCAGTGAAGTGCATGTCAGGCCCTATGGCGGTAAGTTTCCCATTTATCATTAATTGCATTTCTTCACCCATTCAGTTTATTTCAGACACAATACGGCTTTTTCCCCTTTGCAATATATCCGAACAAGCCAAATCCTTTAGCCTGCCCATCAATATATCCTAGTTAACCTAGGGGGTACTCATCACCTTCCATCAGGTCGCAACCCTGATAACCATATCCTTATGGTCCTTTGCGTTATGGGACTCAATAAGGTCAAGCCGAAGACCTACAGCTATTGAGATTATTCCTTTATGACTTGGACGCGGAATTACTCGCCACTGGTCACGGCGGTCTGAATAGTAAAGGCTTTACTTTCTTAAAGATGCCCGCTTATAATTAGCGCATCGGGCAAGTTGGAACGTAAGTGCTGTTTACTGTTCAGCGCAGATGGGGTCTGTCAAACCCCCCGCCGATTTATAAATATTACTAGTTTACATCCTCGTAGTCAAACTTTTTCCCCTGCCCTGCCCGGTTTCCTCTCTCTCTCATCAGCCGGGCGGGGCTTCTTTTTAAAAGATCAGCTTTTGATCGAGTACAAATAAATCAGCTTTTTCCTTGCTTTCATCATTTGTCGATATTCCATGCGTTTTTTCTTTCTCAGCTTTGTTTTAAACGCTTGCGTGTTTCTTTCAAATCGTTTGTAGCTCATTTCTCACCCATCACTAGTGCGTTGATTGCGTCATGCCATGCTTGACAGTCTTCCTCTGTTGCGAAAAGCTCATTGTTTTTTAATCCGTTCGTATGAGCGGGATATTCGATATCAAAAACATCTTCAACAGTGCCTGAAGAAGAAGCAAATTTATAATAAATTGTCTGCCCCTCCTCAACCTCAGTCAGCGGCGGCACAACCTCTCTCTCGCCGATTTTTACTGTCCGTGGCTTGGTGTAAAACGCAACGCCTGATTTATACATAGCCGCCAATCTTTTGGCTTTATGCCTGTTAGCGCTTCTGACTACGTGGGCATCATCGAAATAGTAAAGCTCATTAGCAAGTAGTGCGGTCAGTAACTCATCTGCCGTTTCAATCTTTTTCATTTTGTTCCCCTTCATTTATGAATTCTGGCATATAGCCTTCGTTTAACACTTTGTGCGCCATTCCTTCTGACGCATCAACGGCTGCTTTGACGCCGTCTTCTGTTTCTCCCGAAATGAACAACTCTACACATTTGCAATAGAAGATATCGTACCTTTCTTTACGTTCTTTTTCCGCTTCTTCGATAGAATCCGCTTTTATTACCGCCAGCGGATTACCGAAATGAGTTACAACAACAAAGGTTTTCATCATCAATCCTCCTGTAACCCGCATTTAATACACTCGTAAAAATCCCGCCCACTGCGCCCGAATTCGTGTTCAAATTCCTGCGGTATCAGCTCGAATTTATGCTCGCAAAGCTCAGGGATACTCGCCGCCTTGTCAGTGATTTCGACTTTTGCAGGGCCGTATGCCGTGATAGCTTGGTTCAACTCGGCCAGTTTCTGAGCAATGATTTCCGGCAATTCAACATCGCCCAAGTCTGACGCGGTGACCTTCTTGAAGTAGGTATAGTCAACATGCACCAACATCAGGTCTTCAATGTCTGCGCCGTTCTTTTCCAGATATTCGCCGACTTCCTCTTCTGAGTAGAAATAATCCTCTACTGCATGGCTCCAGATTGGCATCGGTGATGTCCATGGAGTCGGGGCGAGTTTCTTGTATTGTTCTTTGTTCATTCATCACCCCCGAAGTAAACTTTTTCCTCAGACGTATACAGCTTTGTGATGTGCCCGTTTCTGTCGGCTACCACAAAAGGGCGCTTTGTGTTCAGAAGCCATGCGACCATCTGGTTTGAAATCCCTGTTTCCCGTGAAACATCGGCCTTTCTTTTCTTTGTCAAAATCATGTGGTCTTTTAACAGCATTTTCCTCTCCTTATTTCCATAATACGGTAGGCGTGAATTCAACAGCCCACGGGCCATTCGAGTCTCCGACAATAGTAACTTTTGAACCGTCTCTGTACACAGCAACCCTATCAGAGCTTTGACTTTTCTCAATCAAGTCACCTATTCCAGAAATTTCGTTGATATCCGAATCGCTTTTGCCAACGGCGAATCCCCATCCACGGTTAACTTCTGCATTGTAATATTTGTTGTAATCGAACATTTTGTTTCTCTCTCATTTGCGTTTAACGTGAAGCCATTTAAGCAGTACAAATTTCTTTTGTAAACACTTTTTTTAAATTATTTTTGTGGTATAATTATCGGCGAGAGAACGGAGAGAGATTAAATGTATATTCACACTGACTTACTTCTGACTGTAGATGTAACGTATTCCGATGACTTGGAGTTACAGACAGTTACAGTCAACGGAAAACAAATCCAACCTTGTAACACACTGAGAGAGATTATCAATGAGCAAATCAAAAGACGACATGATGCCGATACGGCGATACGTATTTAAAGGGCAGCGGTATACGCTGAGAGAGCTGATTGACAGAATTGGTGGATTAAAATGATCATGGAAATAATCATCAATAACGTCACCTGCTACGTTGCGCACTTCTCCAAGTCTGAGTGCATGGAACGGGCGGAGCGGCTGCATCCGGGCTATCACTTTGTCAGGTGGTGGACAAAAGAGGAAATGAGCGAGGAATTGAGGAAATGAAAAACGCTATAGCTGTGCTGAAAAATGATGTGCTTGTTGAACGATTTAGCAAAGTCGCGCCGAAAAGCATCAACTATGAATCTGAGTACGCCTTTGCCGTTCAGCACCTGAAAGCTAATGACTACCTGCTAAAAATAGCTGAGGCTTCACCTGACAGCCTTCTGAGCGCGATGAGTAATGTTGCGGCAGTAGGGCTTAGCCTGAATCCAGCGGCTAAGGAAGCGTATCTGGTGCCGCGTAAGGGCAAGATATGTTTTGACCCGTCATACATGGGTTTAATCAAACTCGCTACTGATTCAGGCTCAATCCTTTGGGTTCAGGCCGACATCGTTTATGCCAATGACTCATTCATTGATAACGGCATTGGTGAAAAGCCAATTCATCAGAAAGACCCGTTTTCTAAAGACCGTGGAGAGTTCGTAGGCTGTTACTGTACCGCGAAGACGAAAGATGGAGACTATCTAACGACCACGATGAGTGCGGATGAGGTGCGCGACATTATGAACCGGTCAGAGTCGGTAAAAAAAGGCTCTTTCTCACCTTGGAACAGTGATTTTTTCGAGATGGCAAAGAAAACCGTCCTTAAAAGAGCGTGGAAATTATGGCCAAGGTCTAATCATCACGAACATGAATACAGGCTGGCCACTGCGATTGATATCTCGCATCAGAATGAGGATATTGAGTTTAAAAAGACATCGCCAGATTTGGGGCAGTATTCGGACGAAACCAAGGCTTATTTTGATGACTTGCTGGTTAAATCTGACGCTATCGGCATGTACACGCTTCAGCGGACAATGGAAGCGGCGATGTTCACAAGCCTTTACCACTCATTCGGAAAAGGCGAGAAAGGCAAATATCAGCGAATAGTAGATGATTTGCTTGAACAAGGCTTCAATATGTTCAAAGATTACTGTCTGATGTACTCCGAATCAGTTGAATCTGGAGACGATTTGCAGATAAAGCAGATTGAAGATGAGCTACCGGCAGAAACGGTTGAACTAATCAAGCAAGAAATCGGAATTTAAAGCATCACCCCTGCGGACGGTGGGGCAA
>JAGQYM010000096.1 GCA_020436085.1 Cyclobacteriaceae bacterium
ATTCTCATTTACCGTAATTTTCTTCGTGCTCAAGGATATTTTGGGATCAACCTCGTTGGGTTATCTACCGGCCTTGCCTGTACACTACTCATTTACTTGTGGGTACAAGATGAATTGTCTGTCGATAAGTTTCATGAAAAGGACAGCCGCCTCTATTCTGTGATGGAGCATCAGCAATATGCTGAGGAGCTGATGACCACAACTTCCACTCCAGGGATTCTAGCTGAAAATCTTAAGATTGACTATCCGGAAGTAGAGTATGCAGCAACTACTACATGGGTTGAGCCCTATACACTTTCCATAAAAGATCATAATGTAAAAGCTAAGGGATACTACGTAGGGTCAGACTTCTTCAATATTTTTTCCTTTCCATTGATTCATGGCGATCCCAGTCTGGTCTTAAAGGATAAACTTTCGATCGTCATATCACGCGATCTTGCTGTTAAGCTTTTTGAAACTTCCGATGATGTGGTTGGTAAAACAGTTGAGCTGCAACACCAAAAGAGCCTGGCCATATCAGGTGTATTCGAAAATCTACCATCCAATGCATCAGAGCAGTTTGACTTTGTTCTTTCATTCGAAAGTTTCAAAGATGACAACGATTGGGTAACGGAATGGGGGAATAACGGACCTTCTTCATTTGTTGTCTTGCGAGAGGGCGCGGATGCGTCCACATTTTCCAAAAAGATTGCAGACTACCTGAAAGACAAGGATGAAGATTCCAACATAACACTCTTCTTGCAACAGTTTTCAGAACGCTATCTCCACGGACGATTTGAAAATGGTGTGCAGTCCGGAGGAAGGATTGAATACGTAAGGTTATTCTCCATCATCGCGGTTTTCATTTTGGTGATTGCCTGCATCAATTTCATGAACCTCTCTACAGCACGAGCATCCCGCAAGGCAAAAGAAGTTGGAATCAGAAAATCAGTAGGAGCACAGCGCCAGTCCATTATATTTCACCACATCAGCGAGTCGATGGTCATGACCTTGGTATCCGTGGCACTTGCTTTGATCATGGTGAAGCTGTTCTTGCCACAGTTTAATTTCATTACCGAAAAGAAAATTGTGCTTAACCTCTTGAATAGAGATTTACTGTTGTGGATGGCAAGCATCACAATCGTTACAGGGTTGTTAGCCGGAAGCTACCCCGCACTTTACATCTCTCGGTTCCGTCCTGCGGCTGTATTGAAAGGTGAGATCAGAGGAACATGGGGCGAACTGTGGGCACGTAAAGGGTTGGTAGTATTTCAATTCTTCCTCTCCGTAATCCTGATCGTATCGGTGCTTGTTACCTATAAACAGATTGAGTATGTGCAGACGCAAAACCTGGGATACACCAAAGAACACCTGATTAAGTTTCCGATAGAAGGAAGACTAGAGAAAGATCGCGATCTGTTCCTGAAAGAAGTGAGAAGAATACCTGGCGTAGTAAACGCATCCAGTCTTGGACACAACATGATTGGTAGAAACAACAATACCAGCGGCCTAAACTGGGAAGGTAAGAATCCGGATGATAGAATTTTGTTTGAGAATGTGGGAAGCAACTACCAGTTGATTGAGACGATGGGAGTAGAGATGGCTGAGGGAAGATCGTTTTCAGAAGATTACGGCTCTGACTCTACCAAAGTTATCTTCAACGAAGCTGCTATTCGTGTGATGGGTTTTGAAAACCCAATAGGTCAGACCATCCGTCTTTGGGATCGGTATGATCTGGAAATAATAGGCGTGGCTAAAGATTTTCACTTTCAGTCACTGCGTGATGTAGTCAATCCACTTTTCTTCCGCCTGAAGCCTTCCAACACATGGAACGTGATGATCAGACTGGAAGCTGGACGAGAGAAGGAGACCCTAGACAGACTTGGTGACTTCTACACAGATTTCAATCCAGGCTTTAGCTTCGAATACCAATTCCAGGATCAGGAGTATGCCAAACTCTATGCCGCAGAGCAACGCGTGGCATCGCTGTCCTTTTATTTTGCTACCATGGCTATCCTCATCTCATGTCTGGGATTATTCGGGCTAGCTACGTTCACAGCGGAAAGAAGAACAAAGGAGATAGGTATCCGCAAAGCTTTGGGTTCTTCATCAACTAATATTGTTCTGCTGCTGTCCGGAGACTTCACTAAGATGGTGTTGATCTCCATATTGCTTGGACTTCCAGTCAGCTACTACTTACTATCCACGTGGCTCGAGCGGTTCGCTTTCCACATCGAGCTAGGTACCGGTTACTTTATAGTCGCTGGGCTCATCGCAATGATTACAGCATGGCTTACAGTAGCCTCGCAGGCAATCAAAGCTGCCAATATCAATCCGGTGAAGTGCCTGAGAGACCAGTAAAGCTATTCCGATCTAAGGATGTGACTTGGATTTAGTTTGATCGTCTTGAATACCTTGTAGCCAATCGTCAACGCTGCGGTAGCAATCATTATTCCACTTGCCGTAAATAATGTAATGATCGTAGTTTGTTGGAAGTAGGTCCAAATTGAATTCATCAACATGCCAGCCATCCAGCCTCCTGCATAGCTGCCTAGCGCGGAAGCAATCAGAAGAATGATCATAAACTCAAGATTGATCACCTTGGTTAGGTTGGCTGCGCTCGCTCCAAGTACTTTGCGCACGCCAATTTCTTTGAGCTTCCTTACGATACTCAAAGACACCATTGCAAATAACCCGGTTGCAGAAAGCAAAAGAGCAACCGCACCCAGGAACACGAACATCTTTAGGATGTTGTTATTGATCTCATTTGATGCAACAACCTGCTCATCCATCAACACAATGTTGGGAACACGTTCAGGAAACATGTCACGGTAAATTCTTTCCATGTCATCCTGCACCTCTTTAATGTTATTGATTGGAGCACTGGCGATGATATAGTGTACATCTTCGGTACCCTGATAACGCAACATCATTGGCTCGGCAGGGCCCATAAGGCCGTAGGGCAGTATATCTTTCAGTACACCAACCACGCGATAATGCACGGTATCCTTCCATGTCACTTCTTTTCCAATGGGGTCAGCCCAGGCCATTTGTGTTGCAAGCTTTTCAGTAATAAGTATGGATTCATTCTTATCAGTTTCTGAATCAAGAATGAAGTCGCGGCCCTGAGAGATTGTGAATCCCAAAGTCTTTGCATAGTTGTCACCCACATCCATAATCAACACCTCCGTTTCCTGTCCCTCATACTTGATTGGATCTTTGAACGAAGAGTTGTTTACATGATGCTTTGAACCAGAAACTGAGATGATGTTTTTGTTTTCCAGAAGCCTGTTTCTAAATGTCTCGTACTCTCCCTTACTATTCAGGTAGGTGTAGGTGACGCCTTTCTTATTATAACCCAGGTCGTAGTTCTTCTGAAACTCAGCATTATTAATAAACGCAATGCTGCACACGATGCCGATGATTGAGATACCAAATTGTACAGTCAGCAAAACACGCGTAAAGAAATTGTTGCCACCTAATTTGAGCTTGTCCTTCAATATAGCGACCGGTTGAAACTTGCTTACATACAATGCCGGGTAACTTCCCGCCAACAGTCCAGTGATGGCCAACGTGCATCCCATGAAAATGAGGAAGTTGGGTTTGCCAAAATAGTCCGGTGTCAACTCCCAGTATGTCCAAAGAGAGTTGAAAGCTGGTATCAGGAACAACTCACCAACGATAATCCCCAGTAGAAGAGAGAAAAGACAGATGAGCATTGTCTCTCCGATGAACTGTGCGATGAGATGCTTACGCGTGCTTCCCATCACCTTGCGGATTCCTATTTCCTTCAACCGTTTCGATGACACGGCAACGGCTGTGTTTGTCAGGTTGAAACATGCGATGAGCAAAATAAATATGCTCATGATGGCAGTTCCGTAGATGGCAGCAATGTGAGCGCCATTTCTGGTCATGCTACCTTGGATGTACTCGTATCCATCACGGACAGCCATTCCCGCAAACGGTTCTATCTCAAACTGTTTGATGATGAAGTCCTCGCGTACCTTATTGTTATTCTCTTTGTAAATATCAATCTGTTGTTCTATGGCTTCTACACGTGAAGGGTCGTTGACTTGAATAAATAAATTGGTGCGATCACTCCAGCTGTTTTCAAATTCCGGGTTATTAATCGATTGTGTGTCAAAACGAACGTAGGCATCCTCGCCAAAACTGCTATTGGCAGGAGGCCTCTTGAATACCCCGCTGATAGTATAGGGTCTCGTGCGTCCGCTATCTAAAGATTGGATTAACTCTCTACCGAGTACACTACCTTTTCCAAAATGCTTTATTGCCAGATCTTCACTTACGATGATCTGATTATTGTTGGTCAGCTTACCATTTCCCTCGATGAATTCGAAAGTGAAGAGGTTAAAAAAGTCATCATCTGCATATCCAATCACTTCATTAAAGACATCATCATCTACCTTGAAATCATGGAATCCCAGATTGTATCGCACGACCTTTTCAACCTCTGGCACATTGTCCTTAATCGAATTGCCCAAGGCGAGAGGGGCATGGCCAAAGCGCCTGGTCTGACCTTGGAACTCCCTGATGCTACTGACACGGTACGTGCTTGAAATGTTATTATGGTAGTGGTCAAAGCTGGCATTGAAGTCATAAAGAAAGTAGGCGACAACGCAACAGGCTATTGACACTGCAAGGCCGAAAATATTGATGAAGATGAACAATCGATTCTTCATCATGTTGCGAATGGAGATGAGTAGGATGTTTTTAATCATAGCAGGGTTAGACGTGTTGAAGCTAATATACGTTACACGGCTGGCGTAAGGGCAATGGAAATGATTAAAAGCTGTAACAAATTGTCACGCCAGCTTCATTCATCCCTCCAGAAGTGCTTAGCACTACGAAACCAGTTGACGTAAATTGAGCGGCAGCTTCCTGATTCTCTTTCCCGTCAGGTCAAATATAGCGTTAGCCAGGGCCGGGGCTACCGTAGGAAGCCCGGCTTCACCAGCGCCATCCGGTGGAGCATCACTATCGAGGATATGCGTCTCAATGTCTGGGCATTGCCCAATCCTTAGAAGGGGAT
>JAGQYM010000097.1 GCA_020436085.1 Cyclobacteriaceae bacterium
TCGATGTCCAGCGAACACTATCCACTTCAATCGGCATCCCGGCAGAATCATAGGCTTCACATTCGAACGGAATCTTGTTCAGTTTGAAATAGAATGAGGAGTTCTTTGGGGAGGTAATTCTAATCTCCAAATGGGTGGTGCCTGGACCAGAGTCCTTCTCACAGCCCGCACACAAGAAGAGGTAGGATACTAGCCTACCAATTGTGAAGATTCTTTTGTGACCCAAAAATTGCATATAACGATCTGCGTATAACCGCAGCCACGCGGAAGGCGCAAAGGATAAAAGTCTTCAATTGCTTGTATTAGCGCCGCCCGCGTGGTTGATGAAGCCGCTTGTTTCATAGATTATGTCTCAAAAACGATAGAACTGAACTACTTAAGAGAAAGTAACTCTGTTTTCGCACAGAGTCAAGCGGCTGAATGAACGGTTTATACGCGTGTTATGCGTTGTCGGGCTTCTTTTGACTGGAATTGGCTTCATATGTTTCATAGAAAGTACTGTATGCTTGCAAAGAGCAACACTTGCGCAATTCTTCGACCTTTGATTTGTCGAAAACGAGCGACCTACTCAGTTTGTTCAAAACGAATATAATGTAGAAAAAGATAGCAGTGACTCCGACTAGCAAGAAGCCTTTTAGCGACAGCGCGGCGAAAATGAATTGTGAAGGATCGAAGGATAAGTCTGGATAGGTGGGTGTTGGTAGGAAGCTAATCGGGTAGATTATGCCGAACAGGAACAATACTAGTAGACTGAAGAGTATTCGTGCGATTAGCGTAGGGCCATATTGGGCTTTTGAAATATCCAAGATCAAAAGGTCGTTCAAGGAAATTTGTTCTTTAATCTCGGTATACAGACTATCCATTGAGTCTCTCTCAGGCTGTGCAGTGATCGGGACAATGCGGTCCGCGTTAAATTGTATAAACAACATCGGAGATGGATTATTGTGTTTGCCACGCTTCAATAACTTCTTAATCTCGGTTACGACGACAGAGCGGTCATCATATGGGGAGAACCCGAACTTGTCTATGTAGTAGTCTACATCATCAGATGGGTGATTCACCTTGTTAATCTCCTCATCAATTCCTGCCAACGAGGACTTGCGGATTGCATTGTTGTACCACACAAAGCGGCGCTGCGCAGAGCGATTAATCAGTTTTTTGGAGTCGACAATAAAATGATCAAGTTGCGCGGACTTATAATTAAAGTCAGAAGTGTTGCTCAAAATCTTCGTTGCTACGAATGCTCCAATCAGCCCAACAATCGCAGCTGTTGATTGAGCAAGAGTGCTGAAAAACCAATTCCAGTCCATATTCACTCTATATCTGGTGTAGAAGACCGATAACGCATAACGATCTGCGGGTAACCGCAGCCGCCCGGAATGGGGCCGCGTAAGCGGCCGAATGAGGACGGTTGGTGAACGGCGGCGGATTTTACAGAACTTAATTTGAAGAACATATTGATCCAGTTAGGATGCTCGGCACTCTCGCCCTAGCAGGGGCTTCCAATCTACAAGAGAGCGAGGATGTGAGCATGGCTTTGGCCTAGACTTGGGTGAAAGATATCATATTCCATGCTCACATGCTCGCAATTTCTATAGGTTGCAGGAGCTTACAAACACTTGATTAGTGGCACTTACAAGCGAGTGTGCCGAGCCGTTATTCGAAGAAAGGGCTATAGCAGCCGCCGTGAACGAACGGTTTACCCGCGTGTTATGTGATGTCGGGCTATTCTCCTTCCCTGTTTCTGCGGGGTAGAATTATTTGATTAGGACCATTTTCTTTGATGCTACGAATTCTGCGGTTTGCAGTTGCCAAATATAGGTGCCGCTAGGCACAAGATTGTCATCGTCATTTTTTCCGTCCCAGATAAGAGTATTACGACCTTCAGAGAGAACACCGTCATGGAGCGACCTTACTTTCTGTCCTAGGATATTATAAATGTCAATTTGCACGCGAGAACGTGATGCTAAATTAAAAACGAGCGATGTAGAGGGGTTAAACGGATTTGGATAATTACCCACGAGGCCAAATTTCGTTGGAGCAGTAAGAACACTGTTATCAGGAGCATCTTTTCTAAGGGTGGCAACTTGATGAGGTGTTGTATAGTACCCATTTGTTTCAAGTATGAAATCCCTAACCCAGCCGGATGGAATGTCTTTTTGATTTTTGAATGAAAGAACCATCGTTTGATTTTTTTCAAGCTCTGCAAACTTTCCATCGATACGATTTAGCGACTTTTTGGAGTCGCCTTTCAGGGAATGTGCGGCTTCGATCAAGGGAAGATCGGTCTTGGTGAAGCCATCGTAGAACACTCTGGTCACGCCTACAGAACGAATGGTATAATCTTGATTCCAGATTATCGATAATTTGGTAGGTAATTCCGAGAGTGGCAGGACTTCCTCGGATTCTGATTGACGATTTGCCAATGTGAATGACCCGCTTGCAGTTTCTACTGAGGCAGCCATCTCCTTTGGCAATAAATTGGTTTGAGGGTGGCCCATCGTAGCCAAGAGTGCCAAGGAATCTTTGCGGTTTGAGGAACGCATAGAGTTCAGGACATTGTAGGTCTCGGAAATAGACGGAAAATCCAAGGACAACGTGTCAGATTTCAGGCCGACAATGCCATAATTGCGAGAATAGCCCATGTAGCCAGTCATATCCAAGCCGTAAAGGTGAGAACTCTCGGGTGAAATGACAAGCGACGGTGAATACAGAACAATGTCATTACCTTGGGTGATTGCTATTCGTGTGTCTTCGGGATGATCAATTGCGTACAAACGGAAACCATCGAAATAGCTGTGATCTTCATTCAATTCCTGCACAGTGAGTTTATAACGATCACCGTCAAGCATCGGCTTTGCAGTAAGCTTGTACAAATCGACAATGTTTTTAGCAACATTTTCAGGAAATTCCGAGCGGTGAAGAATATTATTGTCTTTGACCAATCCGGATTCAGTGTGTGAAAATACGAAGGGACAGCCACCACCGCCACAGCTCGTTGATACATTGACACTTTTATTCACGATCTGCGTACCGTACGTGCTGCAGACTTTAAGATTTAATGTAAAACCACCAGAAACCTGCAAACTGACAGTTGGCCCTGTACTGACGACTTGGGTTCCTTTTTTCCACTCATAAACATAGTTGCCATCGCCGCCCTCCGGCTCGGTATACCAAGTGGCTGTGCTGAATTGAGGTATGCAGCTTGTAGGACCCTCAATGGTAGCCACAAGAGGCGGCGCGTAAGCAACGTGAATCGTGTTCGACCAAACGCCCATTTTCAATGAAGTATCCTTCATCCAGCATTTGAGGGAAAACCCATGTTCGGGAGAGTATGTTGGTGAGACTGTTATCCATTCGGAAGTAGCGTCTGACGGCCCACTCTGTTGCCAGATGCCCGTAGCGTCATCTTTAACGAACCATGTCCATCTACAGAAGTTACGATTTAAGATAAGTAGAGGAGCGGCCAAATATGTGACGGGCGATGAACTCCCAAAGGCAAGGGGACCCGCCAGAGGGGCTATATCCTGAGCCGTCTGGACATATTTAACCGTGCTTGCAGCTACAACGTTTCCATTAAATGGAAAGCTGAACGATGAATCATATGTCGTGGCTCCGTTCCACTCACTTAGAAAAAAGGAAAGACCTGTACTTGGTGTAGGGTGCGGGATCCTATTCGGGGCAGCGATTAGAACAGAGGTTGGATTGTCAAAACCGACGCCAGTATATTGAACGCCATTACCTTGGAAATTAAAGGGAGCGCCGTTTATTGCGAGTTGGTATGTTGGAGAGCCTGAGAATCCTTGTGTCGACAGGGAGAAATTCTTGAACAAAGAAGTATTTTGTGGTTTGATCGTGCCGCTGACTTCAGATAAGAAGTTCCAAATTCCGGTACCAGACTCTGTGATATCTTCGTCTCCCCCATATTTATATGTTACGACGCCTGTCGAATAATCGTAAGTAATAAAAAAATCCTGAGGGTTTCCAACACCAACACCCTCATATGCGTCGGTTTCTCCCGATGGATATCCATAATCGCAGTCTCGAAAATCGATTATTGCGCTTGCCAAATCCTGAATAAACTCGTTTTGCGCAGTATATTCCTTAAAGGTTATCGTGTATTTGCCATAGTAAATATCGCCGCCGCCGTTGGGTTGGGATACGTCACAATCCGTGCAATTTGAGGTGTCATAGATGTGGTTGAAAACTATTCTGTTAGGTCGCTCAATGCCACCGTACACGGAGGAGACATTGAATCCCACGGCTGAAAAATCTTTACGATAGACGGCATACCGAACGTCGTTTGCGTCTTTGAATGGTATCACATGAATCTTGTAGATTTTGCCGTTGTTATCAAGGTTGACGAATTTCACCTCAAGCTCCCAGCCAAACGCGTGAAGTTTGCAGACACAAGAAACTGCTAAGAGGAACACTGTTAATTTGTGGAATTGCATGACATCTTCCTTGGTGGTTAGTGATGATCTGACAATTTGAATAGATGCTTAATATTGGTTGAGGTGGAACTCCAAGTGGCCAAATACAAATTTTTTGAGATTGATAAGGCTGCATAGCTTTCGAAGCTTGTTCCAAGACCAAGGGATTTGGTCCAAATTAGGCTATCATCACGGACGGCTGATACGATGCCACCAGTTGTGACATAAATTGTACCAGAGTCATCAATAAGAGGTGAAGAGGAATAGGACGGGCTAGATGGAAGTTCAACGATGGGCGTAAGTTCCTTTCCAGTTGCGCAATCTAATTTATACAATCCAAAAAATTCTCCAAAATACAGATGATCGCCTCTCAATACGGGTTGAGTGAAATCGCCAACAGAATAGATTGTGGATTCCCATCTAAGATTACCGTTGCGATCCCAGGACTTCAAGTTTGTTGGTGTTGTTTTGAGGTAGATATTCTCATTTTCATCAATCAATATCCTGTCTTTG
>JAGQYM010000098.1 GCA_020436085.1 Cyclobacteriaceae bacterium
ATGGGGAGAGTCCACATAATAATCCGGCATCAATAATCATAATAACCGGGGGAAGCACTGGAAGTGCACTCCAAAAGAAAAGGTGTCCCATATCCTGAGACACCATCTTTTTCTGAGCGGGAAACGAGACTCGAACTCGCGACCCCGACCTTGGCAAGGTCGTGCTCTACCAACTGAGCTACTCCCGCTTACTTTTTACAAAGGACTGCAAATTTAACGACCGTGAACTAATTTGCAATACCTGCAAAAATGATTGTTTTGGACCAATCCTTCCATCTTGTTTACCAATCTGAAGTTGGCATAATTAATGACTGATTTGGCCGAGTTTCATAAATTGTTGCAATGAGGAATATTGGTCTCGTCCTGCTATTCTTTTTGATGACCCACAATGCGTTTGCTCAGGAGGTCGATCTCTTGCGCCTGGCGTACGAAATTCCATCTATACACTCCAAGCAAGCCGGAATGGCTGTCTCACCCGATGGTAAGTTCATCGCTTTTGTCTACGAGGACAAAACCATCAAAATTTTTGACGTAACAATCGGAAGGTTCACAAAAAATTTCAAAGCCGACTTTGATAATCTATTTGATGTTCAGCTTACAGCCGAGCAACGACTCGCCATTGTTGAATTGAAGTCAGTGAAAGTGATTGATTTGAAGAGTGAGAAAGAGATCAACATGTTTCCACTTACGGCTGAGACCACTAAGACTACCTTTTCAGGAAAACACAGCCTGCTTGCAGTGGGACAAAAGGAAGGCTATGTAAATGTGTTTGACCTGAAAACTTTGAAACAAACATTTGGGACACTTTATAAAAAGCATCACGTGAGTGCACTGGCATTTCATCCTGACGGTAAGAAGCTGTTGGTAGGTGTAATGTCATTTCTGAAAAATATGAATCCATTGAAGTTGTATGATCTGGCTTCGGGAAACGAGATTGGGCAATCACCGGAGGGAACATTTACAATGATTTCATATGATGAAACTGGGGATAATTTAATAGTAGCTGGCCTCAACTATTTGGCGACAAAGTCAGTGATCCAAATCTGGGATGCGAATACCTATAAAATGAAAAAAAGCCTGGAGTCTGAATTTTTCCTGGCTACTGTCACTCCTTATGGTGGAGTTTTTACCGACAACAAGTTGCTTGTGCTTACGGCATCCCGGTCGTTTAATGTATATGACGAATCCGTTGGCAAATCTGTTTTTACCACGAAGTCTGACAAATGGAAATTTGCTGGTTATCCAAATTTAGGTGTTGGTTCTTACAACGTATTTCCGCTAGACGATCGAGGAGAGAAATTCTTTCTCAATGCATCTGGAAACAACATCAATCAGATCTACGATGCTAAATCCAATTCGATTATTGCCTACCTGTTTTCTGATAGCAATGATGACTTTGCGATAGTTTCAAAAGATGGTCGCGTGGAAGGAACTGCCGATGCACTAGAAAAAGTTTTTTGGACTACCAGGCTTACTCTTCAGCGAACTTCGCTCGAGAGCAACATGGAGAAAGGGTTCACTCCACGCCTTTTTAATGCGATGCTGAGTGAAGAGTCAACAAAGTTAACCAGCTTCAATGTTGACGAGGCCGTACAAAAAATTCCTGTATTAGCGATCAAATCTGTGAATGGCAAAAACTACACGGATGGAAATGTGATCACCTCTACACAAAAGAATTCAACTGTGGTTGTAGATGTAACAAGCAACCCTGCGGAGGTAACAGAAGTTCGTCTTTATCAGAATGGAAAATTAATGGAGACAAAACCGGGAACAGGTGCTGCATCCTATCAATTTGATGTGAGTTTGTCCACGGCATTCGGTGAAGAGAATTTTTTATTTGTGAACGCAGGAAGCAAAAACGGGATTGATGCAGAGAAGGCGAAATTCACCATTAACTACCAGGGAGCTACTGCTGAGAAACCGACATTATATCTCGTAACTGTAGGAATAGACAAGTACAAAAACTCAAAATACAATCTCAATTATGCTGTTGCCGATGCCAACGGAGTAGAACAGAGCATCAAAAATTCATCATCTGGAATTTTCAAATCTATTGTTCCCTACAATATCCGAAACGAGAAGGCGGTGAAGTCGAATATCGAAGCTGCCCTCAACGACATCAAGAAGAAATCTTTGGAGCAGGACATGCTGGTGGTGTACTATGCCGGTCATGGGGTGATGTCGGGTGAGACTGCTTCTGACAAAGAGTTCTACATTGTGCCCACGGATGTTACCCAATTGTATGGGCGAGACGACATGTTGAAGGATAAGGCCATAGCCGCCTCGTCATTGAAGGAATACGCTCAATCAATCAATGCACAGAAGCAAATTTTCATTTTAGATGCATGTCAATCTGCGGGGGCCCTCGAATCCGTAACGGAACGTGGTGCTGCTGAAGAAAAGGCCATCGCGCAACTGGCAAGAAGCACAGGCACATTTTGGATTACCTCCACAGGCTCCAATCAATTTGCCTCAGAGTTTGAAAAACTGGGCCACGGAATTTTCACCTACTCGTTAATAGAAGGTCTGGATGGCAAGGCTGACACCAATGGTGACAAAAAACTCACCATCCGGGAATTGAGTACATACATTGAAAACAAGGTACCCGAACTATCTGAACAACTGAAAGGTACAGCCCAATATCCATCGGCCTACTCATTCGGCAACGATTTTCCAATTATTGTTTACAAATAGTCTTCCGCCACAAACATTTTTCTCCTTAGAATTGTATTATCAATTGCTGCGCATTTTTAAGCTTCGTTAATGTCATCCACTGCCAAAAAGAGCCTCGAATCAATTGATCTCGAGACAATAGAAATTATCGGTGCCCGTGAGCACAACCTGAAAAATGTAAGCCTCACCTTCCCGAGAAACAAACTGGTTGTAATTACCGGAATAAGCGGAAGCGGTAAGTCGTCACTGGCTTTTGACACTATTTATGCTGAGGGCCAAAGACGCTACATGGAGAGTTTCTCAGCGTACGCCCGCAGTTTTATCGGCAACCTGGAACGACCGGATGTGGATAAAATTAATGGTCTGAGTCCGGTTATCTCCATTGAACAGAAAACCACCTCCAGAAACCCTCGATCAACTGTTGGTACGGTCACTGAGATTTATGATTTCATGCGCCTGCTTTACGCCCGCGCGGGTGAAGCGTTCTCCTACTTGTCAGGAGAAAAAATGATCAGGCAATCTGAAGATCAGATTCTGGATGCTGTATTAGAATCTTTCAAGGGAACAAAGCTGACTTTGCTGGCACCTGTCGTGAAGGGAAGAAAGGGGCACTATCGTGAACTGTTTGTTCAGATTCGCAAGAGTGGATATTCCAAGGTGAGGATTGATGGTGAAGTGCAGGACATTAAACCCAAAATGCAGGTTGATCGATTTAAGATTCACGATATCGAAATTGTTATTGACCGAATCATTGTTGACAAAAAAGACAGACACAGGATTGGTCAGTCGATCAATACGGCTTTGAAAGAAGGTAAAGGCGTGCTCATTGCCATGGAGGAGAATGGTGCTGTTCACCATTTTTCGAAATACCTCATGGATCCCAAAACTGGCTTGTCCTATGACGAGCCAGCACCTAATAATTTTTCTTTCAACTCACCTTATGGGGCTTGCCCTGTATGCAACGGACTTGGGCAGATTGAGGAAATCACGGAGGAGTCAATTATTCCCGATAAAAAGTTAAGTATTAGCCGAGGTGGGATATTGCCACTTGGCGAATACAGAGACATCTGGATCTTTAAGAAAATTGAGGCGATTCTAAAAAAGAAAAAGCTTACACTCTCCACACCTATCAAAGACATACCAAAGGATGTGTTGAAGATATTACTTTATGGTGATGACGTACCGGTGGCGGTGGCTTCAGTAAAATACCCGGGAACAGATTGGAATGTGAAATTTGAAGGGATTATCAATTTTCTTCAGAAACAAAAAGATGAGGGATCAGAGGCGATACGCAAATGGGTAGAAGACTTTACAACCTCAAAGATTTGCCCGGAGTGCGATGGAACCAGGTTAAAGAAAGAGTCGCTCCATTTCAAAATAGACAATACCAACATTGCTCAGCTGGCAATGCTGGATATCAATGCGCTGAGGAAATGGTTTGATGGACTAGAGAGTCGCATGACAGAGAAACAAAACGTTATCGCAGCTGAAGTACTCAAGGAAATCAGGAAGCGGATTGGATTTCTACTGGATGTCGGCCTGGATTACCTTAGCCTCAATCGCCCACTTCGAACCCTAAGTGGAGGAGAAGCGCAACGAATCAGATTGGCCACACAAATTGGCACACAGCTCGTTGGTGTGCTGTATATTCTTGATGAACCGAGCATCGGACTGCACGCACGCGATAACGTAAAGCTAATCAAAGCACTCAAAGACTTACGTGACCTCGGTAACTCTGTGATCGTGGTGGAGCATGACAAGGAGATGATGCTGGAGTCAGACTACATCATCGATATTGGCCCGGGTGCAGGCCGTCATGGTGGGCATGTGGTGGCTGAGGGAGATCCTAAAACATTCTTGAAGTCGGGAAGCACCACAGCACAATACCTCAAGGGGAAACTGTCTATTGACTATGGAAAGGAGAGGCGAAAAGGCTCGGGTAAGAAATTAAGCTTGATAGGTGCTTCGGGTCACAATTTAAAGAATGTTGATCTTGAAATTCCTTTGGGCACACTTACCTGCATTACCGGAGTCTCAGGTAGTGGCAAATCGACCCTCATTCATGAAACCCTGTTCCCGATTCTGAATAATCATTTTTACAAATCA
>JAGQYM010000099.1 GCA_020436085.1 Cyclobacteriaceae bacterium
AATTGTGAATAGCCGAGCCATTTCTAAGGTTACATTCAGTGCTCTCTACTGCTTGATCACCCTGAACTGTGACCGAACCAGGCTTTCGTGGTTTACCAATTGAAGTACGTATACTCCCGACTGAAGTGACTCAAGGTTAAGGCGCAATCGACCGTTGAATTCCTGCTGGGAGAAATTTCCTGATACCATCAACCCGTTCGAATTGCGCAGAGACACGTCATAGTTTGTTGGGTCTACATCTACCAAGACGTAGTCGGCAGTAGGGTTTGGATAGGCATGCAACTTTGCTGGCTCATCGAATGAAACTGAAATTACTTTGAAAGTTTCCAAATTCCTATCATAGTCGACTTGCGTGAGGCGGTAGTAAGAAATACCAATGGTAGGATAGTCGTCAACAACCCGATATTGACGACCTTCGTTGGACGTTCCGGCACCTGATATCTTCATCAGTTCTGAGAAGTCTACACCATTGGTGGATCGTTCCACCACAAAATATTGGTTATTAAATTCAGAAGCGGTCGCCCAACTTATTTCTACTTCGCGATTGACAACCTTGGCTTCGAAGGAGATAAGTTCGACCGGAAGCACTCCGTAAATATTATTGGTGTAGTTATAAAGTGCTGGGTCGTTGGTTTGCAAATCAGATTCATCACCAACAGGAGGAAAGAAACCAGGCGTGGAGCCATATACATATGAAGGTCCAGTTAACGTATTTGCGCCAAACGCATTGGTGTAATCTCCCGTCACCACGAGTTTTCCTGATCCACTTACATAGCTGTTTGATAAGGCATTGGAGAAGTTGCCAAATACAATGAGTACACCATTGTTGGTGACCGAGGATCCGGTCACATTTACATTGCCCAGCACAACCAGGGTATCACCATCGTTGACTGTCACGTTCGATAAGTTAAACGTCACGTTGTAAGGAGTCTGGATAGTTCCATCTACCACCACCACTTTGCTGGTGGCGGTGATAGTTCCTGATGCAAGCGTGCCCGGCACAATACCGCCCACCCAGCTTGCACTGGTCGTCCATAGTCCTGTCTTTTCATTCCGTGAAGTCTGGCTCCAACCGGAGAAAAACATAGCCATCGCAGCGACAAAAAATAACCCCTTCATTGTTGTGCTCTGAAATCGGACGCAAGAATAGGAGGGTATTGGTTAAACTTTAAATAACAATGAGCAACCGGCCGGTTTGATTGGGTAGGTGGGAGAGATCACCGCAGTCGCTGGCATGGCAGCAGGACTTGCATTGGAAACTAAAATGCCTTTATCCCGGGCAAAGACCTTAGAAGCTAACTACAAACTAGTAACTGCTTAACTTCCAATTGCCTCAAGCCTTTTCAACAGCGGAGGATGAGAATAATGGAAGAACACATAAGCGGGATGAGGGTATAAATTGCTTAAGCTATCGACAGAAAGTCTTTTTAAGGCCTGAGCAAGAGCCGGGCCACTGTAAGTTTCTTTGGCGTAGGCATCGGCCTCGAATTCATTTTTTCGGCTGAAGATACTCATCAACAAACCAGTAATGCCTGAGATCGGAGAGTAGAGAATCATAAATGCAATGAGATTCAAATGAATGGCTTGTGTCTCTCCACCCAATGCAATCGAAAGGTTTTCATTGAATATCATCAGCGACAAAATAAAAAGCGTGAAGAAGATTTGAACAATGGAGAGAATATAACTCCACACGATGTGTTTTTTCTTGAAGTGCCCAACTTCATGGGCTAGCACGGCTACAAGTTCATCGGTGGTATGGTTTTCGATTAGCGTGTCGAACAGCACAATTTTTTTCTTTTTGCCGATGCCGGAAAAGAATGCATTTGCCTTTTTGGATCGCTTCGATCCATCCATGATGAAAATGTTGTCAAGTGGGAAGTTCACCTTCTTCGCAAATTCTTCGATTGCGTTTTTCAAATCCCCATCGCCAAGTGGTGTCAGTTTATTGAATAGCGGGAGAAACAATGAGGTGTAGAACATATTCATAAACAAAACAAACGTGGCAGCAATTGCGCCAAACCAGATCCAGAAGTCGGGACCTATTTCCTGAATGGTGTAAATAAGCAGGCTCATAAGCGCTCCTCCAATTAGCGCACCTAACACATAGCCTTTGATTTTGTCTGTGACAAAAGTTTTTACGGTGGTCTTATTAAATCCATAACGTTCTTCGATCACGAACGTGGAGTACCACTGGAAGGGGAGCGTTAAAATATCGGATGCTACCATAATGGCGCCAAAGAAAGCAAGCGCAAGAAATATTTCGTTTTCGAAATAGGGGCGAAGTAAACTATCTATCCAACCAAACCCACCAAACAACAACATGCTAAATGAAAGTACGAAGCCAAAACCAGAGGTAAGGAATGAAAACCTAGTTTGGTCGCGGTGATAGTTCAGCGACTTTAGATATTTTTCTTTGTCGTAAAAAGACGCGATCTCGTCAGGGATGTCCTTGCGTTGTGCTTTCAGGTTGATGTAATCGAGTATCTGATCAAAAAGAAAACTGATGGAGGAGATCGCGAGGATAATTGCTAAAAGAGTGTCTGGCTGCATAGGTGGCAAAATTCAAACATTTAGCACGGTTTTTCAACCATTTACATTTCTGGTGCGAAAATTGATCTTTGATTGAAACGTGCAATTGCGTAAAATTCTAGTCTGTATTTATCAAAATCAAACCTAAACTAAACCAAAAAGAAAATGAAAACCTGTCTAGTGGCTTTAGCAATTTTTACTTCCTGGTTGTGTATGGCTCAGGTGGATACCAACGCCAAGTATAACATTGTCAATGGTGCACACTCAAGTTATCTGAGTGTGAATGGGAATACTCAGGGGAGTGGAGTCATACACTCTTCGAATGCAAGCCCTCAAGCCGTGTGGGAGTTTGTCAATATTGGAGGAGGTTTTTATAGGATCAGGAACAGCTCGAATGGCCTTTACATCGCAAATTTCGGGGCTAAAAATGCTAACGCCCCACTGAAGCTGACCTCTACCCCAGGAGATGGGGCAGCATGGTCAATCAATGGTAATTCGTCAACCAAATTCTGGATAAAGAACAAACTAAGTGGACTAAACTTATCATCAGGTGGTAATCGTTCGCAAAATGCACAAATGGTTCAGGCCGGAGAAAGTCAATATTCCTATTGGGATCTAAATAATCTTAATGTACCTGCCAATGTTTCCTCCGGAGGTCAAGTCGTTCAAGCGCAGCCAGAGGTGGGCTGGGTAGAGACAGTTTTACCGAACAGTTATTTTGGGCGGTGGAAGATTTATTCTAGAAATGCGAGTAAGAATGATGTCACTATCAGCAACTCAAATGTGTTGATGGGAGCGATGAACACGCAAATCCACAGAACGTATGTGCGCGATGGTGTGTACAAAGTGATAACTACCTACAACAACTATTACCAATGTCATTTTCTAAAAGAGAGACAGGGTGGTATTGGCGGTGGAGGTATCTATATCATCGATATAGATGGGGGATACAGATCATTTGATCAGGCTAACAACGTTCCGCTGGAAGGCCAGCAATTTGATCAGGGATTCAGGTGAAATGAGTTTCAGATTGTGGGGCTATGTAGGCTCCACAATCTTTATTTCCCAGTGTTAGTCAATTCTTTTTCTGCCGCAGCATAAGCAAACCCCGGCCAACCACTTTCTGACTGCACAATCTTCTCATAAAGTTTTGTGGCGCGTTCCTTATCTCCTTGGTACGCGTACCAGTTGGCAAGCCCATACATCTTGGTCACGTCACCTACAGAAGTTTTGGCAGGATCTTGATTTACGTCTACCAGCTCTTCCGGAGTGATCACACCTTTGTACAGCATCACGCGCCTGAAGTACGGATGCTCCCTGTCCGTATCCATGTCGGGCGTGATGGCCTCCAAAAGTTTCTGTGCTTTGTCGGATTCATTCAACCGCATGTAGGTATTGTATAGCCAGTCACTGGCGCCAACAATATTTTTGTCGTTGCGGGAGGCAGCCAGACATTTCTCATAAGCGGGTGCGGCCTGTATGTAAGCTTGATTTAGAAAATAGTAGAGGCCGATGTGGTACCAGATCCAATGCTGGTACGTACCCGTCTCGTGACCAGTGGCATCATATTCCGGAACATCGGGTTGGTTGCGAATGAGTTCTTCGGCTTTGTTGAGGTCAGCAATCGCGTTGGCTAGCTGACGAATGGAAATGTAACGATGGCCACGATGGCGAAGTAATTTGAAGGAGTCAGGAAATTTTAAAAGACCTTCGGTGTAGTTGTCCACAGATGCCTTGAAGCGATTGCTCCCGATCAGTTGCTGGCCGATCAAAATATAGTCCTCTTCGGTAAGATCTCCTTTTGTTCTGATTGCGTTGATTGTGCTATCAGCTTTTGCCAGCACGGCAGAATCAACCGGAGCAGCGAACAGTGGCTTGCCGCTAAAAGAGATGGCTTCAGCTGTTGCAGGTTCGGTGCTGTTAGTTATTTGTTCTTGTTTGGTAGAACAAGAGATTAGAACCAGAGTGAATACAGGTAGTAGATATTTGCTTATCATAGCCTTTGCGCCTCCGCGCCTTTGGGGTTAGTTTACCAATAGATTCTTTAGCGCCTTGTTGGCACTATCAAAATTGAATTTAGCAATAGCCTCTTGCATCATGCGTTGTATCTGGTCGTTGTTCAGGTTGCCGATGCTGCCTTCGTGGGTGTGGTTCACCTTTGTTGAGTATTCAAATTTACCCTCAGCGATTGCTTGCCCCACCTGAACATAGGCATCACGGAAAGGAA
>JAGQYM010000009.1 GCA_020436085.1 Cyclobacteriaceae bacterium
TGGAAGATACAATTTAGGTTGCAAAAATAGGCGGTGAATTCGTTTAACTCGATCCCGTTTAAACTTGAGCATTACCATTAATCAATGATGTGAACTGAATATCAATCGGAGCAATGATCACAAACCAAACCCGTTACGGCCACGTTAATAATCACAAGAGCACTATGTGCTTGTCTCCGGAGCGTATGTGCAGGAACAACTTCCTGCGAGATGTGATCTTACGTTTTATTATTCAATCATTTTTGAAACAAAAATTTGTGTTGTTATGAAAAAGCTTATGTTATGTGCTGTGATGTTTGTTTTCATCAGTGGCTCCGCCTTTGCACAAGCTCAAAGCCTGTTGTATCCTAAAAGCAAAAGTCTGAAAGTAGATGAAGTGCCAATCATGATATTGAATTCATTTGAACAGGACTTTGCCAATAGTATAAAGCCGGACGATGGAAGGTGGACTGTTACTTACATTGAGCAGCCAGAAAAAGGAAGAACTTATCAAAGATTTGAGCCTGTGTCATTTTCATTCAGGTCAAAAAAGAAAGGAAGTGACAATATCATTATTACTTATTCACCGGAAGGTGATTTGAAATCAGTAGAGGGTACTACTGCCCATACGGGTGGCGGTTGATTGATAGTTTAGGGTTTTCATTAAGGAACAGGGTGGTATTGAGCCACCCTTTTTTAATAATCTCCCAATTCCCAAGTGGAGATACAAATGCGTAGTTTTACACCATTAAAGGTGTTTGAATGCGTACCTGCTCACTCATTGCCTTCTGGCTTTTACTACTGGTTTCCTGCAAGGAAGTCTCGTTTAAGGAGCCTCAGCCGGCCGGTGTTCCAGCGCTGACTGAAATCCCAGCTAACCTTCAGGGTCACTATCTTTCCTATGACGAAATAACTGGCGAGGAATCTGATACTTTGATTATCGAGTCGTGGGGCTATCACTTCAAGGACAAGGAGGATAAAGATTGGCTGGGAAGTGGCCATCTTAGCGATTCACTCGTGGTTAAGTTCTATCAAAACTATTATTTCGTCAATTTCAAATCGGGTGACCAATGGGTGCTTCGTTTGATTCGACAAAAATCCTATGGTGGCATTGAGTTTCTCTCAATCGACATACAGGATGATGCCAAACGCAAAGAAATGCTCCGAAAGATTTCAAGGAAGCTTGAGGTGAAAGAAATCCATCGTGACGAAGATACGTTCTATCAAATCCGACCCACAGCCGCGCAACTCATGCAGCTGGTAAAAGAAGGGTTCTTTTCAGGACCTGAACTTAGTAAGGTAAAGTAACAAATTAAACATTTTGTATAATGCATTTTGTATAATGCATTTTGTACCTTTGGTCATATGGCCAAAGTGACAACACCATTTCCTGTCTCTGGGTATCTCGGCCCCTCTTACTTCTGTGACCGCCAGGAGGAGACCCAGGAGCTACTTTCAGCCATCAGTGGGGGAAGAAATGTCACGGTATTTTCACTGCGCAGAATGGGCAAAACAGCCCTGATCCGGCATTTTTTTCACAAACTATCCAGCGAAAAGGCTTGTCAAACGCTCTACCTTGATATCATGCCCACCGCGGATTTGAAAGGATTCACCAATCAACTCGCTACTGCCTTGGTTCAGACCTTCCCCGAAAACACATCGCTTGGTAAAAAGATGTGGCAATGGATCAAAGGTCTGCGTCCACAGGTTTCCTTTGACCCGTTCAGTGGACTCCCTCAATTGTCTCTTGATATGGTGCGGGCGGAAGAGCAACAGGCAACGATCAGAAGCCTATTCAATTTTCTGGATGAGAGCGGCAAAAAATCGGTGATTGCCATAGATGAGTTTCAACAAATCACACGCTATCCGGAAACGTCAACAGAAGCCTGGTTGAGATCTGAAATCCAATCACTGAAACATGTGAATTTCATTTTTTGTGGAAGCCAAAAACATCTGCTGCTTGAAATGTTCAATTCAGCGAAGCGACCCTTCTATGCAAGCACACAAATGTTGCCAATCGGGGCGATCGATAAAGACGCCTACGCTCGGTTCATTACACATCATTTCAAAAAAGGCGGGATGACAATTGATGCTGCGGAGATTGATTATATCCTTGACTGGACCCGTCAACATACGTTTTATGTACAATCGATTTGTAATCGGCTATATCAGTCTGGCTCTAAAAAAATAGTTAAAGACACTATTCAGTCTATCATTGAAAAAATCTTTAAGGAGAACGAAGCCGTATATTTTACATTTCGTGAACTGCTCACCGGTCCTCAATGGGCTCTACTTAAGGCAATTGCGAAAGAAGGCCGTGTGTTTGCTCCAACAGCAATGGGATTTATTCAGCAGTATGATCTGGGCTCCCCTGCTACCGTAAAACGATCACTTGAGTCACTTCTCGATAAGGAAATGATTTTCCGTGAAAACAATAGTGACGGTACCTTTCTTCAGGTCTACGATTTGTTTCTCAGCCGATGGCTGGAGTACAAGCAGTAATCAAACTAATTGTTCTTTTTCTTCTTCAACAAACTGTTGAGTTTATTTTGCAGTTGCTGCGCAGCATCCTTTTTCAGTGAATCAAGAGGAGGCTGAGGCTGAGTTTGGTTTTGCTGCGGCTGAGTTTGTTGTGCAGAATCCTTTTTTACAGGTGTCTTCAATAAGTTTGAAATTGCCTCCTTGGCATCGCCACCACTGATTACCTCTTTCACCACCTCTGTGGTCTTTTCTTTCACCACATTGGTGACTGCTTCCTTTACCTGCTGCTTTTGCTCCTGGGCCAGCAGGGTAACTTTAGGGTCATTGTATGTCCCTCCCAACGAGATGGGAAGCGTGATTTCCGAAGATGTATTGGTATTGCCTGTAAACTGTCCCAAAGTGGACTGGAGTTGACTTCCCAGCTTGCCTGCGGGTACTTTCATATTTAGTTTATACGATATACTTCCGTCAAGGCCGGTGCTTCCTGAAATGTTGGTCGCATAGTTTCCAAACTTCACATCAAAAGGTTGTACACTGAATCGTCCATTACTGATAGCAGCAGACATCAACACATCGCTAAGTGTTACCTTATCTGTGTCGTTCAACTTCGTAAGCGATGTTACTCCTGATACCAACTTCGATTGCGTAAGTGCAGCCTGCGCAACCTTGATCAAACCATCACCATTCACCGTAGCAAGATTAGGCATCATAGTAGGAAGAAGTTCCCCACTAAGTTTAAAATCAGTACTAAAATCACCACTTACCAGACCAGCAATAGGAGCATATGTTTTTACAATTGAAAACGAACTCGCTGCCTGTTGAATCGCCAGGTTCTGAATCTTCAATGTCATATCGTACTTCGGATGATTAATATCCTTGGTATTATATGCACCGCTAAGAAGGAATGACCCTCCCAGCATATTGAACTTAAGCCCATTTAAATTGGCGATACCATTTTTCACAATCACATCACCCGATGCATTGGTGATAGTGTAATCCATCATCTTCACCGTCTTGATAGAGGAGTGAAGTACGAAGTCAATATTTTCCGGAACGGGGATTACTCCATACGCTTCCTCCTCAGTAGTTGTAGCAGTCTCTTCAGTATCCGTCATGAATTCATTCAAATCCAAAAGGTTCGACTGAAAAGACACATCGCCACGTATGGTTTCATTGTTGCCAAACATGTAAGCAATGTAGTTGCTCACAAGTCCGCTTACAGTGAAATCACTCTTTCCGATAGTTCCTGAAGTAGTTTTTAGTTCAATCTTTCGAGGATCAAAAACCGCTTCAGACTTTGTGATTGTTACCGCATAAGGCAAATCTGACGCGCTGTATTTGAAATTTTCCAGAGAAGCGGTGCCGCTGGTTGGTAATTTATCATATCGCTGCGCATCAAGATCAGACATCTTTCCTTTCGTCTGAATATCAGCTTTAACCTTACCTGCCAATGTCATCCCTTCGATCGGAAAAATTTTGGTCATTTTTTCAAGATCAATCCCTCCATTCGCTTTTACATCCCAGTTGTAGTCATCCAGGTTTTGAATCGTCATGTTGGCCACAAATTTCTCTCCGTCCATGGTCAATGCGAGATCTTTCACATTAATCAATGTCTCTGCCATTTTGCCACTGGTGTTTTTCACGGTTGACGTGAAATGTAAGTCTTCGATGGGAAGTGGAAACTCGGCAGACTTTACAAAGCCATCATTGAGCGACATGGCTACATCGATGGCAGGAATTACTTTCTTAATGCTATCGTACACACCCTTTGCAGTGGCATCCACGCTGAACGAACCGCGCATGTCAAGTCCTTCCATTGGGAACATCTTATTAAGCTCGGCTAAATTCAATTTAGCTTTCACATTACCATCCATTTTATAGTTCCGCAGGTTCTCTATTAATAGCCTTGCATCAACGGGATTGTTGCCAAAATTTAGATGAAGTTTCTTCATGTCGACCACAGTGTTTTCTATTACTCCATCTTTGTTGTCAACCAACAGGTCAAGATTGATATTACTGATCGCGGAAGGGAGATCGGGATATTTAAACATACCCTCATTCACTTTCACATCGAGGTTAAAAGCCGGCATCTGGGTTTCTGAAAAGCTACCCTTGACCATTCCGGCAAAGGCCACATTTCCATTCGTTTCAATACTTCCAAAATCTTTGGTGTAGATACCTGGCACCAGCGACAACAAACTTCTGAATGTACTCTCTTCCGTATTATAGGTGATGTCCATATCATAGCTGCTCTCGTTCATCTTAAACCAGCCATCGAACGCCAGCCCAAAATCATTGAGTCGCGCAGAGTTTTCTTTGAAAGTATATTTCGTGTATTCCTCACTAATGCCGAGCACCATGTCTGCCTGCAGTCGTTTGTTACTTACATATTCAACGCCATCAAAGACAACGGAAAGAGTGTCCGATTGTGTTTTGGTGCGCAAGTCAAATGCTGTTTCATTAAAGTCACCACTGCCAGAGTGATTAAGTCCTTTTAGCGAAAGAGCAAAAGGAATCGATTGGTCGTCATACAACACATCTCCATTTACAATCTCCCAATGATCGATACCAAATGAAAACGCACCTGATCCTTCCTCCTCAACGACCACAGTGTCTGTTGAAGGATAAGTGATGTCCCAGTTAGCCCTTCCATCCGCCAGCACTTTTACGGTTATTTGCGGCCTCACCAATGTTATTCCCTTAAGCCTTAGTTCATCCCCAAAAAGCAAGTCTCTAAGATTTACTTCCACATCCAGGCGCTCAACAACAAACAAGGGAACTGCCTCAAAAGGAGCGCGATTAAAGACGCCTAATTCTTTGATCTCTGCCGTTGCATTGGGAAAGTTTCTGAATAATGTAAGGTCGAAGTTGTCGGCTTCAAATATCACATCAGCGTTAACTGACTTAGCTATTTCTTTGTCCACTAGTGCTTTGATATCGTCCTTAAATATTATCGGGACGAGGATGGCAGCAGCAACAAACAGGACAATAAAACCGCCAAAGACAATAAGTACCCACTTAATAACTTTCATAACTACATCTAGTTAGTTCACGCAGATTAACCCCCGATTTGAAAAGGAAGACAAAATTAGTAAATCTGTTGTTGACCTTGGTCAAGGCAAAAAGCGTGCAGTAATATTTAACGCAGCAATAACGAGAAACTTGCCTAAAACCAGCGGATAATCGGCTCCAGCAAAGTGCGCATACGTTTGGAGAAAGGGGGATGAAAAAGGTAGGCCAAGGCAAAACCTCTTTTCTGTTTTAAAACCGGCTTTTCATTAGAAAACGCTACAAACCCGTGGTAACCGTGTGATTTTCCGATCCCGCTATTATTTACTCCGCCAAATGGAAGGTAAGGATGCGTAAATTGGGTGACACAATCATTGATACAAACCGTACCGCTGGAAGTCTGACTCAAAATTGAGTCCTTAAATTTTCTGCTTGTTGAAAAAATATAAAGCGCCAGCGGTTTTGGCTTGCTATTCACCATTTCAATCACCTCCTCTTGGTCTTTGAAGGTGAGCACTGGTAAAATCGGACCGAAAATCTCCTCAGTCATCACCTTTGCATCTAAAGATACTCCCGTCAAAATCACCGGATGGAAAAACCTTGACTGCTGACGTATTTCACCTGAATACTCAAGTTTTGCTCCACGCTCAATGGCATCTTCGAGCATTTCGCTCAGTCTGCCAAAGTGCTGCTCGTTCACTACACGTCCGTAAGAGTCTGATTCCTCTGTAATCGTTTCACCACTCCCGAACATGGTTGTGACCTCTGATTTCAAATAGCCGATAAACTCGTCCTTTTTGTCTTCGTGAATCAACACATAATCTGGCGCAATGCATGTTTGCCCGTTGTTAAGAAATTTGCCAAAAGCAATTCTCTTTGCTGCCTCTTTTAAGCGAGCTGAACGATCAATGATTGCGGGTGACTTGCCACCTAACTCCAACGTGACTGATGTGAGGTGATTAGCCGCAGCGCGCATTACGATTTTACCCACTGAAGGGCTCCCAGTAAAAAAGATATGATCAAACGGAAGCTCAAGCAGGGCGGCAGCTACATCTTTGTCTCCTTCCACCACGATTACTTCACCATCAAAGACTTCCTTCACCATCTCAGCAATCAATCGTGAAGTATGAGGTGTTGCTTCTGATGGCTTCAATAAAGCCACGTTGCCAGCAGCAAGGCATGACACCAAGGGCCCAACGCAAAGGTTGAATGGGAAATTCCACGGTGAAATAATCAGACACACGCCCTTCGGTTCGTACTGAATCTCAGACCACGTTCCCAGATAGTTTATTGGCGCATCAACGTTGGTCGATTGGCTCCAACGCTCAAGGTTCTTCAGCGCATGTTTTATTTCCCCTATCACGGGATAAACTTCTGAGATATCAACCTCCACTGCCGGCTTTCTGAAGTCGGCAAATACAGCCTCTTTTACGCGTTGCCGATTTGACATTAACCAACGGAGCAACTTTGAGAGCCTCGCCTTGCGAGCCGCCACGGTTTCCTTTTTCAACTCTACACTCTTCCGCTTTAGCTCTTCAAACTGGCTACCAATGCTGAGCGTTGGGGCGCCTGTTACCTGCGTTTCCGTCATCATAATTTCAATCTATCCAATTTTCCGGCCCTTGTCCAATGTTACCTTAATGTTAAGAGCATTGTTTATATGTTACGTCAATGTTATCTTAGTATTACCTGAGGTTAACATCAGGAGAAAAAATGCGATTCTGGCTAAATTTTGCGGTTTTTGCTTCCTCTCTGAACTTGGTTTTCGCCCAAGGTGGAGGGCAATTTGTCAGCTACCTGCAAACTGCCAACGTTAAAAACGAGCAACTTGCCGAGGAGAAGCTTGGGTCTCTGATTGCCAAACTGGGCGAAAAAGAGAGGAAATCAGATCGCCAATTCCTCAGAAGCGTATTTAACCTCACACATCGCCAGGTTCTTAAGCAATACGATCAATATGCCACTTTTGGTGAACTGTTTGAGTCCGGCCGATACGACTGCCTGACAGCCACAGCACTGTACAGCGTAGTGCTTAGCAAACTCGGCTATGCGCATTCAGTAATTGAAACTAACTATCATATCTTCCTACTGATTAACTCAGATGAAGGTCAGATTTTAATGGAGTCAACGGATCCAATTGGTGGTTTTGAGTACAACCAGGAACGAATAACGAACAGAATTGAGCAATACAAAAAGGACGCTGCAGTGGTACTTGCTAATCAGGCTGCATCTGGATACCTATTGTTCAATGAGGTTTCTATGGACGAACTGAAAGGTCTGCTTTATTACAACCAGTGTGTGAAAGCTTTTAACAACCAGCAGTGGATGGAAGCGATCAAGAACCTTGATCTTGCCAGTAGGTACTACTACTCGGAGCGAATCCAGGAAATGGAAAATCTTTTGATGAATGTTATCGCCTCCGCTAAACTAGAAAATGCAAAAGAATCTGATGAAGTGTCAACCACCAGATTCCAGGTAGCACAGCGTTATCAACAACCTTAGACTAATTTCTCAGAATCCTTAGCTCCACTCTTCGATTGAGGCGATGTGCCTCTTCAGTGTTTTCGTTTGAGATAGGCTGCGTTCCACCAAAGGCTTTCGTTTTTACCTTGCTCTTTGGAACATCCTTGGACACCAGGTAATCCTTCACCGCATCGACACGCGTTTGTGACAGCTTAAGATTCGCCTTGGGGTCCCCTCTGGTATCCGTGTGCCCTTCCAATTGGATAATCATGTTTGGATTCTGATTCATCATCACCACCACCTTATCCAATTCAGTAAACGAACTCTCGCTGATCTTGGCCCTCCCCTGTTGGAAAATCAACTCTTTCAAAACCAAAACCTTGCCTTCAGTGTGCGTATCATCTGCCACATCAGAAGCAGCTTGAGGTAAACCGAGCTCGATGTCTTTTAGAACTATCCTTGAATCATCCGCTTCAGCAGGGTCAAGCATGTATTTCGAAGGTGCATATCCGGGCGCTTCTACAGTGATTGAGTAACGCTCTTTATCAAACATCGGGAAACGATAGCTGGTACCGCTTAGAGTACCTACCACGCTCCCGTAAGGGAGGCTCTGATAGGATATTCTTGCAGTCACCGGCTCTTTGGTTTCAGCGCTTGTGATATTTCCTGAAGCGTAAATCAAGGTGTCTGCTGCCTGCCCGAAAGTGTGGGCACTGGCTGCCGCGATAACCCAGACAAATAAAAATGCTTTCTTCATAACGTTTCTATTCATGGCTTACCTACTCCTATAATTTCAGAATCTTGAATTCAACACGCCTGTTCTTTCTTCTGCCTTCCTTGGTCTCATTGGACTCGATCGGCTTCGTTTCACCGAAGAAGGATACAGTGATTCTATTTTCGGCCACTCCTTTTTCAGTCAAATAGCGTACCACAGATTTGGCCCTTCTTTCAGACAAGGTCATGTTATACTCAGCAGGGCCAGTTGCGTCTGCGTGACCAGAAATCTCAACTTCGAGCGTACCGCGTTCTCCCATTAACGTTACTATTCGGTTCAACTCAGGGAACGACTCCGGCTTCAGCGTTGATTGATCAAAGTCAAAGAAGATGTTATTCAACGTGATGGTAGCATCCGGCTCAATCTTCGCCACTTCAATAGGCTCAAGCTGCATGTTTTGTACCTGCACTTGTCCATCCTTTGTTATGTTGCGCAGATCAAGATTTTGGCTTTCAGATATGTGACCACTTGCCTCTGCACGTACGCCATATAGATGGCCACCAGGTAAGTGTATTTCGTATTCTCCTGTTTCAGGATTCGACTGTGCGATACCAATTTCTTTGCCTTCGGGAAGCTGCTCGTAGATGATCTTCGCTGCAATAGGTTCTCCGGTCTTCGCATCAATCAGCTTGCCTTTCACTACCACGATCGGTTCAGGACTCATGAAGACTGGAAGCTTAACACGATAAACATCTGCATTGTCGATCGCCACTTCTCTTGAGTAATAGGCATACTCGCTGGTTGAAGGAATATTAAAGAAGAGATCATTCAACTTTGTATTAATGTCTCCGCCCATATTCTCTGGCTCAGACCAATTCGTCCAGGTGTCATCCAGGCGCTTCGTCATATAAACGTCAGCACCACCAAAGCCACTGAATCCGTCAGACGAGAAGTACAGAGTCTTATTATCGGAAGCAAGGAACGGTGCTGTCTCCTCTCCAGCTGTATTCACTACATCACCAAGGTTGAGCGGCTCCGACCATAGACTGTCATTCTTTTGAAAACTTACATATAAGTCTCGTCCACCCTGGGTATCCTCACGCTCCACGGACATCAGTAGCGCTGTTCTTGTATTAGCCATGAAGTAGTTGGCCTTCTCATTGAAATTATAGTCATTTTCAATGTTGAGGGGTTTCGGTTTTGACCAATTTCCGTTTAAGTTGTCACTCACTGAAACACCAGCTACCATTTTACCCTTTTCCTGATACTTGTTCCCCAATAAGATAATCACCGACTTGCCGTCTGGGGTAGCAGAAACGGCATTGATAAAGTTTGGATTCTCATTGTTGAACTGAGGTCCCATATTTTTGGCCAGGCTCCATTTGCCATCCGCCCCCAATTCCGAATACCAGATGTCTTCTTTATCAGTCACACCTCCCATATTCTCAGGATGGTTTCTACGGCTGAAGTACAAGGTCTTGCCATCGGGAGACAATAGTGGGTTAAGCTCGCTGAAATCACTGTTTACATTCTCGTCTAATCTTTCTACGATCAGTCCTTTGCTCAATAACTCTGGGATGGAGATGTTGGCAATGATCGGATAGTGCGAGTCGGAGATCGCAACCGCGTCTATTGAAAAGTAGTCTGGCAATGCCGCCCCATCAAATTCCAGCTTCACTGCAGTTACTTTGTACGTTGTCTTTTCTACAAACACATTGAGCATTCGACCCTGTAGCGGAATTGACATTGGATTAAAGGTATGTACCAGATATTCGGTATCCCGTTGATCGTAGAGATACACATTCACCAATCCACTGGGGTTATATGATTCCGCAATAGCGATCTGTTGAACTTCGATCGGATTGTCGTATCCTATCTTAATAAATTCCTTTCTTTTCGGCTTGTCGGGAGTCCATGCGTTGGGATTCTGACCTCCAGCCGGCAATACGTTGGGCTTGCCCAAAATTTGCTTGGCGGCATACTGAACGGGCGTTAGCTCTGACGAAAAATCGATGACTTTAGATCCCCATTGTACGACCTGGGCGAGGCCTATTCCCTGTGCTGAGATTGCAAAAGAAACAATAAGTAATAATCTCTTCATGAATTACATCGGACAATCCCGATTTAAGGATTAAACATACTTAAAAAATTAAAAACCGTAAAAAATAATACACCCTGCCAGGGTCACAAATTCTATTAAATCGGGGTGAAATTGGCACTTTGAGCGGCCATTACTCCATGGAAGTCTTGTTGAAAAGAAGAAAACCTACATGCAATAAAACGCCTAACTGGTTCTCTGGGTCATCGTAGTAGTTGACACTTAAACTGACAGGCCCTACAGTGCTGTGATATACCATCCCAGCGGTGCCAGCAAAGAAGATATTGGTGATCTCATTGTCAAGAACAGCATCTTGATTTTGTCCCGGTACAATCGCCTCAAAAGGCTTAAAGAGATAGGCCTCCAATCGAAGGTCAAAATTGTTGCGCAGGGTGAACACATTCCGCCAACCGCCAGCCACATAGTTAAACGCCCTGAAGTTTTGAAGGAACAACGTCTTACTATCCTGAATTGGAAGGAAAGCAGGAGCATTTATCAATGAGCCCTGATAATTACTGAACACCGGTTGATTGGAGAAAACCCCATCCAGGTAATAACCCGAACTATAAAAACCGGATCTGAAATATTGCTCCATAGTAATACGAGCTCGTACCCAAGACCGGCTTTCTTTTACCGGTTGATTTAGAATCGATGTACTTCCGGGTGTAAAATTTTCACTCATGGCAAACCAATCCGCACTAAAACTGAACGACTTGCCATCAGATGGATACTGTTTTCGATTAAGTGTACCAGCAGTCAGCTTTACTCCGGTTCTAAATCCAGAGAGTCTTAAGTCATCCAGCGTATCAAGCGAAGTCAGCACATTGTTGTTGATAAATCGATCATTGTTGTTAACATAAAAACTATGAAGTGATGCCTTGTAGTGCCTGCCCAGAGGAAAGCCAATACTCGCTCCTGCCTTTCTGTCAATTCGCGTGAGCACAGTAGGAGAGAAGTTATTAGCAATCACATCTTTACCTTCCAAATAATCCCACGTATTGAATGTCACCTGAGGTTCGAGGTAAAATTGCCCCAGGTTAGGCAAGTCCATCCGGTATTTCATTTCAGCAGACTTGAAAAAGTTGCCTGCGTAAAAATTCAAACTGGCATGTACAAGCGCGCGATTGAAGTAGTAATAATTCAACCCAAGGAAAATAGTGCTGAAGCTTCGTGTCGCAATAGCGCCTCCGAAGTCGACCTGAAAATTATTTTGTGGTCTGCGGCCCAATCTAAAATTGAATGAACCCGAGGTCGTGTCATACAAGATGCTTGGATAGACATTTTTGAAGTAGTCGTCTGAAACCAGCTTGTAGTAGCCTTTCTTCACATCGCTGAAGTACAATGGTCTTTTTCCATTTAGAAAAAATCGATTCAGATATCGTTGCTGCTTTGAATTGAAGCCATTGAATTTGACGTCTTCGATAATCCATGGCTTCGACTGGCTCGTAAAAAGATTTCTTGCGATAGCAACAGATTCGCACGTGCGCCTGTCTTCAATTTTGTTTCTTATTTCACCGATCTGTCTCAACGTCTGTTGATAGCCACTATCGATCATTTCCTTTGCATACTTGAAATCAAAGGCGGTATAAGGCTTCAAGTTGGGCTGAACGTAGACTCCCTTTCCCTCCAATTCAGAAGGATTTGACTTATCAAGTAACATGTACAACAATGATCGTGAGATCAGTTTGTCATCTTCCTCATAAGGATACTCTTCAAAAATCTTTGATGACACGTTTGAGCCGATGATCATCTCGGGATTAAAGTCTTTTTCCATCACATCAATGGGAAAGTTGTTGTACACTCCTCCGTCAAAGAGGTATTTGTTTTCAACCTTGATCGGATGATAGAAGAAAGGAACCGTTTGTGTGGCGCGAAGCGCATCGCTAAGCACACCCTCTTTTAAAACAATTTCGGTCTGGGTAAAAATATCGGCAGCGACAACGCGAAGTGGCACAAACAGGCTATCAAAATTATTTTTTGAAATAGCAGATGCCTGCGCAAACATCTCGGCCAGGGCAAAATTGAGCGACAAATCGCTGGCTATACTGCTATTCAACAGAAAGCCATTGGTGGAATCCATGGAGACATTGAAGCGCACGAATGAAGGGTAAATTTCATTCTTGCTATACTCATAGTTGTAGCCAGGTTCTAATTGGCCATTGATCCAACCCAAAAAGTGACGGGAAAGGGCGATATCTTCAATTTGACCGGGGCTCATGCCAGCTGCATAGGCTCCGGCTATGATCCCTCCCATTGATGTGCCTACGACATAATCAATAGGAATTTCATTTTCCTCAAGCGCCTTTAGTACACCAATATGCGCAAGACCTTTGGCACCACCTCCGCTCAATACCACTCCCACACGTTGGGGAAAAACCTCAAACGATAGCAGGCTTAACACAATTAGGAAAAAGGTAGGTTTTCTCATCCGCCACGGTGATCCAAACACAAACTACGGGCTTAACGCCCGTAAAAATTACAAGATTACCCCTGAAATCAAAACATCACTGCCCTGAGGCAATTGCTTCATCGGTTTCAACAAGCGGAAAGGCAATGGCGTTCAGCCTTAGCGTAGTTTCAGTTACAACTTGTTGAAAAGCAACTTTGCTTTCATCCTTGATAGGCTGTGACGGGGGTAGTTCCACTTTCAACGCATCAACTTGTACACCATTTTTCCAAAATCGGTAACAAAGATGAGATCCTTTGGCCAGTCCCGTGCTTCCCACAAAACCAATGTTCTGCCCTTGACGAACTCTTACTCCAGGTTTCATGCCCGATGCAATCTTTGACATATGGAGATACTGTGTAGTATAAGTGGCATTGTGCCTGATCTTCACATAATTTCCATTGGCTGCGGTGTAACGCGCTTCCAACACGATGCCATCTCCAACTGTCCTGATAGGTGTCCCAGTGTCAGCGGCAAAATCGGTGCCCAAGTGAGGTCTGAAGACTTTAGCCACGGGATGAAAACGATTTCGCGAATAGCGCGAACTGATTCGCGTAAACTCAATCGGATATTTAAGCAATGCCTTGCGCAAGCTATTACCTCTTTCATCAAAGTAGTCAAGCCCTTCACCCTGATCGTATGGAAATGCGTAGTACCCGTTTGCAAAGTGCTCGAAATACACGCCTTTGATTTCGCCTATACCGATTGGCTTACCTTCAACAAGATTTTCCTCATAGATCATTTTGAACTTGTCACCTTTTTGAAGGCGCTGAAAATCGACCTGCCATGCGAAGATGTCCACAAACCTGTTGGTAAGCTCATGCGTGATGCCCAGATCTTCGATGGTTTCCGATAATGTAGATTTTATCACACCTGTAATGGTTCTCTCTTCGGTCACTACTTCACGATGACAGGCCTCCACCAGCAAAGTATCTTCTAAATGAAAAATGAAATAGTCGATCGGGTTAGGTTCGTAAATGATAGCCTTCGCGGTCTTCAGCGAATCACGCTGTGAGATGACCGTATATTTCTTGTTTGAAACAATTTTTCTAAAGTCGAAAAGCTGACGAGGAACAAAATGAAACTGTCTGTAAATTTCTGCTTTCACATTGTAGCCGGAAAGCAGGTCCGTGAATCTCTGATTCCTTTTTACAACATCTTCTGTGATGTGCAAGCTATCTACCACCATACCATAGAGCAGAGTTGGCTCAATGATGTTTCTCTCTACTCTTGTTTCTGTATTCTGATCATCTTCATAAGTTGGCGGAAGAGAAAATACGGTTGGATCGACCAACAACACAACCGCAACAGCAGAGCCAAGCAGCACTAAGCTGGAAAGAATAATACCTCGGGTAGACTTTAGCATTTTCATCAGTTTAAAAAATCGCCCTGATCGGGCCACAAGTTCAAAAAATGAGGCTTTAGAAGCCAGAAAACCTAAGCCAAATATAGGAATAACTGCCTAAAATTGAGGCAATTGGCCCTTTATCTATAAAGCTCGCGGTACTTTTTAACACCCGAGTCCAAAAAGCGGACAAATTTTTCAGGATTCTTGTCGTAGCCATATGGCCATGCCAGCACTTTTTCATCTTCACCAACCAACACATAAAACGGTTGAGCGTTGTTTTCCAGATTCGCAATCTGGAGATCAGCGTTTTGCTTACCCAAAGTCTTTTTTACCTTACCGTCATAGCTTGATGTGAACCATTCCGACTCGGGAAGTTCTGTTTTATCATCCACATAAAGAGCCACGATTACATAATCGTTTTGCAATCGTTTAAGTACTTGAGGATCGGACCACACTACAGCTTCCATCTCGCGACAGTTGGTACAACCGTGACCGGTGAAGTCAATGAACAAAGGTTTGTTCTGTTGCCTTGCACACGCGAGCGCCTGATCGTAATCAAAATATCCATTGAGCCCATGAGGCAAATGAAGAAACTCGGCATACTTTGGTTGCTCACACCCTGCATACACCGTCCCTGTTCCCTCTTCACTTACCAAATCAAAATCAAGTGTGTACTTAGGAGGAATATATCCGGCCAACGCTTTTAACGGAGCTCCCCACAATCCGGGAATCAAGTAAACGACAAATGAAAACGTTGCGATGGCAAGGAAGAGTCTACCCACTGTGACCTTTTCCACAGGGCTATCATGTGGTAGTCTGATTTTCCCCAGAAAATAAAATCCAAGCAGTACAAAAACCACAATCCAAATGGTGAGGTTTGTATCGCGATCGAGCAAGCCCCAATGGTATGCCTGATCTGCAATGCTGAAAAACTTCAAACACAGGGCAAGCTCAAGAAACCCAAGTGTCACTTTTACTGAGTTCAACCATCCACCTGACTTTGGTAAACCTTTGATCCACTCCGGGAAAATGGCGAACAATGTAAAGGGGATGGCAAAAGCTAATGCGTAAAAGAACATGGCAAGAATTGGCTTCATGACGTGTCCCCCCGCAGCCAGCACCACCACATTACCTACGATCGGAATAGTACATGAAAAAGACACCAACACAAGTGTTGCTGCCATAAAAAAGACACCGATCCATCCACCTTTCTCTGCTTGTTGATCTACTCTATTCACAAGCTGGTGCGGTGCATTGATTTCGAACAATCCCAAAAAGGAAAGTGCAAATACAATGAAGATGACGAAAACGAAAAGATTAGGAGCCCAGTGCGTAGCCAATGCATTGAGGCCTTCAGCGCCAAGCGCAAAGGCAAACACGGTACCTGCCAGTGTGTAAATCAAAATAATCGAAACACCGAATGCTACTGCTTTGCGAACACCTGTGCTTCTCGATTGACCTTCTTTTAAAAAGAATGTCACTGTCATCGGAATCATCGGAAAGACGCAAGGCGTAACCAACGAAGTGAGTCCGAGAAGAAATGCAAATACCAGATAACCCAAAAATGATTCATCGCTTAGGGTATTTTCACCATCTAAAATTGACTCATCGATATAGGGGCCCTTGTTGTCTGAGTTTGTAGTTGTCTGGACAACAGCTTCATCCTGTTTTATTTCTCCATTGGTATCATTGTTTTGCGAGGTAGAAGCATCCCCATTTACTTGAAAATTAGTAAACGAAAACTCACCATCGCCCGGCACACAACGTCCATCCACTTCTGTACAAACCTGATACTCATAGTCTCCCTTTATGACGGCCGAAGTCGAAAGAATCTTCACCTTTTGAATGAACTGCGCAGTCTTCTTAAATATCTTAACATCGCATTCGAAGATGTCATCATATTTATCAACCGGATTTATGGGCACGATGCCTCCAACGAGTTGATATCCGGCATTAGGCTGAAAATTAAAAGTCGTTTTAATCGGCCCGTCTTCACACGGAAACTCACTGGAGTACAAATACCAGTCCGCATCTATTTTCACATTGAAAATAAGGTCTACCTCTTCCCCGGCATTTATCGAAGATTTTGAAGTGGTTGTGGACCATTTAGCTGGTTCTAATATCTGAGCCTTCAGCGGCACAATTCCAACAAGCAAAAACAAAAAGGCTCGCATCATCATGGTGTAATTCAATTTGCCGCTAAAATAACGAAGGGACGGTTAAAAAAGTTGAATCGAGTGACCAGCATTTGACTACCTAACCGGTACGTTCTCAATGATTGGCTTTTTTTGCCTTTGACCTTCCAATACCATGGCCTGCTCCCGGGTAAGCACAGAGTAAAGCGAGACTGGGACTTCCTTGCCTCTTAATTCAATTGCCCCGACAGGATTGTATTGATAAAGACTCTGGGAGGGCATTTTATTCACCACCTCTTGTGATATCAACAGCTCAACTCTCAATTCATTGCAAAAATCCTGAATGCGCGAAGTTGTGTTAAGCACATCTCCCGTAAACACAATGTCTTTCTTTACTTTTCCAATCTCGCCAATGGTAACATCTCCGGAATGAATGCCGGCTTTAAATTGAGGCATAAGCCCATATTCATCCAGGTACTTTTGAGCGTTTTGTTCGATCGTTTTCTTGATTTCAAAAAAACAATTCACACAATTCTCCTGATCAAGTCCGGAAGTCAGATCCCAATGTACGATCACCTCATCACCTACATATTGATAAATCTCACCTCGCGTATCAATGATCGGTTCAGTGATATCGCTGAAAAACTGACTGAGCAGTTCAAACCACTTCACATGACCAAGTTTCTCGGCAATACTTGTTGATCCTCGGATGTCCAGAAACATAAAGATTCTCATCTCAACTTTTGGGCGATAGTAGTTACCCTTCAGTAGTTTGAGAAACACACCTTGTCCGTAGTTCTCATTCACTTGCAGCACAATCATAGTAAGTGCCGACACCATCGACCAAAATACGATGGTATGCAGCAGTCCAAGACTAAACATGAAGTCCAGCGCATGAACCAGGATAAACATGTCCCAGGGCGGTCGTGAAAAATAGATACTATTATAAATGAGAGAAGCCGGAATGGACACGATGATGATGACCAACACGATTACCACGGTATCAACGAGTATAGTTACCCACAACGGGTACTTCCTCACTTGTTCCTTAAAAAAGTAGACGATGGTACCACCACCAAGCAGGCCCGCGAGCGGAACGATCAAAAGTGTAGCGAGCAGATTTATGCCAAATTCGTAGTGCTCAAAACCGATTTGCTGAGTAGACAGAAAAAATAGATGGTTTTCGAAACCAAACACTATCGCAGCTATTCCCCAAAAAATAGTGATGTATCCGAGTGTTCGGAGTTTGAGCTTTTGGGATCGCGATAATTTTTTCGACATGCCGTCTCAGGAAGTCCAATTACCGAACCTAACACAAATGAACAGCTTAAGATTCATCTCGTCTATAGACGAATCCGGCTATAAATTATTTTTTTGCGTAGTGCTTATAAAACGCCACGATGGTCTCAATCCCAAGTAAAAAGTTTTTGATACCATAGTGCTCATTAGGCGAATGAATGGCATCGCTGTCCAAGCCGAAGCCCATCAGTACGGTGTCAAGTCCTAGTTCTTTTTTGAATAGGGCTACAATAGGTATGCTTCCACCATCACGTGATGGAATTGGCGTCTTTCCCCACACCTCTTTAAATGCATCGCTTGCAGCTTGGTAGGCATCAGAGTCCGTTGGTGTCATTGCCGGCTCTCCGCCATGGTGAGCTGTCACCTTCACTTTAACATAAGATGGTGCGATCGCTTTTATATGTTTTGTAAATAGTTCGGTGATCTCGCCACTTACCTGATTGGGCACGAGCCTCATAGAAATTTTTGCAGTTGCTTTCGAAGGAAGTACCGTTTTGGCTCCTTCTCCTGTGTATCCTCCCCAGATTCCATTGACATCCAGCGTTGGTCGAATGCCTGTTCTCTCCAAAGTCGTAAAACCTTTTTCACCTTTCACTTCGTTGATGTCAAGGTCTTTTTTGTATTCATCAAGGTCAAAAGGCGCCTTATTAAGAGCCTTTCTTTCTTCATCCGTCAGTTCTGCAACTTTATCGTAAAAACCAGGAATAGTGATGCGACCATTCTCGTCAATAAGGGAATGTATCATATCACACAACACATTGATCGGATTAGCAACAGCACCACCATAAACACCAGAATGTAAGTCTCTGTTTGGCCCAACAACTTCGACTTCCATGTAGCTTAATCCACGAAGACCAACTGTAATCGATGGATGTTCCAACGAAATGATTGCAGTATCGGAAATCAGAATCACGTTCGCTTTCAACAATTCTTTATTGGCCTTTACAAACTTGCCAAGGTTATCTGAGCCTACTTCCTCTTCTCCTTCTATCATGAATTTGATGTTGCAGGGCAGATCACCTTGCTTGTTCATGATCTCCAGAGCTTTGATATGCATATACACCTGGCCTTTGTCATCGCAAGATCCTCGAGCATAGACTTTTTCGTCTTTGACCACTGGCTCAAATGGTGGTGAGTTCCATAAGTCAAGCGGATCGGGCGGCTGTACATCATAATGTCCATACACCAGCACAGTTGGTAGTTTCGGATCAACTATTTTTTCACCGTAAACTATTGGATGACCCGCTGTGTCTTTCACTTCTGCAAGGTCTGCACCGGCTGCTAATAATTTCTCTTTGATAAACTCTGCAGCCTTTCTCACATCGGCTTTGTGCCTACTGTCCGCACTCACAGAAGGTATCCTGAGCAGGTCAAAAAGTTCGGAGAGAAACCGGTCTTTGTTGTCGGTGATGTATTGTTTTACCATGTGTGAAAAAATTGTTTGGCAAATTAAATTTTGAATCCTGCCATTACAATCGTTTCCGCTAATAAATGTTAGGTAGAATTTGTTTTTTTCTTCGCGCGTTCACTTTCTATGAACCTTCTTACTGTCTACATTTAACCAGACGCGTTCGTATAAAATCATTTATCACCCGATTTATTGAAAGAAGAAAACAATTCAGGGCTGTACACAGCCGATCTTGAGCACGATTCGTGCGGAGTAGGATTCATTGCAAATATTAAGGGAAGAAAATCTCACCAGATTGTGCAGGACGGGTTGACTATGCTCTCGCGCATGGCTCATCGAGGTGCATGTGGATGTGAACCAAACACGGGTGATGGCGCTGGTATTCTCATCCAAGTGCCACATGAGTTTTTGTTGGGTGAATGTAATCGTATTGGAATCCGTCTGCCAAGATTTGGAGAATATGGTGTTGGATTGATTTTTTTTCCTGCTGATGAACGCGTGCGCGAAGAATGCCGAAAAGTACTGGAACGGCAAATCAAAAAAATGAATCTCGTTTTGCTGGGTTATCGCGCAGTTCCATCGCATAATGACTCACTAGGCGAGACGGCTCGATCAGCAGAACCTGTGATGGAGCAGATTTTTATCAAGCGACCTGAAGCGATTGCTTCCCCCGATGATTTTGAACGCAAGCTGTTTGTGTTGAGAAAATTTGTGACACATTTAATTACAGATTCTGTTAAAGGCGTCAACAATCAATTTTATTTTTCATCACTGTCTTATAAAACGATTGCCTACAAAGGCATGCTCACCTCTGATCAGGTGAAGCTTTATTTTCCTGACCTTGATAACGAACTCGTAGTTTCAGCCTTTGCGGTTATCCACTCCCGCTTCTCTACCAACACATTTCCTTCCTGGCGGCTGGCTCAGCCATTCAGATTCATTGCACACAATGGGGAGATCAACACGATTCAGGGGAATATCAACTGGCTAAGATCAAAAGAAGCATTCTTTGCCAGCAACAAATTCACGCGCGAGGAACTTGACATGATATTGCCGATTTGCAATCCCAAGCAATCGGACTCATCTAATCTCGATAATGTTATTGAATTGCTTGTCCATTCAGGAAGATCGCTTCCTCATGTGATGATGATGTTGATTCCCGAAGTATGGGATGGTAATGAATCCATGAGTAAGCACAAGCGTGACTTCTATGAATATCACGCGAACCTGATGGAACCCTGGGACGGTCCTGCTTCTATCACATTCACGGATGGAAAAATCGTAGGCGCAATGTTGGACAGAAATGGACTTCGTCCTTCGCGATTCGTGGTGACTAATGATGACCGTGTGATCATGGCATCTGAAGCAGGGGTACTCGACATCGATCAATCGACAGTAGTAAAAAAAGGAAGGCTTCAGCCGGGTAAAATGTTCATTGTAGATATGGAGCAGGAGAAGTTGCTCGATGATGATGAACTGAAAGCATCTATTTGCAAAGCGCAACCTTACGGCCAGTGGCTGGAGGAAAATAAAGTGCGTCTTGAGGACTTGCCCGAGCCAGGAGGTAGTTACCATAAATATGATCCGCGAACGTTTCTGAAAAGACAGATTTCATTTGGCGTGACATCAGAAGATTTGCGATTGATCGTTACACAAATGTGTACCAACGGAAAAGAGGCAATCGGCTCAATGGGCAGCGACATTCCTCTTGCTTTTCTTTCTAACCACGCACAACATTTTTCAAGTTATTTCAAACAGCGTTTTGCCCAAGTGACCAACCCACCTATCGATCCCATTAGGGAACGCATGGTAATGTCACTGGCAACGCATGTTGGTGGTTCCTTGAATTTATTGGATGAAAGTCCCGAGCACTGCATCACGCTTGAACTGCCAAGTCCTATTCTTTCAAATAATCAAGTTGAGAAGATTCGATACATCGATCATAAACATCTCCAAACCAAAACCATCTTTACTTATTTCAGAGCGAACGGGCAACCGGGCGCGCTGGCTGATGGATTAGAACGTGTTTGTGAATATGTTCATGATGCCATCGATGATGGATACACTATTATCATTTTATCTGACAGGAGTTTTGATAGCGGTCATGCGCAGATTCCATCCTTGCTCGCGACTTCTGCCGTTCACCACTATCTTATCCGCCATGGTCTTCGTGGTAAGGTAGGATTGATTGTAGAAGCTGGTGATGTTTGGGAAACGCATCACTATGCTACGCTGCTTGGGTATGGTGCATCTGGAGTTAATCCTTACCTGATGTATCAGACTATTCACGACCTGAAGAAAAAAAATCTGCTGCCTGAATCTTTGACCGAAGAAAAGGCGATTGCCAACTACACCAAGGCGGTTGAAGGTGAACTCCTTAAGATCATGTCAAAGATGGGTATCAGCACGTTGCAGTCCTATCACGGGGCTCAGATCTTCGAAGCGCTTGGCATAAGTTCAGCCGTTGTCAACACGCATTTTACGGGTACGATATCGCGCCTCGAGGGTATGACGCTCGATGACATCGCTGAAGAAGCACTTATAAAACACCGGTTTGCATTTCCTGAAACTCAGAACATCAAACCTCGACTTGCGAGCGGTGGATATTACCAGTGGAGACAAAGAGGTGAAACGCATTTATTCAATCCGCAGACTATTCACTTGCTGCAGCAAGCGACCAAGAATAACGACTACGCGCAGTTCAAACAGTATTCGAAGTTGATTGACGATCAATCAGAGAAAGCCATCACACTTCGTAGTCTCTTGCAATTCAAAAAGAAGAAGTCAATTCCGCTGAGTGAAGTAGAACCCAAAGAGGCCATCTTCAAAAGATTTGCTACAGGTGCAATGTCATTTGGTTCCATTTCTTACGAAGCACACCACACGCTCGCGATCGCTATGAACAGGATTGGAGGAAAAAGTAATAGCGGTGAGGGCGGTGAAGATGAGATGCGCTTTACACGAAAAGAAAATGGAGATTGGGAGAATTCTGCGATCAAACAAGTCGCTTCAGGTCGTTTCGGTGTGACAAGTCACTACTTGAGCAATGCGCAAGAGTTGCAAATAAAAATGGCTCAAGGAGCAAAGCCTGGTGAAGGCGGACAACTGCCTGGCCACAAAGTGGATGATTGGATAGCTCGCGTTCGACACTCTACTCCTGGTGTGGGGCTAATCAGTCCTCCTCCTCATCATGATATTTATTCAATTGAAGATTTGGCGCAGCTGATCTTTGATTTAAAAAATGCAAACCGAGAGGCACGCATCAGTGTCAAGCTGGTTTCAGAAGCTGGTGTGGGAACCATCGCCAGTGGTGTTGCCAAAGCACACGCAGATGTAATACTTATCGCGGGGCACGATGGAGGAACTGGTGCCTCGCCCCTCAGTTCAATTCGCCACACCGGTCTTCCGTGGGAGTTGGGAATTGCCGAGACTCATCAAACATTAGTTAAGAACAAGCTTCGTGGACGAGTAGCCTTGCAAGTGGATGGTCAAATCAGAACCGGCCGCGATCTTGCTATTGCTGCTTTACTTGGCGCGGAAGAATGGGGTGTAGCCACAGCTGCATTGGTGACTACCGGCTGTATCATGATGCGAAAATGCCATTTGAATACGTGCCCAGTTGGCATCGCGACCCAAAATCAAGAATTGCGAGCTCTCTTTACTGGCAAGCCGGAATATGTGGTAAATCTGTTCACATTCCTTGCAGAGGAACTTAGGGAAATCATGGCAGAACTTGGGTTCAGAACCGTGAATGAAATGGTGGGCCAGGTGAACTACCTCGATTCTTCATCTGCTATCGGGAAAAAGAAATTCAGCAGTATCGATCTGTCTGCACTATTACATAAAGAAAAGAGCAACCTCGACACTGCACTTTACAAACAGGAAGATCAGGATCATGGAATTGAAAACATACTGGACAGGAAGTTGATCAAAGTTGCCTCTCCTGCACTAGAGAAGTTTGAATCGGTGAGAAAAGACTTCTCCATTAACAATCAGGACCGTGCTGTTGGCGCGATGCTTTCCAATGAAATTTCCAAAAGGCTTGGTGCACCCGGATTACCTGACGGTACGATTCATTTCAAATTCAAAGGAACAGCGGGTCAAAGTTTTGGAGCATTCTCAGCCAAAGGACTAACGCTGGAACTGGAAGGTGATGCCAATGACTATGTTGGAAAGGGATTGTCTGGAGCAAGATTGGTTGTTTATCCCGATCGTTCGTCCACCTTCAAGGCTAACGACAATATTGTCATTGGCAATGTTGCCTTTTATGGAGCGACAAGTGGTGAAGCTTACATCAGGGGCCTGGCAGGCGAACGGTTCTGCGTGAGAAATTCAGGAGCGCGCGTGGTCGTAGAAGGTGTGGGTGATCACGGTTGTGAATACATGACCGGAGGTATCGCAGTTATTCTCGGCCCTGCTGGCAGAAACTTTGCAGCTGGCATGAGTGGTGGAGTAGCCTATGTTTATGATGCTGATCGGACGTTCGCATCTAACTGCAACATGGAAATGGTGTTGCTTGACACATTAGAGACAGATGATTTAAAAATAATCAAGTTGATGATCTCAGAGCATGCGAAATTAACTGGAAGTGATGTGGCGCATGGCTTACTCGATAACTGGGATGTAAGCTCTTCTAGGTTTATCAAAGTGATGCCGCTCGACTATAAAAGGGTGCTCGAGGAAAAGAAAAAGCAATCGGAAAAAAACGAAGCCAATGGCTAAGCCAACAGGATTTCTGGAAGTAGACAGGAAGTTACCAGCGAAACGCGAGGTAAAGGAGCGTGTAAAAGATTATCGCGAGATCGAAGTGACAAAAGATGAAAAGACGTGTCACCAACAGGCAACACGTTGCATGGATTGCGGTATTCCGTTTTGTCATCAGGGCTGTCCGTTAGGAAATATTATTCCCGAGTTCAATGATGCTGTCTATCAGCAGAACTGGCAGCTTGCTTACGAGATTCTGATTTCAACAAACAACTTCCCGGAATTTACGGGAAGGATATGCCCAGCACCTTGCGAGTCCTCGTGTGTACTTGGAATAAATAAACCTCCGGTGGCTATTGAGTTCATTGAAAAGAACATCATTGAAAAAGCTTTTGAGAGCGGAATTGTTATTCCAAGAATCCCTTCCGCGCGAACAGAAAAGAAGATAGCGGTGATCGGATCTGGACCTGCAGGCCTTGCTGCAGGTGCTCAACTCAATTATGCAGGCCATCAAGTTACCATCTTTGAGCGCGCTGATGAAGTTGGAGGTTTGCTGCGTTACGGAATTCCTGATTTCAAACTTGATAAGGCAGTGGTTGAACGAAGAGTTGAGTTAATGAAGCAGGAAGGCATTTCGTTCAAAACAGGCATTAACGTTGGAATTGATATTCCAGTCAAAGATCTGATGCACGATTTTGATGCTATCGTTTTGTGCGGAGGATCAACTGTTCCCAGGGGTCTTCCAATTCCAGGCAATCAATTGGAAGGTGTTCATTTCGCAATGGACTTTCTCACACAGCAGAACAGGAGAGTGAGTGGCAAAGAAGTTATAGATAAACAGATTACCGCGAAGGGGAAACATGTTGTTGTAATTGGTGGTGGTGATACGGGTTCAGACTGCGTAGGGACATCAAACAGACATCAGGCTGCTTCGGTCACGCAAATAGAAATTCTCCCGCAACCTCCTCGTGATCGTCATCCCTCTACACCTTGGCCAAACTGGCCGATGATTCTTCGTACTTCTACCTCTCATGAAGAAGGTTGTGAGCGTGAATGGTCGATAGTAACCAAAGAATTTATTGGTGATAAAAATGGACAGCTAAAAGAAATTAAGGTTGTTGAAATCGAGTGGATTACTGATAGTAATGGGAAGCAAACTTTCGCTGAAAAACCGGAAACCGAAAGACCAATTCCCTGTGATCTTGCTTTGCTGGCGATGGGTTTCCTGCATCCGCAACATAGCGGGCTGTTAGACGATCTCAACATCACCTACGATGAGCGCGGAAATGTCAAATGCACCAATTACCAAACTTCAATCGACAAAGTATTTGCAGCAGGTGACATGAGAAGAGGACAATCACTTGTGGTGTGGGCGATTAGCGAAGGAAGAGAAGCCGCCCGAGCCGTAGACGAGTATCTGATGGGAACTTCGAAGCTTGAATCCAAAGAAGTTGGAAAACTAAGCTTGACAGTATAGTCATTTCGTAAATCCATATCGTAGGGCAAAATCCACTTGCCTTTTCTATTTTTACTGCCTTATAAACCCGAAGCATATGGATTTCCGCATTGAAAAAGACACCATGGGCGAGGTGAAGGTGCCTGCCGACAAGTACTGGGGTGCACAAACCGAGCGTTCACGAAACAATTTCAAAATTGGTCCTGAAGCAAGTATGCCAAAGGAAATCATTTATGCGTTTGCTTATTTAAAGAAAGCCGCTGCGCTGGCTAACGAGGAGCTTGGTGTTCTTTCAAAGGAGAAGAGCCAACTTATTGGAAAGGCGTGCGATGAAATCCTTGAAGGGAAACTAGATGATCAATTTCCACTTGTGATTTGGCAGACCGGTTCAGGTACACAAAGTAATATGAACTCCAACGAGGTAATCGCTTATCGTGCACATGTAATCAATGGCGGAAAACTCACAGACGAAAAAAAGGCGCTGCATCCCAATGACGATGTAAATAAGTCTCAGTCGTCAAATGACACTTTCCCTACTGCGATGCATATCGCTGCCTATAAGCAAGTGACTGAAATCACCCTGCCAGGTATGCAAAAGCTTCGCGATACACTCGCTGCGAAGTCAAAAGAGTTCAATAAGATTGTAAAAACAGGCCGTACGCATTTTATGGATGCCACGCCTTTGACACTAGGTCAAGAGTTTTCTGGTTACGTGCAACAGCTGGATAACAGCATGCGTGCGATCACCAACTCTCTCTCGATGGTATGTGAGTTGGCACTTGGTGGCACGGCTGTGGGCACCGGACTTAATACACCAAAAGGATATGACGTTCTGGTTGCAAAGAAAATCGCAGAGTTGACCAAGTGCCCGTTTGTGACTGCACCAAACAAATTCGAAGCACTGGCAGCACACGATGCAATGGTGGAACTTTCTGGCGCACTTAAGCGCGCAGCAGTTAGTTTGATGAAGATCGCTAACGATATCCGAATGCTAAGTTCAGGACCGAGATGTGGAATCGGTGAAATTATCATTCCCGATAATGAACCTGGCTCATCAATCATGCCTGGTAAAGTAAACCCAACACAACCGGAGGCACTTACGATGGTATGTGCTCAGGTAATGGGCAATGATGTTGCCGTGTCTATTGGAGGATCAACAGGACATTTTGAACTGAATGTATTCAAACCAGTGATTGCGGCCAACGTGCTACAGTCTGCGCGCCTTATCGGTGATGCCTGCGTTTCATTTACTGAAAAGTGTGCAGTGGGTATTGAGCCTAACTTACCCGTAGTCAAACAACACCTCGAAAACTCATTGATGCTTGTTACTGCATTGAACACGCATATTGGCTATGAAAATGCCGCCAAGATTGCCAAGAAGGCACATAAGGAAAATAAGACTTTAAGAGAGGCCGCGATTGAACTAGGGCTCCTTACTTCCGAGCAATTCGATGAGTGGGTAAAACCCGAAAAGATGGTGGGATCAGGTCTTTGACGTTTGCCGCCTGCTCCCAGTTGACCGCGTTATATGGCAGGTAAAAGGGCGAAATGGCTCATAATCAAGTTTTTTTATTACTTTTAATACATATTTAACCCCAAACAAGATTAAGATTTCGGCTCTCAAAGAACTGATAACAAGCTGCAAATCGACACCAAAAACAAAAAATACAAACATGAAAACTAGAGTATTATTCCTCTGCCTGGCTTTGATTTTTTCCGGCACGCAAGTTTTCGCGCAGCTCTCTAAGGCAGAAAAAAAAGAATGGAAAAAGAGAGCGAAAGAGTATTCCAAGAATCCCGCCAACTTCAAAACGTTTGTTGAAGCAAAGCAGGAAGCAGACAAGCAAGTCAACACGTTGGGCACTCAAGTAAATCAGATGAAGTCAACGATCAGCGACAAGGACGCAAAGATTGCAGAACTTGAAGATCAGATTTCACGGATGCGTGGCGATCTTACATCTGCACGAGCTGAATTATCCAAGCTCAAAGAAGCTCCTCCCAAAAATTCGATGGACTTTTCTAAAGGCGTAGTGTTCAAAGTTCAGATTGGAGCGTTCAAAAACAAAGACCTTTCCAAGTACTTCGAAAACAATCCGAACTTCGGTGGCGAAGCGGCAGAAGGCGGAGAACAAAAGTTGACTATCGGTATATTCCGCGACTATTGGGAAGCCGATACCTTCAAGAAGTATATGAGAGAAATGGGCGTTTCAGATGCATGGATAGTACCATACCGAGATGGTCAGCGTGTTGAAATTAAGGATGTTCTCGAAGGGGTGGTAGACGGTAACCCGCCTGCAAAAAAAGCCGAATAATTATTTAGACATTTGAGATATTGAAGAGCAGCCTCACCGCTGCTCTTCTTTTTTTAGCCAGTTTGTCGGGATGCGTTACTTTTGCACGATGAAGTTTTTCTGCTGCTGCACACTTTTCTTTTCTACGGTATTTTCCTACGCACAGGTAAGAATGGAGAAGTTGGTTATCCGGGCAGGTTCAGCATATGAACTCACCAATTCAGATATCATGGTGATCGACACGTTGATCATGCAAGACTCCGCACGCATCGTACTCAATAAGTCAAAGGCAGATAATTTTATTCACACAAAAGTTTTCCGAGTTGGAAATGGATGCAGCATCATCGGTGACGGCACCGATGGAGAAAATGGAGAAACGGGTGCATCTGGTTACACAGCAGTTGGTCCATGCAAAAACGGGATACCCGGCAGAAGCGGAACACATGGGACAAATGGAAAAGGGGGCATTAACTTATCCATCTATGCTGATCAAATGTTCATCGCCAGCCGACTTCTGATCGAGCTCTCAGGTGGAGATGGTGGAGATGGTGGCCGCGGAGGGGCCGGAGGTGGTGGGAGCCCGGGAACAAGGCTGTGCCAAGGAGGAAACGGAGGAGCAGGTGGAAATGGGGCGCCTGGAGGTGACGGAGCGAATGGTGGCAACCTTACTGTATCTTGCAAACAATGCCCCGATCTCAGAACCTGGCTGGGAAACAAGCTAATGGTTAGAACTTATGGTGGAAATGCAGGATTGGGTGGCGAAGGAGGCTTTGGCGGATTGGCGGGACTGATCAGCTCGGGATCATCGAAAGATGGTGAACAGGGACCGAAAGGTAAAGCAGGAGAAAGCGGTGAGCCCGGTAAGACCGGAGCAATTAATTTTGAACAAAACTAAGTATGGATAAACGTTGGATAAGGAAGCCCATTCCTCCACAAGACGTTGTTGATGCCCTTTCAAAAAGCATCAATGTCAATCCATATCTCTCTACAATGCTCACACAGCGAGGTATTACAACTTTCGATGAGGCGAAACTTTTCTTTCGTCCCTTGATAGAACATTTGCATGAACCCTTTCTTATGACCGACATGGCGGCCGCAGTCGATCGTTTGGATAAGGCGATAAAAGCCGGAGAAAATATTCTTGTCTATGGTGACTACGATGTGGACGGAACCACCTCAGTCGCGCTGGTGTATAGCTACCTCACTTCTTTTTACCCCAACTGCAAGTTTTATATTCCTGACCGATCAAAGGAAGGGTATGGAGTGTCCCGTGACGGAATATTGTGGGCAGAACAAAATGGTTTTTCCTTAATCATTGCATTAGACTTGGGAATCAAGTCTTCTGACATGGTGATGCTTGCAGATCACAAAGGGATTGACTTCATCATTTGCGATCACCACCTGCCAGGTGAAGAAATTCCTCAAGCCGTGGCAGTGTTGGATCCCAAGCGAGAAGACTGTAATTATCCTTTTACAGAACTCAGCGGCTGTGGCATCGGATACAAGCTGCTACAAGCCTACGCCAGAAAGCATCGTGATGAAAAAGAATTGGAGAAGTTTATCGACCTGGTGGCCGTGAGCATCGCCTCGGATATTGTTCCTGTAAATGGCGAGAACAGAATCCTTGCTTACTACGGATTAAAAAAATTAAATGAGAATCCTCTTCCAGGCCTTAAGGCACTCATTGCGTTGTCAGGAAATAAATCTGAGATAGATATCGCTTCGGTGGTTTTTACACTCGGCCCGAGAATCAACGCTGCAGGCAGAGTGAGTCACGCTCACGCTGCAGTTGAACTATTGATTTCAAAAACAGAGGAAGAAGCAATGATGCTTGCTGAGAAGATAGACTTGAAGAATGACCTTCGCAGGGAGTTCGATCTATCAATTACCGAAGAAGCCATTGCGATGATCGAGGCAAACGAAAACTTTGCCAGCGCAAAATCAACCGTCCTTTTTAAAGAAAACTGGCACAAAGGTGTAATCGGAATTGTTGCTGCACGCTGTGTAGAAAAATATTATCGCCCCACCATCATCCTTACAGAGTCGAATGATAAAATTACCGGATCAGCACGAAGCGTAAGAGATTTTGATCTTCATCAGGCTATCGCAAGTTGTAGTGAATTGCTGGAGAAATTTGGCGGACATAAATATGCCGCGGGGCTTACGATGTCCAAAGAGAATCTCATCGCATTTCAATCGAAGTTTGAGGAAGTCGTTTCGTCTACCATAACCGATGAGATGCTGATACCTGTTGTTGAAGTTGACCTCGAGCTTCCATTTGATGCCATCACTCCTAAATTCAGGTCAATTCTGAAGCAAATAGCCCCGTTTGGTCCCGAAAACCATAAACCGGTTTTTGAATCAGGCCGGGTTTTTGTTATGAATTCGCTTTCGACTTTCAAAGACAAACACATTCGGTTTTTGGCAGGTCAACGTGGTTGCGACTCTATCATGAATGTGGTTGGTTTTGATATGATGGAACATTACGAAAGATTGTCCAGCGGTGGTGAATGCAGAATCGCTTACACAATTGAAGAAAATACGTTCAACGGGATGACGTCTTTGCAATTGAGGCTGAAAGACCTCAAATTTGATTAGCATGATACTGAGGGCACAAAATCTGGTCAAGAAATATAAAAAACGGACTGTAGTAAACAACGTGTCCGTGCAAGTGGAGCAAGGAGAAATAGTGGGCTTGCTAGGACCAAACGGTGCCGGTAAGACAACCAGCTTCTACATGATCGTTGGGCTGATCAAACCCAACGCGGGTGAAATTTTTCTCGATCAGGAAGACATCACTCAACTCCCGATGTTTCAGCGCGCCAAGCTTGGTATTGGGTACCTGGCACAGGAGGCATCTGTATTCAGAAAACTTTCTGTAGAAGAAAATCTGATGGCTCCGTTGGAGATGAGGGAGATGAGCAAAAAAGATCGCAAAGAGAAGGTGGAGTCATTGCTTGAAGAGTTTAGCCTTACCCATGTGAGAAAAAATTTGGGGATGGTACTGTCGGGTGGTGAGCGCAGAAGAACTGAGATAGCGAGAGCGCTTGCTGTTGATCCACATTTTGTACTGCTGGATGAACCCTTTGCTGGTGTCGACCCGATTGCCGTTGAAGAAATCCAATCCATTGTTTCCAAGCTCAAGAAAAAGAATATCGGAATTCTTATCACCGATCATAATGTGGATGAGACTCTTTCCATAACGGATCGCGCATACCTGATGGTGGAAGGCAAACTTTTCCGTGCCGGATCGGCTGAAGAACTTGCGAATGACCCAATGGTGCGGAAGGTTTATTTGGGCCAGAACTTCCAACTCAGAAGAGCGAAAGTAGAACCGACTTCATAACTTCTGGCAACCCATTCTTTTAATACACTCACTCTCTTTTTTGGTTTGTTAAATAGGCATTAACGGACGTATTTTAGGGCCTATGCAAATACTCAACTCCATACTCACGTGGGTAATGAAAAAGCGCATGCACCAAATGGAGCTTTTCATGAAGTATCCTCATGAGGTTCAGGATGAGGTGTTGAAGAAGTTGCTGCAGATGGGAAAGTATACGGAGTATGGAAAGAAGTATGGCTTTGATGAAATCCGAGATGGAGCTGGTTACAAACTTCGCGTTCCTGTCAACACCTACGAAGAAATGTTTCCGTATATCAGTCGTACCATGCGTGGTGAGCAAAACGTGCTGTGGCCGACAGAAATAAAATGGTTCGCAAAATCATCCGGCACCACCAATGCGCGAAGTAAATTCATTCCCGTTTCTCCGGAGGCTCTTGAAGACTGTCATTTCAAAGGCGGCAAAGACCTGCTCTCACTTTATGTGAACAACTACCCCGATACACAAATTTTTTCCGGAAAGGGTGTTGCCGTTGGGGGAAGTCACAAAGCCAATGAGTTCGATCCTACATCGAGTTCGTTTTATGGGGATGTGTCAGCCGTGATCATGCAAAACCTTCCACCCTGGGCACAGTTTATAAGGACCCCGAGCCTTGACGTGGCTCTCATGGATAACTGGGAAGAAAAGATTGAATTACTGGCCGCAGAAACGGCCAAGGTAAACGTGACCAACATCGCTGGTGTACCAACGTGGACAGTGTTGCTCATTCAGCGCATCATGCAAATTGAAAACAAAAGTAACATACTTGAGGTGTGGCCAAATCTTGAAGTATTTTTCCATGGTGCAGTGGCGTTCCAGCCTTACAAAAATTTATTCAAGTCTCTTATTCCCTCCGAAGGAATGAGGTATTGGGACACGTACAATGCCTCCGAGGGTTTCTTTGGCATTCAGGATCAAAAAGATTCAAACGATCTGTTACTGATGTTGGACTATGGAGTGTACTACGAATTTATTCCAACAGAAGAATTACATGACGAAAAACCAAGAGTGTTGACACTGAGTGAGGTTGAAATTGGAAAAAATTATGCGATGGTAATTACAACCAACGCAGGTCTGTGGAGATACAACATCGGAGATACGGTGAAGTTTACTTCAACATCGCCTTATCGTATTAGGATCTCCGGCAGGACAAAACATTTTATCAACGTGTTTGGCGAAGAAGTTATCATCGAGAATGCGGAGACTGCGATTACCAAAGCTTGTGAACAAACCGGTGCTGTGATCGACAACTTCACGGTCGGTCCCATCTTTCTGGAAAAAGCACACCGTGGCGGTCATGAATGGATTATTGAATTCAAAAATAAACCAGGCGATATCGATCAGTTTACAAAGCTGCTGGATGAGGAATTACGCAGAGTAAACTCCGATTATGACGCCAAGCGTGCATTTGATCTAGCGCTCATGATGCCAAAAGTTCACAGCGTAAATGAAGGTACTTTTTATAATTGGATGAAGAAGAGAGGAAAACTAGGTGGGCAAAACAAAGTGCCCAGGCTGAGCAACACCCGTGAGTACCTTGACGAAATTTTGGAAATGATCCAATAAAAAAGCCGATGATTAACATCGGCTTTTCCTTTGATCTCTATTTCATTATGAGTTTTTCCATTTGATCGTACACCCGATCGCCTTAGTGCGCGTGGTGGGTACAGATTTTTCCTGTATCAAAGCATCTACCGCATCTTCTACATATCGCTTGGAAACAGCATTTGCATTTCGTGAGTTGTCATCAATCGCACCGATGTAGGCAACCTTTGATTCATTGTCACTCACCTTATCCAAAACAAAAACATGAGGCGTATTAGTTGCTCCGTAAGCCCTTGCGACCTCTTGCGTCTCATCCATAAGATAGGGGAAGTCATAATTCTTGGATTTTGCCCTGCTTTTCATCTCATCGAATGAATCGCCTGGGGAAATCGAAGGATCGTTGGCATTGATTGTGATTACCGGAAATCCCTTTGAAGCATATTTCTTGTTTAACGCAATGATGCGCTCGTTATATGCTTTTGAGTATGGGCATGTATTGCAATCAAAAATTACGATGTATCCTTTTGCATCTTTGTAATCACTCAAAGACACCATTTTACCGTCTACGTTCTTCAATTTGAAGTCTGTAGCCGTATCTCCAATCTCGTAACCGGGAGTCACCGGCCTTCCTGCCGTCATCACAGCAATCAGCGCAATCGCAAAAATTGTTTTTACTGCATTCATAGTTGATTTATGTTTCAATTTGATTTAGTCCTTTACCGTAGCAATCAATTCTTCAAGGTCTCCTTCCTTTAATTCTTTCTCGACAAACTTCCGCTTCCCGGTCGAAGAATTTACAATCAGGGTGGCTGGAATAGCGCCAGACCAGCTCTTATCGATTTTGTCAATCCAGCTATTGGGGTCCGTTTCGTTGAGAATGACAACCTCAGATTTTAGTTTCTTCCGGGCGATAAAGCGGTAAACTTTGTCGGGGTCGGGATCAAGGTCAATATCGACACTTACCAGAGTGACTTTGATGTCCTGCCTGTCAGCATTCAACTTTTCAAAAAGAGGCAACTCCTTGATACATGGAGCACACCATGTAGCCCAGAAATTGATGACCTGAATTTGATCGGACTCGGTCTGCATTACCTTCTCCAGGTGTTGTATTTTCACCAAGGGCGCCTCAGACTGAGCCGAAGCGGTTAACCAGCAGAATCCAAGTAAAATAAAAGCTAACCTTTTCATACCTTCAAAAACGAGCTGTTTGAGTTGAGGTTCGTCAGGGGCAACGAATTTATATATTCGGAAAATACCGCGTGTAAGATCGGTGATAGGAATTTGTTAAAAGTGCTAAAATTCAAGGACTTATAATTACCAAAATCCGGTGAAAATACTTTTCCACAAAAATGCGATGTTATCAACATTATCAACATGTTACTAGTTAACTTATTGTATATCAATATTTTAGGCCCAAATAAATCAATCACTTCTTTGTGGACAACTAAAATCCGCCTTCGATCACCAAGGAAAAATGGTCAGAAATCTAATGATCAGATTTTCAGCCTTATAGCTCAGAATTATTAAACAGAAATCAGGCCAGATGACAAGCAAAAGGTCGATCACAGACTTATTTAAAATTGAGTTTCCCATCATACAGGCAGGCATGGTGTGGTGTAGTGGATGGCGGCTCGCCTCAGCGGTGAGCAATGCCGGTGGACTTGGTTTAATTGGTGCAGGCTCGATGCATCCCCCTACCCTACAGGAGCATATTCAAAAATGTAAGGCCGCCACTACGAAGCCATTTGGTGTTAACGTGCCTCTCCTCTATCCAGAGATCGACAAGCTCATGAAAATTATCACTGTCGAAAAGGTCAAGATTGTATTTACCTCGGCCGGAAACCCAGCCACTTGGACAGGATATCTCAAGGAAAGAGGAATTACAGTGGTTCACGTAGTTTCTAGTTCAAAGTTTGCCATCAAAAGCGAAAAAGCCGGAGTTGATGCCGTAGTGGCGGAAGGATTTGAAGCAGGGGGACACAACGGCCGCGAGGAGACTACGACCTTCTGTCTGATTCCGATGGTATGTAATGCCGTCTCAATACCAGTAATAGCTGCGGGTGGTATTAACTCGGGCAGAACGATGCTGGCAGCTGAAGTTTTGGGGGCATCTGGCGTGCAAGTGGGCACTCGCTTTGCAGCCAGTGAGGAGTCGTCCGCACACGCGGAGTTCAAAAAGAGAATTACCAATAGTGCCGAAGGAGAAACAATACTAACGCTGAAACAGCTAACACCAGTCCGGATGATCAAAAATGAATTCTACGAAAAGGTGTGGGAAGCTGAGCAGCGCTGCGCAACCAGGGAAGAGTTGGCTAACCTGTTAGGGAAAGGTCGCTCCAAGAAGGGCATCTTCGAGGGAGATCTGAAAGAAGGCGAACTAGAAATTGGGCAGGTCTCGGCTGCGATCAAAGAGATAAAACCAGCCGCAGATATTTTGAAGGAAATGTGGAATGAATATACAGACTTGAAAAAGTCTCTCGGTAGCTAGAATTATGAACATAACGGGCATCAAAGAAACTTGTATTTACATCCCTGATCTGGAAAAAGCCAAGGCATTCTACCACGAACTGCTGGGACTTCCCATAATCGGAGAAGTAAAAGGCAAACATGTCTTCTTTCGTGCAGGCAACTCGGTATTGTTGTGCTTCAATCCCGATGACTCGCGGTATAAAACCAGTCCGCCAGCTCACTACTCACATGGAAAATACCACTTTGCATTTGAGGTATCGCCTGATCAGTACCAAAGTCAAAAGGAAGAAATCCTGTCGAAGGGAATTAAGATCATTGACACGCTTCAATGGGCAAACGGGCTAGAGTCATTCTACTTTGAAGACCCGATCGGAAATGTGCTTGAGATTGTTCCGGTAGGAGTGTGGGACTAGTCGTTGGCTAGCTTAACGGAAGGCTGCTCGGGTGCCTTTACGGTAATAGGTCTATTCTTCCAGTGCTGAATGTACCAACTTTCGTAATGCTTATATTGAACGCAGTCGTTAAGTAGTTCTTTGTCCGTAAGTATCTTAATGATTTGATCTGCCGGCAATGATTGAGAGATCAATTCCTTTTGTAGCTGGGGCAATTTGGAGATTTGAACATACTCTATTCCCCTGTAGATCTCAACCGGCACTTTCATACGCGATGCAATGTAGCTCTTTATCACCATTCGATCACTTTGGTAACCAATGGTTTAATTAAACGCGGAATTTAAAATAACAAAAACTAGTTTTTACACCATGAAGAAGTTGAAATTATTCTTTGTCTTGGCGGCCCTAATCACAGTTGTGATCGCCTGCAACCAACGCGCGCTTTCACAGAATGACAACACGAGCTTGTATGATACCGAGGCGTTCAAAAATTACTGGTACGCTGGTAAAGCTGAAGTAAACGCCTACAATCTTGATCAATCTCGCTATGGAGAAAATCGAGATGGAAAGGCTATGCTCATCTTTGTGACTGAAGGTTTCTCAAAATCAAAACAAGTGAAGCTTGACGACCCTGAAGCTGCTGGTAACGATAAAGTCACGGTGATGAAGCTTAATTACACAAAGAATTTCGTCACGGGTATCTATCCCTACTCTATGATGCTGTCCGCATTTACGCCTATAAGCAGAAATCAATTTCCCAATACTATGAAAGTGACAATGACCTCTCAGGAATGGTGCGGTCATGTATTTTCTCAAATGAATTTACAGAGAAATAAATACAAGGTAGACAGCTACTCGTATTTTGAAAGCGAAGGGGACACCCATTTTGATTCAGACATAGTACTTCTGGAAGATGAGTTGTTTAATCTCATTCGCATTGATCCGGATCATATACCGATGGGGGAAGTGAAAATCATGCCCGGTCTTTTTTTTACACGCTTGAAACATAAAAATCTAAAACCAACGGAAGCAACGATCGAAAGAAAAGAAATGGAATCGAGGGTCATTTATAAAGTTTCATTTCCGGAGAGAACCCTTGAAATACAGGTTGAAAAAGACTTTCCACATAAGATCCTGGGCTGGCAGGAACAGTTTAATGAAGGCGATCAGATACAAACCACAACTGCTACGCTCGACAAAACACTTTACATCGACTACTGGAGAAAAAATAAAAAAGAATTTAACGTACTTCGCGATTCACTCGGGCTATCCCGCACAAACTACTAGTTGATGTTAAAATCCCAGCGCTCAAAGTTCTCCCTACCCAAAGGTTCAATCTATCTTAACTGCGGATACATGTCTCCGCTAATGAAAAGTGTAGAGAAGGCAGGATTAAAAGGTATGAGTGGCAAACGAAACCCCGCAGCCATTTCGGCCACTGACTTCTTCACCACTGGAGAAGTTTTGAGAAAGGAATTTGCCAAACTGATCAATGCCCCTGTAGCCAATCGCATTGTAATCATTCCATCTGCTTCTTATGGATTGGCCAATGCCGCCAACAACATCAAGCTAAAAAAAGGAGAAAAAGTAATTGTTGCAGGAGAACAGTTTCCAAGCAATTATTATCCATGGCATCAGCTGTGCAAGGAAACAGGCGCTACTCTTCAAACCATCTCTGCGCCTGACACGAAAACGCAGCGTGGCAAAAAGTGGAATGAAAAGATTCTTGAAGCTATCGACAGCAGTACACGGTTGGTTGCACTTGGCAATATCCATTGGGCCGATGGCACATTGTTCGACCTCAAAAAGATTCGCAAAAGAACCTTGGAGACTGGAACGCTGCTTGTCATTGATGGCACACAGTCGGTCGGAGCTCTTCCATTTGATGTTAAATCAATTCAACCTGATGCTTTGATATGCGCGGGTTACAAGTGGCTTATGGGCCCCTACTCTATCGGGCTAGCCTACTATGGTCCAGCCTTTGACAATGGTAACCCAATCGAAGAGAATTGGATCAATCGCCTCAACAGTGAAGATTTTGCTGGACTAATAAATTATCAGGACGCTTATCACCACGGAGCGTTACGATACGAGGTGGGTGAGCACAGTAATTTTATTTTGGTGCCCATGTTATTGGAAGCCCTTCGCCAGGTGAATCAATGGGGCCCTAAAAATATTCAGGAGTATTGCGGTAAAATTTCGTTTCGGACAGTCGAGCTGTTAAAGGAAAATGGATTTTGGGTTGAGGATGATTCGTTCAGGGCGAAACACCTGTTCGGTGTGAGGGTGCCCGCATCAAAAGACATTAATGTGATCAAGTCTAAACTACAGAAAAATAAGATATCCGTTTCTTACCGCGGTGATGCCATCAGGATATCACCACATCTGTATAATCAGGAGAAGGATTTAATAACGCTTGCTCGCGTTCTTCTTTCCTAACGCATGAGCAACAAGACATCTGCATATTTTGTAGGTGGTATTCTCATTACCATACTGGGCTCTATCTGTTTTTCAGCGAAAGCGATCTTCGTGAAGTTGGCATATGTGGAAACAGCTATTGATGCCGTCTCATTGCTGGCGCTAAGGATGATCTTCTCGATTCCATTTTTTCTTGGGTCTGCGTTGATCACCTCTTCAAAAAAAGACAATGTCAAATTCACCACCAAACAATGGATATACATCGCGCTGATCGGCTGTCTTGGTTACTATATCAGTAGCCTTCTCGATTTCCTCGGCCTGTTGTACATCTCTGCGGGTATGGAGCGGTTGATTCTGTTTATGTATCCGACACTTGTAGTGCTCATGTCTTCCATCATTTTCAAAGAAAAGATTTCAACCCGTCAGTGGGTAGCATTGGTACTAACATATGCGGGGCTTGTCATTGCCTTTCTTGGTGAAGTTTCCATGGGAGCATCTTCTGAAGAAAACTTTTATCTCGGGTGTCTTTTTGTGTTTGCCTGCGCTGTCACATTCGCAGCTTATGTGGTAGGTAGTGGCAAGTTGATACCCATGGTTGGGCCTGTAAAATTTAACAGCTACGCGATGAGTTTTGCTGCAGTCGGAGTTCTGCTTCATTATTTTTTTACCAGCAATCAATCGTTATTTCATCTGGATGAGAAGGTGTACATTTTCAGTTTTCTGATGGCTGTGATTTCAACTGTGATCCCATCTTACCTGCGATCAGAAGGAATAAAAAGAATTGGACCAGAGAACTCAGCCATAGTTACCAGCATTGGCCCTGCGTCTACGATTATTCAGGCGAATATTTTTCTTGGGGAACCGATTTTTGCGCTACAAATAGCAGGAACAGCGTTGATTCTCGCAGGAGTGATGTTGATTGGATGGAGGGCAAAAAGAAATCTCTCCTGACTCAGAATCCCCACTTTAGGGAAAGAATTTTCCATCGATCGTCAACCTTCTGAAGCGTCATAAAATAGCGATCATTAATTTTCTTAATGCTTCCATCCGCCAGCGAAGTAGTTTCTCCGGTGGTATTGCCCACACACCAGGCTAACTTGTCATCAATGATTTGTGAATGATCAATTGAAATGCTCAATCTCAACTGCGTGGTTGCAAAAATGTCTTCATAGTTTTTTCGGATCGCGGCTTCGCCAATAATGACATCTCCTTTTGGAGGAAATAACACCGCCTCTTTTGCATAGGATGACAGGACTGCCTCAATATCATTGTTATTGTCCGCGACAATAATTCCTCTCACTACTGCTTCAACCTCACTTTTTTCCGGTTGAACACAGTTGACCAGTATTGTCGAGAAAATAACAAACCCAAAGATTCGCTTGACTTGCATTTTATTTGTTAGTTAGGCTTGAAATCAAAACGATGAAAACAATAATTCTAATACTCCTTGCCTTCTGCATAAACTGGTGTATTGCGCAGGAGGCACAATTTACTTTTGTTTTCTTAAACACGAGAACTGACAAACCCGAACTACCGAAGGAAGAACTCGATCAGTTGATGCAGGGGCATCTCGCCAATATCAGACGGCTGGTGAAAGAAGGAAAAATGATCATGGCTGGACCTTTTGATGGAGGTGGTGGGATCTTTATCATGAATTCCAACTCCGTGGATTCGGTGAAGAACTGGCTTAAGACTGATCCGGGAATTCAGGCTGAACGTTGGCGTTTGGAATACTTTCCATACATACCGCGGGTGGGCTCTGCCTGCACTGCCAAAGAAGATGCAGAAATGGTGCAGTATCAATTCATTCGGTACACGTCAAACATTACCAAATTCAACGTGCAAAAGGCTGGTGAGACATTTAAGAAACATGATGACTACCTGAAGCAGATTATCAAAACCGGAAATGTAGTTGCTGAGGGAATTTTTCCAAATCGCGATGGCGGGATATTGGTGATGCAAGGTGATGTGGATCGAAACTTAATTGAGGCGGATCCTTCCATGGCTGACGCTGTGTTCACAATCGACTTCAAAAAGCTTTGGGTGATGAAGGGAAGCTTTTGTGAAACACAATAAGTTTATTCAGTTCTTCACATACGTCATCAAAGAAATTATACCGTTTCGTCTTACTATTCACTTCGCAATGTTTCAACCGGTTTTCTAAGTGCCGCTGAAACGCTTTTGTACGACACACTAAGTACTCCAATGATCATTGACCCAACGAACGGCACAACCAGCATAGTAAAGTCTTGACCAATCTTGATCTCATAGTTTTGTAACCAATAGTCGGCACCGAACCACATGATGGGGAGCGCAATGACATAGGCCAATAATATCAGGATGAAGTACTCAGTGGTTAGCAATTTCACAATGTTAGGCACGGTAGCCCCGAGTGCTTTGCGAATACCGACTTCCTTTGTCCGCTGTACCACTGTAAATGATGTTAATCCAAAAAGGCCCAATCCGGCAATTAGTACTGCAATCAGAGCAAACAGGTTGATCACTTTTAACAATTGTGTTTCCATTTGAAAATTCTTTTCAAATGCATCATCCAAAAACCAATACGTGAAAGGATCATCCGGGAAAGAGGAGGACCATAGAGAAGCGATTCTATCGACTTCTTTTCCTAGCTCACCTGCCCCAATACCTTCGGTTGTGTTAAACCTTGCCATTAAAAACCTTGCCCGAAATGGTGCTGGTGTAAATCTCGACAGGTAATAAATGATTGGAACCTCTTCATTGTTAAAGGCATGCTGCTTATAGTTCTTTACAACACCAATCACTGTTACATCAATTCGCGAAACGCTTGGCGAGTATTTCCACCAAAAAGTTCTGCCTATAATCTGCTCTGGGGTATAGCCCCATAATTTTGCTGCAGCTTCATTGATCACCAGATGGGCGCTATCTGCCGCACTAGGATCAAAGGATCTTCCTGCCAAAATTTCAAGATCAAGCGCTTTCTCAAAGTCGTATTCTGAAAGATTCACATTCATGTATTGATCCACTGTGGAGTCCCCGTAAAGTTGAAATGGCGAAAACCAGTCGATGGGCTGACCCGGTAACAAGGAAATCTTCGAAGCATATTGCACCCGTGCCGATTCCTCTACACTGCTCTTGAATCGATCGTATTTGCTATCCATATTACCCACTTGCACCCGGGGTTCCTTCATCAGCAGCACCTGATCTCTTGTTATCCCCAAATCTCTCGTGGACATGAATTCAGTTTGCTTGTAAATGAGATAGGTGCCGCCAATCAGCAAAGGAGAAACGACAAACTGAGTCAACACCAATGCCTTTCGCATTGTCAATCCTCTGTCACTGACGTCTATCTTTCCCTTCAGCACTTTGGTAATAGAAAAGCCGGACATCACCATAGCTGGGTAAACCGAAGACCCAATACCCCCCAACAACAGAATAAGAACTGCGGCAACCATTACCTGATCCAGTACAAAAGGGAATTGAATTCCTAACCACGCCTGTAACCCGTCTTTGAGTAAAAGCAATAAATTAAAGGAGAGCACGATGGAAACAACATTGATAAGAACTGCCTCTACCAAAAACTGTTTTGCCAGTGCCAACTTGCTTGCTCCAATCACTTTCCTCACTCCCACTTCCCGGGCCCGCTCCAAAGATCTCGCAGTGGTCAAATTGATATAGTTGATCCACGCCACAATAAGTGTGACAATTGAAATAACCAATAGCAGATTAAGAGCGGTCTTGCTTGTGCCCGACTCCAACTCATCTGCAAAATTTGAAGTTGTGTGAATCTCCTTGATCGGTTGCAGAAGAAAATCAAAATTTACATCGCGAGATCTATATTGCTCTCCCCAGGTGGCTTGAGCCAGATCATTTATTTTCTTTTGAAGAACTACCGGATCGCCCTGCGTCTTCAAATAGGTTGGAAAACTATTCCATATCCAATTTGTGCGGGTTGGCCATTCCGGATGAATTACATCGAGATAGGTAACGAAAGAAAACAGCATGTCGGGTTTGAAGTGAGAGTTAGCTGGTGCATCTTCATAAACCGCTGAAACTTCGTATTCAATTTCAATTTGACCTGTAACACGCAATGTCTTGCCAAGAACAGCTTCATCGTTTCCAAAATACTTTCGTGCCGAAGATTTGGATAGAGCGATTTTTCTCGTTCCCTTTAGTGCATCCTCAATGGTTCCTTCCTCCAGTTTGAAATTGAATATCTCAAAGAAGTTAGCATCTGCATAATACCCCTTACTCTCATCAAACAACTTAATCTCTCCATTTTCAACAGAGCTTATGGTACAATTTCCATCATTGTAAATTCGAGTAACTTTTTCTACTTCTGGAATATTTTCTAACAAGAGCGGGGCCAGCGGAGGCATCGCTGCGGCATTCTCGGTGACTAACTCATTGTGCGAATACCTTTTGGTCGCCACTCTATAAATCGGAGAGCCCTTATGGAAGTTATCATAACTAGACTCAAATTGAACGAATTGAAAGATGAATATGAACACAGCCATACCAAGTGACAGGCCTGTTACATTAATAGCGAAGTGACCAGAATGTCTGTTGATGCTACGGAATGCAGTGACAATGTAATTTCTGAGCATGGTTGGCAATTAGGATTCCAATTACCAACGTGAGATTTTTTACTGAGGCTGTTCGATAATGTTCGAATTAATTGATTCCGAACTTATCCTTACCTATTTCCTGCACTATAAGCCGCGTTTCCAAATTTGAACTTCCTCTATTCTCTAGTGTTCCAGAACAATCAGCCTCTCTTGAACTGAAGTCTCTCCATCTACGATCAATGCCACATAAATTCCAGGAGGCACATTCTGTAGGTTAAATCCTGTTGAACTTTCATAAACCGGAAAGATGATGTTTCCTGAGAGAATATTTGTCAACCTAAGTGAAGGGGATTCAGTAGTCACGTTTGTGACCATAACATAGTCGCGGGCAGGATTAGGATATAAATGCATCTCCTTCTCTGCCACGTAGTGACTTTCAGCGCTTACTATCTTCGAGTAGTCAAACTTGCCGTCAAAGTCTACTTGCTTCAGTCGGTAGTAGTTCATTCCCATTTCAGGGTTTACATCCCTGTATTCGTAAGCATGCTGATCAGTGGTAGTGCCGTTACCTTTCACCCAGCCGATTTTCTCGAATGTCTTACCGTCAATACTTCTCTCGACAACAAATCCGTCATTGTCTTTTTCAGAAGCAGTTTTCCACGTAATGGTATTCACACCTTGTGATGCGGTGGCTTCAATGCTGTGCCATGTTACTGGCAATATGCAGCTTGTCATGGCGTAGTTGAAGGTCACGCGGTTTCCTCCACCATTTTCAAAATATTCCAGCACAAGATTGTAGGTTCCTGCTGTAATACTGGTCAGAGCTGAAGTTGCAGTACGATACCCGTGGTCAGAGTAATCGTTGACCAACCAGGTAGAACCACCATCAATACTTAGACGCACACCGTCATCAGCACCGATGGTAAATTGGTAGTCACCACATGAAAAGTACTTCTGCATTTTAAAGCGAACTGAGAAAGTTTCAGTTTGAAAATTACATCCAGTTGTTCCGCGTGTGATGTTACTTCCTCCGAAGGACTCGTCAAAGATTTCGCTCTCAAAAATTTCTCCGAGATAGTTTGATCCAAAGTTATCGCGACCATCATATACATAACCAATCCATGAGCCGTTTCCATAAGTCACCTGGTCTCCGGCTACAGAGTTTGAATAGGCGGTAACGGTAAGCGTATTTGAATACGCAGTTGTTCCTCCTCTGGTAGCTGCTCTACGATAGTACAGTGTTGACCCTGCTGTAAAGCCAGCAGGAATGTCATAGGCCTCAGAAGTAGCACCGGAAATATTGGACCAGGTGCTGTTGTTTGATGATACCTGCCACTGGTAAGATGGAGTACCGGAAACGAACATTGCAGATTCTACACTGGTAAAAGCCGCTGGGTCGATGGGCAAACTCCCGCAGATATTCTGACTGTCAGAAACAGTTCCTCCAAAAGAACTTCCAAGAAAAGTGTAATTAAAACTCACGCGGTTGTCGCCCGAGTTTTCATAGTATTCCAAAATCATTCTAGTATCACCATTCAGGCGAACAATGGCGCTGAAGGTAGTATATGATTGAAGGTTCCATCCATTGATGGCATAGGTAGAACCATTGTCAACGCTCAGACGAACACCATCATCTGCACCGATAGTTATCCTGTAAAATCCATTAGAGAAGGTTTTGCGCATCTTGTATCTGACTGTAAACGTTTCGGTGTTTACACTGCAACCGTTGATGGCATATGAACAGTTGCTCCCACAAAACGATTGATCAAAAATTTCTGATTCGGTATTGTATCCCTGATAATTGGCCGAAGTGAAATTGTTTGCGCCATCGTAGAAATAGCCAATCCAACTTCCGCTACCAAATGATGTTTCGTTTCCTTGCGCGCTTCCACACTGGCTATAGGCTGCTATCGATGCAAAGGTGCCCGCCAGAACTAACATGATGATTTTAAATGCTTTCATAACAATTCTCCGTTATTCGAAGCTGAATAAAGAAGAACTGTGCCAGCTAGCTTTTATGCACTTTTGGAGCTATTCTAAGGGTTTCAACGGAGATTTTATCCCAATATGGGATTCTCAATTCCCAAAGATTGATGATTTACCAATTTAGAGAAGGCTACTCACCAGCCACTAGTGCCAGTTTCTTGCCATTGGATGAGATGGCGATTCTGGTAATTCCAGAGAATTTTACATCGCTAAGATTCATTTCAAAAGGCCTCCACTCTGCACTTTTCTTGTGGTAGAAAAACAGTGCTTCTCCATCACTCATCACTATCCGCCCATCGGGAGTCCAGGCCATATCTTCTCGCCCTGGCATTGTGTTCCCAATTGGAGTGATCGATCTTGACTTGGCGTCCAATCGCTTGATCAACCACCCGTTGTCGCTCACCTTATGTACAAAACTCATCGCGTTTTCGCCAGGTATCTTGTGCAGCGACCGCCCAATATTGCTTTCTAAAATTGTGTTGGTGTTTGTTTTCAAATTATACCATTGAAAAGTCTGGGGTTCGCCCAAAACAAAAAGAATCAGATTCGAGTCATCAACCCAGGCATGATATCCAACAATTAAATTGTTAATCAACACTACAGGTTCCCCACCCTCAACCGGATACTTACCAAGATCCTGAGCATCATTGTCTCTTTGAATAATGCACGAAATAAATTTTCCATCGGGTGTGAGCGTTGGGGAATACTCCCGTTCACTGGTATTTGTAAGTGATTCAGTCTTTCCGGTATCGTAATTGTAAACTTTGATGTCTGATCTTCCGTCCTCGTTGAAAGATGAGTAATAAACCAATGGCTGTGCCCGGTGAAATGAAGGCTGGTTATCATAGCCCACGTGATTGCTAATATTAACAGGATTTGAAACTGTCAGCTTGTCTTTAGAGATATCCAGATCTAGAAGAAATACTTCGGTGGCGGGCTGACCAAGAACGGCAAATGATAATGCCGTAAATAACGTTATAGCAACAATTCGCATTTTCTGTGTGATTTAAGGAATCAAACTACACATTTTAATCAGCATTGTTGCCAGCCTGGCAGGGAAGTACAGAGGCAGGATAAATTTGTCGGGATTGTAACATTTCGGAATTTGAATCTTCGCCTTCTTGGCAACAAACGCTCTACATTTAAGTCTCACCAAATCAACTGTAGCATGAAATTTCCCTCAATCACACTTTTCGCACTCGCATCCTTCGTTGCATGCACACCTCCCGCCAAAGAGAGCCGCATCGCAGATTGGGCAGGGCAGTCACTCAATCTGGAACACCTAAAGAGTGAACGCGATAGTTTTATCATGTTGAATCAGTCGGGTGAAAAAGTGGGTGGTATGATTTGGGAAAAACATCGCGAAGCTAATCGATACGTACACAATGACGTCTCATACTTCGATGATGGAAGTATTTACGAAGAAGCCTCATTTCTCTTTACCCTGGAACCACTGACAATTGATTCAATAGTAACCGACATGAAAACCCCTGCTGCCAGCATGTCTATCAACTTCGCCATGAACGATAAAAAGGTGACCGGTCCTGCGCTGGTAAAGCGAGATACTTCAGAGCGATCGATAGCCATCGATTCCTTGCTTCAATATGATGTGGCCAGGGAAGAAATCTACTCTTTGATTCATTGCATACAACTAGAGGACCTGACCGAAATGAAATTGAGAGTACTCAACTCTTTGGGTCTGACAATTGCAAATGCAACAATCACATTACTTGGAAAAGAATCACTCACAACTCCGTATGGCTCTTACGAAACATTTAAGCTTGACCTAAATGGTGGTGGAGTGATCCCAGACAATATTATTTGGATTCAGGAAAGCCCCAGAAAAATTGTCAAGGTAAAAGTGGGTCAGCCAGAGCTGGAAGTCTTACTCGCAAAGACCTCACCTCTCGATTGACCTAATCTGATCGAAGCGAATCGACCGGATTGGCTCTTGCCGCGGTTATACTCTTGTACATCACGCTAAGGGCACCCACCACGATTGAGCCAATCAGAGGAAGCAAAAAGAAGCTAACTCCGGGGCTTACCTTGAGCTCGTAACTTTGCAGCCAATACTGTGCGCCATACCACATGAGTGGCAATGACAGCAGGTAAGCTATCATGATTAGTATGAAATACTCACCACTCAGTAGTCGAACTATGCCCGGCACTGTAGCCCCCAATGCTTTCCTGATTCCCACTTCTTTGGTACGTTGAAGCACGCTAAAAGAAGTAAGTGCAAACAGTCCAAGCCCCGCTATTAATACCGCGATGAGGGAAAAGAGTTTGATCACTTTAAGCAATTGTGTTTCGGCTTTGAAGTTTTGTTCAAAGGCATCATCCAAAAACCAATAGGTAAAAGGATCATCGGGGAAGGTGGATTGCCACAAGCCAGCCATTCTCTCCACTTCGTCATTGAGCACACCGATGCCCTCTTCTGTTTTCAGTCTTACAGTTATCGACTTACCTGCAAAAGGGGCAGGTGTATATCTTGACATGGTGTAGATAATTGGCTCGTCTTCATTTGTGAACGCGTGCTGCTTGTACGTATTCACTACTCCAATTACCGTCTTATCGAAATGATGAATTGTTGGCGAGTACCGCCACCAGAACGTTCGTCCTATTATCTCTTCCGGCTCATAGCCCCACAATTTTGCTGCAGCTTCATTGATCACCAAACTTGTGCTGTCGGCAAAGCCACGATCAAACGTTCTGCCGGCCAATACTTCCAGATCAAGTACTTTCTCAAAATCATACTCTACCAGGTTGACATCCATGTACTGATCAACCGTGCTATCGCCATAGAGTCTAAACGATGAATACCAATCCACGGGAGATCCAGGCAGCATGCTGATCAGTGACATTGCTTCTATTTGTGAAGACTCCTCCGCCTGATTTTTTAGAAGGTCAAATTTAGCATCCATGTTGCCGACCTGTACACGCGGTGATTTCATCACCAGTATCTGATCATTCGTTATCCCGATGTCTCGACTCAGTAGGTAATCGGTTTGGTCATAGATAAGATAGGTGCCAGCGAGCAGCAGTGGCGACACCATGAATTGCACGAGGACAAGGGCTTTCCTCAAAGGAAAACTACCTCGCTTTACATCGTATTTTGACTTCAACACTGCTGTGATTGAGAATCCTGCCATTATCCAAGCCGGGTAAATGGAAGAGAGCAATCCACCAAAGGCTAGAATGCAAAATGCCACAATGAGAATGCGATCGATCGCAAAAGGAAAGGAAACTCCAATCCATTGCTGGAGTGTATCCTTGATGCCCCACAGAAAAATCACCGAGAAGGCAACCGAAACAACATTGATGAGCACGGCTTCTGTAAAAAACTGTTTCATCAGATGTGAGCGACTCGCACCAATGGCCTTTCTCACACCTACCTCCTGCGCACGCTCCAGCGATCTTGCAGTTGTCAGATTGATGTAATTAATCCATGCAACTACAAGGGTGATCAAAGAAATCCACACCAAAATATTCAGCGCAGTCATGCTGGTATTCTGTTCCAACTCATGAACATAATTTGAATGAGTATGTATGTCTTGAATGGGTTGCAGTTCAAATTCAAAATTGACATCACGACTCTTGTATTGTTCACCCCAGGTAGTTTGAGCAAGCGCATTGATTTTCGCTTGTAATTCTGACTGGTCACCCGTGGCGATAATGTAGGTGTAGAAATCATTCCAAATCCAATTGGTTCTCACACCCCAATCTGGGTGCACCACATCCAGGTAAGTGATGAACGAAAAGACCATGTCGGGTTTGAAATGTGAATTGGCGGGAGCATCTTCATACACACCTGACACTTCGTATTCCACCACTGTTTGTCCTGTTACTCTCAGTGACTTACCCATGGCCTCTCTCGCACTCCCGAAATACCTGATGGCGGAACTTTCCGATAGCGCCAGCTTTCTGGTTCCATTAAGTGCCGATTGCTTTGTTCCCTCAATCAAGTTGAAATTGAAAATCTCAAACAGGTTATCATCCGCGTAGAACGCTTTGCTTTCATCAAACGTCCTCGCTTCCGTCCCCACTTCAGCCGTCACTATACAGTTACCATCATTGTAAATTCTTGTGGCCGCAGTTACCTCTTGAAAATTATCCACCAGCAGAGGTGCCAAGGGCGGCATTGCTGCAGCATTTTCACTTACCAACTCATTGTGCGCGTATCGAACGGTTGCCACACGATAGATTGGTTTAGCTGTGTGGAAATTGTCGTAGCTGGTTTCAAATCCTACGAATTGAAAGATGAAAATGAAAACTGCCATTCCGAGCGATAAGCCCAAGACATTAATAAAAAAATGGCCCGGCTGTTTTCTGATATTACGGATGGCTGTGAGTAGATAATTCCTGATCATAAGCGGCTTTGGTTCTATTTAAGTACGGTAACAAGGCAGAATGCATTGATCGTGTTCATCCGGATTGGCGGATTCCGGAATTATTTTGCCGATTTATCGCTTTATTGTAGCGATGAAGGATCAGAAAACCTTTGATGTGATAATTATTGGCGCGGGACCGATTGGACTTGCTTGTGGCATCGAGGCTAAAAAATCCGGGTTGAGTTATCTTATTCTGGAGAAGGGATGTTTGGTGAATTCGCTATATCACTATCCTCTCAACATGACGTTTTTCTCAACGTCAGAAAAATTGGAAATCGGAGGAGTACCATTTATTTCTCATGGAGCAAAGCCGAATCGATTTGAAGCGCTGGAGTATTACAGACGTGTGAGTTCCAGCTGGGGCCTCAACGTGAACCTGTATGAGAAAGTGGAACATGTGACAAAACACAACGAACATTTTGATCTGACCACACCGAAAAGTTCTTATACTACAAAGTCGCTGATACTGGCGTTAGGATTTTATGACCTGCCGTATCTTCTGAATGTTCCGGGCGAAGATCTGTTGAAGGTGAGACATTACTACGATGAACCTCATCCTTACTTCAATCAAAAAATTATTGTTGTTGGCGCTGCGAACTCTGCGGTAGACGTAGCATTGGAAACATATCGCAAAGGCGCAGAGGTAACTATGGTTATCCGCGAACCGGGCATTCGCGAAAGCGTGAAGTACTGGGTAAGACCAGACATCGAAAACAGAATAAAAGAAGGTAGCATCAAGGCGTACTTCAATAGTGAGGTGGTTAGTATCAAAGAAGATTCAGTCGATATAAAAACGCCTGACGGAGAAATCACATTGAAGAATGATTTCGTTTTGGCTATGACAGGCTATCAGCCACCCTTTGATTTCATGGAGTCGCTGGGAGTTAAGTTTCAAGATGATGAGTTTCACTCACCTGTGTATAATGAAGCTACTATGGAAAGTTCTATGCCTGATCTCTATCTGGCAGGCGTGGTTTGCGGTGGATTAAAAACCAACAAGTGGTTTATTGAGAACTCACGCGTGCATGCTGAGTTGATTGTCAATTCAATCAAACAAAAAACCCCGCAATAGCGGGGTCTCCTGTTATTATCAAGAAATTCTTAAAGCGCGTCTGCAGTAACTTTTGCGTTGATCACCACTTCAACAGTAAACGATACGGGACCAGCAGAGATTGTTCCATCCATGGTAGCAGTTACTGTATTGTTATCCTGAAGTTGAGCTGCGATGGCATCTACTTCACTTTGTTCCAGATCAAGTTCAAACTCAGTACCAGCCGTTGCTGCCGCACCAAGGTCTACAGTTGAAATTGAAACCGATCCAAGGCTACCAGATGCAGAACCACCAGATGGATCAAACAACATTTGGCCATCAAAGGTCGCACCATCAGGTCCGCTGTAGTTACTCACACGGTATGTAACTTTATTAACTTCGATGTCTGTGATTTTTTCTTTGTACTTGTTGATCTCAGAATCGCTTGTAGCATCAAGAACGATCTGGTCAGCATAATCCCCTTCACCTGCCCCGCTCACATTGAAAGATTTTTTGATGTCAGCGGTGAAGGATACGTCATCCACCTTATCAAACAGGTCACAAGAAGAAAGAAGACCCGTTATCAGAACAGCAGATACAATGGTTGTAAGAATTCGATTTTTCATTTCACTGATTTTTGTGGATTTAAAGTTACGAAACTTTACAGTTACGAGAAGTGCTTAATAATACGCTTTGCAGTCATTAGGTAACTGCTTCCGAATAAATTTGCGTGAACCAGAATGGGGTACAAATTGTACAATTCAGCTCTGTTTTCGAACCCTGGCTCCAATGGAAAGGCCTCGTTGTAGCTCTCATAAAATTGATCGGTGAATCCGCCAAATAGTTGGGTGAAAGCCAGCTCCATCTCCCGGTGTCCATAATACACTGCTGGGTCTATCACTATTGGATGTCCGCTTGTATCTGCCATTATATTTCCACTCCACAAGTCTCCATGAATTAATGATGGCTTTTCTTTGGGGAAGATTTCATCCAGTTTATTAAACACGTTCTCTACTTGGTTCGAAAACTCGAAGTCAGCCTGACCACTGTCAACCAATCTCTTTACCAAAGAATGGATGCGTTCATCTTTAAAAAATTCTATCCAGTCAGATGTTTGTCGATTAGACTGTGGAAGCGATCCGATATAATTGTCATGATTCAGGCCAAACGTTTCTGCATTATGCTGGTGCAATTGTGCAAGTTGCTGACCCAGCAAATCCCAATATTGCTTTGATTGACGCGCTGACGATATCCATTCCAATACGATACACTGATAGTCCTTCTCTTCGACAACGAGAACTACTTCCGGAACGGACACTGTTCGCGTTGACTGCAAAATGCTCAACCCCTTACCCTCTGCCTCAAACATGCCTGGAAATTTTTCTGCACTATTCCACTTCAAGAAATAGTCTCCCGATGATGTACCTAGCTTTCCTCCATGATTGATGCAGCCCCCTGAGACAAATGAAAAGTCAAGTAGTGTAACTTTGGAAGACAATACATTACCAAGTTGATCTTTGAGATTTTGTGACAAAGAGTCCGGAATATCACTGAGCATAGTCGAAAGTTCTTAAAGATATCGGCTCACTCAAAATTTTCTATATTCGTTCGTCTAAGCCTGAAAAAATGAGAACCATCATCTTAATTCTTACTCTTCAACTATTTGCATTCATGTCTACCGCTCAGCACAAGGCAATTGTCGGTGGTTACCTGATCAACAGCAATGGCGCGAAGCCAGTTGAAGAGTCAGTGATATTAATTAATGGAAGTACGATTGAAAAAGTTGGCAAGTCTGGCAAAGTGAAAATTCCGGCTGATGCTGAAATAATTGACGCTAAAGGTAAGTACATCATTCCCGGCTTAATCGACTCGCACGTTCACTTTTTCCAATCAGGGGGATTGTACACAAGGCCTGACGCGATCGATCTAAGAACGGTGACACCCTACAAAGAGGAAATTGAACACATCAAGAAAAAGTTGCCGCGCACTTTCGCAAGCTATCTGGCCGCGGGTGTTACTGCTGTCGCTGATGTCGGTGGCCCGATGCTGAATTTCGACATTAGGGAGCAGGCATCTCAAACCGAGATGGCACCAACTGTTGTGGTAGCTGGTCCTCTGATTTCCACAGTCGACAATCCAAAACTTGACATTGGCGACCCTCCCATTGTTAAGGTCTCTTCGATCGCGGAGGTGGACAAACTGGTGCAGCAACTAGCTGACCGCAAGGCTGATCTCGTTAAGATATGGTTCATCGTTTCTCCTCAACTGAACTTCGATGACAATCTCAAGCTGATCCAAAGAACCATCGATCAAGGACACGCCAAAGGTATCCGCGTGGCTGTTCATGCAACTCAACTCAAAACAGCCAAAGAATCTGTAAAAGCGGGAGCGGATATTTTAGTGCACAGCGTGGACGACATTGAGGTGGATGATGAGTTCATCAAGCTGCTCAAGCAGCGTGGAACAATCTATACATCGAGCATTAGCGTGCTGGATGGCTATCTGCGCACATTCACACAACAATTTGACTTCATGCCAATGGACTTTGCTGTGGCCGACCCGGATTTTATGGGAAGTCTTACAGACCTTAAAGGAATCGCTGATGATCAAATACCAGAAAGAATCACCACGATGATGAATAAGCCTGGTGACTACCTGCCAGGCGCGCAGCAACGAGTGGAAACGGCCATGAAAAATTTGAAAAAACTGCAAGATGCCGGAGTCATCATTGCAACCGGAACTGACGCGGGAAACATCGGCACACTGCACGCTTCGTCAATGCATCAGGAGTTGGATATCATGCAAAAGGCTGGTCTATCACCAACTCAAATCATCATCAACTCTACTATTAATGGTGCTAAGTTGATGGGCAAAGAAAAAGAATTGGGGTCAATTGAAGCCGGAAAGAAAGCAGACATCGTAATCCTCGATAAGAATCCCTTAGAAAATGCTTCAAACTACAGCGCGATAAGCAAAGTGATCAAAAATGGAAAAACGTATGAACCTAAGGCATTGCTATCACCCTCCGCAGAAGAGCTTGCTCAACGCCAACTAGTTGCCTACAATGCTCGAGACCTTGACGCCTTCATGTCTTTGTACAGTGAAAACGTTCAGCTCTACAACTTCCCGAATGATCTGTTACTGGAAGGCAAAGATGAAATGCGGAAGCGATACGCCAACAGATTTGATGGATCTCCGAATCTGTATGCCGAGGTAGTAAACCGAGCTGTGATGGGCGACTATGTTATAGATCACGAAAAAGTTTCTGGTCTTCCTAATGGTGAAGTTCAAGCCACAGTGATTTTTCATGTTAGCAATCATGAGATCGACAAGGTTTGGTTTATTATTGAACAGTAATATGGTTCAACCTGGATTTCGCTTTCATCAATTTAAACAGCTAACTCCTGCGATGGTGTCCAGCTTTGCAAAAGAGGCCGGAGACATGAACCCCCTCCATCATGATGAAGACATTGCATCAAAGTCTGTTTACAAACAACTTATTGCAAGTGGACCACACACCACTTCGCTTCTGATGGGAGCCGTAGCAACTCGTTTCAGTGAAATGGGTCCGATGGTTGGTCTTGAGTTTTCATTCAGATTTAGAAAAGCAATTAGTGCATCCGAACAGATCAAAATAGAGTTGCTGGTGGTCAACGTGACCGAGCACGCTCGTCTTGGTGGCTATTTAGTTGATCTCCGTGGAAGAATTCAAAAAGAAGATGGAACAACGGCTCTTGGAGCTAAAGGACTAATTCTGTTGCGGAACAATTAGACAATGTGTTTTTGTCGCTATCTTCACCGTCTTAAATTTTTCCGCGCATGAAACTTACTTCAAGAAATACTCATCGTGACATCGCCTACTTTTATGTTGGGCTGATCATCGCATTTTCTATATCAGGAATTTTTCTCAACCACAGAAGGCAACTTAATCCGAGGCGATACACCTACGAAACGCGAGAGTTTCAAGTCAATCCCTTCACAAAGGATCAAGCAGATGAAGCATTCGTTAAGCAATTGACATCGGCACAAAAAATAGATGATGAGATGAGAAGATTTCAGGCATCGGATACCGAGCTTTCCATCTCATTTACGCAAAACGATGTTAAGGTTGATATGGCTACGGGTAAAGGGAGCATTGTCACTTATCGAACCATTCCTCTTCTCGGACAAATGACCCAGCTCCATCAAGACACAAGCAATTGGTGGATTTACTATTCTGACTTCTTCGGGTTGGGAATGCTGACGTTGGCCATCACCGGAATGTTTATTGAAAAAGGCAAAAACAGCTTTCGCAAAAGAGGATTAAAGCTCGCATTGATAGGCATTATATTCCCGCTGATATTCCTGTTCCTGCTTTCCTAGCAAACTGACACCTGTTAAATTGAATTAAGGACGTTTAGCATAACTTTATTGTCCTGTTAGGTTCATTCCCCCATTTTCGTCCCACACCCCGAAATTCTTAGTTATGAGATTAACAATTCCATTTGCTCTCGGCCTAGTTGTATTGTCATCCATTGCACTTAGTGCGCAAGTTATTACGGATGCAGATTCGGTCTTTTTTCAATCGCTGTCATTCCGAAATGTAGGTCCCACACGTGGTGGGCGAGCAACAACGGTCCAAGGTGTAACAAAACAACCCGGAACATTTTATATGGGTGCAACGGGCGGTGGAGTGTGGAAGACCGAAGACTACGGAATCAACTGGAGAAACATCACGGATGGATTTTTCAAGACACCTTCAATCGGTGCTATTAAAGTGTATCAGGAAGATCCAAAAATTATTTATGTAGGAACGGGATCAGACGGCATTCGCTCAAATGTGATTATTGGTAAAGGAGTTTATAAATCTGAAAATGCCGGCAAGACATGGACTCATATCGGCCTTGAGAAAGCAGGGCAAATTGGAGCCGTTGAGGTTCATCCGTCCAATCCGAATATCGTTTTTGTTGCCTCTCAGGGCCAGCCGTTCGAACGCAATGAAGAACGAGGGGTTTACAGAACCAAAGACGGTGGAAAAACCTGGGATCGTGTTTTATATCACTCGGATAGTGTAGGCGCAACCGACCTTGAATTTGCTCCCAACAATCCGAACATCATCTACGCGTCTATGTGGCGTAATGAACGTAAGCCATGGACGATCATTAGCGGTGCCAATAAAATTGGTGGCGTTTACAAGTCAACCGATGGTGGTGATACATGGAAGAAAGTAACAAAGGGGTTGCCACAAGGTCTGATTGGTAAAATTGATTTTGCCGTATCTCCAGCAAACCCAAACAGGCTTTGGGCGTTGGTAGAAGCTCCAGCAAATGAACGCGGAGTGTACAGATCAGACGATCAGGGGGAATCATTTACATTGGTCAGCACCAAAAAAGATCTTACTGATCGTCCATTCTACTATTGCAACATTGACGCTAATCCACTGAATGCTGATGTGATCTTTGTGATGGCTACTAACTTCTACAAATCAGTAAATGGTGGCAAAACATGGAAAGAACTTCAACCACCACATGGTGACAATCATGATATGTGGATGCATCCGACTGACACCTTGCAATTCATTCAATGCAATGATGGCGGAGCAAATATTACAATGAATGGTGGTAAGTCTTGGTCTTCTCAGGAAAATCAACCTACCGCAGAACTGTATCAGGTAGAAGTGGATGATCAATATCCATACTGGCTCTATGCTGGTCAGCAGGACAACACTACTATCGCTGTTCCGTCACTTCCACCCTATGATGCACCTGCTGGCGCGAGCGCATTCTGGATGGCGGTCGGTGGATGTGAAACAGGACCGGCTGTGCCAAAGCCTGGTGATCCCAACATTGTGTATTCAAATTGCAAAGGTCGCTTTGGCGTTTACGACAAACGTTCTGGTCAAGAGCGTCAGTACTATGTAGGCGCAACGAATATTTATGGACACAATCCTAAAGATTTGAAATACAGATTTCAACGCGTGTCTCCAGTGTTTGCTTCGTATCACAACCCAAATGTTGTGTATCACGGCTCACAATACCTCCACAAAACAACCAACGATGGTATTACCTGGGAAACCATCTCTGCGGACTTAACAGCGAATGAACCCGGCAAACAGGTAATCTCAGGTTCTCCAATCACCAGAGATGTAACCGGTGAAGAATACTACAGCACCATCTATGAAATCAATGAGTCAAGACTGAAAGAAGGTTTGATCTGGGTAGGCGCTAATGATGGTCCAATTCACGTAACTAAGGATGGCGGAAAGACATGGGATAATGTAACTCCGGCCATCGTTCCCAAGGGTGGTCGCGTAGACTGCATCGAGCCCTCTCCGCACAAAGAAGGGAAAGCCTATGCAGCAATCCTGTTGTATCAGGTTGGTGATTGGAAGCCCTATCTGGTAAAAACAACCGACTATGGTAAAACCTGGTCGATTATTACAAAAGGCATTCCCGCTGATTATCCTGCCAGAACTATTCGCGAAGATCCGGAACAGGAAGGATTACTTTATGCGGGAACCGAGTACGGCCTGTTTATTTCTTTTGACGATGGAGCTTCATGGCGACCGTTTCAACAAAATCTTCCGGTCACGCCTGTTACCGATATCAAAGTGTTCAGGAATGATCTCATCCTTTCAACAATGGGAAGATCATTTTGGATAATGGACAACATTTCCGCCTTGCACCAATTGGTGAAGGCAAAAACTTCGGGCAATGCGTACCTGTTTCAGCCAGAAGGCGGGCTCAGATTCCGGCACAGCGGCACAGGAAAAAATGCAGTGCCGAATTATCCAGCCCCGGGTGTGACGATTGACTATTACCTGGCTTCGTCAACGAAGGATGATATCAAACTCGAAATTCTCGATCCGGATAACAAGTTGATTCGATCCTATACGAGCAAAGCGCCCGCAAAGGACACCACCAAAGTGGGAACGGATATGGCGACAGGATTTACAACAACCCGACCTAAAACAGATCTGAGCAAAGAAAGTGGGACACATCGTTTTCGATGGGATATGACGCATGAGGGACCCTGGGACAAAGATCCAGCAAGAAGTTTGCGCGGTGGGCCGATGGTGAGACCCGGTGTTTATCAGGCACGATTAACTGTTGATGGCAAATCATTCACACAGTCTTTCGAAGTTGAAATGGACCCCAAAGTGGACATGACAAAAACGGGAGATGAGGATGTGAAAGCACAGGAGAGATTATCGCTTGAAGTGGTTGCACTGGAAGATGCTGCCAAAAGGGTTGCAGAAAAAATCAAAGAAAGGAGAAAGGAACTTGAAAAGCTGATTAAGGCAGGTAAACGCACCAAACAATACTCACAGGAAGATCAGAAGCTTGCACAGATTCAAGATCAATTAATCACACCAGAAGGAATTTACATGACTCCCATGTTGATCGATCAATTGCGTTACCTGCGCTCTATGCTTAACCAGGCTGATCAGCGACCAGGAAAAGATGCGTATGAACGCTACGATGAACTGAAGAATCGCTTTTCAAATATTCAGAACTCATACGTGAAGCTTGGACCAAAGATGTAGGCTAGCGCTGTAGCTGTTCGCTGATTGCTTTCAGTGCTTTAGGATATTGGCGTTCCTTCAGTTGGGTGGCTAGGTTAATTTCAATATCCAGCGCGCGGTATATCTTTTCAAAGGAATCTTTCTTACCAGATATGTTGCGCAGTTCTGAGATGATCGTGTCATCAAAACTGTTGACCTTTTCTTGCAGGTCGTAAGTCGACTCAAGTGTAAATGCCAATTCAAAATCTATAGCAGCAAGAATCCCGGTTCGATGCGTAGTAACCCAGGCCACCTCTGAAAGTTGGAAAAGTTCGAGATTGATTTTCACACCGGTTCCGTCTGAAGTAAGATATTCTCCGTACTGCGCCAACAGAGGGTTCAATCTCTCTTTTGACACTCGTACCTCCATGTCTTCATCGATGTATTTAAGATATTCTTCCAGCATATCACGCTGACGCTTATTTTTTGTAATGATAGAATCCATCCCGCCCTGGTTCTTCTCGATTTCAATTCTAATGTTCTGAAGGGCTGTTTCAATGCTGTCACTTTCCTTTCTCGATTCGTTCCAACTATTCAGCCAAAAAGCCATCAGCACCCCAAGTACTACACTTACAAAACCAACAAAATGGTTCAGCCACTCTATTTTGTTCCTTTTTTCCGCGCTCATAGAAATCTAATTTATTTGATTTTACTCTTTGATCAGCCAGTTTAATCTCAGAATTTTGAAAATGCACGTGTTTCGTATAGGTTTCATGGTTTGGATAGCTGTACTATCCTGTTCTGCTAACGCTCAACATCTTTCTCTTTCTACTCCTTCGGACTCAGCTCTGCATTATTATTATGAAGGTTGGCGACAGGTGATGGATGAAGGAAACTACACTGCCTCTGAAAATGCCTATCGCACGATGATGAACTTTGATCCGGAGTTCTTAGTGGGACTGAGCCTGCTTGGTCGAATTACCCGTGATTTAAACGAACGGCAGAAGATTGAAGCAACATTGTTAGAAAGGCGAGATGAGATTTCCGGTGACGAACGACTTTTGCTTGACAACTATATCGCCCTGGTAAAACTCACCAATCTAAGGGAGACCGACCCTGACGCAGCCAAACAACAGTTGACATCTATTTTCCAGTCGAATGAAAAGAATCTTAGAAAACTCGTTCACGATTATCCCGATGAAATCTATTACAAATCAGAATACATTGAAGTACTTCATCGCAATTATGGAGCTGCCGCAGCTCTTGACTCTTTGAATCAAATCGCATCTGCAAAACAAAAGAGAATGCCTTTTTTGCTTGGGTATGCCGCACACATGGAGGCTGAACTTGGCAAGTTTGATCCCGCATTGAAAAAAGCGAATCAACTTTCTAAACTATTTAAATACCGTTCTGCCAAACCTCTTGTAGTGTTTGGTGACATCTATTTTCAAAAAGGTGATAAGAAGAAAGCGTCAGACTACATTAACAAAGCTTTGGAAATCGACCCGGGGAACATTGATGCGCAGCGGCTAAAAAAGCGATTGGAGGAGCTGAATTAGTTTCAGTCGCGGCTGTTCATCTCGTCCAACATGCCTTTAATTTTTTTTAGCTTGCTGCTGTAGACTAGGTGAACAATCAGAAAGCAAGCTGCCAGTGACGCCAAGTACACTCCGCCAATGCGAGCATAAAAAAGAGGATCGTCCAGTTTATCCCTAATAGGCTTGTCTTTCAACCCCAAGTACAATCCGAGACCAAATGCAATTGTAAATAATAGAGAGAGTGATATTTGATATTTCCTCACAAAATCTCGCAGTTCTTTATGTACCTCTATCAAGTATTCCCGTACATCAGAAGTTGGTTGAATAGCGTGAAGCTTGTTGTATAGTCTCTTATAGTACAGCACGATAATTGTCATAAACAATATAAGAACGCCACTAAATGCATAGTCACCTTTGTACAAGAAATAGCCAATCATCAAAATGCTTACTACAATGTTGGCAATATGTTCCACGCGCGTAAAAGTCTTTAACTTCTCAACAATTGATTGAGACCGCTTTCGCAGCATGGCTTCGAGCTCTCCTTCCTTCAGCTCAGGCGTTGACAGCCTTTGAGTCTGCCATATCTCCTTGATGTCCAACTCTTGCATCGATGTATTTCTTTAGTTGACTTTTTATCCTGTTGATTCTCACTCCCACATTAGTTCTTGTCATTCCCAGTATATCTGCGATTTCATTGTATTGTTTGTCCTCGAGGTACAGCAGAATGATTGCGCGCTCTATGTCCTTTAGTTGTTTGATCGCATCGTACAACAATGCGACCTGTTCATGCACAGGATCAATCCCCTCCTGCGCAGGCTCTTTCAACATATTGTCAATTGAGCTGGTCTGCGGTTTCCGTTTTCTTCTTTTAAAATGTGTAAGGCATACGTTAAGCGCTACGCGATATACCCAGGTGGATACCTTGGACTCACTTCTGAAAGATTCATAACCGCGCCACAGTTGCAGTGCCACCTCCTGAAAAAGATCCTGGAAATCCTCTTCGTTATCCGAATAGGAGCGGCATATTTTGGTAATTATGGCCTTCTGATCCCTAACAAATGTGTTGAAGAATTCTTTAGAGCTCATCCAATCTGTGTAGTCGGCCAGTTAGTCGTCAATCGCCTGTTTTTATTACATGCCGAAGGTCGTTATTGGCCTATGGAATGTATCGATATTAAATTAATTTGAACGAGAAACCTGAACTCAATTCACTTTAAATCTTCAACGATATGCGATTAGCGATACTTAGCCTTATGCTATTTCTCTCGACCGGTCTGTTTGCTCAGAAAACGATTAGAGCCAATGCCGAGCGTATGGAAACAAGGATAAAAGAGCTCTCTAAGTTTGGGACTAATCCAGAAGGAGGCGTTAGTCGTGTGGCCTATAGCGATGCTGACATTGCCGGAAGGAAGTATGTCATCGAGCTGATGAAAAACGCTGGACTCGAAGTAACAATTGATTTTGCTGGAAATATCGTTGGCAAACGTGCTGGAAAAAATAACAACCTCCCTCCTATTGCCTTCGGATCACACATTGACAGCGTGCTCGGTGGCGGCAACTACGATGGAGATGTGGGTTCGCTTGGCGCAATTGAATGCATTGAGCTGATGAAGGAAAATAATATTACCACCAATCATCCGCTGGAGGTTTTCATATTTCAAAATGAAGAGGGCGGACTTGTGGGAAGTGAGGCAATTGCTGGCATCTTGCACGATGAGCAACTAAGTCTTCTCAGCAGCAGTGGAAAAACACTCCGTCAGGGAATGATCGATATTGGTGGTGATCCACAACGATACAAAGAGGTGGCAAGAAAGAAGGGAGCATTCAAGGCATTTCTGGAGCTACACATCGAGCAGGGTGGCTTTCTCGATCAGGAAGGAATTAATATCGGAGTGGTAGAAGGAATTGTTGGCATCAAGCAATGGATGGTAACTTTTGAAGGAAAAGCAAATCATGCAGGCACTACGCCAATGAATCAACGACAGGATGCGATGGTGGCTGCGGCCAAATATGTATTGGAGACAAACAGAATTGCACTCACTACACCAGGACGCCAGGTGGCAACCAACGGTAAAATAAATGCTGAGCCTGGTGCCCCCAATGTGATCCCCGGCAAAGTCGACATGACCTTGGAGATACGTGATCTTGACTTCGACAAAATGATGAGTGTGTTTGAAGCAATCAAAATATCAGGCGAGAAAATTGAAAAGGAAACAGGTGTAAAAATTTCGTATCAGCCATTGAATGAAAATATTCCAGCCATCACAGATAAAAGAGTGCAAGAAGCAATTGCTGCATCCGCCAAAGACCTTGGCTTTCATCGAAGTTTATGCCGAGTGGCGCTGGACATGACACCCAGGATATGGCTCGACTGGCTCCTACAGGAATGATATTCGTGCCTAGTAAGGACGGCATAAGTCATTCACCAAAAGAATATACTTCTCCTCAGGATATGGCAAACGGTGCGAGTGTGTTGCTTCAAACGATCATCAAACTGGATAAGGCCAAGATGTAAAAATTTCCTTTCGGCTAAACCCTTGATCAGGTGGTGCCGTAAACCTGAGGATGACACGTATACTCCTCAGTACCACGTTTTTTATTTCATTGACGTTTGCCACCCATGGTCAGAGCCACACACATTTGGCCAAAGATCTCCTTCTATCTCTTAACGGAAATTTCAAATGGCAAATTCTCAAACCTTCAGAGAACAAAGTTGTTCGCGAAGGATTTCGGCATAGTCGCTTGAAGATGGATAGTTTGATTGTAGAAATCGAAGAAACATTCAACAACTCCGATGTGCAGATGACAGGTCTAATGGGTTATAATTCTTCAACCAAAAAATATTTTTCTATCAATTGCTACAACGTGGACATGGGGCCACATGTCCTCTTTGGTGAGGCCGTTGATGAAAACACTATTGAATTTACAGATACACAAGAGGTCTCTACACTACGAATAGTCAGCCCTGACAAACATGAGTGGTCATACCAAAATCTGATTGGTAATAAATGGGTGCCTCGAGATCTAAAAATCACCTTTACGCGAATACCATAATCTAACGTTTGAAATCGTTGATTTTGTCCGCTCAACAAAAATCTTCACTCATCCCTGACAATTTTCTATAGATTGTTAGTATGTCGTTTTCGTTGGGAGAGATGTTCAAGACCCGTATTGCGTGGGTTAGTTTTGTCACCTTCTTTAGCCTGCAAGCCATCGTGGCGTGCAAGTCTGACAGGGAAGTTATTACTTATTGCGACTGCGCCACATGGGAAAATTGGGAAAATGCAAGGGAGGCGCAGTGCGGGTTTATCGAAGTGCCTGAGGACCACGATAAGCCGATGGGCAAGTCAATCAAAGTGGCATTCGCCATCTTCCCATCTCGAAACAAAAATCCAGACACAGCCCCCGTCTTGATTCTCTCTGCCGGCCCTGGAGGGTCGTTGAGTTCTCCCAACAGGTGGATAAATCACGAATCGAGAAATGTGGGAGATCTGATTGTTGCCGAGCAAAGAGGAATTGGTCGGTCAGCTCCGTTACCCGATATCAGTGAAACCTTTATCGACATCATGGCTGCGGATGCTTCTTCCGAAGAAGAGAAGCAGATCACGTTGAAAGCCATGCAGGAAAAAGTAGCAGAAATTAAATCCAAAGGCATTGACCTGTCGAAGTACAACTCAACCCAAAACGCTAAAGACATGGGTGCGTTGATGGATGCCCTGCCTTACGAAAAATACAATATCTACGGAACGTCATACGGTACCAAGCTTGGCATTATGACGATGAAATATTTTTCTCCAAAAGTGAGGGCTGCTATTCTGGACGGACCAGCTATTTTGAACAATACTGCGCTTGAGTCTCGCTTTCCAGATTTGATCCGGGCATTCAACAAGCTCTACGAAAGTTGCGCAAAGGATTCGACTTGCAAAAATGATCATCCTGACCTTCGTGGTGAAACCATTCACGCTATTCAATCGCTTCGTGAGAATCCCATCACGGTTCGTCTACTAGATCGCGACTTCACACTCAATCCACAAGACGCGGTGTTTTTTATTCGTTATTTGTTTTATCGCTCCGATGCTTTTTACACTGCTCCTCGATTCGTGAAGGCCATCAACGAGAGAGACACACTGGCAATTCAGGAGCTGGGAGAATTTCCAGCGAAGCTGCTAAAGGGAGCAAATGCTTCAGCATTTTTTAGTTACACGACCTACGAAGAATACTCGGAAAACACCCCTTCAAATGTTCAGGCATTCATGAGTTCGAATCCTGAGCTGGCGGAAGGCGTGGCGTGGTTTCAGGCGTTTATTCCCGCATTGGTACAGTGGCATGATGGGCGTGTGTCACAAGAAGAAAATAAATTTGAAAACATCTCTGTGCCAACACTGATCATTACCAACGATGCGGATCCTGTAACGCCTCCGCATAACACGCAGTTATTCGAAGATGCACTTTTGAATGAGCGTGTGCTTCGGCTCAATCGATTTGGACATGGTGCTGGTGGTAAATGTATCGCTCAAATCAGAACTTCTTTTCTGCTCGATCCATCAAAACCTCTGGATACGTTTTGTCTTGAGAAGGACGACCGAAAATAGATCAATAGGCCTCCAATATTTCCGCCACAGATTTGTGCTCTTTAAAGAAGTCTAAGAGTCGAAGCATGACGCGATCAACCAAAGTGTCTGGGCATGACGCGCCACTTGTTAACACAATCTTTACCGGGCGATCACTTGGAAGATAGTTTTCCGTGGTCTTTAACTTTTTACTGTGATAGTCAAAATGCCTGATCTCTTTGTCAGAGACAATTTCACTTTCGGAATTGATAAAATAGGTTGGAAATTTTCGCTCACACAACTCGACAATGTGGGAGGTATTAGAACTGTTGTAGCCTCCTACCACTATGGCAAGATCTGCATCTGTATCTAAAAGCTTGTACGTAGCATCCTGATTATCATTGGTAGCATAGCAAAGCGTATCGCGCGTATCCGCAAAATGATTTTTGATACTGCCTTCGCCATACTTCTGAACCATTATTTTTCGGAAGTAGTCTGCGATAGCTTGTGTTTCTGTAGCAAGCATTGTCGTCTGATTAACGACACCGACTTTCTGCAAATGCGCAGCAGGGTCGAATCCCGGTGAACACTTGTTTTTAAACTTTTCATTGAACTCCGCTATCGACTTAGTTCCAATAATGAATTCGCCTAGCAGCTTTGCATCCTCCATGTCCCGCACAATAATTGAGGGTCCGCTTTGTAAGCTATGAGAAAATGTGGCCCTGGTTTCCTCATGTTTGGGTTTGCCGTGAATGATTACTGTGAACTCATCGTTCCCAAGTTTCCCCGCACGGTTCCATACCTTTTCCACAAAAGGGCAAGTGGTGTTGTATTTCTGGACCTCGATCCCTAAGTCAAGCAACTGATGTTCAATCTCAACAGTTGTACCGAACGCGGGAATAATGACAATGTCATCTTTTGATAAAGATTCAAATGGGATTATTTGGGTTCCATCTGTATCCATGATGAACTTAATGCCTCGACTTTCCAGATCATTGTTCACCTCCTGGTTGTGAATCATTTGACTGAGGAGATACACCCTCTTACTTGGGTTGTCCTCCAGCGCTTTGTAGCTAATCTCTATCGCGTTCTCCACACCGTAGCAGAACCCAAAGTGGCGAGCGATGTAGAAAATCACGGGACCGAAATCCAAACGTGCCGGTGAAAAATCCTGCTTGCGTTGATCCTTTTGTCTTCTGGACTCCTTTATTCGACCTGTTATGGAAGAACGGTAGTACGCAGGTATGTCAAACTTTTTGATATCAGAGTATTTTAAACTGTTAACCTCTTAAGTTTCAAAATTGTTTCAGTGTCGCGGCAATCCAAAATGTTATTAGCATAATTTTACTTACCAGTCAAGAACAACCTGTGTTCCTTCTCCTTCCTTTGATTTGATGGTTAAGCTTCCCCCGTGGAGACGCATAATCTGCCTGGAGAAGCTGAGGCCAATGCCTGATCCTTTTTTCTTTGTAGTAAAAAAGGGAATGAACGCCTTTTCGAGTGTCTCTTCGTCCATGCCAGATCCGTTGTCTATAATGCTTACAAAGGTCCTGTGGTTATGCATATATGCTGCCACCTTGATCACGGGGTTGACCGTATCGCTGAGTGCATCTATCGAGTTTCTAAATAAATTTATCAACACTTGCTCCAGCCACTCCGCATCAGCTTTTGCCATCGTCTTCGGGCTTACGTCAGTCGTGTCTATCGCGATACTCTTTGATTCAAACTCCTGATGAAATAAAGTGATTACTCGTCCGATGGTCACAGAGACATCAATTGTTTCTAACGTCAACTCTGGTGTCTTTGTAAAATCTTTGTACGCATTTACAAAACGGAGTAATCCTTTTGATCTGTTTTCTATGGTCTGCAGGCTTCCATAAAGATCTTCCTTGTCCTCTTCGTCCAGAGATTGAAGAGGTTTACGATTCCCATCAGGCAACGTGAGCAAAACATTTAGCGATTCTGTAAGCGATACGATTGGCGTCACGGAGTTCATAATTTCATGCGTAAGCACACGAATTAGTTTTTGCCATGCGTCCACTTCCTGTTCCTCTAACTCCGCATTTAGATCTTGCAACAGCACAATTCTAAACGGTTTCTCATCCAGAATTAATTCTTTCACTTGAAGCGAAAGTCGAACCTCGCGATCGGCAATTATTACCCGAAGCAATTGTCGCTGACCCGGCTCCAGCTCAATTATTGTCTTATGAAGTTTCGGATACACCGATTTAATGTCCCGCGTGTGGCTCAGCTGAAATACATTTAAGAGTTGCCTTGCCGCTGGATTAACCGACATCACATTCCCCTCCAAATCAAAACTGATTATTCCGGCCTGGATGTTTTCTGTCAGTATTTGCAGATACTGATAGTGAGTTTCACGCTGCAAATTGATTTTGCGAAACTCTTCAATAACATCGTTAAATGCCTCCGAGAGTTTGCGATGAATGTCTCCGCGCTTACCGGCCGGAAATGATGATGTAAAGCCACCTTGCTTGATGGATAAGATAAAATGCGTGAGGTCCTTGTTGGTTCTTTCGATATAATAGATCAAACTCCAAACCGCTATCAACAAAAGAATACTCAACACCAATGGCGTGAAGAACCAGCTTCTATTAGTAAGCACATAGGCGAGCATCAGCGCGATCGTGGTAATAATCGCAACGCGTAAAATGACATTGACTCTGAACTCTCTTGCGAACACCTGAGCTATATGTTGATGTTGTATTTCATAATCTTGCGATACAATGTGGTGCGACCGAGCCCTAGTTCGCGTGCTGCCTTGCTAAGGTTGCCATCATTTTTTCTTATCGTTTCTTCAATCGTTTTTCTTTCCATTTCATTAAGATTAGTAAGAATGCCCGATCTTTGACTGCTTTCCGAAAACTGAAAATCTCCTTTCGAGATTTTTTTTCCTTCGCATAGAATCACGGCCCTCTCAACAGCGTGTTGAAACTCGCGGATATTTCCAGGCCAGTGGTATGCCTGAAGAATTTGTTCGAGACCTCTTTCTGCCTCAATCGTCTTGCCGTATTTACGGTTAAAGGCTTGAAGGAAATACTCCAGCAAGCGAGGGATGTCATCAATCCGGTTTCGCAGTGCGGGCATTTGAATCTCAACTGTGTTAATTCGATACAGCAGATCTTCGCGGAAACTTCCTTCTTCTTTTTGTTGATGAATCGGTCTATTCGTAGCACTTACCAATCGTATATCAATCGGCACCGATCTGTTTGATCCTAGAGGGATTATTTCCCGGTTCTGTAAGACCGATAAAAGTTTACTTTGTTGGTCCAACGGCAGGTTTCCAATTTCATCCAGAAACAAAGTGCCTCCTGAAGCCAGCTCAAAACGGCCGACTCTATCCTGCTTTGCATCAGTGAATGCTCCTTTTGCATGACCAAAAAGTTCTGATTCAAAAAGGTGAAATGGGATCGTTCCCAAATCAACTTTAATGAATGGTCCCTTGTTTCTGTTCGACTGGCGATGAATTTCTTTTGCAATCAACTCCTTCCCGGTTCCATTTTCGCCAAGCAAAAGTACATTAGCATCGGTAGCCGCTACGCGCTTCACCATGGAAAACACTTTTGCCATTTCCTTCGAGGTTCCGACAATCTCAAAGTCAGGTTGAGTATAAACCTCCGCCATTCTGGATTGGTGCGATCGAAGTTTAGCCACTTCTTGTTTTGATTTCGCTAATTGGTATGCCGCATTTACGGTTGCAATCAGTTTTTCATTGTCCCAGGGTTTCACCACAAAGTCAACTGCTCCGATTTTCATTGCCTCCACGGCAAGCTTCACATCGCCAAAGGCTGTCACCATAATTACACTAAGAGAAGGATGATCCTCCAAAATTTTTCCCAGCCAGTAGAGCCCTTCTCTTCCCTTGGTAACATCGGCCGTAAAATTCATGTCGAGCAATACTACCTCAGGTGATTTCTGGTTTAGCAGGTACGGCAACTGTGCAGGATTAGATTCTGTGCTCACCTGATCAAAGTGTTGCCGGAGGGCGACCCGGGCGCTCTGTATTATATCCGGGTCGTCATCTACTACCAAAACATGAGCGGGGCTCCTCATACAATCAAAAGTATCCAAATTGTTTCATTATGGAACACTAAATCGTTTCACTTTGAACCACTTTGTGTTGTATTTTTATTTCAATTGATTGTAAATCAAGCCATTATAATGGTGGCATCTTTCTGGCATCTTTGGCCTGCAAACACAGCTTCGTATGATCCGCAACTACCTGATCGTCTCGCTTAGAAACCTTCTGAAAAACAGGGGCTATACACTTATCAATGTCTTTGGGCTTACTGTAGGGCTTGCTTCTGTAATTCTGATCTCTCTTTATGTAACCGATGAAATTGGGTACGATCGATACGACCCCGAGACTGCCAACATCTACCGCATCTATTGGCAGTCTGGCAATCCGCAGACGCGCACTCCTCACCCGATGGCACAAGCGTTGGTTCATGATTTTCCGGAAGTTGAAAGCGCGGTAACATTGTCACCTATCTGGGGACCAGGACTTACCAAGCAAAGTTTCTCAGTGCGAAATCTTGAAAAAGATATTCGTTACAATGAAAGAGATATCCTCTCTGTAGACAGCACCTTCTTTGATGTCTTCCCTGTGAAAATCATTAAAGGCAATCGGAACACTGTATTAAGAACTCCGGGAAAACTGATGCTATCTGAATCGGCTGCAAAAAAATATTTTGGAGATGAAGATCCCATCGGAAAGTTTCTCGCTGTCAATGACGATGAAAATTCAATCGAGATAGAAGGTGTATACGAAGATATGCCTCGCCAATCTCACTTTCATGCTTCTGCATTGGTTAGCTATGTTCACATGAAAGCCAATTCTGATCCGGAAAGTCCATATTACACATGGAAAGACTTTGGCCATTTCAATTACATTAAACTCACACCAGGGGCAGACCCTGACAAATTGGAAAGTCAATTGTTGGCCTGGGCAGGTAACTACATCAATGCCAGTGATGAAATGATTCGCCAAATCATTCAAAACAAAGAAGGGTTTAAACTTCAGAACATTCGTGATATACACCTTAAGTCACATCTGCTTTGGGAGCTTGAGGCAAATAGCGACATCGAGTATGTATACATCATGACAGCTGCCGCTATTCTCATTTTAATAATTGGAACGATCAATTTTCTCAATCTCACTACAGCGAAATCTTCTGAGCGAGCCAAAGAAATCGGAATAAGAAGAACACTTGGAGCAATTAAGCGTCAACTGTCCTTCCAGTTTATCGGAGAGTCATTGTTGGTGGCTTTGTTCGCAGTGATTCTTGCGGGCCTGGCAGCAGAAGTGCTGATGCCTTATTTCAATGATCTTAGTGGAAAACCACTTGAACTCACCTTTGCACACAACTGGGACATCATTTTGGGTATCCTCTTTATCGGATTAGTAATTGGAGTAATTGGCGGGCTTTATCCCTCGTTCATTCTCTCTTCAATTTATCCTGTAAAAATCCTCAAGGGAAAATTTACCTCCAGCAAAACCGGAAACCTCGTTTCGCGCATCATGGTACTTTTTCAATTCTCAATGGCGATCGTCCTGATCTCCGGAACGATTATTATCATGAATCAGATGAGCTTTATTCAAAACAAGAATCTCGGTTTTTCGAAAGAATCTACACTGATGGTCCCCATTCGTCAGTGGGATATGAGGCTAAACTTCGAAACGCTTCAAACCGAACTAAAAAATGTGAATGGAGTAGAGATGGTGGCTGCTTCTTCAAATGTTCCCGGAACTCAGATCAACCAGGAACCCATTTTCAGAATTGACGACCCGGATCATGAAGTCAATGCATCTCAGATGTATGTTGACTACGATCTGATCAAAACATTGGGATTAGAAATAGTAGAAGGTCGCGGGTTTGAGCGTGAATTTCCTGGAGACACAGCTAACGCATACATCATAAATCAAGCGGCAGCACGCGAACTTCAGTTGACACCACCTTATGTTGGCAAAGAAATTTTACTTGAGATTGATGACGATCGATATCGTGGACCGATCGTGGGCGTAGTGAAAGACTTTAACTATCAATCGCTTCATCAGCCTGTCCGTCCCATAGTCATGCAAAGAAGACCGTGGTATAACACTGTACTCTTGAAACTTAACACAAGTGATATTCAACAAACCATTGCCGATGTAGAAACGGTATGGAACAAGTTTGACGATAACTTCGGATTTGAGTATTCATTTCTCGAGGATACTATTGACTCACAATACAATGCTGAGAACAAAATGGGCATGGTCTTCGGGCTATTTGCTTCAGTGGCCATTATTATATCTTGTATGGGATTATTCGGCCTGGCCTCTCTCAATTTTGCTCAACGCAAAAAAGAAGTTGGTATCAGAAAAGTTCTAGGTGCTCCGTTAATGTCCCTTTTGATCAACCTGGTAACAGATTACTCAAGGCTAATAATTTTTGCGACACTCCTGGCGGTGCCCGTAGCCTGGTGGTCGATGCACGACTGGCTAAACCACTTCGTCTTCAAAACAGATATTAGCATTTGGACTTTTGTCTTGACAGGATTGGGCACACTTATTATCGCGTGGACAACCATCGCATACCTTACAGTTCATACTGCTTCCCTGAATCCTGTAGAGACACTAAAAGAAGAATAACAAATATCTCATGCTAAAGAACTATCTAAAGGTTGCTCTACGCGCCATCGTCAAAAACAAATCATACTCAAGTATTAATGTAATTGGTCTTGCAGGTAGCGCTGCCATCACGATGTTGATCATCTTCTATGCCATCAGCGTTCTTACCTACGATCAGTTTCACGAAGACTCTGAGAGGATCTACTTCATGTATCGAGATCGTGCAACTGAAGATGGTACTGTACCTGTGTATGACACATGGTTTCCCATGACTGAAGTTGCCGTTGACGAGTTTCCAGTGGTGGAGAGTGGAACGCGCATCGTGCCCGCTGGCATTACCTGGGTGAGGGCTGGTGAAAAGAGGTTTGAACATGCCATTACCTATGCTGATTCTGCCCTGTTCAAAATATTTTCCTTTCCTCTGATAGAGGGAGACAGAAACACATTGTTGAATGACCCTAATTCTGTTGTGATTTCTGAAGAGGTGGCAAAAAAGTTTTTCGGAGAAGAAGAAGCACTTGGAAAAACATTGAACTTCGGTCTGGTTAATGATCGCACAGTTACTGGCGTGATTGGCAAACTTCCCGGCAACTCCACGTTTACGTTTGAAGTGATCTTCCCTATCAACACTGCCATCGCGCGCCAGTTTGTTGGTGACGATTTGTGGCAGGGCTCCTTCTGCAATTCTTTTATCAAACTAAGAAATGAGAAAGACATTGACAATTTGCGAAGCCAGGCCAACGCGATTATGGAAAAGTATGTAGAGGGCTCCGAGCGTGGTAATGTTCTGTTCCTTCCGCTAAAAGATTACAACGATGAGTTTACTGATCAAAGAAAGTATGCATACACATTGCTGATTGTTGCTTTTGGTATTCTGGTGATCGCGTCAATCAACTTCACCAATCTTGCTACAGCACAATCATTGATGAGAACCAAAGAGGTAGGCGTAAGAAAAGTAATGGGTGCCACACGGTCGGCCCTCATCAATCAATTTCTAGGCGAGTCTGTCTTGCTTACGCTTCTTGCTTTAATTCTTGGAGGCTTCCTTGCTGAAATATCTCTGCCATCATTTAGTCAACTTATCGATCTCGATATCCCGGTCAACTTTCTTAGTGAACCATCCATGATTGGATTGATTCTGGGACTTGGCCTATTGGTAGGAATTATTTCCGGCAGCTACCCGTCTCTCTATATGTCAAAATTTAAGCCCAGTGAAATACTGAAGGGTTCGCAATCAAAAGGTGGTAGCATGTTAATACGCAATGGTCTGGTAGTGGTTCAATTCACTCTTGCTATCACATTGTTATGTGCTGTTTCGATTATCAGCAAGCAGGTGAACTTCATGAGGGGCTACGATGTAAAGTTTGATCGAGATAACGTGGTGGTGATTCCCATCGGTCTTCGCGATTTTGAAGATAGAGACAACGCTGTATCAAGACTTGTCACTTTCAAAGAACAACTAAAAACCTTGCCGGGAGTAGTTTCGGTAACAGCTTCTAATAGTATTCCGGGGAATTACGCTGGAAATTTTATGCTGTTCCTTGCCGAAGGTGATGAAGATGCCAGCCCGCTTGACTACAGAATTGCCAGCACAGAGGAAGATTTTTTTGATACGTATAAAATCAAATTTGTCGCTGGCAGAAACTTCCTGCCCAACTCAATTCATGACAGGGAAAACTCAGTCATTCTTAATGAAGCCGCTGTTCGTGATATCGGCTGGGACGATCCGATTGGAAAGAAATTAATTTACCCAAGATCAAGAAACCAGGTTGAAGTGATTGGTGTGGTCGAAGACTTCAATTACGCATCATTGAAGCAGCCGATTCTGCCAGTAGTACATTACTTTGGCGGAGACAGTGCCAGAAACTACCGATTCATTTCGGTGCAACTTGACGCTAAGTCCCGAGACGCAGCCTTGGAGCAAGTCGGACGTACATGGGAATCGATGCAGTTTGACAGGAATTATGAATATTTTTTCCCTGCTGAACGCATGGATGAACTCTATGAATCAGAAGACAACCTTATCAAAATTCTAACCTACGCTACAGTGTTTGCCATTTTCATTGCGTGCCTTGGGCTTTATGCGCTCGCCTCGTTTACTGTAATGTTGAGAACAAAAGAAATTGCCATAAGGCGCGTATTGGGTGCTTCAGTAGGCAGCATTGTTGGTCTTTTTTCAAAATCCTATGCGAGAATGGTATTGATCGCAATTGTTGTTGCCATCCCTCTCGCGTGGTTTGGCATGAGCGAGTGGTTAGAAGGTTTCGCCTTCAGAACCAACATTGGCTGGGCTATTTTTGTATTCACAGGCTCCGTTGCCTTGGCCATCTCCTTTCTCACGGTGAGCATTCACAGCATTAGAGCCGGATATCGTGATCCTGTCAAATCATTACGTGTGGACTAGCTATTCGTGGCGCAGTGAGTTAATGGGATTTACCATAGAAGCTTTAAGTGTTTCATAACCCACCGTTATCAAGGTGATCAGCGTTATCGCACCCACCGATCCGATAAATAACCAGGGCGAAAGTGGTGTTTGATACACGAAGGACTCAAGCCATTTGTTTGCGAGGAAGTAGGTAAGTGGTATCGCCACGATGCAGGCAATCAAAAGTAAAATACCAAACACCTTCAACAGCAGCAATACAATCTGGACGTTTGAGCTACCCATAGCCTTGCGAATCCCGATTTCTTTAGTCCGCTGTTGTGACATAAAAGAAGCTAAGCCGTAGAGTCCGATACAGGCGATGAGTATCGCCAGCACTGAAAATTTTTCGGTCAGCTCTGCTACTTTTACTTCGTTCTCATACATCCTTCCAAATTCATCATCCAGAAACCAGTAGTCAAATCCAAGATCCGGGAATTGTTCCTTCCACTTCGATTCCAGGTACGCAATTTTTTGGCCCATCCCACTTGCTGGCAATTTTACGTGAATGATGCGGTCATCAAAGTGAGGCTTGGAGCTAATGCCTAATGGATCAATCTTGTTGTGCATAGATCGATATGGAAAATCCTCAACCACGCCTATGACATTGCCGGTAACCGGTACACTAAGAGAGTCGGGGCCACCGTAGTAACTTGCGGCTGGTCTAATCACTGACTTTCCGATCACTTCCTGAGGAGTCAGTCCTAAAGTCTTTACGGCTGATTCATTCAGAATAATGTTTACAGAGTCAGTTACGTTTTGATGATCGAAATCCCTACCAGCTATAAACTTTAAACCGAAAGTTTTCGGGAAGTCGTAATCGCCATTGAGTTGAAACCACTGCTGCTCTTCCTCCAGTATCTCCGGAAACTGGAATCGCATATTAATCGGACCAAAGTAATCGAGACGAGGCAGGTGATTACCCAGTGTCATGTATTTGATTTCAGGATCGTCTAGCACACGGTTTTTAAATGTTTGATATTTTAAGTTATCAGCTACCGCTCCAAAGCCACCATAGCGAATCGACACAATCTGATCGCCCGCTTCATTGAGTTTGGAGTTCTTCATCAGGTTCATCTGTCTCAATATCACCACGGTGCCAACCAACAGCGAAACGGCCACCGCAAACTGCAAAGTGGTGAGTACTTGTCTCAGCCTATTGCTACCTTTTCCAAAGGCAAACTTACCTTTCAATACAGCCACAGGTTGAAATCCCGAAATGAAAAAAGAGGGGTAACCGCCAGCAAGCAGTGTCACAAAAAAGATTACTGCCAATAGCACCAGCATCATATCCCACTGAAATACGTGACCAATGCCTATTGTTTTTTGAGTCATCGAATTAAACTGCGGCAGGAAAATAAAAACCAGAAGCAAGGCCAACAGCACAGACAACAATACAAGTAGAAAAGACTCGATCATAAACTGAGCGAATATCTGCCCTCGAAACCCTCCAAAAGTCTTTCTCAAGCCAATCTCCTTTGCCCGCGTAGCAGAACGAGCCGTAGATAAATTGATGTAATTAATCGAGGCCACGACCAGAATGAGTATCGCTACCGAAAGGAAAAGATAGATATATTTTACTTCTGCTGACTTATGTGTTATCGACCAGTTGATTTCCTTGTCAAAGTGAACATCAGTGATTTTTCGCACCAACGGCTTAAACTTGATATTGAGATTATAGCGTTCGATTATTTCATTTGCTCTTTTTGTAAAATCTTCAAGTATTGTTGGAATCACATTCTCATTTGTGCAGACGAAAATTGATTGAGTCCATTGTCCGTTGGGTCCATCTCCCATGTATGTATCCAGCGAGTTCTCAAGGTTTTCATTAAATGGCTTCAGCGCCAGAATATTGGCAATGTACTTTGGTTCCAGGTGTGAGTTTGAAGGAAAGTCTTTATAGGTCGCGGTCACCATCAAGTCTATCTTTTCATTATTTGTTAGCCACATGTGAGACACGCTAACTGACTTATTGATTGGGTCCTCATCCCCAAAAAGCTGCCTGGCTGTACTTTCCGACAGCATGATGCTGTTTAGCTCCTTCAGTGGATTCTCGAAGTCACCCCTGGTCACCAGTACTGCTATTACATCGCTGATATTGTCCTCCGCCCAAATGATATCCTCTGAAAGTAAAATCTTATCCGTTGGTTCGTAGTGAATGCTGGTCGGCATGCCAGCGTATGTGTAACTAGTGATATGAGTAATCCCCTCATAGTTCTCTTTGATATAGTTATCCCAACCTGCAGGTGCAAATGGCCATGCCTGCACCTCTCCATTTTCATCTTGAATCCAATAGCCAATTCGATAAGTATCCTTTGCATAAGGATGCATCGTGTCAAACGTCAACTCATCGCGTACGTAGAGGAGAATGAAAATAGCCGCGGCTAACCCAATAGATAGTCCCGCAGTATTGATGATTGTATATCCTCTTTGCTTGAATATGTTCCTGATGGACAGGAGCAGGTAGTTAAGAAACATGTCGGTTATCTTTGAGGTTGAGCATTTGAATATACTCTACCCTGCCTTTAAAGTTTCCGACACGAGGGATTTTAGATGTAAAAAGATGTCACAGCGATAAACGCATAGCGCAAATCACGGTAAATACAGTAACTATTGAATGTTGTTGTAACGATTAAAGGATATTAAAAAAGGCTGCCTTGGGGCAGCCTTTGAAATTCAATTAAGCGGCTTTCGAGAGTTTATCCTCAGGGAGCTTGTTTGTTCTAATCTCCTTCTTCTCCAAATCAAACCACCTTACTTCAACGAGATTTGCCTTCAGGTACTTCAATACCTCCATCACTTTTCCATCAATCTTACTCCTCACTCTTTCGCCTCTTCTAAATAATCGTCTCATATCATTTAAAATTAAAACAGTGCCTACATTCTAATCGCGTAGATATACTCGCGAGGGAAGTCCTCATAAATACCCGAAAACGTGACAAGGTCACCTTCTTGCTTCTTCTTCAAAATTTCTGTGATTTCTTTCACACTCTTCACTTCCTTGTCATCCACGCGCGTGATGATGAAGCCTTCGCGCATATCTGTATAGCGGGATAGTTTTCCGTTATCAAGTTTACTCACTCTCACGCCATTTTTCAACTCTAAACGGTTCAAAACTTTATTATCAACATCCTCTAAATTCAACCCAAGGGCCGCTACAGCTCCTTTTTCTTCTCTTCTTACCGTTTTTACATCTCCATTCCTGTTTTTCAATACCACCGGCAGGGTCATGATTTTTCCTTTCCGGTCTACTTTCACACTTACTTTATCACCCGGACGTTTCCTTCCAATGTACTCTATTAGAGCAGTGCTTGATTTTACCTCTGTGTCATCCAACTGAATAACGATATCTCCTTTTGCAAGGCCAGCTTCCTTAGCTGAACTGTTTTCTGCGAAGTCTACAACGAATGCCCCTTCGTTTCGATCAAGGTTTTCCTGCTTGGCTAGATCGCTAGTCATATTCTGAACAGTCACTCCCAACCAACCTCGCTGTACGGTACCGTAAGTGATTAAGTCCTCAACGACTTTGCTCACAATATTTGATGGCACTGCAAATCCATATCCCGAGTAAGATCCGGTAGGGCTTGCAATGGCTGTGTTAATTCCCAACAAACCACCATCAAGCGTAACCAACGCGCCTCCACTGTTGCCAGGGTTGATGGCTGCGTCCGTTTGAATAAACGATTCGATCGCAGTGTTCCCGATCTGCTCGTTGCTTTGCGAATTGTTGTTGATGATATTAATGTTCCTCCCCTTCGCGCTGATAATCCCCGCAGTTACCGTAGAGTTCAGATTAAAAGGATTTCCTACTGCCAGTACCCACTGACCAACTTTTGATTGGTCTGAATCAACAAATGATAAATGAGGAAGCCCTTTCTGGTTAATCTTGATCAATGCAATATCCGTGTCTGGGTCTGTTCCAATTACCTCAGCTTTGTATGTACTGTTATCTGACATTGTCACTTCCACAATGTCTGCGCCTTGCACTACGTGATTGTTGGTGACTACGTAACCATTTTCATTAACGATCACACCTGATCCGGTACTTTGGCTAGGGCCACGATACTGGGGTGACGGGCCATAAAAGAAATCTCTTAGCGGGTCACGATCTCGGGTGACCTGACTCGTTTCCTGTGTTGACCGGATGTGTACAACGGCAGGTGTAACTTTGTCTGCTGTTCCAGTAAAATCAAGGGGCACCGCTTCACCATCCTCGTTGACAGTGTACGCAACAGACGAAGCCGGAATACCCGAGATGTGTTCAATCTTGACACTTGCGTTGTCTTTCCCATACCACTGGCTTGCTGCAATTGTGATAGCACTCCCTACAATACCTGCCATTACAAGTTGAAAGAACCTATTCATAACTCTTTTAAAAATTTAAGTGTAACATCTAATGGGAAGGTGAGTCCCTTCCGTTTCAAATCAGCTCTAAATCTTTTCAATTTTTCTGCGCTACTTTTTCAACGCCATCTGATACCATTTGCATATGGTAATCCTAAATACGAATTATTTCGGATTTAGGTTCAACTTTGGTCAAAAACCTTTATTTTTTCACCAATTCGCCATTTTTGTACTCATATTCGATCGTTACGTTACCTTCTTGATCATACCATTTTGACACCCCGTCCCGCGTGCCGTTTTTGTAGGCTCCTTCCTCCATCACTTTGCCGTTGTCATAGTAAATTTTGGTCGTCCCTTCCAGCTTGCCTCCCACATAGTATCGCTCCTCCTTCAAAGTTGAATATCTGAACTCTTTGTATTCGCCATCAAGCTGTCCAAGATGGTAATTCATCCTTTTCTCTAACTGTCCGCTGTTGCTCAATTCCATTTTCACTCCCTCAAGCTGTCCCTCGACATATGAGGAGGCGGATTTAATCAAACCATTGGGGTGATATTCTATCCAATTGCCTTCTCGCTTTCCATTCCTCAATACACCAGACTCAGATAAGTTACCAGCCACATCATTTACGGTCACCTTTGTTAACCCTGAACCATCGTTGAACTGTTCTGTGACTGCCCCAGTAGGAAGGGAAGCATCAGCTGTTGTACCCGCATTGTCAGAAACACTTGTAGAGTCACAAGCAGCTAGCACTACAACTATCAAGAAGATTATTTTTCCTTTCATATTTCAAAGCATTAATGACTAACTCAAATATAAAAACGATAAAAAATAACCCGCAAGTCCCGGCCTTCGAAATGACCGCAACATCATTTTATCAAAAAGCAATTACCTTGCTGATGAAAGTAAAGTCATGATTCTGGTTAAAGGCTCTGTCACCCTCAAAAAAGGAAAAGATCAATCCATCAAAAGGTTTCACCCCTGGGTTTTCTCCGGTGCCATTCACTCCTCTGCAGCAGCGGAAGAAGGTCAATGGGTGCGGGTAGAGGATGCCGGAGGCAAGACACTTGGATTCGGCCACTATCACCAAGGCACTATCGCGGTAAGGATTTTACATTTTAGTGATGTTCCGCCATCCGCGGATTTTTGGCAGAATAAATTAACAGCAGCACGTTCGCTACGCCTCAGCTCCTCAATTCCTACTCATGATATCAACGCCTATAGACTTATTCACGGTGAGGCGGATGGACTATCCGGGCTAATCATAGACGTTTATAATGGAGTTGCCATCATTCAGGCTCACACTCCAGGGATGTTCAATGATCGGGAAGCCGTCACCCAAGCAATTCGAGACGTCCTGGGACAAAAGATAACTGCTATATATTTCAAAAGTCCACCCTCTCACCAGCAGAAATCCGAGGATGGATACCTGTATGGTATGAGCGCTGTGCCCCACATCATTACTGAATACGGAAACAAATTTTATGTGGATTGGGAGACAGGCCAAAAAACTGGCTTCTTTTTAGATCAAAGAGAGAACAGAAGACTTCTTTCAAATTATTCCTTAGGGAAATCGGTGCTTAACACCTTTTGCTATACTGGGGGGTTTTCTATTTATGCCCTGCAAGCCGGGGCCACCTTAGTCCACTCGGTTGACGCCTCCGAAAAAGCAATTGCACTAACCAAAGAAAATATTTCACTGAATGGATTTTCTCCAGAAAAGCATGCCGTTTATTGCATTGACACTTTTGAATTTCTAAAAGATAAGAAGGATGTCTATGATGTAATTGTTTTGGATCCTCCTGCTTTCGCAAAACATAAAAGTGCGAAGCATCAGGCGATGAAGGGATATCAGCGACTCAACGCAGAGGCCTTCAGAGTCGTCAAGTCTGGTGGTATTGTCTTCACCTTTTCTTGTTCGCAGGTTGTCGACCGGCAGCTATTCTATGATACGATTGTTTCCGCGGCTATACAATCGGGCAGGGAAATCAAGGTGCTGCACCACATGGCGCAGCCACCCGATCATCCTGTTTCTATTTATCACCCCGAAGGAGAGTACTTAAAGGGATTGGTTCTTTACGTGCATTAGTTTGACCCTAATGCAGGCGGAGTCTCCGGATGCTTCACATAACGTTCGAAGAATTCGATGATTCGGATTAGCCGATCCATCATGCGCAATGGATTACCACTACGTGATAGTTCGTGGCCTTCGTCAGGGTAACGAATGTATTCAACTGGTTTGCCCAACACCTTCAGACTTTTATACAACATTTCCGACTGAATTACTCCTGTGCGAAGATCTTTGTCACTATGCATAATCAACAGTGGTGTGTTGATCTTATCTACAAACGCGTAAGGTGAATTTTCATCCAACAACTTTTGTACTCCCGGTTCCCATGGATAACCGAAATAATCAGGAACCAATCGCCACGCATTTCCTTCGCCCATAAAAGTGGTAAGATCATATACTCCGCGTTGAGCATTAGCAGCCTTAAATCTCTGATCATGGCCAACAAGCCAGGCCACCATATAGCCAGCATAGCTTCCACCAGTGACAAAGTACTGATCCTTGTCTATCCAGTTGTGCTTCGCTGCAGCATCATCAAGTGCAGCAAGAATGTCGTTGGCAGGGCTTGTTCCCCAGTCCTTAAAGTTTCCTCGTTTGAAATCCTCACCGTAACCTCCACTTCCTCTCGGATTGCAAAATACAAGACCGTAACCCCACCCCACCTGCATTTGAAATTCATGCCACATGGAAAATCCTGAAGGGCCCCACATAGCTGTTGGGCCGCCATGAATGTTCAAAATTGTTGGATACTTAACACCATCTTTACGGTTCACCGGCTCCATTACCCAGTATTGAACTTTCACACCATCCGGTCGAGTGATCCAATATTCTTTTGGTGTAATCACTTTCTTTTCTTTCAGCCACGACTCATTCAATCTCGTAAGTTGAGTTGTCTTTTTATCTTTTGTATTTAGAGTATACACATCCCATGGGTTGATAATCTCTGTTTGCGCAAACACGATTTTATCTCCACTCACATCATAATCCATCACACCTTTATCGTTGCCGATAACAACAGTCGGCTTACCACCTTTAGTAGAAATGTTGTACAACGGAACATCTCCATCTGCTGAGGCAGTAAAATAAATTGACTTGCCGTCCACAGCCCAGATCGGTGATGAAACGTCTCGGTCAAAATCTTCAGTGAGCATTGTATGTTTTCCTCCTGTAGCAGGCATCACTGCCAGTTCGAACTGTCCTCTCAAAAAATCCTGACCACTTCTGGTTAGAAAAAGAATCGATTTTCCGTCAGGTGAATACTGCGCTCCCAATGCAGGATACTCTGGAAATGAAATAAATTCTTTCAAATCACTTCCGTCCGCGTTCATCAACCACACTGAATTCTTCCTGTTGGCATCGGGCTCAACGGAAGGCAACTCGGAGGTACAAATAATTTTTGCGCCATCGGGTGACCATGCTGCTCCACCAAAACTTTGAAATCCGTTTGTGATTTGCTTGGCCTCTGCTCCTTCCGTAAATGGCACTACAAACAAATGCGTGAAGCGCATCTCGGGCTGTAAATCATTCTCACCCTGAAATTGAAGGCGGTTTAGTACTCGCGGATTCTTCTCACTGGCATTCTTTGCAAGCCAGGCACGAATCTCTTCCAGGGAGCCATCAGGAGAACTCTTCACATTTTTCTTTTCATCATCTTTCATCCCGAGCCAGTTCGGCTCATCGTTGTAGGCGCGACCTGGCCTTTCGTTTGTCCAACCTGGAGATCCTGTGATATCGTGAGCGGGAATGCTTGATGAAAACAAAATCTTTTTACCGTCCGGTGACCATACAGGCTGTGATGCTCCGCTTTTCACTTTGGTAAATGCATAAGCCTCGCCTCCTGCCACAGGCAAAATCCAAATCTGTGAGGCATCTCCATCTCTTCTTACAAAAGCAATGTTCTTCCCATCAGGCGACCAGGTAGGCTGTCCATCATTTCTGTCACCAAAAGTTAACTGCACTGGTTCTCCTCCACCAAGATTGACAGTGTAGAGATGACGAGTGTAGTAATATTCCTTTTCCTTGCGAACTGCTTTTCGCGTCACCACCATCACAGCGCGTGTGCCATCAGGTGAGATATCAATCTGGTTGGCCGTAGCCAGTTTCATCACATCGGAGGTGACAATAGGCTTCGTGCCATTTTGCGCAAAGCAAGTAGCCGGTATGGCCAGAACGATTAAGAGTTTTTGAAGAAACCTTCTCATAATATTTATGTCGTTGTTTTTTATTTACCTGATTTAATCGGTGGAGGCCCGTCTGATAAGTAAGCTTTGTAAGTGTGACCCTTCCTTCTCTCGTCAAATTCAGCGCGAGCGTCCGTGCGAAGTTTTTCATTTTCGAATGCATCCACAATGGTCATCCCCATTGCCTTTGCAGCTTGCAACATGCCCTTGTGGCCAATGGACATTCCTGCACACGCAACCTCCGCCCATGAATGCCATGGCGCATTTAGGGCTCCGGTTGTTGCTGTCATTCTGATAGTAGGAACAACCCAACTGACATCTCCTGTATCGGTGGAGCCTCCACCTGTGAGGTCGGAAGTTTCGCGCAAGCGTCCTATTGACCCGTCCAAGCCATCTTGCGGCACTCCACTGATCTCCTGAATCTTTTTGGCAAACGCAATCTCCTGATCAGTGTACGTTATCGGCCCGATCGCTTCAAGGTTTCGGTGCATGTATTCTGCTCCAGTTCGGTTTACCAGAATCTCGTAGGTTCCACTAAGTAGTGTAGCTTTAGATTCAACACCCGCCATTAGCGCAGCGCCTTTTGCAATGTCCTTCATGCGCTCAACTATTTTGTCCATCTCTTCTCTTTTCGAGTCGCGAATCCAAATCCAGGCTTTTGCATATTCGGGCACTACATTTGGCACATCACCACCATTCTGAATGACGTAGTGCATTCGGGAAGAAGGCTTGATGTGCTCACGCAACATGTTGATTCCGTCTGTAAACAGTTCAAGTCCATCGAGAGCACTTCTTCCGTTCCATGGGTCACCAGCAGCATGCGATGCTTTTCCAAAGAACTCGATATGATACTCTACCAACGCTGTTGAGCTTTGTGTAGCAGCCTCAGTGTGTGTGCCCGGATGCCAGTCGAAACATAAATCCAGATCATTGAACAATCCGGCACGTGCCATATACACCTTGCCATTTCCTGATTCTTCTGCCGGAGTACCAAAAAACTTAATCGTGCCTTTCAGCTTTCCCTGTTCGATAAGCTCCTTAATAGATAATGCGGCTCCAAGACTTCCGACTCCAAATAGGTTATGACCACAACCGTGACCTGCTCCCCCCTCTTGATAAGCCTCTTTTGTAGGCTGAGCTTTTTGCGAAATACCTGGCAGTGCATCAAATTCTCCTAACACTCCGATGACAGGCTGCCCCGAACCGTAGCTCGCAACAAATGCTGTTGGTATTTCCGCTACTCCTCTCTCCACTTTAAAACCTTTTGACTCCGCATAATCAGCCAGTGCTTTTGAAGATTTTGTTTCTTGAAAAGCGACTTCAGCATGGCGCCAAACTTCATCACTGAGATTAGTGAGTTCACTTTTCTTATTGTCAACCGACTGGATGACGGCCTGTTTGTTGGCACTGAGCTTCGGTTTCTTCTGGGCAAATGCGCTGTTCAAAATCAAAAGCGCAGCGAAAAAGACTAATAATTTTTTCATAGGTCGATGGGGATTTTCTTGAACTTCGCGACCGTAAAAAGGTAAGGTCGATGGAAATTTTAAATCAATTTAAATCATTTCCAACCATTTGGCATGAGTATGTGTCAAAGTGTAAAATACAATGTATGAAAGGGTTAATTGCATTTGTTCTGTTGACCAGCCTGTTCCAATGCGGACGTCAATCTGATACCGAAATTTGCAAGGGATGTGGCACGAAGGCAACGGTGGTTGACATGACGGGGTTAGACGGTTGTGGTTTGATGTTTGAACTTGAAGACGGAACTCGTCTTGAGCCTGAATTAAGGACTTATGTCAAAGCACCATCCAGAGAGGAAGACCCGATGTACTATTTTGATTTTGTAGCCGGAAAGAAAGTGACAATAAGTTGGGAAGAGTCACTTGCATTGAGCGCTTGCATGGGGGGAAGGATCGTGTTTATTACTTGCATCGCTGAATGCGAAGAGCCAGCTGAATAGCTGGCTCTTATTTTTGGCTCAGCTTCTTGAAGCTACCTCTTCTGCCCGAGGCTTGGGTTTTTCATCGGGCTGTTCATATAATCAACAGTGAGGTTGAGCATGGCACGCAGTCCCGTAATCATGCCGCTTTCGTCTATATAAAAATCGGGAGTGTGGTGTGATGGCACCTTGGTTGGATCAGCATCTTTTGGCATTCCTCCAACGAAAAAAAAGAATCCAGGCACCTTCTGTGAGAAGAAAGAAAAATCCTCCGCTCCAGTCACCGCTTTAATCACTTTGGCATTCTCTTTACCAGCCACTCTCTCCATTACTGGTTTTGCCCAGTCTGTCAATTCAGGTGAGTTGTATGTTACAGGATAGCCTCTGATAATTTCCACCTCAGCAGTGGCACCCATGCTCTCTGCAATGTTGGTCGCTGTTCTTCTGATTCTTTCATGCAATTCATCCTGCATGCGATTGTCAAGTGTGCGTAAAGTACCTGTCATCTCTACTTCTTCAGGGATGATATTGTTTCTCACTCCTCCATGAATTGTTGCCACGGTCAGCGCAACACCTGCCTCAGTGAGATCAAGTTGGCGGCTCACGATTGTTTGCAATCCGTTGATGATTTGTGCCGATACAACAATAGGATCTACCCCCGCCCAAGGTGCTGATCCATGCGCTTGTACTCCCTTTACCTTGATCTTCAACATGTCAGCTGCCGCGAGCATTCCCTCTGGTTTGAAAGTCACAGTGCCTACCGGTGTCTGTGAACTGATATGTAATCCGAAAGCCGCATCCACTTTTGGACTATCAAGTACCCCCTCTTTTATCATGAGTGCAGCGCCACCCTCTTCACCTTGAGGTGCGCCTTCCTCAGCAGGTTGGAACAGAAACACTATTGTGCCTTTCAGTTCAGATTTCATCTCCGACAAAATCTGAGCAACGCCCATCAAAATGGCAATGTGTGTATCATGACCACAGGCGTGCATCACGCCCACATCCTGTCCGAGATATGTTGACTTCTCTTTTGATGCAAATGGAAGGTCGACACGTTCAACTACCGGCAAACCATCAATGTCTGCCCGAAGCGCTATCGTAGGTCCGGGTTTGCCAGTTCTTAATATCCCTACGGCTCCTGTTTTCGCGACAGGATATTTTACCTCCATGCCAAGTGACTTCAAATGATCCGCAATCATTTTACCAGTCTTGAATTCACGATTGGACAATTCCGGATATTGGTGAAAGTGCCTTCTCCATTCAATTACTTTTGATTCCAGTTCTTTTGCTTTTTGATCAAGCTTCGCCTGTGTCTTTGCACTGCTTTGGCCAAAGACCATTGCACCACTCACCAAAGACAAGACTACTAGCGTTATTAAGTTCTTCATTGTATTGGTAATTTTGATCAAGATATTAAAAACACCAACCGGTCGAAAACACATTTATGCAGTGGGTAAAAATTTTATCGGGCAAAGATGAGGCGCTGAAAAGGATAAAACCAGGAACAACTCAGCTACTGGTGGTGCATGAGCAACGCATTTGTCTTGCACGAATAGAAAACGAATTCTTCGCAATTGAAGACAAGTGTTCTCACAATGGTGAATCATTAAGTAAAGGCAAAACCAACTACGTTGGCGAGGTCGTTTGTCCGTGGCATGGGTATCGGTTTAATTTGAGAACGGGACGCGAGTCGGGTGAACGATCAAGGGATTTAGAAACCTATCCTGTGAAAGTTGATGAATCCGGTTTCTATATCGGTCTCTAGCATAACAATACTATCTTAGCAAATTCGTTTGTTAAACCTGATGCGATTTTCTTTCTCTCTCTTCCTTTTGATAAGTGCCCATTGGGCTGGCGCGCAGGATTTTAATAATCCAATTCCTTCGCGCATTAAGGAAAGTTTCGATGTACCTGCCGATCTGCTAGCGAAACGCACCTGCGTTTTCTATGCATCTGATATGAAAGTCGAGCAGTTAGAGAAAATTCAAAAATCATTTCAGAACTCTGGCATTGATGCCGTGGCCTACTTTAAAACTGAGTTGGTTTTTGCAGGTCGTGAGGTAACTCAAAAAATTACCGACTTCCTCAACAAAAGAGAAATTTCTTTCATCGCCCTGATTTCAAAAGGCAGCAAAGGATTTTCATTTCTCATCACGCCTTTCAATGGAAACTCAACTTTCGTAGATGAGGGTCAAAAAGCCTGGGCTGTAAATTTTCCAGACCTTTCCGAGGCATTGCAAATAATATATCGCACTGCTATCAACAATCAACCGAATAAAAATTTATTGATCAACTCTTATCCTGAGACGAATTTTCCAATCAGTGTAATTGACGGCAGGCGTTCTGACTTCTTTGCGATCGATTTGAAAGTTGATCACCTGGCAGTTCCGTGGTTTCAAAACGCAGAAAGTGATTCTCTACTTGTCAAGTTATTCAAAGATTATTATCCCTTTACCTATGCAATGACAGAGCCCGGTCAAGACAAAAAGGAATTACGATCGAAAGGGTTTCACTACGAACTTTGCCTGGTGCACACTGAAGGAGCGATCGCAAGAGAAATTTTGGGTTATCCACCCTCGGGTGAAAGTGCTATTACCTCGGTAACTTATCCCAATGGGGATGTCAAACTAAAAACGATTCCTTCTGAAACCCCTGTTTACAAATTCTACTTCAAGCACCTTGAATCCGGAAATGTGTTTTTAGGAACGAAGTGGGATGCCGATGTGACCTGGGACAGCGCCCTTCGCAATCATATCAAAGGGTTTAGGGCAGAACTAAAAATACCCTAAGGTTATTCTGATTTCTTGCGATTTGAGATCACGAGAGCCACAACGATGATCAACGCTGCCCAAGCGTATCCGTTCATGTGAATTCTTGGGAAGTGAATATGCGCGTCAGGCCAGCTTCCGCTAAATATGCCGCCAAAAATGGCCTCGATAATGGCACCGATAATGCCGAAGATAACGCCAAACACGGCTGCGATCACTCCGAAAATTGCTCCAAATAAACCTACAATTAATCCAAACCCTCCTGCCAACAATCCAATCCAAACGGGAAAGGTGATGAGAACAATAAAAGCAACTAAAAGTGTGGACAGACCCTTTGCCATGAGCATCGATGAGTTGGTTGGGTCAATCGAACATCAAAAACTGTTCATTTCCTTTCCGATTTTCAAAATCGTTCAAAACAGCCCGTAACCGTCACTTTTTGCTGTCCGGAAAAATTATCAGTGTCGAATAATGAACACTTCAGGCGACAAAACTGAACAGTTTTTAAGTCCTCTTGCGATAATTAATGACTGCCCAAGTATTCAGAAAGACTCCAAAGGCGGCAACGATTAGTAGATGATATCTGATATCGTAAAGAGTACTTCCTTTCAACACCACCATTCTCATTACTTCAATAAAGTAAGAAACTGGATTGAATTTGGTAAACGTTTGTGCCCAAGCTGGCATGCTGTCAATTGATGTATAGAGTCCCCCAAGCAAAATGAAAATCATCATCATAAAAAATGAAATCAACATTGCCTGCTGTTGTGTTTCGGTATAGGTAGAAATCAACAACCCAAGACCGAGCACCGATAGAAGATAAATTACTGCAAAGAGATAAATCGTAAGAAGACTTCCATCTGGAACGATTCCATAAAACAACCTTGCGAGGATCATTCCGATTGTGAGCACTACAATTCCCAACACCCAAAACGGAATCAATTTCCCGAGAATAAATTGATGCTTGCGAATAGGCGTTACGTTGATTTGCTCTATCGTGCCAACTTCTTTTTCTCTTACAATGTTTAATGCCGACAAAAATGATCCTACCATCGTAACCAGTATCACCAAAATACCGGGGACCATGAAGTACTGATAATTGAGCATTGGGTTGAACCAGTTAATAGAAGAAACCTGAATCATCGGTTGCGGATTGAATCGGGGCATTTGAATCCAATCCAGACGAATTTCATTGTTGAAATCGTTGATGATACTTCGCAGGTAAACGCCACCGAGGTTTGCCTTTACTCCATTGATCGCGTTTAGTGCCATGAACAAATTACTTTCATCATGCCTCACAATGTCCTTCTCAAAGTTTGCAGGGATTTGTAATACAACGTCTGCCCTATCCTTTTCAACCTCTTCAAGCGCCTCATTGTATGACGAGGTATAGGAAGCCAAATCAAAATATTTTGAGGCAGATATCTTGTTTACCAATTGACGTGAATACGAAGAGTGATCTTGATCAACTACAGCAATCTTGATATTCTTCACCTCGTAGTCAGCAGCAAGTGGCAATACAATCAATTGTATTGATGGCATCATGAAGATCAGGCGCAGGATCGCAGGGTTTCTAAATATCTGCCTGAACTCCTTTTCCAAAAGTATCCTCAGCGTTCTCATTCCAATCTTACTTTAAATTTTTTAAGGCTCACCACGAGTAGCACAACACACATTCCGGCCAGAACAAGGGTCTCCATCCAAATGGTTTGGAATCCAGTGCCCTTTATCATTACATCTTTCACGATATAGTAAAACCACTTCGCTGGCACTACATTGGAAATTATTTGCAATGGTATCGGCATATTTTCTACAGGAAACATAAATCCACTGAACATGACCGTAGGCAAAAACAAACCCATCAATGAAATTAACATTGCTACTTGCTGCGAGCCTGACACAGAGGAAATAAGTAGCCCTAACGAAAGTGCGGTGAGCGTAAACAACAAACATTCGAAAACAAGCAGCCAAAGACTTCCTTGTATTGGGACATCCAACACGTAAACGCTTAATAATAATATGCTGCCGATGTTAACCATTGACAGTAGCAGGTAGGGAATCATTTTAGCCACGATCACCCTGATCGGTACAATTGGAGATACCAGTATTATTTCCATTGTGCCAAGTTCCTTTTCTCTTACAATTGAAATCGAGGTCATCATCGCTCCCACTAACATCAATACCATTGCCATCACGCCAGGCACAAAGTTGTAAGAGCCTTTCAATTGCGGATTGTACAGCATACGCAACTCTGTGTTGATGCGATAAGGAAGTTCATTCGTTTCGCGCATGCTGTTTTGATAATCCATAATAATGGCCTGAGCGTATGTAGACAGTGTATTGGCAACATTTGGATCTGTTGCATCAGCAACTAGTTGAATCGGTGAGGTGTTGGTGTGAAGCAGGTTCTCCTGGAATTGTTCAGGAAATACAATTGCCAACCTGATCTTTCCTGCTTGAAATGTCGGTTCAAGTTCCTTGTAAGAATTCAGATTCTCAACGATATCAAAGTATCGGCTTGCCTCCAGTTCATGAATAATTGCTCGTGTCGCTTCATCTTTCGATAAGTCGAGCACTGCGATTCTGGAGTTCTTCACCTCGTTTGTCAACGCAAAACCAAAAATGAGAATTTGCGTCACAGGCATTCCAAAAAGAATAAACAGCGTTCGTCTGTCTCTTAACAGATGATAAAATTCTTTCTGAATGAAATAAAAAAACTGCTTCACTAGTTATCTGATCTTTTTGCTTTCCTTGCCAATTGCACAAATACATCTGCCATACCCTGCACTTTGAATTGTCGCGTGAGCGCGGATGGAGTATCTAAAGCTTCAATTTTCCCGTCCACCATAATGGACACTCTGTCGCAATACTCAGCCTCGTCCATGTAGTGTGTAGTTACAAACACTGTGGTTCCCCGATGCGCAGCTTCGTAGATCATCGTCCAGAATTCTCTTCTCGTTAATGGATCTACTCCCCCGGTTGGTTCATCCAGAAATACAATTTTAGGATCATGAATCATCGACACAGAAAACGAAAGCTTCTGCTTCCAACCCAGTGGTAGTTCTTTTACCAGCGTATTTGCCTGATCTTCCAGATGCAAGTGATGAAGCATGAACTCCGTCTTTTCGTTGATTTGCTTATCAGACAGTCCATAGATTCCTCCATAAAATCTGTTATTCTCCTTTATCGTGAGGTCTTCATACAATGAAAATTTCTGGCTCATATATCCGATGCTCTTTTTTATTTTTTCCGATTGTTTGTACAAATCGTATCCGGCAACGGTAGCTTCTCCACTTGTCGGCATCGACAACCCGCAGAGCATTCTCATTGCTGTGGTTTTGCCAGCGCCATTCGCTCCCAAAAAACCAAAAATCTCACCTTCCTTGACGTCAAAGGATATGGCATCTACGGCTGTGAAGTGTCCGAACCGTTTAGTGAGTTTTGAAACTGATATGCTCGTGCCCTCTTTCATTGATTCATCAGTTCCATAAAACAATCTTCAATAGTCGGCTCAGTTCTATCAATAGTAATTGAGTGAACACCTTTCTGTTGAAATTCCTTTTTCAACGATTCAATATCGATGGTCGATTCATTGAATGTCACGTGATGGTATTGGCCAAATGGATAACAGGTATCAACACGCGAATCGTGTCTCAAGTCGTGCATGAGCTGATACATGTTGTCACCTTGTACAGCCCAAAGCGGCTTCTGAAATTGTGAAATGATTCCTCCAGGCGAGTCTATCTTCATAATCGACCCATTCTGCATCAATGCTACTCTATCACAAAGACTGGCCTCATCCATATAAGGTGTTGACACAAGAATTGTAATTCCTTGCTTTTGCAATCCTCTTAGGAGTTGCCAAAACTCTTGTCTTGAAACGGCATCTACACCTGTCGTAGGTTCATCTAAAAACAAAACACTCGGACGGTGAATGAGCGCGCAGCTTAATGCGAGCTTCTGTTTCATTCCTCCTGAAAGGGCTCCCGCTCGTCTCTTCTTGAAGGGTTCAATCTGAACGTAGATATCCTTAACCAGTTCGTAGTTTTCCTCAAGCGTAGTGTTAAAGAGTGTCGCGAAAAACGAAAGGTTCTCTTCGACCGTAAGGTCTTGATATAGTGAAAATCTTCCAGGCATATAACCCACACGTTTCCTTATCTGTTCATAGTCCTTCACCACATGGTAGCCATCAACCCAGGCATCTCCTTTGTCCGCTAACATCAGCGTGGTGAGTATTCTGAACAGGGTGGTTTTGCCTGCTCCATCGGGACCAATCAAGCCGAACAGCTCACCTTGCTTAACATTGAAGGTAATGTTCTTCAAAGCTTCAACTGGTGACTTACCCGATTGAAAACTCTTGTCTACATGATCGACTTGAATGGATTCCATGACTTTTAGAAATTGACCTCTCCGTACATGCCAAGTTTCAGGTAGCCATCATTCTTCACTTTGATTTTGATAGCGTAAACCAAATTGGCCCTCTCTTCTTTTGTCTGAATTGTCTTAGGTGTAAACTCTGCTTTATCAGACACCCAGGTTATCACGCCTTTGTAAGTCTTGTATCCTCCTTCGGCATTGTCAACCAACACTTCGACATCTTGATTTAGTTTGATTTCAGGCAACTGGGTCCCAGTGATATAGGCTCTCAGGATAATGTCGCTGAGGTTTGCAATTTTATATAATGCCTTTCCGGGTGCAGTTACTTCATTTGCTTCGGCATACTTCACCAACACAGTACCGTTCACGGGGTTTACAATCTGAGATTTTCTTATTTGATCCTGAAGTTGTTCCACCTGCACTTCAATCGGCTTCACTTCACTCTGCAAGGATGACGTTGTGGTGTTGAGAGACGATTGCAACGCATCATATTGCTTTTGCAGCAACGCCAGTTGTGCCGTCAAATCATCCACTTGCTTTTGTGTGGCTGCGTCTTCTTTCAAAAGGCTTTTAAATCTTGCCTTCTCTTTTTTTGTCGTTTCAATTTGCTCTTTAACTGTGGCCAATTGCTTTGCTGCATCCGGTTGCTTTGCCATTACTGCTCTCGCAGACAATTGAAGTTGTTTTTTTCTCAGCCGCAACTGCAAAGTGTCAATATATCCGACTACTTCACCCGCTTTAAGTGTCTGCCCTTCTTCGATATCGAACTGCAAAATTTTTCCTGCCGCCTCAGAGGAGATGATAGTTTCGTCTGCTTCAAAGTTGCCCGTAGCGTCAAATTGATCGTCACCGTTGCCGCATGCAGCCAGCACGATCAAGGAGATCAAAAAGAGGTATGTTTTTTTCATTGTCATATTCGTACAAAAATTTTAGTTCTGATTTCCAATCGTATTTTGATAAGCATACATCGACATGAGCAATTGCATTTCATGCAATAGCTTGTTTTGTTTCGCCTGATCTTCCGCATTTAGTTCGCGCAGGTAGTCATTGGTGGTAATTACCCCGTTCTCCTGCTGCACTTCGGCTGTTTTGGCAATGCGTTCACGCAAGGCAATAATTTGATCATCTACATCAATTAACTTCCGTAGTTTATCGAGTTCTTGCTGCTGTTGATTGGTGGCCAACGATGTGTTGAACAGGAAGTTCTGTCGCTGCACTTCTATCTTTTGCGTGTTAAGGCTAAATAGTTCTTTATCTCTCTTTGAATTATAAAGTCCGCCAAGTGTCCAGTTCAATCTTACTCCTCCGATGTAATATGTGTCGAAGTCATTAAGAAGTAAGTTTAACGCAGGTCTTCCGTATCCTGCCTGAAGAAATAATCCAACACGCGGACTATTCTTTGTTTTACCCAATTGATACTGCGATTTGTAAAGATCATTTTGGTAGTTGAGCAGCGTAAGCTCTGGCCGGACAATCTCCGGCTCATTGGGGATTACCAGCGCTTGCGGTTTCACCAATGTTGTCGATTCAGGAAGTGACTGGTTGATAAACAAACCCAGCATTGACAAGTAGGCATGACGCGCAGCATTCATTTCAATTACGCGCTGCTCTGCTTTCAAATATTCAGCGTGCAATATGTCGAGATTGGTTTTGAATGCTGTACCATTTCGAATGGCTGATTCGGTATGGCTTATATTTCTTTGAAGATCTTTTTGCAGAAGCTTAACCTGGTCGGTCTGTTCTTCGACCAGTAGTATGCCGAAGAAGAGCTGATTGATCCGCTCACGTATCTGGTACAGTTCCACCTCTAGTTTTTGGTCTTCGATTCTTGAGCTGGTCTCGGTGAGTCGTTTTTGACTTTTGAGAGTTCCTCCATCGTAAATTGTTTGGTTTACTTCACCGTATATTTTGTATTGGTCTTTGGAGAGTGTTTCTACTTCGAACCCGGGAACGCTGATTGGCACCTGGGTTACCGCTGATTGATAGGTGGCTTGTGCATTCAGAGACACCTGCGGAAGAAACCCAGATCGAATGTTTGCAATGGAGTACTCCTTGCTCTGTTCGATCAGAGCTTTTGTCTTAATGAGTGGGTAATTGTTTCTTGCTTGTTCATAACAGCTCTCAATAGTCAACTCCTGTGCTGCGAGCGGCAGCGACAGAATTAGTAACAGTAATAATGGTATCGATCCGCGTTTCATAACTATGGTGTAATCGCTTTCACAATAAAGTCGTATAAGTCTTTCTTTCTCTTCTCCATCATGCTTGTAAATGAATTCTCATCCATCTGCATCATGGTTTTGATAATGGGTTTTGCGACAAATGGATAGATACAGGTTGACATCACGTTCATCAGCAGTTGTCGGCTGTCGATCGGAATGATCTCCTTGCTCTCAATTGCTATCTCGACCTGCTGAGTGAAGTTGGTCAACATCTGCCTCGGGTTGAATCCCATTTTTTGTCCGTATTGAATCAGTCGTTCTGGCTGACTAGCAACTTCCATAATCACAAATCGAGGAATGTCAGGGTGCTTGGTCAGTGTATCTATTTCATGGTTGATCACTTGCCGGATTTTTTCAAAAAGTGGCAGGTCCGAACTCAAGATTCGGGCAATGCCCGAGAAGAACTCGTTGAATCTCGTTTCGAAAATGAGATTGAACATGGTCTCCTTGTCGCGGAAGTAGTAGTGTAAAAGTGCCCGGTTGATGCCAGCCTCCTTTGCGACCTCTTCCATACGCGCGCCAGCAAATCCTCTCCTGGTAAACACCTTCATGGCCGCATCCAGAATCACATCTTCAGTCGCCTTTACCTTTTCTTTAGACACTTTTAACAATTTTGTTAAACAATTACGCTAAAGTACGTGCAAAAGAGCTTGGATGTTACCACTTGCCTGAAAAAAATTTTGAAAAGCGCTAAAATAAGACTCAAAAGGCCCTTTTTGGATAATAAAAAAAGCCGGGATTGATCCGGCTTTTTGCTCTTGAAAGAAAAATCTGTGCTGCTAAAACGGATATTTGCCTTCCGCAATCACGTGCTCAGCCACGTTTCTCCTGGCTGCCTTGAGATTATAGGGCTCCATTTTGGTGAACCTTTTAAGTCCAAGCAACATCAACCTTTGTTCATCTCCATCAGCAAAAGCATAGATCGCTTGCTTGCCTGCGGAAGCTGCTTTCTCCACGGCATAGTGCAGATAAATCATCGCCATCTCCTTCTGGATTTCACATGCGGCCTCTCCTTTCATACCGATTAGTTTTTCCACACGTAGCAAAGTTGACTCGGCTACATATCCTTCGATCAACATATCAGCAAGGTTCATCAATACTTCCTGCTCATCGGAAAGCTTCTGCATATATTTCTGTACAGCAGCTCCTGCCACCATCAAGCCAGCCTTCTTCAGATTGAGCAACGCCTTCTTCTCTTTTACAAAAATTCCTTCTTCATCAGCTGCGCCAAAATCCGGAATCGCTATCAACTCCTTTTGTACCGCCATTGCCGGATTCATAAGATCGAGATGCCCTTTCATGGCACGCTTCAGTAGCATATCGATCGTCAACATGCGATTGATTTCATTTGTGCCCTCAAATATCCGATTGATTCGAGCATCACGATAAGCACGATCCATTGGGCCCTCCGCTGAAAATCCCATGCCCCCATAAATCTGCACGCCCTCGTCTACAACAAAATCAAGCACTTCTGATCCATGCACTTTCAGGATCGCACACTCAATGGCGAACTCCTCAGTTGACTTGAGTTTTGCCTTTGCTGCATCCATTCCTCCTGTCACCATAGCGGCATAGGAGTCGTCAATATTTTGTCCTGCCCGATAGTGCGCAGATTCTGATGCAAAAATCTTTGTCGCCATCTCAGCGATCTTGTGCTTGATCGCTCCGAAGTTGGCAATTGACGTGTTGAACTGCTTCCTTTCCTTGGCATAGTTAACTGCTTTGGAAAGTGCCATCTTCGATCCACCGACTGCCGCTACGCCTAACTTGATTCTGCCGATGTTGAGAATGTTAACGGCTATCTTAAAGCCGTTTTCTCTTTCACTTAACATGTTTTCCATCGGTACCTTACAATCATTAAAAAAGATTTGGCGCGTTGAAGATCCTTTGATCCCCATCTTGCGCTCCTCTTCGTTCATGGTGATGCCACCAAATGATTTCTCTACGATAAAGGCGCTGAGATTTTTGTCGTCATCAATTTTGGCAAACACGATGTACACATCTGCAAAACCACCATTGGTGATCCACATCTTTTGGCCGTTGATGAGATAGTGCTTCCCATCGGAAGTTAGTTTTGCTTTAGTTTTTCCTGAGTTAGCATCCGATCCTGAATCTGGTTCAGTAAGGCAATATGCTGCTTTCCATTCACCTGTGGCTAGCTTAGGAAGATACTTTTTCTTTTGTTCGTCATTTCCATAATAGAGAATCGGCAACGTACCAATACCCGTATGAGCAGAAAGAGCGACAGCCACCGAATGACCCGCGCCAATTCGTTCAGCAACAAGCATAGTTGTGTTAAAGTCCATACCAAACCCACCATACTCCTGTGGCACGGATGTGCCTAGTAAACCAAGCTCACCAGCTTTATCCAAAATCTCAGGCATCAATTTCGGATTGCCCTTGATATCATCAATCTGATCAAGCTTCGGATATACCTCCGCGTCCAAAAATTCATCACAAGTTTTCGCAATCATCTGTTGCTCTTCGGTCCATTCCTCAGGAATGAAAATCTCTTGAGCCATTGTTTCTTTTATCAAAAACTCGCCTCCTTTGATTGCTTCTTTATCTGTTGTTGTTTCCATATTCTTCTAGTTGTTCGTTGATTGTTGTCTGTTGTCCGTCTGATGATCGACTTTGAAAATATTTTATGAAGCCGTTAAGGAGTTTCAAACATTTAATAGTTTGATTCCTCGGCCCTTCTATCTCATCTAAAAATCCCAAATCAAGTGCTAGTAAAATCTGTGTTTCTATTTCATACAACGAAGCCCTTGCAATAAAAAAGAATCGAAGGGAGTCTTTTGCATTTCTTCTACCACAGCCTTCGGCAATATTGGAAGCAACAGAGATGGCTGCTCGTCTAATTTGAGTGGTGAGTCCATATAGTTCTTCTGGTGGAAAACTTTTAGTTATCTGATAAACAAGCCTCACTAGTTCGCGAGCTTGTTTCCACACCTCTAAATCTTGATAAGATTTCTCCATTTCAAATCCTGGCAACTGTTAACAGACAACTAGCAACTGAAAATCAATTCAGTAATTCGTAAATCCCCGCCACTCCCTGGCCACCGCCAACACACGCTGTCACCATTCCATATTTTTTCTTCTGCCTTCTCATTTCATTGAATAATTGTACTGACAAACGCGCGCCAGATGAGCCCAAAGGATGTCCAACTGCAATTGCTCCACCATTGACATTGAGCTTGCTCTTGTCAATGCCCAATTCTTGCACGACCGCCAGCGACTGAGCGGCAAATGCTTCATTCAACTCTATCAAGTCAATATCATTAAGTTTCATTCCGGCATTCTTCAATGCCTTTGGTACCGCAGCAACTGGACCTATACCCATGATTCGTGGTTCAACCCCCGCAACTGCGTAGCTCAACATTCTGGCTATCGGCTTTAGGTTCAGTTCCTTCACCATCTTCTCCGACATCACTACCACGAATGCTGCCCCGTCAGAAGTTTGTGATGAATTCCCCGCAGTAACTGTTCCGCCCATTGCGAACACAGGTTTCAATTTTGCCAAACCTTCAGTTGTTGTGTCCGCGCGAATCCCCTCATCTTTCTCGACCACAAACTCCCTGGTTTTTTTCTTCATGTTCTCATCTACGTAGGTCTCCTTCACGGTGATCGGAACGACTTCATCCTTAAACTTTCCTTCTTTCCAGGCCGCCTCTGCTTTCATGTGGGACTCATAAGAAAACTGATCTTGTGCTTCTCGGGAGATGTTGTATTGCTTCGACACTTCTTCAGCAGTCAGTCCCATGCTGGTGTAGTAAGTAGGATTGTCTTTTGCGATTGCGTAGTTCAATGCCGTCTTGAATCCCATCACAGGTACCAACGACATCGACTCGGTTCCACCTGCCACAATCACATCGGCCTGCCCGGCTTGAATGCGCTGACTGGCGATCGCAATAGTCTCAATGCCAGAGCCGCAATAGCGATTGACCATCATTCCCGGAACTTCCTCGCCAAGCGCCAACAGTGAAATCATTCTACCCATCTGCATGCCCTGCTCTGCTTCGGGTACGGCATTACCTACGATCAAATCATCCACCATTTTATTTTCCAACCCCGGAGTTGACTTGATCAAGTGTTTGATCACATCTGCAGCCAGGTCATCAGGGCGAGTGAATCTGAATCCACCTTTCTTCGCCTTGCCTACTGCTGTTCGAAAGCCTGATACTATATATGCATCCATCTCTTTAGTTGTTAGTTCTCAGTTATTAATTTTTAGTTGCGAAGTGGTTTGCCTCCGGTTAGAATTGATTGTATCCTTTCCAACGTTTTCTTCTCACCGCAAAGTGATACGAAAGCCTCGCGCTCCAGATCCAACAGGTATTGTTCGCTTACTTCCTGCGGATAACTTAAGTCACCTCCACACATTACGTTAGCGATCTTCATCGCGATCTTCATGTCATGATCGGAGATGTAGCGGCCCATTTTCATTCCGTTCACACCTGCTGCGAAAAGTGCCAAACCTGTTTTTCCTTGAACTTTGATATTGGTGGCTTGAACTGGCATGGTGTATCCTGCATCAGCCAACTCCAGCACTGCTGCTTTTGCATCAGCTATCTGTCTGTCTTTATTCATCGAGATTCGATCGAGATTTCTCAACACTCCCATCTCTCTCGCTTCCTCAGCGGACAATGCAACCTTTGCTGTGGCAATATTCATAAACGCATTTTGCAAAGCATTCAGCTCCACATCACCTTCTTGCAGAGAATCACTTACGCGCTTTGTAAATTCTTTCGTTCCTCCACCTCCGGGAATCAATCCAACTCCTACTTCCACCAATCCGATATAAGTTTCTGCTGCTGCCTGCGCGATGTCCGCATGCATTGTCATTTCACATCCGCCTCCCAACGTACGACCTTGAGGCGCAACAACTACGGGCACTGAAGAATATCTCAAACGCATCACCGTGTTTTGGAAAGCACGCACCATGAAGTCAATCTCATCGTAGTCTTGCTCAATGGCGTACATAAACACCAACCCGAGATTGGCTCCCAGTGAAAAGTCTGGTCCTTGATGCCCCACGACCAATCCTCGGTAATCTTTCTCAGCGAGTCCGATCGCGTAGTTCAACCCCTCTACTACGGCACTACCGAGCGTATAGCTCTTGCTGTGCCATGAGAAGTTGATCACACCATCTCCAATGTCCGTGATTTTTGAATCTGCATTCTTCCAAACCACTTTGTCACTCAAGTTTTCCAAAATGACAAAGCCCTCCATACCGGGTACTTTCTTGTAGCTCTTCGATGGAATGTCGTAGTAGGCCCTTTGCCCATCCTGCACCACATAAAATGATGTCTTACCGGAGGAGAGCATGTCGTAAACCCATTGCGCGGGTTTATATCCTGCTCCTTCCATTGTCTTTACTGACTTTTCCACACCAACTGCATCCCATGTCTGAAATGGGCCAAACTCCCAACCAAATCCCGCGCAAACTGCATCGTCAATTCTAAAAAGCTCGTCACTGATTTCAGGAATTCTGTTTGAGGCGTACTGAAACAGTCCATAGAAAGCATCACGATAAAATTCACCCGCCTTATCTTTTCCAGCCAACAACACCTTGAATCTGTCTTTCAGGTTGTCGATAGTCTTGGTAGTCTCCAACGTGGCAAACTTTGCTTTGGCTTTCGGCTTGTATTCAAGTGAGCTAAGGTCGAGCGTGAGAATTTCTGTTTTCCCCTTAGCGTCTTTGCTCTTTTTATAAAAGCCCTGACCCGTTTTATCTCCAAGCCAGTTGTTCTGCTCGAGTTTGGCGACCACCTCCGGCAATTTGAACATCTCTCTGCCTTCGTCATCAGGAAGTGCTGCGTATAAGTTGTTGGCAACTTTTACCAGCGTATCAAGGCCAACAAGGTCAGACGTTCTGAATGTTGCTGACTTCGGACGGCCAATCACTGGCCCTGTTAGCTTATCAACTTCATCCACATTCAATCCCAACTTCTGCATGGAGTCAATCACCTTCAACAAACCCCAAACGCCAACCCTGTTTCCGATAAATGCAGGCGTGTCTTTGCATAGCACAGTGGTCTTTCCCAGATAGAGGTCGCCATAGTGCATCAGGAACTTTGTTACCTCTGGATCGGTGTGAGGTGTTGGAATCACTTCAAACAACTTTAGATAGCGGGGCGGGTTGAAGAAGTGCGTGCCACAGAAGTTCTTTTTGAAATTTTCGCTTCGTCCCTCCGCCATCAGGTGAATAGGAATTCCTGAAGTATTTGAAGTTACCAGTGTTCCCGGTGTTCTGTATTTTTCTACTTCCGTGTAGACTTTCTTTTTGATATCAAGATTCTCGACTACTACTTCAATGATCCAATCGTTATCCTTGATCTTGGGCATGTCATCGGTGAAGTTGCCCAACGTGATTCTCGAGATAAACTTTTTGGAAAAGAGGGGGCCCGGACTGGACTTCACGCTGCGGTCAAAAGACGACTGAACGATTCGGTTCTTCACTCGCTTGTCATCAAGTGAGAGTCCTTTCGTTTTCTCTTCCTCATTAAGTTCGCGCGGTGCAATGTCAAGCAACAGGACAGAACATCCAATGTTGGCAAAGTGACATGCAATTGCTGATCCCATCACGCCCGATCCCAACACTGCAACTTTTCTAATATTTCTGTTCATAGCTTATAGGTTCTTAGTAATTCAAGCTTTCACGCTTGAAACTGGTTCATAAATTATTTCTCGTTCGATGGCCTGGTTCACTGATGCAAGCACATCAAAAAATGCATCCAATTTTGACTCGGGTATGATCTCTCTCATCACGTTGTTGAACTGAAGCACAGTTTCTCTCGCCCTGTTCTTCATCTGCACACCCTTGTTGGTTAAGAATATGCGTACACCTCTGCGGTCATTGGGATCGGGAGCTCTGTAAATCAACTGCTTTTCTTCCATTGATTTTAGAAGCCTGGTGAGGCTCCTCGCTTCAAGACCCATTTGCGGAGCAATCTTCGTAGCTGACGTACCCTCCTCACTATTAATATTAAGAAGAACATAGCCCACGGACATTGTGCCCCCAAACTTGGCCGCCTGTTGATTATACATCCGGGAGATGGCGTGCCAGGTCGCTTTTATGTGATGGTCTAAGGTTTCTTCTTTTTTCATCCACAAGGGGCAAAGGGAGTCGAATATAGAGAATTTTAGTATGCATGCATACTAAATGCATGATTTATTTTTACTTAATCAGAACGCTATCGGGGTTGGCCTGCACCTTCAGTTAATCCGAATTTTTGCACCCCGATCTGGAATCCACATCGCTTTTCGGTCGAATAACGCTCGCTTGTCATTCACCCCTTATTTTCTATCTTGACTTGATTTTCTGAGTTGCTTACCCAGCATGAATGAGAACCCGACCCACTGAGAAGGTTCGTTTTTTTTACTCCATACTTCCCTTTCTTATTGTTATGACACTCGCAAACGGTTGCAATACATCCGACCAACATAAAGTAGTTACGTGGCCGCATGGCGTGTACTACGAAATCTTTGTTCAGTCATTCTACGATAGCAACGGAGACGGCATTGGTGATATTAATGGGTTGACACAAAAGCTCGATTACATTCAGGATCTTGGGGTAAATGGTGTTTGGCTAATGCCAATTATGCCTTCACCTTCATATCATAAGTATGACGTAACCGACTACAAAGGCATTCATCCTGACTACGGCACTGTTGAAGACTTTAAAAAATTTGTAGACGAAGCACACAAGCGAAATTTAAAAGTGATCATCGACTTGATCATGAATCACTGCAGCATGAGGCATCCGTGGTTTGTCGATGCTGTGAAAAATCCAAACGGCCCGCATCGCAATTACTTTCTGTGGGCGGATAAAGACAGTATTGCCAACGAGATCGCAAAAAAAGTTACTACACTGGACTCCGATAATATTACACAGTGGCACGCGGTAGAAGGTGATGAGAAGGGAAAACACTACTACGGTTTTTTTAACCGCGACATGCCAGATCTCAATTTCGACAATCCAGCTGTGCGCGAGGAGTTCGTTGAGATCGGTCGCTATTGGTTTCAAGACATGAAAGTGGATGGTTTCCGATTGGACGCTGCCAAACATATTTATCCAGATGATCGTGCGCCCGACAACCACGCTTTCTGGGCGTGGTTCCGTGCTGAAATGGAAAAAGTCAAACCAGACGTGTACATGGTAGGTGAAGTATGGAGTCCTGCAGAAGAGGTCGCTCCTTATCTAAAAGGAATTCCTGCGCTCTTTAATTTCGATCTTGGAGTAGCAATCATCAATGCGGTGAATGCGGTGAAGGATACCAACAACCTGGTGAAGACTTATAAAACAATCGCAGACTACTATCATGGTGTAACTCCGGAATATCTTGACGCCACTTTCCTCACCAATCACGATCAGAATAGAATCATGAGCGTGTTGGGTAATGATCCGCAAAAGATGCGCGTGGCCATTGCGATATTGATGACACTTCCCGGCACACCTTATATATATTATGGTGAAGAATTGGGTATGCTTGGCATGAAGCCGGATGAACATATCCGGGAGCCGTTTGTTTGGGATAATGGCAATGCAGTTGCTGGCCAGGCATCCTGGATTACACCGGAGTACAGCACAGACAAAACCATCAGTCCGCTTTCAATTCAAACAGCTGATGAGGGGTCGTTGTACAATTATTATAAAAATTGGATTCGATTAAGAAATGCGAGCCGCGCGCTTAGTTATGGTGACCTTAATTATTCCGATATTAAGAAGAAAGAAATCATCAGCTTCATTAGAGAAATGGAGAATGAATCTGACCTGGTCATTCATAATATTTCCAACAAAACAGTTAACGTGAAGTTGTCTGAACCTATGAAGAAATACGGAAGCATACATTTTCAATCTGATGCCAAGGCAACAGTGAGTGATGGTCAGTGTACTCTTCCACCCTATTCAACTTTGATATTGCAACCCCTTTAAGCATTTAAATCCCCTGCGAATGTCTAAACAACTCTTTCTCCTTTTGGTCACCATTGTCACCGCCATGGGCGGACTGCTATTTGGCTACGACACTGGCGTTATTAATGGCACTCAATTTTATTTCAGCAAATACTTCGAGTTGGATCCTGCGATGAAGGGCTGGGTAGTGGGAAGTGCTTTGGTGGGTTGTTTCACTGGTGCATTGGTAGCCGGCACACTTAGCAAGGCCATTGGAAGAAAATATTCCCTGATCATTTCCGCTGTTCTCTTTACGATATCAGCATGGGGATCTGGTTTACCCGCTATACTTCCCGAAAGTATTTCCCTAATGGTTTTCTTCAGAATTGTTGGCGGGCTGGGAATCGGTATCGCATCGATGAATGCTCCCATGTATATCGCTGAGATCTCGCCTGCAGATAAGCGCGGATTGATGGTAACCTATTATCAGCTGGCGGTCGTGATTGGTTTCTTCGCGGTATTTCTTGCTACCTACTTTATTGGAAATACAAAAACGGAACAGGAAAACATCGACTATGGATGGCGCGTAATGTTCTGGTCTGAGTTGGTGCCATGTTTTCTGTTTCTCATTCCCTTGTTCTTCGTGCCGAAGAGTCCGAGGTGGCTCGCACTGAAAGGAAGAAATGAAGAGTCCCTGAAAGTTTTGAATAAGATCCACGGTCCCGAGATGGCTGAAAAAGAGTACAAGGAAATTCAGGAATCATTAGCAGCTGATGCACAAAAGGCCAAAGTAAATCTCTGGGGAAAAAGTGTATTCGCTATCGTGGTGATCGGTACTATTCTCTCCATGCTTCAGCAGTTTACGGGTATCAACGCAGTGTTGTATTACGGAGCTGATATTTTTGAAAAAGCGCTCGGCTTTGGACAGGAGGATATTCTTGCGCAGCAAATCCTGTTGGCTGGTATCAACCTCGTCTTCACATTCGTAGCGATGGCCACAGTAGATAAGTTTGGTCGTAAGCCTTTGCTTTATGTAGGCTCCATCGGAATGTTCCTTGGTTTTTTGCTACTCACCGTTACGTTGATGACTAACTCCGTAGGTGTGCTTTCGCTGATTGGTGTGTTGATGTTCATCGCTTCATTTGCGATGTCAATGGGGCCGGTGGTTTGGGTCATCCTTGCAGAAATGTTCCCGAACAATATTCGTAGTGCAGCAATGTCTGTCGCAGTAGCAGCACAATGGGCTGCAAACTATTTTGTGTCTCAGACTTTCCCCATGGTGGCAGAAAGCCAGGCCAATGCTGGTGACTTCTGGAGCGGATCTCTCCCGTATGTTCTATTCATGTTCTTCATCTTCTTGATTTTCGTTTTCACCTACAAGTACATTCCGGAAACAAAAGGAAAGACTTTGGAACAGCTTGAGAAGATGTGGGAAGAAAGGAACAAGGCCTAAAATTTTCACGGTGGCGGATATGCTAATGATTTTTTCAGATCACCTATGTCGTAAATTGTCCCTCGTACTTTAGCCTAAGCACCTTCTTCTATGACCAACGGCCTTCAAACCACAGATTACATTGTATTTCTGTTCTATTTCCTGATTGTCGCGAGTTACGGGTATTGGGTATATAATCGAAAGAAGAAAGCTGAGGCTGATTCGAAAGATTTCTTTCTAGCAGAGGGTTCACTGACCTGGTGGGCTATTGGTGCTTCTTTAATTGCAAGTAACATCTCTGCTGAGCAGATGATTGGCATGAGCGGTTCCGGGTTTAAACTCGGTCTCGCCATTTCTGCCTATGAATGGATGGCCGCTGCTTCGTTGCTTATCGTTGCCATTTTCTTCATGCCCGTTTATCTGAAGAATAAAATCTTCACCATGCCGCAGTTCCTTAGTCAGCGGTACAACGAGAGCGTGGCGATGATCATGGCAATCTTCTGGTTGATGCTATATGTAGTAGTCAACCTGATGTCCATCCTCTATCTAGGTGCGCTAGCCATCAGCGGTATTTCGGGGTTGAGTGTAGTGGTTTGTATATTCGCGCTTGCCGTCTTTGCCATCTTCATTACGCTTGGCGGAATGAAAGTGATTGGCTATACCGATGTAATTCAAGTCTTCTTCCTGGTATTGGGTGGGCTGGTGGCCACATACATTGCTTTGAATATGATTTCTGAAGATGGCGGCATCGGAAAAGGTTTTTCCTTACTAACCCAGGGAGCCTCCGAACATTTTCATCTCATATTCACGAAAGACAATCCTAATTACATTGACCTGCCAGGACTTAGTGTTCTGATCGGTGGTATGTGGATTGCCAACTTAAGTTATTGGGGTTGTAATCAATACATCACACAAAGAGCGCTGGGTGCTTCGCTACCTGTAGCGCGGTCCGGTCTTTTGTTCGCTGCCTTTTTGAAAATGCTTATGCCTGTGATCGTAGTGGTCCCAGGCATTGCCGTTTATTTCATCATCAAGGAAAAAATTCCAGGAATAAGAGAAAGTGATATGCTCACTGCCTCGGGCGTACAAGATCCAAACAAAGCCTATCCAGCATTGCTGAGTTTGCTTCCTGTTGGATTAAAAGGTTTGTCCTTTGCTGCCCTCACTGCTGCTATTGTCGCGTCACTAGCAGGAAAAGCAAATAGCATCGCTACCATTTTCACACTTGATATTTACAAAAAGGTAATAAACAAAGGCGCTACCGAAGGCAAGCTTGTTGGGGTGGGCAAGGCCAGTGTGGTGATTTCCATACTCGCTGCTGTGCTGCTTTCTCTCGTACTCGGTGAGGCACTCATGGGTGAGGGGAAACAAGGATTTCAATACATTCAGGAATACACCGGCTTTGTTTCACCTGGCATTTTTGCCATGTTCATCCTTGGCTTCTTTTGGAAAAAGACTACTTCCGATGCTGCGCTCTTTGCCACGATTGGAGGATTTGTAGCTTCTGTGTTTTTGAAATTTCTACCTCAGTGGGTTGACCTTTCGGGGCTTGCGAGCTATGGCTGGGCTATCGCCAACAGCAGTAGCATCTATGAAATTCCCTTCATGGACAGAATGCTGATCGTATTTTTGATTGCGGCAGCAGGGATGTACATCATCAGCATCTACGAAAACAAAAAGGGTGTCATTCCAAAAGGATTGGATATCGATGTCAGTATGTTCAAAGTGTCTACTTCTTTTGCCGTAGGAACATTACTGGTTGTGGGAATGCTGGTGGCATTGTATTCTGTTTACTGGTAGTTCACCTCTTAAAATTCGGCAGCGCCAATTTGAACTTCACCGCTACCATGCGAATGATAAAAATAAACGCGCTCGAAATGATCAGATTGATATCCCGGGGAACATCGAATCGGTAGAGAACCAAATAAAGTACGGCTCCAGCGAGGCAAGCCGTTGCATACACTTCTTTGCGAAACAACACTGGTTGTTCGTTGATTAATGTATCGCGGATTACGCCACCCATTACCGCTGAGAACATGCCCATCATCGCAGCGATCTCAGGTCGCAAGCCAAGAGACAAAGCCTTCTCCACACCCAGGATGGTAAAAAAGGAAATCCCCAACGTATCAAAAAACATAAACGTTCTACGCAATCCCACCAACACCTTAAAAAATATGTAGGCGACCACCACGCCTAAAAAAATGGCGTAAAGAAAGTTGATATCGGAAATCCAGACGAGTGGATAAGCACCCAGCATGATATCGCGCAGTGTACCTCCACCGATGGCAGTCACAAATCCTGTGAAAGTCGCTCCGAACAAATCCGGGTTGCGATCGCGAATGGCCAACGCCCCGCTGATTGCAAAAAACAACGTGCCGAGAATCTCCAGTATGTACTGCAACGAAGACATGACGCAAGGTAATCAGTTTGTATTTCAACTCCGTTACCCATACATCATGTCTCTGCGAAAATCAATTCTACTTCAAAGCCAACATCGGTTGGTATTTCTCAAGATTAGCGTAAGCCAAAAACAAGTTGGCAGCCATCATCACGATTGGAACCGCAACTCCTTCCGGTGCGAGAAACGCATGAAACAAGAACACATTTAGTGTGATTGGAAAAATGACCACCGTTGTCAAAGGCAAAAACCTTCCCGAAATAAGTGCAACGCCACACGCCAGTTCAATCACCTTTACCAGTGGCATTAAATAGCCGGAAGCTGCTAAGCCTCCAACAAACGTTCCTGCGGTTTCACCCAGTTCTGCTTTGGGCATCATTCCTAAAAAGAAAAAAATTGAAGAAGAGGCATACACAAGACCCAGCACAACTCGGGCGATAATTACTGCTATTTTCATTGTTAAATAATTTTGATTCGCAGCAAAATTGGGCCTCAACGGTATCCGAATCGTATCAGTATACTTTTGTATACCGGTTACATCTGGTATACCATGCCTGTACATCGTAATTTTAGATCATGGAAGTAAAAAGCTGTTCGAAAAGTAGCTTGGCGATTCGCGATACGCTGGACATTGTGGGTGGAAAGTGGAAACTCCCAATTCTTCATGTTCTTGTTACCGAGGGGCCGATGCGATTCAAGGAATTGCAAAAAGCATTGGATGGTATTACTGCGCGAATGCTCTCCAAAGAATTGAAGGAACTTGAACTTAATCAGATGGTAACGCGCGATGTTTTTGATACTGCACCCATCACGGTTATTTACACAGTTACCGATCATGGAAGGTCACTTGGCCCGGTCATTCACGCTCTGTACGCTTGGGGCACTAAGCATCGCAAACAGATCTTTGACTTGGCAGGGTAATTTGGAGAGGCGTTCATCCGCCTGTAAACTCCGATAGTCTCATTTCCTATTTCACAAAGGACATTGATCTGTTTTGGTGTATCTTATCACCATGACAACCATCAGCCGCAGAAAATTTGCGCAACTGGCCACCGCGCTCAGTGCCGCACCCCTGGTAGGATTTGGCAACTCATCCTTCCCAACATTTTCTTCACCGATCGATAGCCGACCTTCTCCATGGGCAGGTTACAGCAAAGCCACCGTCATCGACTTCCTGGCAAGCCCCGGACCTTTCAACACATCTGAACGCTTCACCGAATTATCTCCAGAGATGGTAAAGAATGCTGTTGCTTCCGGCATCACCGCGGTGAACCTGACGGTAGGTGGTGGCAGTGGCGATGTAGAAGGTTATTTCAAAAACATGGCGATGTGGGAGCGCGAGTTGCAAAAGCACCCTGACGCATTGATGAAGGTGCGCTCGATGGCAGATTTGAAAACTGCCAAAGACACAAAGCGACTCGGCATCATTTTCGGTTTTCAGGACTGCAGCGTGATCGGCATGGACTTATCGCGGGTGGAGATGTTCAGAAGTCATGGTGTGATGATCATGCAACTGACCTACAACGGCCGCAACCAGATTGCTGACGGCTGTCTCGTGCCCAAAGATGCAGGTCTTAGTCCGTATGGACACGACTTCGTTGCCGAACTGAACAAACAAAAAATTATAGTTGACCTCTCACATTGTAGTACCAAAACTACTGCTGATGGAATTAAAGCCTCCAAAGCACCAGTAGCCATCAGTCACTCAGGCTGCAAGGCAGTAGCTGACTGCCCGCGCAGCAAACGCGATGAAGAACTAAAAGCCATGGCCGACAAGGGTGGTGTGGTTGGTGTTTACCTAATGCCCTTTCTCACCATGGGCCCGCAGCCGATGGCCGATGATGTGGTAAAACACATCGATCACGCAGTGAATGTTTGCGGTGAAGATCATGTAGGCATCGGCAGCGACTTGTCAATCACTCCGCACAATGTGACAGAGGCATACAAAACTGCGCATGCAAAGTTTGTGCGTGAGCGCAAAGAGGCGGGACGCGCGGCACCCGGTGAAGATGAAAAGATTTTTATGTTCGTGCCCGACCTGAACTATCCCAACAGGTTGGAACTAATCGCTGACAAACTCCTAACTAAAGGCTATAAGGAGGCGCGTGTAGAAAAAATTATCGGTGGAAACTTTGCAAGGTTGATGAGGGAGGTTTGGGGATGAGGTTTTACCCCTCATTACACTCCCTCGCACAGGTATAGCACCCATTGCTGAGTTCGTTGTATTTTCTTTTTGCTTCGGCCACAGCCTCGTGGCAACTGGTGTACACACCCAGGTAGAGCGCATGCTCGGGGCTGGGAAAAAACAGACATCCCTCCTTGTGCACTTCGTGCTGCCCGTTGGCCTGCGCGCGCTTGTTGAGGTAGTATTTGTTCATCGGTCCGTTATCGGTTGCCTGTTGGCCGTTGTTCGTTTGGCTTGCCGGATGCAAAAAGAGCCCTGACTCCAGCTGTAACTCCGCAGGAATGAGGGCTCAATGCATTCAAGATAGAAATTCACGAGTTAATAGTCAACCACGGCTCCGGTTGGTCAGGGGCCAATGCCGGTTGGGATAGAAATTCAGCCGATTCGTACGATTGCCCCCATTTGCGGGAAGGCGGAGCTCCACGAATTCCCCAATTTGTAGGTTCCAATAAAAACCCGTGCTATGAAATGGTTGCTCGCTTTTACCCTCATTTCGTTTGGTTCCACTGCCCAGATCCCCGATCAGGTGCTTCGGCATTGGGAGGAGCTCACTGCTAATGGTGGCACGTGGATAGCAGACAACAGTGCCTACATGAATGGCAGCGAAAAGGCTGATGCCTACGGCATCACGTGGACCTACGGTGTGGGAAAAACCTCAGTGATTGGCCGGCTGTTTGGACTGAAAGATGGAAAAGACTTCGGCACCTTCTGGGAGTTTAGGGTATTCTACCACCCGGAGCAGAAGAAACTGATGTATCATCAATACGGTTGGGGTGCAGGATTGGGCATTGCAGAAATGAAATTAATAGATGACACCCGAAGCGAAGACGTGGTGACGTTGATGTATCCGGATGGAACTTCCTCGAAGGTAAAGCATGAGAACGATACCCGTGCGGACATTCAGTATGCGCAATCGTACGAGTGGAAGGACGGGGAGTGGAGGAAGCAGAGGTATTACGAGTGGAAGAAGAAGGTCGAGTAAACGGTCTTACCGCAAAGACGCGAACGAGCGAAGAGAATACTTAGCGTCTTCTGGGTCTGTGATGCTGAGAGAAACGCCTGCATGCCGGAGGCAGGAAGCATCTCCTCAATACAAACACTCAACTTATTACTAAAACTCATCCTCGAACAAAGGAGACACTTCGATTCCTCAGTGTCTCATTATTAGCTCTGTGATGCTGAGCAGAGCGCCTGCATGCCGGAGGCAGGAGGCATCTCCTATCTCGAAACATGAGTCAAGTTGCAAAACGAGTCCTACCCTAAAACTGAGTTAAGACTAAGGAGACACTTCGGTTCCTCTGTGTCTCAGGTAACGAGTCTGCGATGCTGAGTACAACGAAGCATAACGGTTCAAACCGTGAAGACGCAGGGGCGCAAAGAAAATCCCCTTAGCGTCTTAGCGCCTTAGCGGTGAGTAAACAGTCTGTGATGCTGAGAGAAACGCCTGCCTGGACTTCTGAGCGATCACAATTGCCATTAAACGGGTCTTTTGCTCATTCTCACTGGGTGCTGACAATGGTCATAGCAACCGCTCGTTTACTTTATTACAATTGCATGTATAAACACGCAATTCAAACAACCGTTAACAAAAAACGAGCAAAATGAAGCAATTAAAGCTATTTATTGTCCTGGTTGGCTTTCTGGCTTTCGCCTGTTCTGAAGATGACCAGCCCGATGTCATTAACTACACCGAAGAAAGTTTTCCAGATCTGACGGTCAGCGACCTGGAAAGTATAGAGACGCCATTTGCCTCTACGTTCAGCAGTGGCGGTCGCGTGCGACAAACTGCAATCACCATTGATGAGGTGATCACCAAGCTGCAATCCATTTTTGCGGGCGCCACCATTATCGAAGTGGAAAAAGAAACTGAACGTGGCTTGGCAGTATGGGAAGCAAAAGTGAAAATGAGCAGTGGCGGTATCATTAAAATCAAGGTAGTGGAAGACCTGGGCAAGATCATAAAGATCAAAGGCAAAACCGGTCCTTTTGATTACGACTTCGATCCGGAAGGAAGCTTTATCACCTTCAGTGAAGCCAGGCAGCTCGCTCTCAATGCGGCCCCCGGTGACTTGATGAGTTGGAGTTTGGAACTGGAGGAAAATAACCAGTGGGAATACGAGTTTCACATCGTAAGTGACAATAGACGCGTTGAGGTAGAGGTGCGTGGATTTACTGCAGAGGTGATCACCGTAAAAGAAAAGCATGAAGGCGAAGACGATGACAACGATGGAGAAGAGGATGAAGGAGAAAAGGAAGACGAGATGGAACACGGTGATGATGATAACGATCACACTGCTCCAACGAGTGACATTTCAACATTTGCTACAAACATATTCGATGGCGTGATCGCTCACAGCGAACGACACGAGTTTGAAGGCAAGGTGTACTGGGAAGTGTATGTAAAAAATCAAGCCGGGGCAGTAGTCAAAATTAAAATCATGGAAGAGCCTCTGTCCCTTTTGAAGATTGAAGGTGAAGTTGGACCTTTTGACTATGCTGTTGAACCTGGTGGCGACTTGAAAACCTTTGGCGAAGTAGTTGACATTATCTTCAATGAAGTGCAAGCCGACATTATTCAGTGGCGATTAGACTATGAGTTGGAGAATGGTCAGGATCGTTGGGAGTATGAATTCCGTCTTGAAGGAGACGGTGTACGATATGAATTTACCGTTGACGCACACTCTGGAGAAATCACGGAGTTCAAGGAAAACGATTAATATCCAATAAGAAACTTTGAAGCCGCTGCTTGTCTCGACACAGGCAGCGGTTTTTTATTGATCGCTTCTCCGTTTCCAAACGACAATGACATGAAGGCGCAAAGAAAACCACCCTAGCGTCTTGGTGACTTAACAGTGCAAAAACCTGTCTGTGAAGCTGAGAGACGCCTGCCTGCCGGAGGCTGGAAGCATCTCCTCAATACAAACACTCAACTTATTACTAAAACTCATCCTCGAACAAATGAGACACTTCGATTCCTCAGTGTCTCATTATTAGCTCTGTGATGCTGAGCAAAGCGCCTGCCTGCCGGAGGCAGGAGGCATCTCCTATCTCGAAACATGAGTCAAGTTGCAAAACGAGTCCTACCCTAAAACTGAGTTAAGATTAAGGAGACACTTCGGTTCCTCAGTGTCTCAGTCATAGCTCTGGGTGCTGAGTACAACAGAGCATAAGGGCTCAACCGCAAAGGCGCGGAGGCGCAAAGAAAACAACCTTAGCGTCTTGGCGCCTTAGCGGTGAACTTCAATCACACTATTCCGTCCTCAATGAAGTTGCTGGATTAGTTCGTGCTGCTTTGAGCGTGTGAAAACTTACTGTCAACATCGCTACCAACACCACCATCAAACTAGGCGCTGCGAAGATCCACCAGCTCAGGTGGATCCTGTTCGCAAAGCCTGTGAGCCAGTGGTCCATGACCCACCAGCTCAGCGGAGTAGCCATCGCAATAGCCACGCCCAGTAACAACATGTATTCCTTACTGATCAATTGTAAAATACCCGCTACGCTTGCACCCAGCACTTTCCTCACTCCTATCTCCTTCGTGCGTTGCAACGCGGTGAGTGATGACAATCCAAACAAACCCAGGCTTGCAATAAAAATGGCCAGACCACTGAACATGCCAAACACACTTCCAAACTGCTGGTCGGCTTTGTATTGTTTTTCATAGTGTTCATCAAGGAAGAAATAATTGAAAGGATTACCTGGAAAAAATTCCTTCCACGCTTCCTCAAACTGAGCGATCGAGGTTTTCACGTTGGCCGTATTAAAACGTACGGAATAATTACCTTGAGGCGCTTTGCTGTAGCGAAACAAAAGTTGATCAAAATCTTTTTTTAAGGATTCCTGCCTGTAATTTTTCAAAACGCCCACAATGCGAAAAGTGTCTCCCCAAAAGACAACGTAATCATTGATGGCTTGATCGGCATTTTCAAAGCCCATCATTCGCACAGCAGATTCATTCAGCATCAGACTTTTCTCCTCGTTGTTCATTTCGTCAGAAAATCCACGGCCTGCTACAACCTCAAGTCCATAAGAAGGAATAAAATCATGATCTATAAGGAGCACCCGGTACTGATTGGATTCATCCTCTCCCTGGCTTAGCCTGCGTACGCCTCCCGCATTCCAGTCTGGTGAGGTGCCTGGCACGCTGCTGGAAGCGGTGACATAACTTACTTCAGCCTTTTGAACCAACTTATTTTTAAATCCCTGAAACGTTGCTCTGTAGGTAGAATCTATTACGTTCGGTGATTTGATTACTAGAGTCTGCTCGATGTTGACACCGAGTTGCTGACTTCTCATGTAAGTAATTTGGTTGTACACGGTGTATGTGCCTACGATCAGCATAATAGAGGCAACAAACTGCAGGACGATCATGCCCTTGCGAAAAGCAACTCCCTGATTTGTGTTTTTAAATCTGCCTTTCAAGACCTCAACAGGTTTATAGGAGGACAAAACCAGCGCGGGATAAAAACCGGAGAAAACTGCTCCCACTACGATGAGCACTACGCTTCCGATCCAAAATGTTTTTAGTGTAAACAATTCGTATCCCAATGGCCTGCCCGTGAGATCAGCGAAATACGGTGTCAATAGAACCACTACAAAAACGGCCAGTCCGACTGCCACCGTATTGAACAATAAGGACTCCACCAGAAATTGCTGCACAAGGTGCCACCGCTGACTTCCCATTACTTTCCTTACCCCTACCTCGCGGGCGCGCTCGATGGACTTTGCTGTGGATAGATTGATGTAGTTGATCCAGGCTATGAGAATGATTAAAAAAGCTACAACGAGTAAAAAGTTGGCGGTATCGCGGCTACCATTGGGTTTGAATTCCATGATAAAATCCGAATCGAGGTGAATATCGGTGAGGGCTTGGAGATGAAAAACCATTCCGGCATTGAACTGCTTGAGTTCTTCCCCAGCTTGCCTGATGACAAACTCCGGAAGCTTGCTCTCTAACGAAGCAGGGCTAGTTTGCTCATCTAATAAGATATAGGTCAGGAATCCATCCCATTGCCAATAATTCATTTCCTCCTCAGTGACTCCCTGGAAATTGGCAAAAGTGGCAAAGGAGAGCATTGCGTCCAGTGCCATATGTGTTTTGGCGGGAAGATCTTCATACACTCCGGTGATCAGGTATTCCGTATCTCCATTGTTGCGCATCGTTTTCCCCAACGCTGGCTCGTTTCCAAAATATTTTTTCTCCATCGAGCGGGAGAGAATCATTTTATTCGGCCCAATCAGTGCAGTACTGTCAACTCCCTCTATCAATTTGAGGCCAAATACATCGAAAAAACCACTGCTGGTGTAATACACATTCTCTTCTTTAAAGAAGGTGTCGCCATGAGAAAGCATCGCATTACTTTTGGTCATGCGCACATACGCTTTCACTTCTGGAAAATTTCTTTTCAGGTCTGGCCCAATGCCATTGCTTCCCGCTGCCCAACGCGTGGCCAATTCACCTTTGTCATAACGGTCTAATTGGAGCCTATAGATATTTTCTTTCGCCCTCCAGAATTGATCATAACTGAATTCATGCAAAGAATATTGAACGATAAGCAAAAAGGCAGCCGTACCGACCACCAGACCAAGCAAATTGATAAGCGCAAAAACGCTGTTGCGCGTCAAGTACCGCCAGATAGCAAGCAGGTAATTCTTAAGCATTGGGCAGGGGTTTAGTGTATACACCGGAATTACGGAAAAAGGTTACATGAATAAGCAGATTCCAACGCAGAGACGTCTTTGGCCTTGGCGGTGTCTCTGTTTTCTGGCCTGTGATGCTGAGTGCAACGAAGCATCTCCTTGGTAACAAACCCAATAGCGGAGGAAGAACAGCGCTTTAACATAGGAGACACTTCGATTCCTCAGTGTCTCAGGTTACGAGTCTGGGATGCTGAGCAGAGCGAAGCATCTCCAATCTCGAAACATGAGCCAAGTAGCAAAACGACTCTTAGTCTAAACCGAGTTAACCTCAAGGAGACACTTCGATTCCTCAGTGTCTCAGGTCACTACTCTGGGATGCTGAGTGAAACGAAGCATCTCCTCAAGGCAAACACCACCTTGGTACTACACCTCACCTTAGAACAAAGGAGACTCTTCGGCTCCTCAGTATCTCCGTCAGGTTGACAAAGAGCCGCAATAACAAGTATCTTGGATTGAAAAATCCTCTGTTGATGCGGGACCATTCCTACTACGTATACATTACGACCAACCCCGACAGAAAAGTCCTTTACACTGGTATGACAAACGATATTACACAGAGGATAACTGAGCATTACCTGAATCGTGGCAAGCTGAAAACTTTTGCTGGCAGGTACTACTGTTACCAATTAATCTACTTTGAAGAGTTTCAGTGGGTTCAAGATGCTCAAGCCAGGGAAAAACAAATCAAAGGATGGACTCGAAAGAAAAAGCTCGATCTTATCAAACAAAACAATCCAAACCTCAATTTTCTCAATTCGTCAATTATGGACAACTGGCCTCCGAAGGATGGCTCAATCAGGGAGCCAATAGATTGAGCCTATTTCCAAACAAAGGAGACACTTCGATTCCTCAGTGTCTCATGCTCGCTCTGGGATGCTGAGAGAAACGAAGCATCTCCTCACGACCAACACCCTCCTGATACTAAATCTCAATCCTCAAACAAAGGAGACACCTCGGTTCATCAGTGTCTCAGTCCTGGCTCTGGGATGCTGAGTGAAACGAAGTATCTCCTCTATGCAAACACCCTCTTTAGTACTAAACTCACCTTCGAACAAAGGAGACACTTCGATTCATCAGTGTCTCATGCTCGCTCTGGGATGCTGAGAGAAACGAAGCATCTCCTCACGACCAACACCCTCTTTAGTACTAAACTCACCTTCGAACAAAGGAGACACTTCGATTCATCAGTGTCTCAGGTTACGAGTCCGTAATGCTGGGAAAAACAAAGCACAAGGGCTCACACCGCAAAGACGCGGAAACGCAAAAGAGAATCAACTTAGCGTCTTTGCGCCTTAGCGGTTAGAAACTCCTCGCATTTTCACTCGAATTTGATGTTCATGAAATTAGTACGATCATCATTTTTCACTGGTGTTTTAGACTCGTACTTATCCTTGACTTGCGTGGAAAGATAGGCAGCTAGCCCCTTACCTTCCTTGGCCAACAGTTTCATTACCTCCACTGAACCTTTACCAGCACTATCATGAGTGAATTTGTAATCGTACGAACCGTTGTGAAAGCTGATGATGATGTAATCTTCACCGATCTCATATGCTCTTACTCCTCTTGTGCTATTCGGATTGTAAAGTTCCATTGTCCAAAGGTGACAATCCCGGTGGAAAATAAAAATCAAGAAACACATTTGTTCGACCAACTTGTCATCATGCCGAACCAATGAACGATGCACACGAAATATGTACATTTGCTGGCCTTTTTGATTCATGGCTACTGCATCTGCTCCCACTGATCTCCGACTTGATAACTCAAGTCGTCACATTCTCAAGCTGGCTATGCCCATCAGTCTGGCCATGCTCGTTCCACAGATCAACTTCATCACCAACAATATTTTTCTTGGCGGACTTGGTGAACAGGAGCTGGCAAGTGCGGGCATCACAGGCGTGTTCTACCTGATCTTTGCAGTAATTGGCAATGGATTGAACAATGGACTGCAGGCACTCATCGCGCGCAGGGCCGGACAAAACAAACACGAAGACATTGGCAAACTCTTCTACCATGGTGCGTGGGTTGCTGTTGCCATTGCAGGCCTGGGTATTGTCATCGTTTACCTTTTTGCTCCTGCCATCCTTCGCGCTACCATACACAACCAGATCATTGCTGAACAAGTAATCGGTTTTTTACTGATTCGGATTTGGGGTTTACCGTTCCTCTATCTCTATGCAATGCGAAATGCATTGCTGGTTGGCACCAACCAGTCGAAGTATCTGGTGTGGGGCACGTTGGTAGAAGCGGTTATTAATATTTTTCTCGACTACGGGTTGATCTACGGTCATTTCGGTTTGCCGGCTATGGGTTTCAATGGAGCAGCATACGCTTCCATTTTCGCTGAAGCAGGCGGACTGCTGGTACTCTATGTGATCATCCATCGGAAGAATATGCATCAGCGTTTTGCATTCTTCAAGCAAAAGAAATTCGATCCTGCAGTCTTTCGTTTAATCCTTGTGCAGTCATCACCACTCATTGCGCAGTATGCCATCAGCATTGCCACGTGGGAATTCTTTTATATCCTGGTCGAACATCATGGAGAAAGGTCCTTGGCTATTTCCAATACGATGCGCAACATCTTCGGCATCTTTGGAATTTTCTCGTGGGCCTTTGCTGCCACCAGCAACACGATGGTGAGTAACCTGATCGGACAAGGAAGAACTGAGGAAGTCATTTACCTGATCAAGAAAATTGTGAAGATCAGCTTCGGCATTTCATTCACGATTTTTCTTTTTCTCAACTTCAAGCCTGAGTGGTTCCTCTGGTTCTACGGTCAGGAAGAAGGATTTATGCGTGAAGCTATTCCTGTAGTGCGTGTTGTTTCCGTTGCTCTGCTGCTTATGTCGATGGGAACAGTGTGGTTGAATGCAATCACAGGAACGGGTAACACAAAAGTTAACCTGATGGTGGAGACCGTGACTATTATTTTATACTCCGTCTACGCCTATGTGGTTCTTGAGGTACTGCAGATGGATATCACCTGGGGATGGGCCAGCGAGTGGGTGTACTGGTCCACCATGTTTCTACTTTCTTATTTGTATCTCAAGTCAGGAAAGTGGAAGGGCAAAGAAATTTAGATCAACTTCCATTTGATATTGCACCCCAAACTCGGTTTCTGATCTTCCGATATCGGTTTACCATCAAGTAGTGAGTTCATCGCTGCTCTAAGATCTTCTCCAGTAACCGGCACATCGTTGCCGGGCCTTGAGCCATCAAGCTGACCACGATAAACTAATTTCAACTCTGCATCAAAAAGAAAAAAGTCGGGTGTACATGCACCGTCATAGGCTCGCGCAACTTGCTGCGTTTCGTCATATAGATAGGGAAACGAATACCCCAAGGATCGGGCTACTTGTGTCATCTTATCAGGGCTGTCTTCCGGATGACTTTGCAACATCGTTGGAGTTGATGGCTACCAATGCGATGCCTTTTGATGGATATTCATCTCCCAACTTTACTAATTCACCGTTCACATGTTTTACAAAGGGACAATGATTACATATGAACATTATTAAAGTTCCCCGATCGCCTCTCACATCCTCAAGAGAGAGAATACGTCCGGATGCTGTATCTGGTAATTTGAAATCTGGAGCTTTGATCCCCAATGGGATCATTGTAGATGGAGTTCGTGCCAAAACGGAAAGTTTATTCTTGGTTCAGAAAAATACCTTTTTTGATTTATTAGCGGCTGTTGAGCTGTCGCGCCTGACCGACCCAATCATCGCGAAGGATGCGTTTAGGAAAATACTTAAGTGCCTTGCCTACCTGGTCGATCATCTTGTCGTCAAACTGGCTGATTTGTTTGAAGGAATAAATTCCCATCGCATACAGCTTACGCGAAATGGCTGGCCCGATACCTTGAATCTGGGTAAGGTCATTTATTTCATCTTCTCGCGGCACGCGAAGCTCTGATTTACTTTGATTTTCAAATTCGAGTTGCTTCACTTTGAACCGCAGGTGTGAAACTTCTGCCCCAAGTTCTTCAGCTCTCGGTTTCAATTCTTCAAGTTCGTATTTCAGATTTGCCTGTAAGGCTTTTGCTTCTTCTACTTCCCTTCTCCGCGATTCAAGTTCCGCACTTGTCTGCTGTAATTGTTGCCCGCGTTGCGCCAGCTCGCTTTTGTAATGCAGTTCCAGATAGTTTTTTTCGCTCGCTAGTGCGTGGTTGTCTTGTTGCAGTGCCTTGACTTTGAATTGAGCCTCTTTCTTTACGTGCTCTTCACCAAAGAATGCATTGCGCCATTTTTGAAGCGGCTCTTCCTGGAGATAGTAGGCCGCAAGAAATCCTATGAGGAATGCGCCCAATGTCATCAGAATAATTTCAACAATGGCAATTGAGTTGGCGAGACCGTTGAAGGACGCTGGGTCAGTAGTTAGTCCTTTTACAGAAAACAGATACCATAGTGCACAGGTCACGCACCACACCACAAACAAGACCACTGCGAGATAGACTGTTTTCCTGCTGTTCACAAAGTGAATTTACTGCATCGAGGCCCGAAATAACAGCAAAACACGCTAAAATTCGCGCATTTTGCTGTCATACAGCTATTTTCTTCGCCCGAATGCCCGATCAGATGAAGATGAAGTGTGATCCTTCACCATCAGCAAGTGCGTACATATCCGCTACTGTGATAATGTCTTTCACTTCAGGAAGGAAATCTTCTTTTTTCAATTTGAACATGTCAGCTGCAAGTTTGCACGCGTAGATCTCTCCTCCTCCTGCTTCAATCATCTCGATGAATTCAGTTACATGAGGAATATCCATCTTATCCATTTGCTTCTGCATCATGTATGATGCAAATGCTTCAAAGCCGGGAAGTCCTCCAACCATAGTTGGCATCCCTGGCATGAACGAAGGATTTCCGACTGTGGCTGTATGCAGATGATCTGCTTTTGATTTGGTGATCGCATCGAGTCCAAAAAAGGTAAAGAACAGTTTGGCATCTCGTCCATCAGCCAATGCGCCATTGGCCATGATGAGTGCGGCATACACATCTTCCAGTGTTCCCTTAGAACAAATGATGATCACTTTTTTTACAGTGTCATTGTCTTTCTTAACTGCCGCGCCAGCTTTGGCGGTTACGGGTGTATCTAATGTTTCGTTCATGGCTTTAATGTTTTGTAGTTATAAACTAAACGCAGCTAACGGGCTTAGGAATTCCTGCAATCCGGCTGGATATCTTAAGAGGTCCACCCGGAAACAGTTGATAGAATTCTTTGATATCCACAAGGCCGGACTTACCTACTTTGCGAATGTTGAGTGCAACACCTTCATTATGTTTTTCGCGAAGCCACTTCAGCAAGGCGAGGTGTTTATCAGTAAGATTGATGTTGTACTCGCGGGCCACTTCGTGTGCCCATTCTTCAGTCCATTGTGCAGGGTCTTTCATATAGCCCTCTTCATTTACTTCGATGTGTTGAGCATTCATGGTTTCCATATTTTTGGGGTTTACGTTGTTCTATTCAGTTGTTACTTTTCCGGCCATTGACATGTGTGTGCTAACCGGAAGTTTCTTGCCAGTCAACAGCATGTGCCAATACACCCATTTGAACATTAGCTTGCCCAGGTGGTTGGCCCGATTGATTTTCAACAATCCCATCGGTCCGATGACTGGCCAAGGGAATACACCTGGCAGCGGTTCAGTATCATAATTGAAGTCGATCAGGGATGCTTTGCCAAATCCGGTTTCGATAAAGCAGTTGGAGTGACCATCAAAGCGTGCCTCCAGAGGCTCGCCATTGATGTAGCTTAAAATGTTCTCCAACAATATCTCACCCTCAAAGTGAGCAACGGACCCCGCCTTGGAAGCCGGAACGTTGGTAGCGTCCCCGATCACAAATACGTTGTCGTATTTTTTTGACTTCAATGTCTCTTTATCTGTAGGAATAAAATTCAACCCATCTTCATCGCCCATGTTGCTGCGCTCGATTGCTTCGTCACCTTTATTGACAGGCACTGATACGAGCAGATCAAAAGGAACTTCAACCTCATCATAGGAAATCAACACTTTGCGATCTTCATCCACTCTCTCGAGATAGAAGTCAGGAATTACTGTAATGCCTTTCTCCTTCAGCAAGCGACTGAGCATCGCTGTGGCTTTTGGTTTTGTAAAAGCCCCGGGCAATGGTGTCACATACGAGATATCTACTTTCTCACGGATTCCTTTTTCAGTGAAATAGGCATCGGCCAAAAAGGCAAACTCGAGTGGAGCAACCGGGCATTTGATGATCGTCTCAGCGAGATTGATTACCAACTTGCCACCCTTCCATGTTTCCAGTTTCTTCGCAAGCCGGGTAGTCCCTTCATAAGTATAGAAATCGAAGATGTCTTTATACCAAAGCTTTCCTTTCAAGCCAGGTGTTTCCTCTGGCACGGGTACGGTACCTGTTGCTATTATCAACAGGTCATAAGGAAGTGTTCTCCCATTGTCCAACAGCACTTCATTTTTCTCACCTTTGATCTTTTCGATCTCAGCTATCACAAAATCCACATCTCTTGGTAGAAACTTAGCTTTAGGTTTTACAACATCTTCAGGTTGATAAACGCCAAAGGGAACAAAGAGAAATCCGGGTTGATAATAATGTCTATCATCGCGATCAACGATGGTGATTTTCCATGTGAGCGGATCAAGCTCTTTGTAGAGCTTGTTGGCCATCATTGTGCCTGCCGTTCCCGCTCCTAGAATCAATAGATTTTTCATGGCTTTAGGGGTTCGTTTGTAGGTCAAAACTATGCCTCGAACCCTCCTTTTCTAATGAGGATCATCAAAGGAAATGATGATCCTTCTCAGCGAATTATGTGACAATAGTTACTGAAAACGCGGTTTTTGATTAATTCTCAATGGAAAATGCAACTTCTATTAGGGGGTGGACGTCTTATGCATAATTCTCTTATGTATTGATCATTTATGCATTCACCTGAATTACTAAAAGGCACCCTCCAAACCATCCTGCTAAAAGTGCTTAAGGACAACGGCAAGATGTATGGCTATGAAATCACGCAGCGTGTGAAGGAACTTTCCGATGGCAGAATTTTGCTCACAGAAGGCGCCCTTTATCCAGCTCTTCACAAGCTGGAGGCAGAAGGTCTGCTTCAAACCGAAACTGTGCACATGGGCAAGCGTGTGAGGAAGTATTACACCATCACACCTGCAGGTACAAATCTGGTGGGAGATCGTGTTTCTGAATTCATGGATTTCATTAAGACAATGTCTGCCGTGCTTCAGGTAAAGTATATCTAGAGAGTAACCGTGCAACTCACTAACGAACATATCTCCTATATCATCAAAGATCTTCACAGTCGCGGACTTGTGTACGAAGGGCTGGAGAACGAGCTGATCGATCACATTTGTACAGCCGTTGAAGACAAGATGCAGTCAGGAGAAAAGTTTATCGAAGCCTATCGCAAAGTGATTAGCACCTTCGGTAACACCGCTGGTATTCAAGCAACTCAACGTCAAAGTATTCAATCGAAAAATTCAATAGTCAAAGCCATGCTCAAAAATTATTTCACTATTGCTTTCCGCAATCTTAAGAAACAAAGCTTCTATTCGTTCATCAATGTATCAGGTCTGGCCATCGGTATCGCCAGCTGCCTGGTGATCGTACTTTATATCATTAACGAACTGAGTTACGATCGTCATCATCAATACGCAGATCGGATTTATCGCATCGACAATGAAATTCTTTTCAATGGAAATCACCTGCGCCTTGCGACATCTTCCGCTCCTATGGCTGCCGCACTGGAGGCAGACTATCCTGAAGTAGAAGTGGCAGCACGATTCTATCAGAGCGGAGCGTTTCTGGTGAAGAGAGATATTGAGAATACAAGGGAGGAGAAGATCGCCTACGCTGATAATGATGTGTTAAAAATATTTACAATTCCCTTTGTTAGTGGGAATCCGGAAAATGCATTGACTGAACCGAACACTGTAATTATCAGTGAGCACGCTGCGAAAAAATATTTTCCGGGAGAGAATGCGCTGGATCAAACACTGATAATGGATGATGACGCATCATACAAGATCACAGGAGTATTTAAAGACATGCCGGAGGAAAGTCATTTCCATTTTGATTTTCTCATGTCGCTGGAAACCGTGCCGATGAGCAAAGACGATCAGTGGCTTAGCAACAACCTCAACACTTACGTCCTTCTCCGCGAAGGAGCAACAGCTGCTGACCTGCAGGCAAAATTCCCTGCCATGCTGGATAAGTATGTCACTCCTTTGATAAAAATGATTTTAGGACCGGAAGCTGACATGACAAAATTTAACCAGGCTGGCAATAAAATTGAATGGACTCTTCGGCCACTCACTGACATCCACCTTCACTCAGATTTAACTGCGGAGTTCGAACCCAACAGTGACATTACCTATGTATACCTGTTTGGCGCAGTGGCGCTGTTCATTTTGCTGATCGCTTGCATCAACTTTATGAATCTTTCTACGGCTCGCTCATCCAATCGCGCCAAGGAAGTGGGTATGCGCAAGGTGATGGGATCACTGAGATCGCATCTTGTGAATCAGTTTTTGATGGAGTCAATCTTACTAAGTATTCTCTCTTTTGCGATCGCATTATTGTTCGCGA